>CAWIDQ010000040.1:0-299677 GCA_963834695.1 uncultured Actinomycetota bacterium
TGGAGTACCAGCACGGCCAGGGGCCGATGTTCTTGGACACCTTGTGGGTGAAGAAGAACGTGAAGTTCTCCCGGCCCAGGGCCGGCTTCGAGATGCCCTCGATCCGCTGCAGGACCCAGGGCCCAAGGTCGGTATTGGTGACCGTGCCGGCGGTGATGGACGTCCAGGGCCAGCCGAACTTGATCGTCGGCAGGTGAACGTTGACGCCCACCAGGTGCAGCCCCGCAGACAGGCCGAGAAGCACCACGGACGCGATCGCCCGGCGGAAGATCCAGCCCGCGGCCAGCAGGATCACGGTCCACTTGAGCCGCGGCGAGATGCGCCGGCGCGGGGCCGGCGCCCGGGCTCGGTGACCGGACGCACCGGCAGGCCGGCGCCGCGGTCGCCGGGCCAGGACGGCGCCGGCCGGGGCGCGGCCAGCCTGTCGTCATGGCCCGGCCAGTGGTCGCCGTCGGCCGGTTCGCCCCACTCGGCGGGCCCGCTCAGCTCGGATGCCTCACCGGGCGGCTCGCTGCGTCCGTAGGGGCCGTCTGATACCGGCGACGCCAGCCCTGGCCGCCGTGACCGGTTGACGCTGAGCATGCCCAGCAGGAGGAGTAGGACTCGAACCACGAGGGGCACCTTCCTTCTGCGCTTAACGCTGACGGCCTACGCGACGGCCGGGTAGTTCAGGCTCAGCACCACCGGCACGGCGCCGAACGGCCTGCGGAATCGCGCGCCCGGCTTGTCCGGCGTATGGGACTCGTCGATGTCGGGCCAGCGCATGTTCATGTGCTCGAACGTGAGACCGGCCACCGAATAGGGGAACTCCATGGCCGAGGTGTGGTGCAGCTTGAGCAGCCCGCCCCACCGGAACGCGGCGAAGGCCAGGGCCAGCTCGCTGACGGACAGAACCCCCCGGGCGGTCAGGTCGATGCCGTAGACCCCCGCGGCCAGGTCGATCAGGTCGTAGGCACACCGCTCCAGCGCCGCCGACTTGGTCCGGTACGCCGTGCCGTCGAGGTTGACGGCACCGAGCTTCTCGCCGTGTACCGGCGAGCGGCGCGGCCGCGCCTCGCACTGCATCCAGTCGCACGCCGCCAGCAACTGCCACGGGATGCCGGTCCGGCTGGCCACCTCGCGGTACAGCAGCTCGGCCCGCACGAGCGGCACCTTGGCCTGCGAGGCGAACGAGTTCTTCACCGACGGCGGGAGATGCGGCCGGTAGGAGGCCGGCCTCGTCCGGCGCTTGCGGGCGCCGAGCTTCATGGTCGCCCGCTCGTCCGCAGACGAGCCCTGGCTCCCCGTCGCCCGCGCGTCGAAGGACGCCGCCCGGAAGCTCATCGTGGCGGGGTCGTCCGCGGCCGCGGGCCGCGAGATCCCGGTCGCCCGGTCGCCCGCCGCCCGGAAGCTCATCGTGGCGGGGTCGTCCGCGGCCGCGGGCCGCAAGCTCCCGGTCGCCTGGTCGCGCACCGCCGCGCGGGAGCTCATCGTCGCCCGGTCGTCCGCCGGCGCGGGCCGGAAGGCCGCGGTGGTCTGGATCGGCGACATGTATGCGGACAGATGCTGGTACGAGTACGACTGCGTGCTTGGCTCCGCGGTCGGGGCCGACCGTGTCGGCGCGCCCGAGCGCGGCCGCGCCTGAGTCCGGGCCTTCGGCGCGGCGGGCGAGGGCCCAGGCGCGATGCCGGACGGCCCGGGCGCAGTTGGCCACAACCCGGGTATCGAAGTGGATCCGGCTCCGTCCGCCGGGATCGGCCCGGCCGGGTCCGGCCACGTCCCCGTGCCGGTGGTTGCGGAGCCCTGCGCAGTAGCCGGGGGGTCAGCGGCGGTCGGTGACGGCCCAGGGCTCGTGGCCGACGGCTCGGGACCGGTGGGCGTCGGCTGGGGCGCGCCCGGCGTCGGCTGGGGCGCCGTCGGGGACGGCGACGGCTGGCCGGACGGCTGCGAACTCGGCGACGGCTGCGGCCCGCTGGGCGCTGGTGACGGCGCGGTCGGCGTCGTGGTCGCCGTCCGGGATGAGGCCGTTGGACGCGCCGGCCGTGGCGTCGCGGCCGGGCGCGCCGCGGACTGCGCGGCGGGCGCGGCGGCATCGTAGCGGTACAGGTTGTACTGCTGCATGAGCTGGATCAGGTCGGCGCCGTACTCCGGATTGGTCGCGTAGACGCCGGTCAGCGCGCTCGCGAACGCGTCCGGGTCGCTGCGGTCGGCCATGGCCTGGGTGTAGTAACCGCTGGTGGCGAGCAGCTCACCGTGGTCTTGGATGCTCTCGGCGAAGTTGTGATATACCCGGAAGCCCGAGTTGATGGTCACCCACTGGCCGTTCTCGTATTCCTCCGTCGGCAGGATGTCGCTGCCGGCCGGGCCGGTGCCCTTGATGCCGAACAGGTTGTGGTCGTTGACCGCGAGCGCGCTCTGCCCCCAGCCCGACTCGTCGATGGCCTGGGCGATGGTGACCGCGGCCGGGACCCCGTAGCGGCGCTGGGTGGCCAAGGCCCCCGGTGCGATCGCGTTGATAAAGGCCTGCTGCGCGCTCGTGGCCTGGGCCGGAACCGTACTGGCGGCGGCCCGGTGCCTCCGGTACGGGTTGGGCGACGACGACGCCGGTCCGGCGGCGCCGTGCGCAGTAGCCGGCAGCCCCGGGATCGCCGACTCGCCCGCAGCCGCCGTCGCTGTCGAGCCGGACCGACCGTAGTCGTTAGTGCCGGGCACGTCGGCGGTGGCCGTCGCCTCGGTGGCGGCCTGGCCCGGCGTGGTGGCGTCGTGCGTGGCATGCCAGTGGCCGCGGGGGGTCGTCTGGCTCGCGGGCTGGGCGCCCTGGCCCGCCGCGGCCGTCGGCAGGCCCGGGATCGAGGTGGTGGCGCCCCGCTGGGCCGAGGTCGAGGGCCCGGTGCCGGCGGCCGGGTCTCCGGGGATAGGCGTGGTGCTCGCCGGCGCAGGAGCCTGCGCTTGGCTGCTGCCTCCCGAGGCGCTTGCGGCGGCCGGCGCCGGGTCGCCGTTGTTGACGAAGCCGACCACGCCCTGGGCGCCGAGTGGAGCGCTGTACTGGTGGGCGTTCACCGAGAAGTTGGGCAGGGAGTCGCCGCCGATTGTGGACAGGACGCCGCCGGCGTACTTCGTCACGACCTCCACGTGCCCGTCGAACAGCACCCAGTCGCCGGGCTGCGGCACGTAGCCGTCGCCCAGCGGGTGCCACCGGCCGTGCGCCTCGGCGTCCTGGAGCACCGAGATGATGTTGAGCGAGTCGGGGTTCGGGTCCACCCGCACGTCGGCCCATTGGTGCAGCGGCCACGGATAGGAGGTGCCGCCCGTGACCCAGCTCTGCTGGCCGACCACCTGGGCTCCCAGCTCGAGCGTCATGCTGGCGAACGCCGCGCATGATTCCCCGTGGTCGACGCCGTCCAGGCTGTCGTGCTGCCATATGATCGCTTCCATCTCGGCCGGCGTCTTGTTCTGCGCCATGCGGAGGTAGTAACCGGCCACGTTGACGATCGCCGAGCGGAGCGCCGCATCGTTGGTCGGCGCCGTGGTGGCGGCCGACTGCTCCAGGGCCATCAGGCGAATGGGCATGCTGGCCGGCGACGTCAGGTCGGCTGCTGTGTTCGGCACGAACGAGAATCCCGTTATGGTCCCGCTCGCGCTGAGGCTCACCAGCGCGGTCATCTTCTGCCAGCGCGGTTTGGTTGCGGGGATCACGAGCTCACCTCCTTTCCTGCTTCACGTGGGCCGTCGTAATCGGAGTGGCCTGCCGGCCGGGTCAGATCACGATGACCGCTTTCCGCCGGGAAGCTGCCGGAGGATGGCCTGCACCTGGGGATTCCCCGGGTCATTCGAGTTCTCGAACAGCACGGCGGCGTCCTGAGCCTCGCCCGGCGCCGCGGCCACCATCCACCGCTGGTAGACGTCGGCCACGAGCGCGCCTTGGCCGGCCACACTGGTCAGCGGCCTGGCGCACAGCGGTGGGTACCCATCATGCGCGGCGAGCGCCGCGGATCCGGTGTACCGCAGGCAGTTCGCGGCGCTGCCCTCCAGGCCCGGCTGGATCAGCGACTTGCCGTTCGTGCCGATCACGGTGGCGCCGCCGATGATGCTGTTGATCGCGCGCGCCGCGACCTGCAGGCTGTCCAGCGGGTTGAACGGGTTGTAGGGATGGTGCAGGTTCAGCGACCAGGCGACCTGTCCGCCCAAGGCGGGAGTGACGGGCTCCAGGCCGAGACGGCCGCTAGCCGGGTCGTTGAAGTTGGCGTTGTCGCCGCTGGTCATCAGGGCGAACACCCACAGGACCTGCCGCGTCGCCTGGTTGCAGGCGAAGTTGACCTGGTCCGGCTCGGACACGACGTCGGGATTCTGGCACGCCTTGGTGATCTGGCTTTGCACCGTCGCCACGCTCGCCGGCCACGACGCGCCGCCGCCCGACAGGAGGAGGACGAGCACGATGAGGAACACGGCCAGGATCACGAAAGCGATCGTGGCCCACTGTCTGCGCGACAGCCCGTTCCGGTAGGAGCTGTACCGGCCCAGGTTTATGAGCGTCTCCGTGCGGGACTTCGGCGAGCCTCCCGGCCCGTAATACGAGGTCCCGTCGTAGGGCTGGTCGACCTCTCCCCGCAGCAGCATACGGACGTCGTCGAGCTCGCGCTCCAGTTCCGCGGTCTTGCTCTTCAGGTCAGCCAGACGCGGACCCTTGTGGCGGACCGAGTGTTCGGAGTTCACTCTCACCTGTTTCACCTTCTAGCACGAGACCGGACCCGGGATGGAGCTGCCTGCGCTGGCCCGGGTCGGCTGGGTTATCAGCACGGTGCGCGGGCGGACGTCGGCGGACCGTGCGGCCCGGGCGGGCCATGCGCCGGGAGCACGTGGCCGGCGCCCACCCGGAGTGGCGCCCGCCGGGCGCCGGCCACGCTCACGCACAGGTCGTGACGCCTGCTCTCCTGCGCGGACCGACCGCGGACCGCGGCCATGGCTCTGCCGAACCCGCCTTCCGCGGCCTCCAGAGCACGATACGGTCGTGACCTGGGAGGATGACCTAGCTGGGACATGGGGTTAATTAGAACACACTAACGGACACGCTGTGAAGCCTTCTCTATTAGAACACATGTTCGTGCTACAGTGCTCTAGTCTGCCTCATCGAGCGGCCCCGATGATCATCAGAGCGGCGCCGGGACCTGCGTCGCGCCGCCGCGCAGCCCCCTTCCCGCCTTCGAGCGCCCCCGGGCAACGCCGCCCAGCGCTTCGGCGAGCGCCCCTGCCCGTTAGCCGCTCGCCGAGCGGCGGGCCTTGGTCAGACGGCGGCGTACCGTGCGCTGCAGCCACGTCAACGGCAGGGCTCCGGTCAGGCCCGCGGCCAGCGGGAGGAACGGTGCCGCAGGCTCGGCCAGCACCTCGCCGGGCCGCAGGGCCGCGGCGGAGGCGCGAGAGACAATCCCGGGCTGCTGGAACGTGGACGGGATCGGGAGGATCCTCCAGCGCGACACCGGCCAGACGATCATGAATGCCCGGCCGATGACCTCGTTCTCGGGGATGGTCCCGGCGCCTGGGTCATTCTCGTGCAGGCGCGAGTCCGCGGAGATCGCGCGGTTGTCGCCGAGCACCCACAGCCGGCCGGGCGGTACGGTGAGGCTGAAGCGGCCTGAGTAGCCCGCCGGGGCGTCGCTGGGGATGGCGCCCGGGTAGAGGTAGGACTGCTCGTGCAGCGCCACTCCGTTGACCGTGACCAGGCCCTGAGCGTTGCAGCAGACCACCCGGTCGCCGGGCACGCCGATCACCCGCTTGATGTAGTCCGTCTGCCCCGGGTCGGTGCCAAACAGCCCGCCGACCGCCGTTATCAGGCGCCCAAGCGTGGCGTCGTAGCCGCGGACTAGTGGGTCAGAGCTCGGGTGCGAGGCAGCCGGCCGGGGGTCCCATGAGCCGGCGCCGTCGAACACGACGATGTCGCCCGGCTGGATGCTGCGGAAGTGATAGATGAGCTTGTTGACCAGGACCTTGTCGCCGATCTCGAGCGTGTTCTCCATCGACCCGGTCGGGATTTTGAACGCCTGGATGACGAACGTCTTGAGCACCAGGGCGATCACTAGCGCGATCAGGATGAGGACGGGCAGCTCGCGCCACAGCGATCGCCGCGTCCGCCGCGAGCGGGCCGGAGTCCGGCTCGTGCCGTCCGAGGCGGCCTTCCCCGACGCCGCCGTGCCGGCGCCGGTCTCGTCGTCCCCGGCTCCGTCGTCCGCGGTCCCGCCGCTCGACTCGTCGCCTGCGGGGACGTGCGCTGACGGAGCCCCGCGTGCTGCGGACGGCTCGGAGCTTCCCGGGACGGCCGAGAGGTCGGCGTCGCTCGGGGAATCCCCCTCGGATCTATCGTCTGGCACTGACCGGCCCATCAGCCGATCACTCATGCCCGGCTTGCCCTCGCATCGGGATGAGCCTAGCGCCCGGGTATGAACGCTGCCGGATGCGGCCGTATCCTGCCGGGCGACGCGGTAGCCGGGCGCCGCAGGCCCGCGCACCTCCGCTGCCGCTCCGGGCCACGGGACACCCGGCGCCCGCGCGGTCTCCGCGGCCGCGCCACCCCCCGATCTGCCGAAAGGGGTGGCACTCCAGGCCGCTTCTGGTAGTCAGAAGAACATGAGGAACGAGATCCTGCGTGACATGGTGTTCGGCTGCGCGGGCGTGCTCATGGTCATGGCGGCCATCGGTCTGCCCGCGCAGGGGCCGGCGGTGCCGCAGATGTGGCGCACGCAGTTCCAGCGAGACCGCCTGCTTCCGTACTACTCGCCGAACCCACCGCACGCCCGCCTCAGCATTGTGGGCACCGATGGGCCCACCAACTGGACTCCCTGACCCGCGGGTCGGGCCGACCCAGACCGCCTGCCCGGACCGCGGCCGAGGGTGGGTCCGCGGACCAATTCCGGCGCTGAGCATGCCACTATGAGGCAATGCCCTCCCCGCGCCTCCAGTGGACCGTCGCGGGCTGTGTCGCCGGCTGGGCGACCGCCCGCCTGACGGCCGCTGACCGCTTCCGCCCGCTGGAGCGGGTCGCCGTGCCGCTGTTGTCCCTCACCCCGCAAGCGGCCGCCGCAGCCTGGCTGGCCGCCCTGGGCTTGCGGGGCAGGCGCCCGTCGGCGACGGCCGCGCTCGCCGCGGCGGCCCTGACCGCGGTCGTGGCCCCCCGCGTTATCCCGCGCCGTCCGCCCGCCGCAGCCGGGCCCGAGCTGACCGTGCTGACCGTGAACCTGCAGTACGGCCGGGCCGCCGGGGAGGGCCTGGTCCGGCTTGTCCGCCGGACGGCCGCTGACGTGCTGTTCGTGCAGGAGCTCACCGGCGACGCCGTGAGCCGGCTGAAGCTCGCCGGGCTGGGCGAGCTGCTGCCGAACGAGATGCTCGACGTCGAGGAGTACCGCTACCGGGGCAGCGGCATCTACGCGCGCTACTCGCTACGCGATGGCCTGGTCATCGGGCCCAGCTACGCCTCCCAGCCCACCGCGCGGCTCGACCTGCCGTCGGGGCAGGCCGTGCAGCTGGTCTGCGTGCACCCGCATCCGCCCATGCCGCCGTGGAACCTGCCCTCCGCCCCGCGCTGGCGCGCCGAGCTGGCCGCGCTGCCGCCGGCCGGCGATCCGCCGGTCGTGCTGGCCGGCGACTTCAACGCGACCCTCGACCATGCGCAGTTCCGCCGGCTGTTGCGCCTGGGCCACGTCGACGCGGCCAGCCAGGTGGGCCACGGACTGGTACCCACCTGGGGGCCGGAGCCCCGCGGACGGCCAGCCCTGCTCGCGTTCGACCACGTCCTGGTGGACCCGCGCTGCGCCGTGCTCGCCACGTCCGTGCACCGGGTGGCGGGCAGTGATCACAAGGCTCTCTGCGCGCGGTTCCGCCTGCCGTCCTGAGCGGCCGTCAGGCCCAGCGCAACGCGGTCAGGACGGGAAGGCGGCGCGTGCTGCCTGCCTGCCGATCGCGGCGTTGCGCCAGAAGCCGTAGCTGCCGGTGTCCTGCAGCTCGCGGGCCGCCTCGACGAGGGCGCCCAGCGCGGCGAACGCGAACGCACCGCCGACCGAGATCCGGGCCACGCCCAGGTCGGCGAGCTCGGCCACGGGCGGCGCGTCGGCCAGCGCGAGCACGTTGACCGGCCGGTCCATGCTGCGGACCACGTCGCGGATGTCGCTGGCCCGGGTCAGCCCTGGGGCGTAGACGACGTCGGCGCCCGCCTCGGCGTAGCGCTGCAGCCGGGCGATGGTGTCGGCCAGGTCGTCGCGGCCGCGGATGTGATTCTCGGCGCGTGCGGTCAGCACCAGCCGCCGCGGCCGCGAGTGCGCCGCCTCCGCGGCCGCCGCCACGCGTTCGGCGGCCAGCGCGCTGTCGTATATCGGGGTGTCGTCGCGCCCGCTGAAGTCCTCGATCGAGCAGCCTGCCAGCCCGGCCTCGATGGCTGCGGTCACGGTCGCGGCCACCTGCTGCGGGTCGTCCGCGTAGCCGTTCTCCAGGTCGGCCGACACCGGCAGCGGCGTCGCCCGCGCGATCTCGGCGGCGTGCCCGATGGCCTGGTCCCGCGTGACCGATCCGTCGGGCCGGCCGAAGGTGGCGGCGAAGCCGCTGCTGGTGGTGGCGAGCGCCTCGAAGCCCAGGGACGCCAGGATCCGGGCCGACCCGGAGTCCCACGGGTTCGGCAGCAGCAGCGGCCGCCCGGGGCGGTGCAGCGCGAGGAAACGGTCGGCCAGGTCGGTACCGGGCGTTTCGTGGGGCTGTGTCATCGAACGATTCTCTCAGGGCTGATAGGAGCCGGGGACCCAGGCGCGGGAGCTGACCGCGATCGCGTTCCAGGCGTTGATCGTGACGATCAGGCTCAGCAGCGCCGCAACCTCGTCGGGTGTGAACTCCGCGGCGACCGCGTCGTACTCGCTGGCTGCTGGGGGACGCGGTGGCGGCCAAGTCACTCACGGACCGGCATGGCAGCAGCCTCGATGAGCTGACGCTGGCCGAGTTCATCGCCTCCGGCGGTTACGACCGGCACGTGCGGCGGTCCCGGCTGCGCTACCGCCACCGCCGCGACCGGCTCATCAGCGCCCTCGCCCAGGTCAGGCCCGGACCGCGGGTGACCGGGCTGGCCGCCGGGCTGCACGCGGTGCTGCACCTGCCGCCCGGCCGCGGCGAGGCGGATGTGGTGGCCGCCGCGGACGCGCGCGGCCTCGCGCTCGACGGAAATGCGCGGCTTCCGGCCGGCCGGGGCCGCGCACCCCGAGGCGCTGGTGCTGGGCTACGGGACCCCGCCGGCGCACGCATACACCACCGCGGTCACCCGCCTGTGCGCAGTCCTGGAGGAGCGAACCCTTTCATCCGTTGATATCGGGCTCAGAGCACGTGGCAGGCCGGGGAGGATAAAAGGGTTCACGGTCCCTAACGGATTATCTGCCGCCCGCAACGGGCCGCGGCGGAGGGCTCGTGGTCGAGGGGGCCGCTCGTGCGGAGGAGGAATTCCTGGTAGCTGTCGGGGGCCTGGCCGGGCGCCACCAGGTAGTGGTCGGGACTCGACTGCAGCACGGTGATCCGGCGCCGCGCGTGATTACACTCGGCGACCAAGGCGCCAACCCGCCGCGCCAGCCTCCGCAGACCTCTGTTCATCGCGTCGGTTCCTCCTCGCGGAGAGGGGCTCCGTTACCCCTGACGCTTTGAGCGTCGCCGTAAGATCCGGCCGCCCGCATCGGGCATATGCCTTAACCCGCCCGGCCGCCGGGCCTAAGCCCTCACCCTGGCGATCACGGTGTCGGCGAACCGGCGCAGTTTCGCGATCTTCTCGGCCAGCGGCTCGGTATCCGGGCCGACCTGGTACGGCCAGCGGAAGCCGACGATCACGTCGGTCACGCCCTGGTCCTCCAGCCGGCGGACACCATCCACGCTGTAGGCGTCTGTGGAGATGACGTGGATTTCGAATGGACGCCCTGTGGTGCCCTCCTGACGGCGGAACTCGGCCAGCCGGGCCAGCAGGCCGGGCAGGTCCGCCGGATCTCCGCCGCCGTGCAGCCAGCCGTCTCCGGCCCGGGCCGCGCGCCGTAGCGCGGCGTCCCCGTGCCCGCCGATCAGGATCGGGACCGGCTCGCTCGGCACCGGGGCCAGCTTGATCGCCGGTACCTGGAACACGTCCCCGTAGAAGGAGAAGTACCCTCCGCTCGACAGCCCCCGGATGATGGCCAGTTCCTCGTCCATGCGCCGCCCCCGGCCTTCCCAGGGCACCCCGAGCACCTCGTAGTCCTCCCGCCACGGGCTGCTGCCCACCCCGAGCACCAGCCGGTTGCCGGTAAGCACGGCCGTCGAGGTGGCCTGCTTGGCGACCAGCACCGGGTTGCGTACCGGGAGCTTGAGCACGAACGTGACGAAGCGCAACCGCTCGGTGACCGCGCCCAGGGCGGGGATCAGCGAGAACGGCTCGAGGAACGGCTTGTCCTCGAGGAACTCGCGGGTGCCGTCGGGGTTGAACGGGTAGACGCTGTCGGACCGTTCCGGATAGCAGATCGAGTCGGGCACCACCATCGAGTCGTAGCCGCTGTCCTCGGCGGCTCGCGCGAGCGGCGCGTAAAAGACCGGGCTGGTCATCGACTCGGCGTAGGAGAAGCGCACGGAACCTCGCTAGATTCGGCTGCTCTTGCGCAGCCACCACAGCAACCAGCCGAGCCCGCCCAGCAGCGCCAGGCCCGCGGCCGAGAAGCCCGCCAGCGCGCCGGGCCCCGGGCCCGAGCTGGCCGGCGGCTGGGCCACGCTGGTCGGAGGGCTGGTCGGGGTGGCCGTCGCCGTCGGCGGTGCCGCTGGCGTGGCGGGCGTGGTCCCCGGGCCGGGCGCGGCGAACGCGACCACGTTTCGCGCGGCCGGGGCGAGCATGAGCCCGTCGGCCACGGCCGGGGTCGGGAAGTGGTTGGCCACCGGGCCGATCGACGCCTGCTGCCGTATCGCGCCGGTGGCCGGGTCCAGCCCGTACAGCGTGCCGTCCTGGCCGATGGTCCAGAGCAGCCCGGCGGCCAGGATCGGAGGGCCCCCGCCCGTTGCGGAACTCCACAACAGGTGCAGCGCGGGCGGGGACGCCGTCGCGCGGACCGCGATGATGCCGCTGAAGCAGGGCAGGTACACGGTCATGCCGGCCAGCGCGATGCCGCCGTCGATGTCGTTGTTGCAGGCCGAGCCGAGGCTGGCCTGCTGCCTGCCGATGCCGCCCAGGTGCGAGCCGTCCAGCAGGTAGACGATGCGGGACTTGCCGGCGAGGATGACCTGCCCGTCGGGCAGCAGCACCGGGGCCGTGGACATGTCCAGGTCCTGGGAGTTGTTGGTGGGCCAGTTGCTCGGCGCGAAGTACTGCAGCAGCCGCATGGTCGGCGACAGTTCGAGCACCGCGTCGCTGTCGTCGTAGGCGTGCGAGTACGAGTAGACCGAGCCGTTCCCGGTAGAGACCCAGACGCGGCCGGCGGCGTCGACGACCGGCGCGGCGCCGCCCATCCACACCGCTCCCTGCGACTCGTCGGGCGCGGCGTCAACGGTGAAGGTCCGCGGCCTGCCGCCGTTTTCCGGGGCCGCGATGACCCGGCCCCGGTAGCTGGCGCAGTCGCCGAAGTTGCCGCCCATGCCGAACACCACCCGGCCGTCGTCCAGGGTCAGCCCGGTGCGCTGCAGCAGCGCCGCGGTGTCCGCGCCGGGCGGGTCCACGTCCCGGGTCATCTCGGTCCTGCCGGTGGTGGTGGCCAGGCCGGTCAGCACGTGGGCCGGGTTCCCGTTCACCAGCTCGTCGGCCACCACGAAGATCTCGTCCCGCGCCGGGTCGATGACCGGCGTGCCGGTGATGCCGACCGTGGGCGTGATGTCGCCGCAGGGCAATGACGTGGACGGTACCGGGTTACCGAGGTGGGCGGACCAGGTCACCGCGCCGGTGGCCGCGGACAGCGCGTACACCGTGTCGTTCTCCGTGGCCACGTAGACGCGCCCGGCGAAGACCAGCGGCTCCCCGTAGATCTCGCCGTCGACGGTGGGCGAGGTCCACACCCGGGTGCCGGTGTGGACGCTCGTCACCGCTGCCGCGACGCCGGTGCCCGCAGCGTTGGCGTGGTACACGGTCCAGGACGTCGGGTCAGCCGGTCCCGGCGCGGCGGTGGCCGCGGACGCTCCGGTTGCCGCCCAGGCCAGCCCGGCCAGGGCCAGCCCGGCTGGCAGGCTGAGCGGCCATCGTCTCATGGCGCTGGGCAAGCGTCGGGTTTCCGCATCGCCCACAGCGTAGCGACGCGATCAGGCGGCCCGGCCGGGCGCGGGAAAGTTATTCAGCGGACGCTGCCCTAAGGACGGGCCGCGAACAACTTGCCCGGCCGGGATCCGCTCGCACGGTGGGGGATTTCCCCCAGGCGAAGACGGGCGGTAACCGCGTTCCGCCGGGCCCCCTTCGTTCATAGCGTGATCTTCAGATGGCACGCGGGCCGGAAGGAGTGTCGTGATCGAGGTCCGTGATCTGACCAAGCGCTACGGCGCCACGCTCGCGGTCGACGGGCTCAGCTTCGACGTGCGGCCCGGAATGGTGACCGGGTTCCTGGGGGCCAACGGGTCGGGCAAGTCCACCACGATGCGGCTGATCCTGGGCCTGGACGCACCCGACGCGGGCCAGGCCCGGGTCGGCGGACGCCGCTTCGGCGACCTGCGCTGGCCGCTGCGCGAGGTCGGGGCGCTGCTGGAGGCCAGGGCGTTTCACCCGGGCCGCAGCGCCCGCGATCACCTGGCCGCCCTCGCGGCCAGCAACGGCATCGCCCGGCGCCGGGCGGACGAGGTGCTGGACCTGGTCGGCCTGGCCGGCGCGGCGCGACGGCGGGCCGGAACGTTCTCCCTCGGCATGGCCCAGCGGCTCGGCCTCGCGGCGGCGCTGCTGGGCGACCCGCCGGCGCTGCTGCTGGACGAGCCGGTCAACGGGCTGGACCCGGCCGGGATCCACTGGATCCGCGAGCTGCTGCGGTCGCTCGCCGCCCAGGGCCGGGCCGTGTTCGTCTCCAGCCACCTGATCGGCGAGATCGCGCAGATGGCCGAGCACCTGGTGGTCATCGGCCGGGGACGGCTGCTCGCCGACACCTCGGTGGCCGAGCTGTCGGCCGGCGCGCCGTCCCTGGAAGCCGCGTTCCTGGACCTGACCGGCGCCAGCGCCCAGTACCGGGCGGCGTGGCCGCAGGCCACCGCGTGGAAGGAAGGCTCACGATGACGGCACTGAGGGCCCGCGTGCCGGCCGGGCGCTACCGGTTCCGGCACGTGACCCGGATGGAATGGATCAAGCTGCGCAGCCTGCGCTCCACCTGGTGGACGCTGGTGCTCACCGTGGTCGGCGCGATCGGCGTCGGCGTCGCGGTGGGGATCAACACCCGCAACGCCGCCGGAGACCTCACCAACAACGCGCTGGCCGGGATCATCCCGGCCCTGCTGCTGACCAGCGTCCTGGGCGTGCTGACGATGACCAGCGAATACTCCTCCGGAATGATCCGGTCCACGCTGGCCGCGGCTCCGCGCCGGCCGCTGCTACTGGCGGCCAAGGCCGCGGTGTTCGGGGCCATGGCCCTGCTCGTGGGGGAGGCCGCCTCGTTCATCGCGTTCTTCGCCGGCGGCGCGGCGCTGCGGCACGGCATCGCGGCGCCCACACTGGGCGAGCCCGGGGTCCTGCGCGCCGTGTCACTGTCCGGTGCCAGCTTCTGCCTGATCGGGCTGCTCGGCCTCGGGATCGGGGCCATCGTCCGGCACTCGGCGGCCGCGATCGCGGTGGTGGTCGGCGGCCTGTACGTGACCCCGGCCGCGGTCGGCGGGGTCAGCCACGGGGCCGCGGCCTACCTGCCGATCTTCATCGTCGGGAACTCGCTGAGCACCACCAAGCCGGAGGTCTGCGGGCCCGGCGGGCCATGCCCGCACTTCCTGTCCGCCTGGGCCGGGCTGGGCGTGCTGGCCCTGTACGCCGCGGCTGCGCTCGGGATCGGCTGGTGGCTGTTCGCCCGGCGCGACGCATGAGCGTGGCGGACGGACAATGGAATCCATGGGCAGCACCGGCCCGGTGACCCGAGACACAGGCGAGCCGCCCGTGCCGAGCGCCCTGCGCGCCGGGACGGCGCTCACCGCGGCGGCCGCGGCGGCCGTCCGGGCGCCGTTCACCGCCCGGACCCGGCGCGATCTGCTGTTCTGCCTGATCGAGGTGCCGCTCGGCTTGTGTGTCTTCGCGTTCCCGCTGGCGCTGTCCGGCCTGCTGATCGCGGTCCGGCTGCTGGCGTACGGCGCCGCGCCGTCGATCCCGGCGTCCGGGGCCCAGCCGGCCCGGGTGGCGCCGGTCCTGCTCGGCGGGTTCGTCATCCTGCTGGCGCTGGTGATCATCCTGCCGCACGCCGCCCGGTGGCTCGGCGCGGTCCATCGCCGCCTGGCCGCGAGCGTCCTGGGCGAACAGGTCGCCGCGCCTCCGCCAGCCCGCCGGGGCCGCGGCGTCCTCGGACGGCCCGCGGCGATGCTCCGTGACGGTCCCGGCTGGCGGGCCGCCGCGTACCTGCTGGCGAAGCTCCCGGTGCTGGTCGTTGAGGTCTACGCGGTGTTCTTCGCGGCCGCCGGGCTGGCCAACCTGACCTACCCGTTCTGGTGGCCGTTGTTCCGCAACCACCCGCCCGGCACCGTACTGCAGCCGGTCCGGGTGCTCACCCCGTTCGGCTCGTTCGGCGTGGCCACCTTCGCCGGGACCTGGGCCGCGTTCGCGGCAGGCGCCGCCATGGTGCTGGCCGCGCCCTGGGTGGCCCGGGCGGGCGCCGCGGCCGACGTGTGGCTGATGCGGGGCATGCTCGGTCCCGGCCGGCTCGCCCAGCGGGTCGCCGACCTCGAGCAGAGCCGGGCGGTCGCGGTGCAGGACTCGGCCGCGCTGCTGCGCAGGCTGGAGCGCGACCTGCACGACGGCACGCAGATCCGGCTGGCCACGCTGGCCATGAACCTCGGCATGGCCCGGGAGAAGCTGGGCGCGGACGCCGACCCGCAGGTGCGCGAGCTGGTCGACGCCGCGCATCAGGGCGCCAAGGATGCCCTGGTCGAGCTGCGCAACCTGGCCCGGGGCATCCACCCGCCCGCGCTCGACAACGGCCTGGCCGACGCGCTCGCCACCCTGGCCGCCAGCAGCGCCCTGCCCGTCGAGCTGAGCGTGGCCCTGCCGGAACGGCCGGCGCCGGAGATCGAGACCATCGCCTACTTCTGCGCGGCCGAGCTGCTGGCCAACGCGGCCAAGCACAGTCACGCGCACCAGGTCACGGTCGAGGTCACCGAACGGGACGCGGTGCTGGTGCTGCGGGTGAGCGACGACGGCGCCGGCGGGGCGGACCCGGCCCGGGGCAGCGGCCTGTCCGGGCTCGCCCAGCGCGCGCGCACCGTGGACGGCCGGGTCGACGTCGTCAGCCCGCCGGGCGGCCCGACCCGGGTCACCGTGACGCTGCCGATGCGCGCATGACCGGCTTTCCGCCCGCCCAGCCCTCGCCGCCGGAGCGCGGCGCGGCCGCGCCCCGCCCGTTGCGTGTGGTGATCGCCGAGGACGCCGCGCTGTTCCGTGAGGGCCTGGCGCGGCTGCTCGCCGATCGCGGCCACCATGTCGTCGCTGCGGTCGGCGACGCAGACGCGCTGCTAGCCGCCGTGGACCGGCATCGTCCCGACGTCGCCGTGGCGGACATCCGGATGCCGCCCACGCACACCGATGAGGGGCTGCGCGCCGCCATCGAGCTCCGGCGCGACCACCCCGGGACCGGGGTGCTGGTGCTGTCCCAGTACATCGAGACCAGGTACGCGGCCCGGCTGCTCGAAGGCAACGCGGCCGGCGTCGGCTACCTGCTCAAGGACCGGGTCGCCGACGTGGCCGAGTTCGCCGACGCGCTGAGCCGGGTCGCGGCCGGAGGCACCGCGCTCGATCCCGAGGTGGTCGGCCAGCTGGTCCGGGCCACCCGTCACGTCCAGGGCATCGCCGCGCTCACTCCGCGCGAGCGCGACGTGCTCGCCCTGATGGCCGAGGGCCGGTCCAACGCCGGGATCGCCGACGCCCTCGTGGTCTCGGCCGGGGTGGTCGAGAAGCACGTGGCCAGCATCTTCGCCAAGCTGGGCCTGCCCGCGTCGGAGGCCGACAACCGCCGCGTGCTCGCGGTCCTGCGCTACCTGGGGACCTGACCCCCCGGCCCCGCCCGCTGCGGCACCGCTGGACGTTGAGGGGGGCGGACCCGGTCCGCAGCGAGCGCGAACCGGGCGCGGGTCAGAGGTCGGGGAGGCCGAGGTCGAGGTTGGGCCGCTCCAGGCCCCCGTCGACCTCCAGGACCTTGCCGGTGAGGTAACTGCCCGCGGGCGAGGCCAGGTAGAGCACGGCGGCCGCGACGTCCTCCGGGTCGCCGATCCGGCGTAGCGGCGTCGTCTGCTCCATCTGGCTCCGCAGCGCGTCGTCGGTCATCACGATGTCGAGCGCCGAGGTCGCGACCGAGCCGACCGCGACCGCGTTGACCCGGATCCGGGGCGCGAGGTCGGCCGCGGCCAGCCGGGTGTAATGGGCCACGGCTGCCTTGGCCGTGCCGTAGGCCAGGTAGCCGCGGCCGGCGACCCGCCCGACGACCGAGGAGATGTTGATCACCACTCCGGCCTGGTCGGGCGAAGCGAGCAGGTGCGGGACCGCCTCCAGCGTGAGGGAGTGCGCGGTGGCCACGTTGAACTGGAACGCGTCGGTCAGGTGCCGCGGCTTGGTCGCCTGGAATGGCCGCGGCATGGCCCCGCCGACGTTGTTGACCACGATGTCCAGCCGGCCGAACGCGTCGACGGCCGCGGTGGCCAGCCCCGCGACCGCGTCGAGGTCGCTGAGGTCGGCGGGTACCACGACCGCGCGGCGCCCGGCGGCCTCAACCTCGCGCGCGACCTTGGCCAGCTGGTCCTCGGTGCGCGCCGAGATCACCACGTCCGCCCCGGCCTGCGCCAGGGCCACGGCCGTGGCCGCGCCGATGCCGCGGCCCGCGCCGGTCACGACCGCCACGCGGTCGGTGACGCGGAAACGATCCAGGATCACCGGCCCAGCCTATGGGCCAGCGCGTCACCCGGCCGGGCCCTGGCAGACTTGAGGCGTGACCGGCCTGCACGATCTGGATGCCGCCGCGAGCGAGTTCGCGAGGGTCGACGGCCCGGATTCCGCTGTGGCGAGCCAGTCTGAGGACGCTGGCGGCCCGGATGCCGCTCCGATGAGCGAGTCCGCGTCGGCCAGCGAGATAGGCAGCGTCCCCGGCGGCGAGCCCGCCGAGGCGGACGAGTCAGCGGCCGTCGTCGCGTTCTGGCGGGATCTTGGCTTGCCCGGCCTGGTAGACGTGCACACGCACTTCATGCCGCCCAACGTGCTGGACAAGGTCTGGAACTACTTCGAGCACGGCCGCGAGGCGGGGCAGGCCTGGCCGGTCGCCTACCGGCGCCCCGAGCAGGACCGGCTGGCCCTGCTGCGGGCGTTCGGCGTACGCCGGTTCGGCGCGCTGGCGTATCCGCACAAGCCCGGCATGGCGATGTGGCTCAACTCCTGGGGGGCCGAGTTCGCGGCCCGGACCCCGGACGCGTTGCACAGCGCCACGTTCTACCCCGAGCCAGGCGCGGATGGGTACGTGGCCGAGGCGATCGAGGCCGGAGCCCGCCTGTTCAAGGCGCATCTGCAGGTGGGCGGCTATGACCCCCGGGACGGACTGCTCGACCCGGTCTGGGGGTTGCTGGCCGAGGCGGGCGTTCCGGTCATCGTGCACTGCGGGTCGGGGCCGACGCCGGGCCGGTACACCGGCCCCGGGCCGATCTCCGGGGTGCTCGCCCGCCATCCCGGGCTGACCATGATCGTCGCACATCTCGGGGCGCCCGAGTACGGCGAGTTCTTCGACCTCATGCAGCGCCACTCCGGCGTCTATCTGGACACCACGATGGCGTTCACCGAATTCTTCGAGCGCCTGATGCCGTTCCCGGCGTCGCTGCGGCCCCGGCTGGCCGCGGCGGCCGACCGGATCCTGCTGGGTACCGACTTCCCCAACATTCCCTATCCCTACCTGCACCAGCTCGAGGCCCTCGCCCGCCTGGACCTCGGCGTGAGCTGGCTGCGCGCGGTCTGCCACGACAACGCGGCACGGCTGCTCGGGCTGTGAGCCGACCATGCCGACACCGAGCAAGCGCAAGAAGGCCGCCGACCCGGCGTCTCAGGGAAAGCCGGATCCCGAGCGGCTGGCGCCCTACCGGCGCAAGCGAGACTTCGCGCGTACCCCGGAGCCGGCGGGCGCGTCGCCGCACGAGGACGCCGCCGGGCCCCGGCGGTTCGTCGTACAGCGGCATCGAGCCCGTCGGCTCCACTACGACCTGCGGTTCGAGATCGACGGCGTGCTGGCGAGCTGGGCCGTGCCCAAGGGGCCGACGCTGGATCCGGACGTACGGCGGACCGCGGTACACGTCGAGGACCATCCGATCGAGTACCTCGACTTCGAGGGCATCATCCCGTCTGGCGAATACGGCGCGGGCGACGTGATCGTGTGGGACCAGGGCACCTGGGAGCCGCACGCCACCGACGACCCGGCGGCCGCGGTCGCCCACGGCGACTTCCACGCCGACGTCGAGGGGGAGAAGCTGCGGGGCCGCTTCATCCTGGTGCGCCGCGACTCCCGTGACGCCGACCAGGACCAGTGGCTGCTGCTGCACAAGCATGATCAGTACGCCGTCAAGGGCTGGAACCCGGAGGACTACCCGAGGTCCGTGCTCAGCGGGCGCACCAACGACGAGGTCAAGGCCAACCCTGACCGGATGTGGCTGAACGAGCTCCCGCCCGCCGAGGCGTCGGTCGCCATCGGCGCCCACGCCAGCCACGACCTGCCGCCCGGGCCCGACCCCGCCGAGATGGACGCGCTCGCCGCGCTCGGGCCGGGCGGCGGGGCCTGGGAGGTGTTCGGCCGCAGGCTGCGGGTGACCAACCTGGACAAGGTCATGTTCCCGGCCCGCCCGGGCGAGGAGCCGGTGACCAAGCGCGAGTTCATCGCCTACGCCGCCCGGATCGCCCCGGTCATCCTGCCGTACCTGGCCGGCCGGGCGCTCAACATGAACCGCTTCCCGGGCGGCGCGCAGACCAAGGGCTTCTGGCACAAGCAGCTGCCCGATCACGCGCCCGACTGGCTCCCGCGCTGGGACAACCCCAACGCCGACCCCGGAGACGTGACTACCTACCTGGTCGTGGACGAGCCGGCCGCGCTGGTGTGGGCGGCCAACTTCGGCGCGCTGGAATGGCACGCCTGGACCGCGCGCACCGACCAGCCGCTCCTGCCGACCTACGCGCTCATCGACATCGACGCGGGCGCCGGCACGTCCTGGGACGACGTGCTGGTCCTGGCCCGGCTGCACCGCACCGCGCTGGAGCACCTGGGCGTGCGGGCCCAGCCCAAGCTGACCGGGCACACGGGCCTGCAGATCTGGATTCCCATTACCCGCGGGCCCAGCTACGAGCAGACCCGCGGGTGGGTCAAGCAGCTGTCGCGCGCGGTCGGCTCGGTCGTGCCCGACCTGGTCAGCTGGGAGTGGGATGTCCGCGCGCGCCAGGGCCGGGCCCGGCTCGACTACACCCAGAACGTCAAGAACAAGACGCTGGTCGCGCCGTACAGTCCCCGGCCGGCGCCGGGCGCGCCGGTGTCCGCGCCCATCGACTGGGACGAGCTCGACGACCCGTCGCTGCGGCCCGACCGGATCACGATCCGCACCGTGCCGGACCGCCTGGCCCAGCGCGGCGACCCGTTCCGCACGGTCCTCGGCCCCGGCCAGACCCTCCCGCCGATCACCTAGCCACCGTTGTAGGTCACATGTTCGCTAGCGGCTATTGACATCGCATCTCTGCGAATATATGTTCGATAGTTGGATGGCAGTCCGGATGAGAGGCAGCTGGCAGTGAGCTGGAAAACCCTCCCGCTCGTGGCACTCGCTCTCTGCCTGGTTCCTCTGCTTGGCTCGCTGCGCCTGCGCAGACTGCGTGGCACGGTCGAGATCTCCTACATCCTCGCTGGGCAGGACCTGCCCAGGGTCGAGAACTGGCGGTGGTCGCCGACATGAGCAGCGCCAGCTCCCTGTTTGAAGCGTGCGCCGAGCTATTCACCCGTTACCCGTTGGCGACCAGGGTCGTTAACTACAAAGGGACAGTCCACTCGATGGTCCTCTTGGTACGGGACGGTGACGAGTCCGCGTACTTTGTGCTCACACATGACTGCGGTCAGGCCATGCCCTTCTATTCGGTCAGCTCGTGGCGAGCGGGCGGGGAGATCGTGGGCATCGAGGCTGACGGTGGCGCCGTGGCCGACTGGGCGGTGAGTGCTGTGACCCGCGGTATCCCCATTCCACGGCATGGGTCCCTATTCGGGTGGAGATGGGAGGATGAGGTCACCGCGCTGATAGCGATATACGCAAGGCACACTTCCGCACTCCCGGAGCCCAGCTGGGCCGTGATGCCACGAGCGGGCGTGGCTGAAGTACGGTGGCCGCCTTTCGTTGGTGAACACCTGCTCGGGTACTGGTTCTGGAAATATTACCGGGCCGGGAGCATGGAGTCCCTGGGTGATCTCATCGCGCGAACACCCGATGCCGTGTTCTGGGTGGACACGGAGGCGATCCTCGGCTGGGACTCTTGCGTTGTGGCTCGCGACATTGCCGATCACGAAGGCTACGTGGTCCGGCGTGGCTGCTACGTGTATTACGAGGCACTACTGGCAGGGAAGTCCGTCCCTCCGCTGGACATGCTGCTGGCGGACCCCCGCAAGACCGACCTGGCCCCTCGGTTCCAGCCATCTAGCGATCCCCAGAGACCCTAGGCAGGGTAAAGTCTGCCCAAGGACTCAGCTACGAGCGTTCACTGCGCACGCGAGATGGCCACGGAACCGCCGCCTGTTCCAGAAGTGCAGCGCGGAGACGCAACAGCGCATCCAGATCCGCGGACACACTGAGGTTTTCTCAGCAACTTTCATGTGATCATCTTGTGCTCGAATAGCACCAGGACCAGCGCGGCCCGGGCGATCAAGCCGATTTTCCCGGGGCTGGCGGTGACATGCTGGAGGGCTTGCCAGCGCTGGGTCAAAAGCGCGAAGCCGCGCTCGCCCAGGCAGCGCGCCGACCGCAGCAACGCATTCCTGGTGCGATTGTTAATGTCGAGCTCTTTCACGCCGGCGGGCTTCTTCACCGGGACGTGGACCCCGTGACCTGCGCCTTCGTACCCGGCATCGGCCAGCGCCGGCATGACATCCAGGAACGGGCGCAGCTCCGCCAGGACATTCTCCCGGGCCGCGGCCAGGTCATGAACATGGCCCGGCAGCACGTCAGAAACCCACATCGGCCTGCCGTCCGGGTAGAACAGCGCCTGGATATTCCCGCCGAAGTCATGCGTCTTCCCCGCGTACCACCGGTCGATGACCTTGCCCTTGCGGCTGAGGGTTTTCTCCCGGCACCGGTCGGTGTCCACGACCTTGCCGTCCAGGATCACGTACGGTGTCCCCCCGGCCACGGCCCGCTCCAGCGCCCCCCGCAGCCCCGGCGCCCGCGCGGCCAGCACATCGAGGACCTCATCGCGGTAGCGGTACGCCGTGGCCTGCGACAGCCCGAAGCCCGCGCCCAGCCGCGGGATGTCGGCCTTGTCGCGGAACCAGGCCAGGGCGAACAGCGCCTGCCGGTAACAGCCCAGCTTGCGGGTGCCTTCGCGGGTCCCGATCTCGCGGCGGTGCGCGGCCAGCAGGCCGCAGACGAACAGCACCAGTTCCCTGGGAACGTCAAGTCTGACACGATAGGTGATCACGCGGAGCCTCGCCCGGTAGCAGATGATCTTCAGCGAGACCTCTTCTACCGGGGGCTCCGCGCCTTCCCGGGGATGCTTGCTTACGTCCGCGTGTCTTCCATGATGGGTGTTACACGCTGTTTGCCGGGTTCACCCTTGCTGAGAAAACCTCACTGTACGGACAGGCGTGAAGGGCGGATAATTCGCGCAGGCAAGGAGCAGCCACCGGGCTGATCCCAGCGAGCTTTCGCGGCCTGCGGGAGGTGCACTCGGTGAAGGGGCGCCGAAGCCGTCACGGACGTGTCGCAGTGGCCACCATGGCGCCGTGGCTTGTTCGCTGGCTGCTTCTGCAGGACTCGCACCATAAGTTTGGGCCGCCAGGAGTCGGCCCGACGGAGTGGATCCACGTCGTTTGTCCAGACCCCGCCTGCACTACCCAGGACTGGGTAACGATGTATGAACCGGAAACGGTCGACGAGTGCGGCCAGCATGATGGCCCGCGCAAGCCCATGATCCCTTGCGTGGGGTGCAAGCACCCCGTGCCGAAGAGCCTGCGGTGAGCGGGACCGTCCCACTGGGCGAAGTCGCGAAGTCCACGTCGGCGCGGTTCAATCTCGTTGGCCTGGCACCGTCCGCTTTGCTGGCCACTGGCATCGGTATCCTGATCGCCAGTGGTGCTTTCGCCGGTGTGCCAAGTATGCACCTGCTAGTTGGCCGGTTGAGGGAAGTCAACGTTTTTATAGCGTCCGTTCTATTCCTCCTCATTTTCTGCGCAGCACTTATTTTGCACCCATTCCAATTGCTGCTGGTCCGGATTCTTGAGGGCTATTGGGATGAGATTCCCCTCCTACGCAGCCTGAAGTTCATCGGTGTGGAGATTAACCGACGCAGATGGTGGGACATGGCGAGGATAAAGAAAGATACTCGCCGACTCGCTAGCCTCTACCCGGCACAAGTTCAGGATCTGCTTCCAACGCGACTGGGTAATGTCTTGCGGGCCGCTGAGCGGCGGGCCGGCAAGCGCCATGGCTTCAACGACCCGGTCGAGATGCTGCCGCGTATTTATCCATATATCTCTGCGGCACTTTCGGAAGCCATCGGCGACGCACGTGACGAACTGGATATTGCCTGCCGCATGTGCGCGGTGCTGTGGGCGCTGGCCGTGACGAGCGCTGTGACGTTCGCCTTGGATGGCGCGGTACCGGCCACAAGCGGCGCAGTCCTTGCCGTCCCCGCAGTGATAGCCTTCCTAGGTATCGTGTCTTACCGGGGTGCGGTGCGAGCTGCTGAGGGTTACGGGAAATTCCTATACTACGTATTTGATCTTCATCGCCAAGATCTGATCCGGGCTCTTGGTTACGAACCGCCGCAAAGCCCGGATGCGGAAATTGAGCTTATCCAAGCCCTTAATGGATGGCTGGTCAAGGGTTCCTCGCCTCCCGCCCGTTACCGGCAGCAGCCGAATCAACGCTCAGCGGCATCTCCTTAAACTCAACATCGCCGAAGAAGGCCAAAGTAGTAGCCACCACCTGGACGCTTCTGGTCTCCTCCTCGTCAAGAACGCCCGGCTTAATGGTGTCTTTGAACCGCAACGCAAACGCTTTGTGATCGAGCCTTCTTACTCCCGGCTGTACCAGTAGTCTAACGTCTCCTATCCAAGTAGTGATTTCTACCATGAGGGGCGCGTTCCGGAATTGCTCCGGAGAAATGACCTTCCTGAGGTCCAGCTCAAGGTAGCCACAGAACAAGAAAACTCTTACTTGCTTCAGCTGAGCCGATTCTGGCGTGATCGCTGCTGTGCGGAACAGGACCGATACCCGTTGGGTGGGATCGTCAGCGCTATGTGCTCGAGGGCTGGCCGCTATCCGGGTGGATATCAATCCGATGATTATGAGCCCGCCCGCCGCGACAAAGATCCACACGCGTTCCGCTATAACCACGTTGGTGATGGCAAAAGCGATGCAGCCCGCAGCCATTAGCCCGACAGCGACGGCAATATTCGGGCTGGGTTTAACGGACCGGAGAAGGATGGCTACACCTGCGGCGAGCAGCAAGGCAGGCCACCAGTGGCTTGCACCGTGCAGGACAACCTCGACCAGCCCGAGCGTTCGCAGCATAAGCCATAGGCCCGCCAGAAGGCACGCCACCGCCACAGCGCCCCAGGCCAACCGCATATGCGAATCCTGCACGCTATCTGGCACGACCGCTCACGGCTACCAGGATTTGGCTGACCGCCTAGGACTGCTGCCCCACCGGCCCGGGGCGGCTGGACGGGTCGGCCTGCGGGCGCTTTAGTGTGTCATCCAGGTGTTGCCAGATGCCGGGGCGCAGCGCGTCCGACGGGAGGAGTCGCCCGTGCAGGTTAGTGACCGGGCCGGCCAGCCGGCCCGCCCCTCCGACCTCGTCGACGTCGCGGCGCTGGTGACCGCCTACTACGCGGAGCACCCGGATCCGGCCGAGCCCGGGCAGCAGGTCTCCTTCGGCACGTCCGGCCACCGCGGCTCGGCGTTCCGGCTGTCGTTCAACGACGATCACATCGCCGCGACCACCCAGGCGATCTGCGACTATCGCACCGTGGCCGGGTTTACCGGGCCGCTGTTCATCGGCCGCGACACGCACGCGCTGTCCGAGCCTGCGTTCGTCACCGCGCTCGAGGTGCTCATCGCCAACGACGCCCAGGTGCTGGCGGACAGCCGGGACGGCTACACGCCGACGCCGTCCCTGTCCCGCGCGATCCTGGTCTACAACGAGGGCCGGACGGACGGCCTGGCCGACGGGATCGTGGTCACCCCGTCGCACAACCCGCCCGAGGACGGGGGGTTCAAGTACAACCCGCCCGACGGCGGCCCGGCGGCCACCGACATCACCTCGGTTATCCAGGACCGCGCCAACGAGCTGCTGCGCGGCGGGCTCAAAGAGGTCCGCCGGATCCGGTACGACCGCGCCAAGACCGCCGCCGGCCGGTACGACTTCCTCGCCGCGTACGTGTCCGAGCTGCCCGCGGTCGTGGACACCGACACGATCCGGGAAGCCCGGATCCGGATCGGCGCCGACCCGCTCGGCGGGGCGAGCGTGGCCTACTGGGGCGAGATCGGCGAGCGGTTCGGGCTGGACCTGACCGTCGTCAACCCGGATGTCGACGAGACCTTCCGGTTCATGACCCTGGACTGGGACGGCCGGATCCGGATGGACTGCTCGTCGCCGTACGCCATGGCCTCGCTGATCGCCCGGCGGAGCGAGTTCGCGATCGCGACCGGCAACGACACCGACGCCGACCGGCACGGCATCGTGACCCCGGACGACGGCCTGCTCAACCCCAACCACTACCTGGCCGCCGCGATCGACTACCTCTACCGCCACCGCGAGGACTGGCCCGCGGACGCCGCGGTCGGCAAGACCATGGTCAGCTCGTCGATCATCGACCGGGTGACCGAGTCGGCCGGGCGCCGCCTGATGGAGGTGCCGGTCGGGTTCAAGTGGTTCGTGCCCGGCCTGCTGGACGGCTCGGTCGCGTTCGGCGGCGAGGAGAGCGCCGGGGCCTCGTTCCTGCGCCGGGACGGGCGCGTGTGGACCACCGACAAGGACGGGATCATCCTGGCACTGCTCGCCTCCGAGATCACCGCGGTCACCGGCCGCACGCCGTCCGAGCACTACCGCGAGCTCACCGAGCGGCTCGGCGACCCGGCCTACGCGCGGATCGACGCCCCGGCCACCCGCGAGCAGAAGGCGGCGCTGGCCCGGCTCAGCCCGGACCAGGTCACCGTGACCGAGCTGGACGGCGAGAAGATCCTGAGCCGGCTCACCACCGCGCCCGGCAACGGCGAGCCGCTCGGCGGCCTGAAGGTCAGCACCGAGTCGGGCTGGTTCGCCGCCCGGCCATCGGGCACCGAAGACGTCTACAAGCTCTACGCCGAGTCGTTCCGCGGACCCGAGCACCTCGCCCGCATCCAGGCCGAGGCGCAGCAGATCATCGAGGCGGTGCTCTGAGACGTGAGCCCGCTGCGCGACCGGGTGCAGCGCTTCCTGCAGCGGCCGGGCACCACCGACCTGACGCGCTACCAGCGCCTGGCGCCCGCGATCGCCGCCCGGGAGGGGGCGCTCGCTGCCGAGCCGGACCACGGGCTGGCCGGGCTGGCCCGCGAGGCCCGCGACCACGCCGGGTTCTGCGCGGTCGGGCGGGAGGCCGCCCGCCGCGCGCTGGGGGAGCGCCCCTATGACGTCCAGCTGCTCGGCACGCTGGTCATGCTCGACGGGCACGTCGCCGAGATGGCCACCGGGGAGGGCAAGACCCTGTCCGGCGCGCTGGCCGCCGCCCGGTACGCGCTGGACGGCCGGTCGGTCCACGTGACCTCGGTCAACGACTACCTGGCGCGCCGCGACGCCGACTGGATGGGCCCGGTCTACGAGCTGCTCGGCGTCACGGTCGGCTGCATCGGCCAGGACTCGACACCGGAGCAGCGCAAGGCCGCGTACGCGGCCCAGGTGACCTACGCGCCGGTGAGCGAGTTCGGCTTCGACGTGCTCCGCGACCGGCTCGTCACGGACGCCGCCGACCTGATCACCGTCGAGCCCGACGTGCTGCTGATCGACGAGGCCGACTCGGTGCTCATCGACGAGGCGCTGGTGCCGCTGGTGCTGGCCGGCGCCACCGGCGAGGCCGACGCGGACCTCGGCATGGCCGAGGTGGTGCGCGGGCTGCGCCCCGGCCTGCACTACCAGGCCGACGACGAGGGGCGGAACGTGGCGCTGACCGATGCGGGCGCGCGCGCCGCCGAGCGGGCCCTGGGCGGGATCGACCTGTACGCGGCCGGGGCGCTGGACACGCTGACCCGGCTCAACGTGGCCCTGCACGCCCAGGCTCTGCTGCGGCGCGACGTGGACTACATCGTCCGTGACGGCAAGGTGCACCTGATCAGCGCGTCCCGCGGCCGGGTGGCCCAGCTGCAGCGCTGGCCCGACGGCCTGCAGGCCGCGGTCGAGGCCAAGGAAGCCGTCGCCGCGAGCGACAGCGGCGAGGTCCTGGACAGCATCACGGTCGAGTCCCTGGTCCGCCGGTACCCGCGGGTCTGCGGCATGACCGGCACCGCGGCCATGGTGGGCGAGGAGCTGCGGGAGTTCTACGGCCTGGAGGTGGCGGTCATCCCGCCGAACCGGCCGTGCGTGCGCGAGGACCAGCCGGACCGGCTGTACGCGACCGTGCCGCAGAAGGAGAAGTCGGTGGTCGCGGAGGTGGCCGCCGCGCACGTCGCCGGGCGGCCGGTGCTGATCGGCACGCTCGACATCGCCGAGTCCGAACGGATCGGGCGCAGGCTCGCCGCGGCCGGGCTGCCGCACATCGTGCTCAACGCCAAGAACGACGCGGAAGAGGCGGCGATCGTGGCCGAGGCGGGCGCCCGCGGCGCGATCACCGTGTCCACCCAGATGGCCGGGCGCGGCACCGACATCCGGCTGGGCGGCCGCGACGGCGACCACGAGGAGATCGCCGCGCTCGGCGGCCTGTACGTGGTCGGCACCGGGCGGCACGCGAGCAGCCGTCTCGACCACCAGCTGCGCGGCCGGTCCGGCCGGCAGGGCGACCCGGGCAGCTCGGTGTTCTTCGTCAGCCTGGAGGACGAGCTGATCACCAGCTACGCCCCGGACGCGGCCGACCCGCGCAACGTGGCCCCCGACGGCCGGGTCCGCGACGCGCGGGCCGACGCGGCGGTAGGCCACGCGCAGCGCGTCGCCGACGGCGCCAACCTGGAGATCCACCGGAACACGTACCGGTACAACAAGCTCATCGAGGACCAGCGGCAGATCGTGCTGTCGCACCGGGACCGCCTGCTGCGCGGCGACGCCGCCCTGCAGGCCCTGGCCGGGCGCTGCCCCGAGCGCTACGCCGAGCTCGCCGCCAGCATCGACGCCGGCGTCCTCGCCGGGGCGGCCCGGACCATCGTGCTGTACCACCTCGACCGCGGCTGGGCCGACCACCTGGCCACGGCGGCCGACATCCGCGAGGGCATCGGCCTGCGCGCGCTCGGGCAGGGCCCGAACCCGTTCGGGATGTCCCTCGACCCGCTGGCCGAGTTCCACGCCGAGGCGGTCAAGCTGTTCGCCAGCCTGCTCGACCAGGTCGAGGAGCGCTCGGCCGCGACGTTCGCCACCGTGGCGATCACCGGCGCAGGAGCCGACCTCGACGCCGCCGGGCTGAAGCGGCCGACCGCGACCTGGACGTACGTCGTACGGGACAACCCCTTCGGCACCCCTCTCGACCGGGCCCTGGGCCGCCTCGCCCGCCGGATCTACCATCGATCCTGACCGCGCTGCCGTTCTGGCGGGGGAGATGCTGACATGACAGATTCCATAACGGGCACGGCGCCGGCCTGCCCGCGCTCGGTCGTCGACCCGTACTCGGATGAGTTCCTGGCCGACCCGTTCCCGCATCTGGCGAGACTCCGGGACGCGGGCCCGGTCGTCTACCTGGACCGGTACGGGGTGTACGCGGTCGCCCGGCACGAGCAGGTCCAGGCCGTGCTCAAGGATCCGCGGGTGTTCTCCTCGGCCGCCGGCACCGGGATCACCAACTTCGCCAAGGAGAAGGCCTGGCGCAAGCCGAGCATCCTGCTCGAGGTCGACCCTCCGGTGCACACTCACAACCGCAAGGTGGTAGCCCGGGCGCTCGCCCCGCGCTCGCTCGGGTACCTGCAGGAGGTCTTCGATCGCAAGGCCGCCGAGCTGGCCGATTCGCTGGTGGCCCGGGGGTCGTTCGACGCGGTACCGGACCTGGCCGAAATCTTCCCCACGCAAGTGTTCGCGGACGCGTTCGGGCTGCGGAGCGGCGGCCGGGACCAGCTGCTGGCCTACGGCGCGATGGTGTTCAACGGGATGGGCCCGCGTAACCACCTGTTCGAGTCGTCGATGGAGGGTGCCGGGGAGGTGCTCGCCTGGATCACGCAGCAGTGTTCCCGTTCGTCACTGCGCCCGGACGGCCTCGGCGCGCTGATCTACGCGGGGGTGGACGCGGGCGAGGTGACCGAGGACGAGGCGGCACTGCTGGTCCGCTCGTTCCTGTCGGCCGGGCTCGACACCACAGTCAGCGCGCTCGCGCTGGGCGTGCTCGATTTCGTGCGCTGCCCCGACCAGTGGCAGGCGGTGCGCGAGGACCGGTCGCTGGCCCGTAACGCGTTCGAGGAGGTGGTCCGGATCGAGGCGCCGGTGATGAACTTCTTCCGGACCACCACCGAGGCCACGGAGCTAGCCGGGACTCACCTGCCCCCCGACGCGAAGGTGATGGTGTCGTTCGCCGGGGCCAACCGGGACCCGAGGCGCTGGGAGCAGCCCGACCGCTTCGACATCCGCCGCAAGACCGCCGGCCACCTGGGCTACGGCACCGGGGTGCACAACTGCGTCGGCCAGGTGATCGCGCGCATGGAGGGCGAGGCAGTGCTCCGGGCGCTGGCGGCCCGGGTCCGGTCCTGGCACCTGACCGGCGAGCCGCGGCCGTGGCTCAACAACTCCCTGCGCGGCCTCGACACCCTCCCGGTGGCGGTCGAGCCGGCGCAACCGCCGCCCGCCCGGTCACTCCGGGCGGATGGACCGCTCGCGCAGCCAGACTTCGAACTCGGTCGCGACGATGCGCTCGTCGTGCACGCCGTCGGCGGCCGCCGAGGCGAGCCAGACGATGGGCGGCCCCATGACCGCCGGGTCAATGGCTTGCAGGCCCGCCGGCCGGTGCTCGGCGGGCAGCATCCCGGTGTCGGTCGCGCCGCCGGGCAGCAGCATGTTCACGGTCACGGGGGTACCGCACAGGTCGGCGGCCATGATCCGGGACAGGGCCTCGGAGCCCGCGCGCGACGGCCCGTAGGGCACAAAGCCCGGCCTGGTCATGGTGGACAGGCTCACCGAGACGTTGACGATGCGGCCGCCGCCCGCGTCCAGCATCCTCGGCGTGACCGCGCGCGCCACGAGGAAGTAGCCGGTCAGGTTAGTGTCGATCACCGCGCGGAACCCCTCGGCGGAAACGCGCCAGAACGGCTGCGGCTCGATCATGAAGCGCGGGTTCACGGTGAGCATGCCGAGGCCCGCGTTGTTCACCAGCAGGTCGAGGCCGCCGAGACGGGACCACGCCTGGTCTACGGCGCTCGCCACCGACGTCTCGTCGCGCACGTCCAGGGCCAGGCCGATCGCCCGCGGGAGGCTCGCGGCTGCCTCACCGGCGCGCCCGGCGTCACGGCCGGTGACCACCACGTCGGCGCCGGCCTCGGCCAGCGCCCGGGCCATCGCCAGCCCGATTCCGCTGGTCCCGCCGGTGACCAGCGCCCGCGTTCCGTCCAGCTTGGTCATCGCGGGCCCAGCCTAGCGCGGGAGCTGGTGCCGTGACCGGCAACGTTTGCCTCGTGAGATAGTTCCCGCTGGGAAGTGGAGCGGCACGCCGAACGATGCTCCTGACCAACGCATGGGGCGGGTGCGAGGTGTTGCTGGTACGAGGACGGGAAGCAGGGTGGCCTCCTTGGCCAGCACGTTGGGGACGGTCAGGCTGGCCGGAGATGGCTGGGGCCAGCCGCACGGGGGTGGTCCGCGGCGGGCGGACGGTGGGCGGGGCGTTCGCCCGGGGCGGGGAAGCCACAGGCGGGACTGGCGCTGGTCAGCCGGCGAGGGTGCCGGTGTCGACCGGGATGCAGGCGCCGTTGATCGCCGATCCGCCCGGGCCGGCCAGGAACGTGATGAGCGCGGCGACCTCGGCGGTTTCGACGAACCGCCCGGCCGGCTGTTCGGCGATCATGCTGGCGATGACGTCGTCGCGGCTGATCCCGCGCAGGCGCACATGGTCGCGGATCTGGTTGTCGGCCAGCGGCGTAGCCATCCAGCCCGGGGCGACGGCGTTGGCGGTCAGGCCCGCCGCGGCGCCCTCGAGGGCGGCCACCTTTACCAGCCCGAGCACGGCGTGCTTGGCCGCGACGTACGCCGCCTTGTACGGCGCGCCCACCAGCCCGGCGGTGGATGAGGTCACGATGATCCGCCCGCCGCGCTGGCGGGTCAGCTGCGGCCAGGCGGCCTTCATCGCCAGGAACGGGCCCTTGACCATGAGGTTCATCAGGCGGTCCCAGTCGGCCTCGGCGTAGCTGGCGATCGGGTTCATCGCCTGCGCTCCCGCGTTCAGGATCAGGATGTCGAGTCGGCCGTGCCGCCGCAGCGCCAGGTCAACCATCTGCTGGTTGCCCTCGGCGGTAGCCACGTCGGCGATCAGGCAGTCATCACCGCGCGCGTCCACCGGCACCACCGTGGCCCCGGCGTGGCGCAGCGCCCGCACGGCCGCGCTGCCCAGGCCACCCGCCGCCCCCGTCACGATCGCGACACGCCCGCTGAGCGGGCCGCCAGGACTAGCGCCGGCGGGCGCTTCCGGTCCACGCCGCGCCTGATCTGCCACCTCGCCACCTCCCCTAACCCAAAGCGACCTGCCCCATTCGCGCCAGCAGTACCTCAGCTTCATCGGCCAGATCATCGCGGCCGCGACCAGGTCACACTAAAACCTCTGCGCGGCGCTCGCCACAGACACCGATCAGCCGCTCCTGCGCAGGCATCCCATCACGGCGGACCACCGCCAAAGCCCGCCGATCGGGCGGGACTGCTGCCCGGCCGGCATCGGGGTTTCACCGAGCCAGACCCGGACGTGCAGCCGGGCCTCGACTCCTGGAATGGGGCCGCGGCCCGTCCGGCCGCAGCCCGCGCCGTTGGCCGCCGCCTGCCGCGCCAGCCGCCGCCCCGGCGGCGCATTGATCACCTTTGGTTATGCTGCACCTGTGCCACGTCAGGCCGCCGCAGCCCAGACCCCGCGCCCCGCGGACGCGGGGCTGGCTGACGCGGGGGCGCCCGGGGAAAGCGCCGACCCCCCGCGCCAGCAGACGCAGCGCATCCAGGCGGTCGACCGCGCGGTCGCGCTGCTGAAGTCCGTCGCCGCCAGCGCGACGCCGCCCACGGTGCTGGAGCTGGCCCGGGAATGCGGCATTAACAGGAGTACCGCCTGGCGGCTGCTGCGGACCTTGGAACACCACGGCTTGGTCGACCGCGACCCGATCACCCAGCGGTACACGGTCGGGTACGGGGCGATCTCGGTCGCCGCGGCGGTGACCGACGACGCGCTGGTGCGGCGAGTCCGCCCGTTGTTGAGCAAACTGGCCGCGGTGACGGGGGAGTCGGCCACGCTCGCGGTGGCCAAGCGCTTCACTCTCGTCTACGTCGACCAGGTCGACCCGCCGAACGTGATGGTCCCGAACTGGCTGGACAAGCCGCTGCCACTGCACGCCACCTCGGGCGGCAAGGCGTTCCTGGCCTGGCTGGGCCGGGATGAGCGGGACGGGATCCTGCCGCAGGAGCTGCCGCGCTATACCGCGCACACCATCACCGACCGCGATCAGCTGGAGCGCGAACTCGCCGAGGTCCGCCGGGTCGGCTACGCGTTGTGCATCCGGGAGTACGAGGAGTTCTCCTCCGGCGCGTCGGCAGCCGTGCTGAACAGCCGGCAGTACCCGATCGCCGTGATTAACGTCTGGGGCCCGGCGCCCCGCAACCCAGCCAAGAAGCTGCACGAGATCGGCCGGGAGGCCGTGCAGACCGCCCAGGAGGTCCGCGCCCTGCTCGATTGAGGGCGCGAAGCCGCGCGCATGAGCACGGAACCAGAGCCTTGACCGTCGTCGAAACGCGCTGATACTCTCGCGATGGTAACGGACCGTTCACATAGTGAACGCGCGTCAGGGAGGACGGCCGCCATGGCTGGCTCCAGCAAGGTCATCATCACGTGCGCACTCACCGGGTCCGGGCACACCCCGTCGATGTCCCGGTACCTGCCCTACACGGTCGAGCAGGTAGTTGACCAGGGCGTGGCCGCGGCCGAGGCGGGCGCGAGCGTGCTGCACCTGCACGCCCGCGATCCCAAGGACGGCAGCCCGACCGCCGACCCGGCCGTGTTCGCCGAGTACGCGCGGGGCATCAGGCAGGGCAGCGACGTCGTGGTCAGCATCTCCACCGGCGGCGGTACCGGCATGACCGTCGAGGAGCGGCTGCAGGGCGTGCTCAAGCTCAAGCCCGAGCTGTGCACGCTCAACCTCGGGACGATGAACTACGGCAGCTTCCCGATGATCGACCGGTACCGGGGCAAGTTCCGGTTCGGCTGGGAAGAGCCGTACCTGGAGAGCACCCGCGCCGAGCCGTTCGTGAGCACCTACGCCGACATCGAGTACATGCTCAAGGTGGTCGGCCCGCAGACCGGCACCAGGTTCGAGGCCGAGGCCTACGACACCTCGCACCTGTACACGCTGGCCTACTACCTGGACCAGGGGCTGGTACAGCCGCCGGTCTTCGTCCAGACGATCTTCGGCACGATGGGCGGGATCGGCCCGGACGTCGATCACATCGTGCACATGAAGCGGACCGCCGACCGGCTGCTCGGCGACGCGTACCAGTGGTCCACACTGGGCGCCGGGCGCTACCAGATGGGCATCGTGACCGCGGCCGCGATCATGGGCTCGCACGTTCGGGTCGGCCTGGAGGACAGCCTGTACCTCGGCAAGGGCCAGATTGCCGAGTCCAACGCCGACCAGGTCCGCAAGATCCGCGGCATCCTGGAGGCGCTGTCGCTGGAGATCGCGACCCCGGCCGAGGCGCGAGAGATGCTCGGGCTCAAGGGCCTGGACCACGTCGGCTACTGACGAGCGCCCCGGCGCCCCGGCGCCGCCGCCGGGAGAGCACGAGGGCCTGACGGGTGTCACCTTCGACAGCGGCAGGGACCGGCTGGTCGGCACGCTGCACCTGGCCCGCGGCGAGCGGCCGAAGCCGACCGTGCTGCTGCTGCACGGCTGTCCAGGGCTGGAGAAGAACCTGGACCTCGCGGCGTCGCTGCGCGACGGCGGCCGGAACGCGCTGGTGTTCCACTACCGCGGCTGCTGGGGCAGCGAGGGCCGCTACGACCTGCGCACGATCCCCGGCGACGTGACCGCGGCCGTCGACCACCTGCAGACCGGTGAGTACCCGACCGTGGACCCGGCCCGGCTGGCCGTGCTAGGGCACAGCCTCGGCGGCTGGGCCGCCATCCTCGCCGCGGCGGCCGACGACCGGCTGCGCGCCGTCGCCGTCTACGGCGCCGCGGTGGAGCTGGGCGGCATGCGCCTGACCGCCGAGCAGCTCAACCGGGAGATGACCCGTTTCCTGGCCGTGACGCCGGGGGAGTTCATCCGGCAGGGCGCCGACGTCAGCGGGCGGCCGGGGCCGCTGGACGTGGTCGCCTCGATCGCGCCCCGGCCCCTGCTGATCGCGCACGGCACCGACGACGCGTGGGTTCCGGTGGAGCAGGCCCGGCGGCTGCGCGCCCGCGCCGGGCGGCCGTGCCGGTACGTCGAAGTCGAGGGAGCCAACCATTCCTTCGCCTGGCACCGCGCGCAGCTGCGTGACCTGGTGACCGGCTGGCTGGACGATGTGGAACCTGCCTAGGAGGAGCCGTGGTGCTAACCGAGCCGGACCAGGTGAGCCGGGTGGCGATCGTCGGAGCCGGGGTGATCGGCGGCGGCTGGGCGCTGCACTTCCTGCGCATGGGCCTGGACGTCGACGTCTACGACCCGGGGCCGCACGCCCGGCGTGACCTGCTCCGGATGCTGGAGGAGACCTGGCCGCTGCTCGAGCAGATCGGGCTGCGCGAAGGCGCCGACCCGGGCCGGCTCCGGTTCCATCCCGACCTGGCCGCGGCCGTCCGCGGCGCTGACCTGGTGCAGGAGAACTCGCCGGAAGACGGCCAGGTCAAGCGCGGCGTGCTCGCCGCGATCGACCGCGTGGCCCGCCCGGACGTGGTGATCGCGTCGAGCACGTCCGGGTTCGCGATGACCATGCTGCAGGCCGACTGCGCCCATCCCGAGCGTTGCGTGGTGGGCCATCCGTTCAACCCGCCCTACCTGATCCCGCTGGTCGAGGTGGTCGGCGGGGAGCGGACCGACCCGGCCGCCGTGGACTGGCTCACCCGGTTCTACGCCGTCGTCGGCAAGCGGCCGCTGCGGCTGAGCCGCGAGCTGCCCGGCTTCGTCGGGAACCGGCTGCAGGAGGCGCTGTGGCGGGAGGCGCTGCACATGGTCGCGGCCGGCGAGGCGACGGTGGAGGAGATCGACGAGGCGATCGCGTACGGACCCGGGCTGCGCTGGGCGCAGATGGGCCCGTGCCTGACCTTCCACCTGGCCGGGGGCACCGCCGGCATGGCGCACATGCTCGACCACTTCGGCGCCGCGCTGTTGGAGCCGTGGACCCGGCTGCAGGCGCCGGCGCTGACCCCGCAGCTGCGGGAGCGGATGGTGGCGGGCTGCCTGCGGGAGGCCGACGGGCGCTCCGTGGCCGAGCTGGGGCGGCGGCGGGACGAGTTCCTCGCCGAGCTGCTCGGCCTGGTGGACCGGTTCTCGATCGGCCCGGCCCCGGGGACCGAGCCAGACGTGGCCGCAACGGCTGAGCCAGGCGCGGCCGCGAGGGGCGAGCCGGAGGTGGCCGCAGGCCGGACGCCGCCGCGCAGCGCGAGCCGGACGCGGTCTATTGACACTGCTAATACCGCTCCCTAAACTCCACGTTACCGCATCATGCACGCATCGTTCAGATCGTGAACCTCTTCCCGGGCGCGTCGCAGCACCCGGACCGGGCTCGGCGTCCTCCGCAGTCGGGAGCGGACATGGATCTCAGCCGCAGAGAGTTCGTGAAGACGGCCGTGGCCGGCTCGCTCGCAGTGGGGGCCGGCGGCCTGCTTAGCGCCTGCGGCATCTCCTCGGTCCCGACCGCGTCGTCGGTCTCCAAGGTCACCGGACCGCCCAAGCGGGGCGGCACACTGCGCGCCGCCATCACCGGCGGGTCCTCCGCGGACACCCTCGACCCGCTCAACGCCATCACCAACGCCGACTTCTCCCGGATCGACAACATGTACGAGCCGCTGGTCGGGCTGACCCCGGACGCGCAGCCCCAGCTCGTGCTGGCCGACGAGGTCACCCCGAACGCGACCGCGACCGAGTGGACGATACGGCTCAAGCCTGGGATCACCTTCCACAACGGCAAGGACCTGACCGCCGACGACGTGATCTATACGTTCCAGACGATCATGAACCCCAAGGCCCCGGCGAACGCGGCGGCCGCGCTGTCGTCGATCGACGCGAAGGGCCTGACCAAGCTGGACTCGCTTACCGTGCGGATCCCGTGCACGACGCCGTTCGCGTCGTTCTACGAGGCGCTGGCCATCCCCGGCTACTCCGACATCATCCCGGCGGGCTACAACCCAGCAGCCCCGGTCGGCACCGGCCCGTTCAAGCTGCAAAGCTTCACGCCCGGCACGCAGAGCACGTTCGTCCGCTACGACGGGTACTGGCAGTCCGGCCTGCCCTATCTGGACGAGGTGGTGATCACCGACTACAGCGACGCGACCAGCCAGGTGAACGCGCTGCTGGCCGGGCAGGCGGACGTGGTCAACCTGCTGTCCGCCGACGTCATCGCGGTGGTCGAGAGCCAGGGCAAGAAGGTCCTGATCTCCGACGGCGGCGGCTGGAACCCGTTCACGATGCGGGTGGACAGCGCGCCGTTCACCGACGTGCGGGTGCGCCAGGCCATGCGCCTGGTCATCGACCGCCCGCAGATGATGCAGATCCTGTTCGGCGGGGCCGGGACGCTCGGGAACGACGTGTTCGGCATCTGGGCTCCCGAGTACGACCACTCGCTGCCGCAGCGGCACCAGGACATTGACCAGGCCAAGTCGCTGCTCAAGGCGGCCGGCCACGAAGGCCTCACGGTAACCCTGGTCACCTCGGACATCGGCCAGGGCACGATCGAGGCCGCCGAGGTGCTCGCGCAGCAGGCCTCCGCAGCCGGCATGCACATCAACGTCAGCACCGTCACCGTCAACGACTTCTACGGTCCGGGCTACCTGAAGTGGGTGTTCGCGCAGGACTTCTGGTACTACAACTTCTACCTGCCCCAGGTCTCGCTCGCGACCCTGCCCACCTCCCCGTTCAACGAGACGCACTTCGACAACCCGGGCTACAACAAGCTGTACCAGGAGGCGATCGCCACGGTCGACCCGGCGAAGCGGCAGGAGCTCTCCCACGCGATGCAGCTGATCGACTACACCGAGGGCGGGCTGATTATCCCGTTCTTCCCGCCGGTCATCGACGGTTACGGGGCGAACGTCGAGGGCCTCACCCCGTCGAAGGCAGGGCTGTCTCTCAACGCCTACGACTTCAAGCAGGTCTGGCTGTCGTGACGGCTGCGGCGCCCGCGCGCACCGGAGGCCGGATGCCCCGCCGCCCGGGGCCGCCGCGCACGGAAGGAATCCCTCGTCATGGCTGAAGTGACGGCGCCGGCGCCAGCGCCGGCCCATGCGGCCGATGCGGCGCCCGCCCGCAAGGCGCACCCGCTCTGGAGCACGCTGTTCCGGCGGCTCGGCTTCGGCGTGATCACGCTGTTCTGCGTCTCCATCCTGGTCTTCGCCGCGACGCAGACCCTGCCGGGCAACGCGGCCTCCGCGGTGCTGCAGAACACCGCCACCCCGCAGCGGCTGCACGCGCTCGAGGTGCAGATGGGCCTGAACCGTCCCGCGGTCGAGCAGTACTGGAGCTGGCTCACCAACCTGCTCCGCGGTAACCCCGGCACCTCGATCGTCAGCGGCACGTCGGTGAGTTCTCTGGTCGGGGGGCGCGTCGTCAACACCCTGGTGCTGGTCGTGCTGGCCGGGATCATCGGCACGATCATCGGCGTGGGGCTCGGCGTGCTGGCCGCGGCTCGCCGGGACAGCTGGCTGGACCACATCCTGTCGGTCAGCGCGCTGGCCGTTACGGCCCTGCCCGAGTTCGTGGTCGCGATGGCACTGGTGATCTTCTTCGCGGCGGTGATATGGCACTTCTTCCCCGCGGTGTCGGTGTTCCCGCCGGGGGTGGCGCCGTGGTCCGACCCGAAGCTGCTGGTGCTGCCGGTGGCCACGCTGGTCATCGTGATCGTGCCGTACACGTTCCGGATGATGCGCGCGGCGATGATCGACGCGCTGGAGAGCGACTACGTCGAGATGGCCAGGCTCAAGGGCCTGTCCCCGCGGCGGGTCCTGCTCTTCCACGCGCTGCCGAATGCGATCGCGCCGACCATCCAGGTCATCGGGCTCAATTTCCTGTACCTGGCCGGGGGCGTCGTGGTGGTGGAGTACGTGTTCAACTACCCGGGCCTGGGCCAGGGCCTGGTCAACGCGGTGTCCGACCGGGACATCCCGGTGATCCAGTTCATCGTGATCCTCCTGGCCGCTTTCTACGTGATCATCAACATCGCAACCGACATGGTGTCCCTCGCCGTCAGCCCGCGGCGGCGGCTGCCCCGCTCCTGACGGAGGTGACGCAGTGGCTTCCACCGCGGCGCTTGAGGTCCTACAGTCTGCCGGGCGCCGGCGCGCGCGCCGGCGGGAGTGGATCGCGGTGCTCGGCCGGGCGGTGCGCACCCCCCGCGGCGCGATCGGGCTCGGGATCGTCGGCGTCGTGGTGCTCATCGCCGCGATCGGCCCGGCGTTCGCCCCGTACCCGGCGGACAACTTCGTCACCCGGCCGTTCGCGAACCCGTCCCTGGCCTTCCCGCTCGGCGGGGACGTGCTCGGCCGGGACGTGCTGAGCCGCACCCTGGCCGGCGGCTGGCAGCTGCTGCTGATGGCGGCGGTGGCCACCGTGCTGGGCGTGGGCGTCGGCGCGGCCTGGGGGGTGAGCGCGGCATACTTCGGCGGGCGCTGGGACACCATCTTCATGCGCGTCGCGGACATCGTGCTCGCGTTCCCCCAGCTGGTGTTCGCGCTGCTGCTGGTCAGCATCCTCGGGCCGAAAATCTGGCTGATCGTCCTCGCGGTGGCGATCTCGCACGCCCCGCAGGTGGCCCGGGTGACCCGGGCCGCCGCGCTGGACATCTGCGAGCGGGACTACGTCCGGGCGGCGCAAATCATCGGCATGCCCGCGCGGAAGGTGATCCGCCGGGAGGTGCTGCCCAACCTGACGTCGGTGCTCATGGTGGAGCTCGGGCTGCGGCTCACCTACTCCATCCTGATCATCGCGGGCCTGAGCTTCCTCGGGTTCGGCTTGCAGCCGCCCGCCCCGAGCTGGGGCTACATGATCAACGAGAACCGGATCGGCCTGGTGGCCAATCCCTGGGGGGTGCTGGCGCCGGTGTTGCTCATCGCGGCCCTGACCATCGGAACCAACACGCTCACCGACGCGATCGCCCGCGCCTCGCTCGGCGTCGGGCGCGGCGCCGACGACGCGCTGCTGCCCAGCATCACGGCCGCGGGAGCGATGACATGACCGCCAACACCGCCGACGGCGGCGCCGCCAACACCAGCGCGACCAACGCCAGCGCCGCCGAGACTGGTGCCGCCAGCGCCGGGCCCGCCCGCGGCAACGGCGAGGTCGTGCTGCGGCTGGTCGTCGAGGACCTGCAGGTGCTGCGGGCGCCGTCCCGCGGCCGGGCCGCCGTCGACGTGGTGGATGAGATCTCGTTCCATGTCCAGCCCGGCCAGGTGCTCGGACTGGTCGGCGAGTCAGGGTCGGGCAAGACCACGATGGCGCTGGCCCTGCTCGGCTACGTCCGCCGCGGCCTGGTCTTCGGCGAGGGGAAGGTCCTCGTCGACGGCGAGGACATCCTGCGGCTGCCGCCGGATGACCTGCAGCACCTGCGCGGCCGGCGGATCGCCTACGTGCCGCAGGACCCGTCCAGCGCGCTCAACCCGACCCTGAAGGTGGGCACCCAGCTGCGCGAGGTCCTCGACTCTTACTCCGGCGACCACAAGGCGCGCGAGGACCGGCTGGCCGAGATGCTGGTCGAGGTCGGCCTGTCCACGGTGCCCGCGATCCTGGACTCCTACCCGCACCAGCTGTCCGGCGGGCAGCAGCAGCGGGTCGGCCTGGCCATGGCCTTCGCGTGCCGGCCGGAGCTCATCGTGCTGGACGAGCCGACCACCGGCCTGGACGTGACCACGCAGCGCCGGGTCCTGGAGACCATCCGGGGGCTGTGCCAGTCCTACCAGGTGGCCGCGGTCTACATCAGCCACGACCTGGCGGTGGTCTCGGAGATCGCCGACCACGTGGCGGTGATGTACGCGGGGCGGGTCGCCGAGGTCGGCTCGGCCCGGGAAGTGTTCACCGCCCCGGCGCACCCGTACACCCGGGGGCTGCTGCGCGCGATCCCGTCGCTGTCCGACGCCCACATGCTCATCGGCCTGTCCGGGCAGCCGCCGCGGCCGGGCAACCGCCCGCCGGGCTGCTTCTTCCAGCCGCGCTGCGAGTTCGCCATGCCCGAGTGCGAGGCCGGGCAGCCGCCGATGATCGAGGTGTCGCCGACCGGGCACAGCGCTCGCTGCCTGCGCGCGGCCGAGGTCGTCGCGCTGGCCGACACGGCGGGCGGGCCGCCGCCCCGGCCCGCCAGCCCGGCCGCGAAGGCCCCCCTGCTGGACGTGCGCGACCTGTCCGCCACCTACGGTCGCAAGACGGTGCTGCACGACATCGCGTTCGCCGTGCCCGGCCAGCAGTGCGTGGCCGTGGTCGGGATGTCCGGCTCCGGCAAGACCACGCTGGCCCGGTGCCTGGTCGGGCTGCACCCGACGTGGGGTGGGGACGTCACGTTCGCCGGGCAGCCGCTCACCCGGGGGATCCGCCGGCGGTCCAACGCGCAGCTGCGCCGGATCCAGTACGTGTCGCAGAACCCGTACGCGTCGCTGAACCCGCGCCGGACCGTGGGCCAGATCGTGGAGCAGCCGCTGGACCAGTTCGAGAGGCTGCCCGCCGGCCAGCGGTACGAGCGAGTGGTGGCCGCGCTGACCGCGGCCGCGCTCCGGGAGTCGTTCGTGGACTACTACCCGGATCAGCTGTCCGGCGGCGAGCGGCAGCGGGTGGCCATCGCACGCGCGCTCATCCTCGAGCCCGACCTGCTCGTCTGCGACGAGGTCACCTCCGCCCTCGACGTGTCGGTGCAGGCGTCGGTCGTGGAGCTGCTGCGCACGCTGCAGGCCGAGCGCGGGCTGTCGCTGATCTTCATCACCCACAACCTGCCGCTGGTGCGCAGCATCGCCGATCAGGTCGTGGTGATGAACGCCGGTAAGGTCTGCGAGCGCGGTCCCGTCGAGCAGGTCCTCGAGGCGCCGAAGGACCCCTATACCGTGCAGCTCATGGCCGACGTGCCGAAGATGACGGACGCCGTCGGACAGGCGTGATGGCCGGTGTCGCCACCCGCGCGGCGCGCGATCCTGCCGACCCGGCCCCGCTGCGGCTGCACGAGACCACGGTCGCGCCGGAGTGGGTGGACTACAACGATCACCTGAGCGAGTGGGCCTACCTGCTCGTGTTCGGCGACGCGGCCGACGCGTTCTTCCGGTACGTCGGGGTGGACGAGGACTACCGGGCCGCCGGCCGCTCGCTGTACACGGCCGAGACCCACCTGCACCACCTGCGCGAGGCCCGCCTGGACGAGCGGCTCTGGCTGACCCTGCAGGTGCTCGGCACGGACGCCAAGCGGCTGCACATCGCGCACGAGATGTTCAACGCGGCCGGCGACCGGATCGCCACCGGCGAGCAGATGCTGCTGCACGTGGACACGCGGGCGGGGAAGGTGACGCCGTTCCCCGCCGAGCTGGCCGGCCGGCTGCGGCGGATCGCCGCCGCGCACGCGGTGCTGCCGGTCCCGGACTACGTCGGCCACGTCATGGCGATCCCGGGCCGGTGACCGAGGGTGGACCTCGAGCTCACGGCGGAACAGCAGCTGATCGTCGAGACCGTGCGCGACTTCGTGGAAAAGGAGCTCTACCCGCACGAGGACGAGGTGGAGCGCCTCGACGAGGTGCCGCCGGAGCTGGCCGCCTCGATCCGGGGCAAGGCGCTCGCGGCCGGCCTGTACGCGCCGAACATGCCGGCCGAGCTCGGCGGCGGCGGGCTGGACGCGGTGTCCGTGGTGCTGGTGGAGCGGGAACTCGGCCGGGCCGGCTACGCGCTGCAGATGCTGGTCGAGCGGCCGAGCAACATCCTGCAGGCGTGCCGCGGCGAGCAGCGCGAGCGCTACCTACTGCCGGCCATCCGGGGAGAGCGGCACGACTGCGTGGCGATGACCGAGCCCGACGCGGGCTCGGACGTCCGGTCGATGACCACCACGGCGGTGCGCGACGGCGACGAGTACGTGGTCACGGGCACGAAGCACTTCATCAGCCACGCCGACGTGGCCGACTTCGTCATCCTGTTCGCCGCCACCGGGGTGGAGCAGACCGCGCGCGGGCCGAAGAAGCTCATCACCACCCTGCTGGTGGACAAGGGCACCGGCGGGCTGGAGGTCCGGCGCGGCCCCCAGTGCGTGTCCAACCGCGGCTACCACCAGTGCGAGCTGATCTTCTCGGCCTGCCGGGTGCCGGCCGCCAACCGGCTCGGCGACGAGGGCCGCGGCTTCGAGCTGATGGGGCAGTGGCTCGGCGCCACCCGGCTGACGGTGGCGGCGACCAGCGTGGGCCGCGCCCGGCGGGTGCTGGAGACGGCCACCGAGTGGGCCGCGCACCGCAGGCAGTTCGGCCAGCCGATCGGCCGGTTCCAGGGCATCGGGTTCCGGCTCGCCGACATGGCTACCGAGCTGGAGGCGGCCGAGCTGCTGACGCTGCGCGCCGCGGCGCGGCTGGACGCCGGCACGATGACCGACGCGGACGCGGCCATGGCCAAGGTATACGCGTCGGAGGCGCTCGGCCGGATCACCGACGCCGCCGTGCAGATCTTCGGCGGCATGGGCCTGATGGCCGAGCTGCCGGTCGAGCGCTGGTGGCGGGACGCCCGGGTCGAGCGGATCTGGGACGGCACCAGCGAGATCCAGCGCCACATCATCGCCCGCGCCCTGCTGCGACCGTACGGAGCCTGACATGACCGACCATAACGGTCCGGTACGCACCACCGTGGACGGGCAGACGCTGGTCATCACCCTCGACCGGCCCAAGGCCAACGCGGTCGACGCGGCCACGAGCCGCGCGCTCTACGCGGCGTTCGACCGGCTGCGCACCGACCCGGGGCTGCGGGTGGGGATCCTGACCGGGGCGGGGGAGAAGTTCTTCTGCGCGGGCTGGGACCTGAAGGCGGCCGCCGCCGGGGAGAGTGCCGAGGCCGACCACGGGCCGGGCGGGTTCGCCGGCCTGACCGAGTTCCTCGACATCGGCAAGCCGGTCATCGCCGCGGTCAACGGGCTGGCCTTCGGCGGCGGCTTCGAGCTGGTCTTGGCCGCGGACCTGGTGGTGGCAGCCGAGCACGCCGAGTTCGCGCTCACCGAGGTCACGCTGGGCATCGTCGCCGACGCCGGCGGCCTGCTGCGGCTGCCGGCCCGGCTGCCGCGCCCGATCGCGGTCGAGTACCTGCTCACCGGCAGGCGCGTGACCGCCGCCGAGGCGGCCCGGTGGGGGCTGGTCAACCGGGTCGTTCCCGCCGCCGAGGTCATGCCCGCCGCGCGGGACCTGGCCGGGGCGATCTGCGCCGCCGCGCCGCTGGCCGTGGCGGCCGCCCTGGAGATCCTGCGGGAGACCGAGGGGGCCAGCGTCCGGGACGGCTACCGGATCCTGCAGGGCGGCGGCCTGGCCGCCTACCGGGCGATGCTGGACTCGCAGGACGCTCGCGAGGGCGCGCGCGCCTTTGCCGAGCGGCGCAGGCCGCAGTGGCAGGGCCGGTGAGCGCCGACGACCCGGCGGCCGCGCCGAGGCCAGCCGCCGGGCCGCTGGACACCGGCGGGCGCACGGTGCCTGCCGACTGGATCGACTACAACGGCCACATGATGGACGGCTACTACGCGATCGCGTTCACCGAGGCGACCGACGCGTTCCTGGACCATGTCGGCCTGGGCGCCGCTTACCGGGAGCAGACCGGCGCCAGCATCTACACGGTCGAGAGCCACCTGTGCTTCTTCCGGAGCGTCCGGGCCGGGGCGCGCCTGCGCTACACCTCGCAGGTGCTCGGTACGGACGCCAAGCGGATGCACGTCCTGCACCGGATGACCGACGCGACAACCGGCGACGAGGCGGCCACCAACGAGCTGATGTTCCTGCACGTGGACATCACCACCGAGCGGGTGACCCCGATGCCGCCGGAGCGCCGCCGGGCCGCCGAGGCCCTGGCCGCCGAGCACGCCGTCCTGCTGGTCCCGCCGACCGCGGGCCGCCGGATCGCGATGCCGGGCCGGTGAGCCGCGCGGCCAGCGGGCTTCGCCCGGTCCCGTGCTCCCTGGCCCCGCGGTTCCTAGCCCTGGGGTTCCTGCTCGGCACTGCCGAGCACGGCGCCCGCCAGCGTCTCGCTGAGCCGGGCCGCGGCGGTGTGATCCTGGCCCGGCCCGAGCACGGTGGCGGCGCTGCTCCACAGCTCGCGGCACAACGCGGCGAAGGGCACCGGCGTCTGGGTGTCCCGGCCGATCTCCAGGGCGATCGACAGGTCCTTGACCATCAGGTCGAGGCCGAAGCCCGAGTCGAACCGGCGGGACAGCACGAACTGCCTGAGCTTGCGCTGTGTGCTGTTGTTCATGCCGCTGGCGGAGTTCAGCACGTCGACCATGAGCGCCGGGTCGAGCCCGAACCGCTGGCCGATGAGCAGGGCCTCGACCCCGATCAGGAAGCCGCCCGCCGAGACCAGGTTGTTCAGCGCCTTCATCGCCTGCCCGGCGCCGACGCCGCCGCAATGGTGCACGGACCCGCCCATCGCGGTCAGCACGGGCTCGGCGTGACGCAGCTGCCCGGCGTCGCCGCCGGCCATGATCGCGAGTTCCCCGGTCCGGGCCCGGGCGACGCCGCCGGATACCGGGCAGTCGATCAGCCCGACCCCGCGTTCCGCCAGGTCCGCCGCGAGGGACTGGGTGACGGCGGGCACGCCCGAGGACATCTCGATGACCAGCGTTCCCGCGGACAGGGCGCCGGCCGCCTCCCGGATCACCTCGGCGACGTGCTCGCTGGTAGGCAGCATCGTCACCAGCGCATCGGACCGCGCGGCGTCGGCGACCGAGTCGGCCGCCCGGCCGCCGACCTCGGCGGTGAAGGCCGCGGCCCGCCCCGGCGCGGCGTCCGCGGCGATGACCTCGAAGCCGGCCTGCGCCAGGCGGGCCGCCATCGGCCACCCCATGTTGCCGATGCCGACGAAACCGACCTGCCGGATCGGTGCGGGGTTCATCCGCTGGTCTCGGCCGCCGGGTCCCGGAGCATCTCGCCCAGCAGGTCGGCGGTGCGCTCCGGCGGCTCGCTCTCGACGCTGAGCCGCTCCATGACCTCGCTGTACCGCTCCACGTCTTCCCGCTTGTCCAGGTAGAGAGCGCTGGTGAGCTGCTCGAGGTAGACCACGTCCGGCAGGTCTTCCTCAGGGAACCGCATGATCGTGAAGGCCCCGGCCTCGGCGGCGTGGCCGCCGGACCGGAACGGCGTGACCTGAAGCGTGATCCTGGGGTTCTCCGTGGCCTCGATCAGGTGCTCGAGCTGCGACCGGAATACCTCGCGGCTGCCCACGGGGCGCCGCAGCGCCGCCTCGTCCACGACCGCCCACAGGCGCGGGCCGTTCTGCTTGGTCAGCAGTTCCTGCCGGGTGATCCGCATGTTGACCCGGCGCTCGATCTCCTCCTCGGGCGCGCCCGGCCAGCCGCGGGCTATGACCGCCCGGGCGTAGCTCGGCGTCTGCAGCAGCCCGGGAACGAACTGCACCTCATAGACCCGCAGGACCGACGCGGCCTCTTCCAGGCCCACGAAGGTCTGGAACCAATCTGGTAAAACGTCGGCGTACTGATGCCACCAGCCCGCCGTGTTGGCTCCGCGCGCGAGCTCGACGAGCGCCTCGCGCTCCGCATCGTCGTCGACGCCGTACATCTCGAGGAGATCCACGACGTCGCGCTCCTTGAACCCGACCCGGCCCAGCTCCATCCGGCTGATCTTGGATTCCGATGCCCGGATGCGGTAGCCCGCGTCCTCGCGTGTGATTCCCCTGGCCTCACGCAGCCTGCGCAGCTGGCTGCCGAGCAGGATGCGCCGAACGGTCGGGCCGGTGCCCGGCTCAACCGAAATCACATCGGCCTCCCCCCGCGTCGGACGCTAGCTCGCGCCACGTGTGTCGCCCGCATGTGCTGGTGCCAGCTCCATCTGCACGTGCAGAAGGCCCTTGCGCCTGCAAGTTACATGGAGGATGATAACGTTTGCATTGCAGCGGCGCGAGGTGCGGCCTCCTGGATTTATGCGCGGCCTGGCAACGCGCAGGTGGCCACGGCAGTCAGGACGGAGGATGTCAGCGTGAGCCATGACCGCCTCCTGACCACGAGCGAGCATCGCGCGGCAGGCAACGGAGTTCACGTCGAGCACCTGTCGCTGCGATTCGCGGATGCCGTCGAGGTAGCGGACGCCCTCGGGCTGGCGGATATCGCGGACATCACCGTCGGCCCGCAGGCGGAGCAGCCCGCCGCGACGTGCGCTTTCTCCCCGCAGCCCGAGTCGGCCCGGCGAGCCAGGGAATTCACCAGGATCACGCTGCAGGACTGGGGGATGATCGACCGGATCGATGTGGCGGAGCTTGTGGTCTCGGAACTCGTGACCAACTCGCTCCGGCATGGTCTGCTCTCCGCTCAGTGGATGCCGGGAGAGCACCCGATCGGCCTGATCATAGTACGCCTGGATCCGTACCTGATGTGCATGGTGACCGATCCTGGCCTCACGTGTCCCATCCGGATCGAGTCCTGTGCCAGCGCGGAAAGCGGCCGCGGGCTGCAGGTCCTCGAGGCGTGCAGTATGCGGTGGGGCTGGGAGCCGATGGCGGGCGACGGGAAAGTCGTCTGGGCCCTGCTGCGCTGAGCCCGGCACGGGATTCTGCCCCTTGAGCTGAGCGGCCGACCCGCCCTCATACAGCGCTACGGCGGATCACCGGTCGTTAGACCGGGGATCCGCCGCGTCGCGCAGTTGGCCGCCCTCGTAACCGGCGCCGCTCAGGAAAGCAAGTCGTCGAACTCGCCATCCTTGGCGCCCTTAATGAAAGCGTCCATCTCGGCCGGTGTGTAGATGAGCGCAGGGCTGTCGGGGTGCCGGGAGTTCCGGACCGCGATCTCCCCGCCGGGCAGTCCGGCGAGCTCGACGCAGGTTCCCTGCGAGTTGCTGTGCCGGCTCTTTCTCCAGGTGACGTCGCGCAGTTCGGCTGCGGGCATCCCGTTGCGCGTCTCCATGGGCGTTTCCCCCTTAGCTTCGCCGGGCCAGACCCCGGCAATCGCTCCCCGGTCCTAGTGGATTACATGGTACCGACTGCATGTGCATTGTCACACGCATTTGCACTTGCCATGACCGTTACCGGGGACGGGGCCGGGGCCGGGGGTGCCGCGGCGGCGGGGGCGGCAGGGAGCCGGCCGGAGGAGCCTCCCGCGGCCAGACCAGCAGGACCGGGCGGGGGGCGTGGTCGACCACGAACCGGCTGGCCGGGCCCAGGCTCCTCGGTCCGAGCCGGGTGTCGTCGCCGTCCCGGGCCACGATGAGCAGGCTGGCGCCCTCGGCGGCCGCGACCACCTCGCGCTCCGCGCGCCCGTGCCGCTCGGCCGTGCGGCACGGCCGGCCCAGGCGCTCGGCCGCGGCGTCGAGTAGCTCCCGGGCCGAGGCGGCGCCGAGCTCCGCCAGGCGCGGGCAGCGAGGTGCCCCCGGGGATTACCCGTTGCGGGGCCCCGGCCAGGCCGTTCTCGGTCACGGCCGCGACCACGATGCCCAGGGCCAGCACGAACGCCAGAAACGGACGTCCGCGGCGCGCCAGATCGCCGCCGGGCTGGTGTCCCTCCGCGCGAGGGCGCGGAGGGCAAGCACCACCGTGGCGTCCGGGCGGGCCGTGACGGCTACGGATGACAAACGATTGTCTCGCAAACGATTGCGGAGCGGTCGGCGTTGAGGTGGCGGACGGCCGGGCCACGGAGGACAGTAGACCTTGTGCTGAGCTGGTTGTCCCGCAGGAAGTCCTGGCTGGCGGTTGCGGCCGCCGTCCTGGTCCTGCTGAGCCTGATCCCGCCCGCGGGGATCTACGCCCGGCGCTACGTGTTCGCCGAGTCGCTCCAGTTCGTGGTGTTCGCCACCGTCGTGCCCGCCCTGCTCGTGCTCGGCGCGCCGTGGCGCCTGCTGTTCCCGGGCCGGTTCTCCGGGCCGCGGGCAGACGAGGGGAGCCGGGCGGGCCGCACGGCCCGGCCACGGGGCGGTTCCGGCTTCCCGCGCGGCGCCGCGGTGCTGCTGGCCTTCATGGCCGTAGTGATCGCGTGGCGGCTGCCGGTCACCGTCGACGCCCTGGCCACGCAGCCTGGCCTCGCGGTGGCCGAGATGGTCACGCTGGTCGCGGCCGGGGGCGCGCTCTGGCTGGAACTGGTGGAGTCGCCGCCGCTGCTGCCGCGCCTGCCCCGCCCGCTGCGCGCGGCCTTCGCGGCGCTGGCCATGTGGACGATCTGGATCCTCGCCTACATCCTCGGGTTCTCCCACGTGGCGTGGTTCCCGGCGTACGTTCACCCGGGCGGCCTGAGCCCGGTGGACGACCAGGAGATCGCGACCGGGATCATGTGGGCGGGCCCGGCCCTCTGCTTCGTTCCGGTCGTGTACGTCAGCATACTGACCTGGCTGAGGGACAGCGAGGACCCGGACGAGGCGCTGCGCGCGATCGTCCAAGCGCAGCCAGGGCAGCCGAAGTCCGGCCGATGGCCCCGACCGCCCCGGGGCTGGAACACGCACTCGACCTGACCTGCCGGAGCATGACACCTCCGGCCTGACCTGCGCCAGCGCGTGACGCCCCGTTCTGACCTGCGCCGGAGCACGGGATTGCCGCTCCGATATGACGTCCGGGTGGTCACTGTCTGTGATTAGCTCGTTCCGTTATGTGTTCATTGCTGCAGCCAAGGCCTCTCAGAACTGGCACAGAAACTGGCGCGGCAGCCTGCCTGTATGAGCGACCGGCGGATCTCCCGTTGGCCTGACGAAGGAGGAAGAGATGGCCTGGCTCACCGTGAACATCGTCCTGAGCGCGCTGTTTTTCGCCGCTATGGTCGGCATCCCGCTGTGGATGGTGATCAAGCGCCCGGACACCGGCCGGGAAGTCGCGGAAACGACAGCTCGCGTCCAGGCCATCCCGCTGCACGCCGTCAGCCACGAAGAGGTAGCTCGCTGGCGGGAGGCTGCTTGAGGCCGGATGGCGCCCCCGGCCATCCGGTGGCAGGCTGCTTGAGGCCGGGTGGCGCCCCGGCCATCCGGCCCTGGCCCTGCCCCCGTGTCGGCGGGGCGGTCCGCAGCGGAACTGAGCGATGATGGGGGCATGGACCAGGGCCGCTTTGACGAAGGGGGCGCCCCCGTCAACGAGTCGGTGTGGGCGCTCCCGGCGCCCGTGCTGCGGCCGCTCATCGCGGTGTACGTCGGGTACCGGCAGGCCGGGGTGCCGCCGGCCAGGCACCGCGGGCTGCCGTCGCCCTACCTGACGGTGATCTTCACCCTGGATGACCCGCTCACCCTCGCCGGACATCCCGATCCACGGCAGTCCCCGGGCAGTTACCGCACGCTGGTCGGCGGCCTGCATACCGCGCCCGCGCTGATCACGCACCCCGGCAGGCAGTCGGGCATCCAGCTGGCGGTGAGCCCGCTGGGCGCGCGAGCGCTGCTGGGCCTGCCAGCCGGAGAACTGGCCGACATCGACGTCGAGGGCTCGGCCGTGCTCGGGCCGCTCGCGGACCGGATCGCCGAGCGACTCCAGGCGGCGGGGGACTGGCCGGCCCGGTTCGCGGTCCTGAACCAGATGCTGACGTCGCGGCTGGCCGTCGGCCCGGCGGCTGGCGCGAGTTGCGCGGCCGACGGGGTAGGCGCAAAGGTCAGCCACGCCTGGCGTCTCCTGCTGGCGGCCGGCGGGCGTTGCGCGGTCTCGGGGCTGGCCGCCGAGACCGGGTGGAGCGACCGTCACCTGCGTAACCGGTTCCGCGACGAGACCGGCCTCACGCCCAAGGCCGCGGCGCGGATCATCCGGTTCGACCGGGCGCGCCGCCTGCTGCAGGGGCGGGCGGCGGCCGAGATGACGCTGCCGACACTGGCCGACCTGGCGGCCGACTGCGGCTACTACGACCAGGCCCACCTGGCCCACGAGTTCCGCGACCTGGCGGGCTGCCCGCCGTCGGCCTGGCTGGCGGAGGAGTTCCTAAACGTCCAAGGCTGGACCGGTGCCGTCCTGCCAGGGTTGGCGTCATGAGCGACAAGACACCACCGCCGCAGGTATGGCCGACGCTCCGGGCCCGCGACGCCCGCGGGCTGATCAGGTTCCTGGTCGACGCGTTCGGCTTCGAAGAGACTGTCGTCTACGGCGAGGGCGACCGCGTGGATCACGCCCAGCTGTCCTGGCCCGCCGGGGGCGGGATCATGCTCGGCTCGGCGCCCGAGGACGGCGTGAACGACTCCTGGCCGTTGCGGCCGGGCACCTTCGGCGCGTACGTGGTCACCGACGATCCCGACGGGCTGTTCGCGCGGGCCACCGCGGCCGGCGCGAAGGTGCTGCGGGAACTGAACGACACCGACTACGGCTCGCGGGACTTCGCCGTCACCGATCCCGAGGGTAACCACTGGTCGTTCGGCACCTACCGCGGCGAACCGCGGGCCGGCGCCTAGACCAAGCGCGGTCGGCGCCTGGGTCAGGCCGCGGGCCGGCGCCTAGACCATAGCCATCACGCAGCCGTCCCAGTACGCCGCGACCTTGGGTCGGCGCCTGCCCCGTAGGCCGATCTCGAGCACGTCCGGCCGCAGGCCGCCGACACCGCGGAACCAGACCTGCACGCCGTCGTCCCCGGCCGGAACGGGGCGGAATCCGGTCAGGTCGGGCGGCGGCTCGGTGGCCGCGTGCATCCACGCGGGCGAACCAGCGCAGCACAGGTGCCCGTACGCGGCCCAGACCCACAGCCGGCCGCCACGGCGCTGGACGAGTTCGGACGCGTCGCTGCTGATCGTGACCTGCACGCTCTCCACGATAGGTCGGCCACCGGGAGGCCGGCCAGGGTCGGCCACCGGGTGCTGGGCAGCGCCGGTGAGCTGGCGCCGGCCAGCGCCGTCCAGCTGGCGCCGGCCAGCGCGGCCCGAATGGCCCCCGGTCGGCGCTCACCGCTTAGATTGACCTGATGGCAGCCGACGGAGGGAGCGCAATGGCGCCGCGAGTCACCAGTGACCTGCTGCTGGTCGGGAGCCTGCCCGCCTCCTCCACCGAGGCGGCCATGCGCGCGGCCAGCGAGTTCTTCGGCGACCTGGTGTTCGCGCTGCCGGACGGCGAGACCGGACCCCGGGCGGCGTGGGTCGGCTATGAGCGGGAGCGGCTGGTCCGCCCGCATCCCGACGTCGAGACCGTCGAGGAAACCGCCTCGCCGACCGGCATCCCGCGCCACGCCTACGAGACCCCGGTCTTCCGGCTGCGCCCCGGCGTCACCGAACTGCACTGGGACTCCTGGCCCCGCATCGACGACGCCATCGCCTCCTACCAGGTGTTCCGTGACCTGCGCGCGGCGGGCGTGATCCCGGCCGGGCTCCGGTTCCAGGTGGGGCTGCCGTTCCCGTCCAGCGCGCTCAACGGGTTCAAGGCGGCCTTCGCCGCTGACTACCCGGTGGCCGAGCGCGGCTTCGAAGACCTCGTCGCCCGCGAGCTGCGGCGGCTGACCGCGGCCATCCCGCCCGCGGAGCTCGCGATCCAGTGGGACGTCGCCTACGAGGTGCTCGACCTGGAGGGCGTGCTGGCGTGGACCGCGCCCGGTGCCTGGGAGCGCTTCACCGGCCCGGTGGGCCGGCTGACCCGGCTCATCCCGCCTGAGGTCCTGGTCGGTTACCACCTCTGCTACGGGACGTTCCCCGAGTGGCCCATGTACGAGGCCCGCGACATGGCGCTGCTGGTGCGGATGGCCAACTACGCCGTGGCCAACTCGGGCCGCCCGGTCGACTGGCTGCACCTGGCCGGGCCGCGTTACCTGCGCAGCGAGGACCATTCCTTCTTCCGGCCGCTGGCCGACCTCGACGCCGGGGACGCGCGCGTCTACCTCGGCATCGTCCTGCCGCTGGACGGCGTCGCAGGGCTGCGGCGGCGCAAGACGACCGCGTCGGCGCATCTGGCCGACTTCGGCGTGGCCCGCTACTGCGGCTTCGGCCGCCAGCCCGGCCGCGACGGCGTGGAAACCATGCGGGACCACCAGCAGGCCGCCCTGGCCTCCCGCGGCTGAGCCCGGCGGCGGGCCGTCAGCCCGGCTGGACCAGGATCACCTCGAGCGTGCGAGGGCCGTGCACGCCCTCCACCCGTGACAGCTCGATATCGCTGGTCGCGGACGGCCCGCTGATCCAGGTCAGGGGCCGCCCGGAGCGGGGGGCCAGCCGGCCGATCGCCTCGGGTACCAGCTCCACGACCTGGTCGGCGCGCACGATGCACAGGTGATAGTCGGGCACCAGGGTGATCGCGCGCCGGCCCTGGTCGGGTGAGCCGTCCAGGATGATGGTCCCGGTCTCGGCGATCGCCACCGCGGCTCCGGTGATGACGCCGTCGATGGCGTCGAGGTCCTGCGGGGACAGGTCGTCGTCGATGATGAGGTCGACGTCGGGCGGCAGCGCCTGGAGCACGACCAGGAGGTCCAGGCCGCCGGCACGACCACCCGCCGCACCCCGCGCCCGGCCAGGGCCGCGCCAACCGTGGCGGCGAGCTCGGAGCGCACCGCGCGGCGGACCGCCGCCCGGTAGTCGGCCAGCCGCTCCGCGAGCAGATCCAGCCGCCCGGTCTCGTCCAGGTCGCCCAGCGTCCGATAGCCGAGGGCGGGATGCGGGCTGGCGTCGATTAGGAAATCTGTACCAGAGCTGTTGGCCGGGGCGGAGCCGAGCGCGGCGCGGATCCGGGCTAGCATCTCGTCGCGGGGGGTTCCGGGCCATCGGGGTCCGGGGTGTCCCCGGGGGCACTGTGCCCCCCGGGCCAGCACGGCGCGGGGTCATGACCGGTCCCGGCCGGACGCGCGCCACCATTGCCGGAACGTCCGGGCGGGCGGGGCGGGCGCGTCGCGGGCCCGGGTCCAGGCCGCCAGCGGCGGCGGCAGCGCGCGGATCCGGCCGCCCCGGGCCAGCGGGCGGCCGGATTGCCCGGCCCGCTGCGCTGCGGCGTAGCGCCGAGGGTCGGCCATGATCCACGACGCCGCGGCCATGGTCACCGCCTCGGCGCTAGGCCGCCGGCGCTCCTGCCGCGTCTCCTCGACGTGCCGGGCCCGCAGGTAGACGAGCAGCGACGGAATGTCGATCTTCACCGGGCAGGCGTCGTAGCACGCGCCGCACAGCGACGACGCGTACGGCAGCGTGGCGTTGTCCTGCACGCCGGTCAGCAGCGGCGACAGCACCGCGCCGATCGGGCCCGGGTACACCGAGCCGTAGGCGTGGCCGCCAGTGCGCTCGTAGACCGGGCACACGTTCAGGCACGCCGAGCAGCGGATGCAGTGCAGCGCCTGCCCGGCCGGTCTGGTCGGCCAGCGCGGCGGTCCGCCCGTTGTCCAGCAGCACCAGGTGGAACTCCTGCGGGCCGTCGCCGGGCGTCACGCCGGTCCACAGGGAGGTGTAGGGGTTCATCCGCTCGCCGGTGGACGAGCGGGGCAGCAACTGCAGGAACACGCCGAGGTCCGCCCAGGACGGGATCACCTTCTCGATGCCCATGACCGTGATCAGCGTCTGCGGCAGGGTCAGGCACATCCGGCCGTTGCCCTCGGATTCCACAACGCACAGGGTGCCGGTCTCCGCGACCGCGAAGTTGGCCCCGCTGATGCCCACCCGGACGGACAGGAACTTGCGGCGCAGGTGCAGCCGGGCCGCCTCGGCCAGCGCGGCCGGGCTGTCGGTCAGCGCCGGGTCGACGTCGCCCATCTCGCGCAGGAAGATCTCCCGGATCTCCGCCCGGTTGCGGTGGATGGCCGGGACCAGGATGTGCGAGGGCCGGTCGTGGCCGAGCTGGATGATGAGCTCGGCCAGGTCGGTCTCGTACGCCGTGATGCCCGCCGCGGCGAGCGCGTCGTTCAGCCCGATCTCGTCGGTGGCCAGGGACTTGACCTTGACCGCTTCCGGCGAGCCCGTGGCCCGGACCAGGTCGGTCACGACCTGGTTGGCCTCGCGCGCGTCCCGCGCCCAGTGCACGGTCCCGCCGCGCGCCTGGACCTGGGCCTCCAGCTGTTCCAGGTAGCGGTCCAGGTGCCGCATGGTCTCGGCCTTGATGGCCTGGCCCGCGGCGCGCAGTTCCTCCCAGTCCGGCAGCTCGGCGACGACCGCGGCGCGTTTGGCGCGGATGGTCGTGGTGGCCTTGTTCAGGTTGCGGCGCAGCTGGCTGTCGGCCAGCGCCCGGCGGGCGGCCACCGGGAACGGCTCGCTGCCGCGCAGGTGGCCGACGCCGCGCGGCGCAGTGCTGACCCGGGGGGGCGACCCCCCGGAACCCCCCGCGGGAGGCGGGGTCGGCAGGCCGAGGAACGTGGTCACCCGGCCCCGCCTCCGTCCCGGGTCGAGGCGAGGATCTCGGCGAGGTGCACGGTCTTCACCCCGGCGCGCAGCCGGGACAGGCCGCCGCCGATATGCATCAGGCAAGAGCTGTCGCCAGCCGTGCACACCTCGGCCCGGGTGTCGAGCACGTTGCGCATCTTGTCGGCCAGCATCGCGGTCGAGGTGTCGGCGTTCTTGATCGCGAACGTGCCGCCGAACCCGCAGCAGGTCTCCGCGTCGGGCAGGTCCACCAGCTCCAGCCCGGCCACGTGCCGCAGCAGCCGTGCGGGCCGGTCGGCCACGCGCAGCAGGCGCAGCGAGTGGCAGGTCGGGTGGTAGGTGACCCGGTGCGGGTAGTAGGCGCCCACGTCCTCCACCCCGAGCACGTCGATGAGCAGTTGCGACAGTTCGAACGTCCGCCCGGCCACGGCCTCGGCACGGTCGGCCAGGCCGGGGTCGCCGTGGCGCCGGGCCACCATCGCGTGCTGGTGCCGGATCGAGCCGACGCACGAGCCGGACGGGGCCACGATCACGTCGTAGGGCTCGAATGTCTCGACGTAGCGGCGGATCAGCGGCAGGGCCTCGCGCTGGTAGCCGGTGTTGACGTGCATCTGGCCGCAGCAGGTCTGCGCCTCGGGGAACGCCACCTGGTGCCCGAGGCGCTCCAGCAGCACCGTGGTGGACTTGCCGACGTCCGGGAACAGCGCGTCCGCCAGGCAGGTGACGAACAGGGCGATTCGCATCGGCTGGGTCCTCACCGGGCGCTAGGGCCGGGCTTGGCTGAGTCCATGGACCGTAGGTTGGCAGGAACCGGGCCCGGGATCAACTGGCCGGACACCGCTGCTGCCCACCAGCCTTCGGGCCACGGGCCGGTCTCGCTTACGCTAGTCGTGCCCGGGGATGCAGCTGCGACAGCACGGCCAGCGAACGCCACAATCGCCCCGCCTCTCGGCGCTGCGTCGCGCGGGCTTGGGATCAGCGGTGACCGAGGGGACCTGGTGGCGTCTACGGCGAACGGGCCAGCCGCGCGGCCGGTCATGGCCGACGTCGCCCGGCTGGCTGGCGTCTCGCACCAGACCGTGTCACGGGTGCTCAACGGCCATCCGAACGTCAGGCCGCAGACCCGGGAAGACGTCCTGGCGGCGATCCGCGAGCTCGGCTACCGGCCCAACGCCGCCGCCCGCACGCTGGTCACGGGGCGGACCCAGGCGCTGGGCGTGATCAGCTTCGACACCACGCTGTACGGCCCGGCGTCGATGCTCTACGGCATCGAGCGGGCCGCGCACCCCGGTTACACGGTGGCCATCACCAGCCTGCCGGCGTTTGACCGCCGCTCGATGCAGGAGGCGGTCGACCGCTTCCTCGGCCAGCGGGTCGAGGGCATCATCGTGATCGCCTCCGAGATGCCCCTGCTCGAGGCGCTGGCGAGCGTGGCCACGGACGTGCCGCTGGTCGCCGTCGGCTGCGGCACCCGCGCGCCCATGGACTCGGTCGCGATCGACAACATCTCCGGCGCCTTCCAGGCCACGCGGTACCTGCTGGACCTGGGTCACGAGACCGTGCATTACGTCGGCGGCCCGGACTCCACCCTGGACGCGCACGAGCGCGCGGAGGGCTGGGCGCGGGCCCTGCAGGAGGCGGGCCGGGCCGAGCCGGAGATCATCAGCGGGGACTGGTCCGCGCACTCGGGCTACGAGATCGGGCACGAGCTGGCGAGGATGCCGGAGGTGACGGCCATCTTCTGCGCCAACGACCAGATGGCGCTCGGCATGCTCCGGGCGCTCGGCGAGCACGGGCGCCAGGTCCCGTCCGCGGTCAGCGTGGTCGGGTTCGACGACATCCCGGAATCTGCCTTCTTCCTTCCCCCGCTCACCACGGTGCGGCAGGATTTCGGAGAGCTCGGCAGACAGGCGCTGCGGCTGCTCGTGGACCGGATCTGCGGCCTGGCCCCCGGCGCCTGGATGCCGGTGGCCCCCGAGCTGATCGTGCGCGCCAGCGCGACCCGGCCCCCCGGGCGCTGACCAGTCCCCCCCAGCGACGTAAGGAAGGCCACACGTGGACCACAGCCGGGCTGTTAGCGCTAACAATCCGGATGCCTGCTTCGTCGGCGTGGACTTCGGCACGCTGTCCGGGCGCGCCCTGGTGGTCCGGGCGCGGGACGGGGCAGAACTCGGCACCGCCGTCCATGAGTACCGGCACGGCGTGATGGACCAGGTGCTACCCGCCACCGGGGAGCCGCTGCCGCCGGACTGGGCGCTGCAGGACCCGGAAGACTACCGCGACGTGCTCCGCGAGGCCGTGCCGGCCGCCGTGGCCAGCGCGGGCATCGACCCCGGGCGGGTGGCCGGGATCGGCACCGACTTCACCGCGTGCACGGTGCTGCCCGCGCTGGCCGACGGGACGCCGCTGTGCCAGGTCCCCGGGCTCGCCGGTCGGCCGCACGCCTACCCGAAGCTGTGGAAGCACCACGCGGCCCAGCCTCAGGCCGACCGGATCAACGCGCTCGCGCACGAGCGCGCCGAGCCGTGGATCGGCCGGTACGGCGGGAAGATCTCGTCCGAGTGGGAGTTCGCCAAGGGGCTGCAGCTGCTGGAGGAGGACCCCGAGACGTACCGGCGGGCCAGCCGGTGGATCGAGGCCGCCGACTGGATCATCTGGCAGCTGGCCGGGGTGGAGACCAGGAACGCCTGCACGGCCGGGTACAAGGGCATCTGGCAGGACGGCCGGTACCCGTCGCGTGAGTTCCTGGGCGCGCTCGACCCGCGGTTCGCCGGCTTCGCCGCGGACAAGCTGGGCCACAACGTCATGCCGCTGGGCGCGCGCGCCGGATCGCTCACGCCGCAGGCGGCCCGCTGGACCGGCCTGCCGGAGGGGATAGCGGTCGCGGTCGGCAACGTCGACGCGCACGTGACCCCGCCCGCGGCCGCGGCCATCGCGCCCGGCCAGATGGTCGCGATCATGGGCACGTCGACCTGCCACGTGATGAACGGCGCCGCGCTGGCCGAGATCCCCGGCATGTGCGGCGTGGTCGACGGCGGCATCGTGGCCGGGCTGTGGGGGTACGAGGCGGGGCAGAGCGGCGTCGGGGACGACTTCGCCTGGCTGGCGGAGCAGGCCACGCCCCCGGCCTACCGCGACGAGGCGGCGCGGCGCGGTCTCGACGTGCTCGACCTGCTGTCGGCCGAGGCCGCCGCGCAGCCCGTCGGCGCGCACGGGCTGATCGCGCTGGACTGGCTGGACGGCAACCGCAGCGTGCTGGTCGACCATTACCTGTCCGGCGCGATCGTCGGTCTCACGCTCGCGACCCGGGCGCCCGACATCTACCGGGCGCTGGTCGAGGCGACCGCGTTCGGGACCCGGGTCATCATCGACAGCTTCGAGTCCTCAGGCGTGCCCGTCACCGAGCTGGTGGCCGCCGGCGGCCTGATCAAGAACGAGTTCGTGATGCAGGTCTACGCGGACGTGACCCGGCGCCCGCTGAGCCTGATCGTGTCGGAGCAGGGCTCGGCGCTCGGCTCCGCGGTCCACGCCGCGGTGGCCGCGGGCGCCTTCCCCGACGTCCCCGCCGCCGCCGGGGCGATGGGCGGCAGGCACGAGGCGGTGTACCGGCCCGACCCGGCCCGTGCCGAGGTATACGACCGGCTGTACGCGGAGTACCTGCTGCTGCACGACTACTTCGGCCGCGGCGGCAACGAGGTCATGCACCGGCTCCGCGAGCTGCGGGACCAGGTCCTGGCCGCGGCGCCGGGCCGCGCGCCCGTCCAGCCGGCCGGCGGGCCGTCATGAGCGGCCTGGTCGCGGGCCTGGCCGAGCTGCGGCGCACCGTCAGCGACCTGCACGCCGAGCTGGCCGCGGCGGGCCTGGTCGCCTGGACGTCGGGGAACATCTCCGCCCGGGTGCCCGGCGCGGACCTCATGGTGATCAAGCCGAGCGGCGTCGGCTACGCGGAGCTGACCCCTGAGTCGATGGTGGTCTGCGACCTCGAGGGCCGCGTCGTCGAGGACCCGGCGGTCAACGGCAGCGGGTACCTCCCGTCCAGCGACACCGCCACGCACGCGTACGTCTACCGGCACATGCCGGAGGTGGGCGGCGTCGTGCACACTCACTCCGGGTACGCGACGGCCTGGGCCGCGCGCGGCGAGGCCATCCCGTGCGTGATCACCGCGATGGCCGACGAGTTCGGCGGCGACATCCCGGTCGGGCCGTTCGCGCTGATCGGCAGCGACGAGATCGGCCGCGGCATCGTCGCCACCCTGTCCGGCCACCGCTCGCCCGCGGTGCTGATGCGCAGCCACGGCGTGTTCGCCATCGGCCCGACCGCCCGGGCCGCGCTCAAGGCCGCGGTGATGTGCGAGGACGCCGCCCGCACCGTGCACCTCGCCCGCGCCCTCGGCGATCCCCTGACCCTGATCCCGCAGGACCAGATCGACGCGCTGTACCGCCGCTACCAGGAAGAGTACGGCCAGCGCTGACCGCCACCCCGGCCATGACCGGCCGTGCCGCCCCGGGGCGGCCGGGGCCGTCCGTTAGGGAGGAATTCCATGCCCGACCGCAAGCCCAAGATCGGGATCCTGGGCATCATGCAGGACCTGTACGACGACTTCATCCCGGACATCGCGGCGCGCCAGGCGGGCTACGCCCGGGAGGTGGCCGAGTACCTGGCCGACGTGGCCGAGTTCATCCCCAGCGAGCCGATCAAGTACCGCGAGGAAGCCGAGCTCGCGATGCGCCAGTTCGAGGACGACAACCTCGACGGGGTCATGGTGGTGATGCTGACCTACGGGCCGGCCATGCGGGTGGCACGGCTGCTCGCCGAGTCGCGGCTGCCGATCCTGCTGGCCAACATCCAGCCCGATCCGTCGGTCACCCCGGCGTGGGACATGGCCGACATGACCTACAACCAGGGCGTGCACGGCGCCCAGGACACCGCCAACGCGATGGTCCGGGCGGGCCGGGCGTTCGCGGTGCTGACCGACGACTGGCGCAGCGAGGAGTTCCGGGCCGGCGTGGATCGGTTCGCCCGCGCGGCGGCGGCGGTGACCGCGTGGAAGTCGCTGAAGGTCGCGATCTTCGGCTACGCGATGAACGACATGGGCGACATCCGGGTGGACGAGAACTCGCTGATCCGCAGCCTGGGCCCGGAGATCCTGGCCGTGGCCCAGGGGGACCTGTACCGGGGCATGCTGAAGGTCACCCGCGAGCAGATCGACGAGGTCATCGCGTTCGAGGACGAGCGCTTCGAGATCGACCCGGCGCTGTCGGCGGAGGAACGCGCCGACAGCGCCCGGATGCAGGTCGCGATCAAGCACATCCTGGACACGGGCGGCTACGGGGCCTACACCGCGCACTTCGACGCCATCGGCGAGGACGGCCGGTTCGACCGGCTGCCGCTGGCCGCCGCGTCCACGCTGATGGCCGAGGGGTACGGCTACGCGGCCGAGGGCGACGTGCTGACCGCGTGCCTGGTGTCGGCCGGGCACGTGCTGATCGGCGACGCGCACTTCACCGAGATGTACGCGATGGACTTCCCGACCGACTCGGTGCTGATGAGCCACATGGGCGAGGGCAACTGGAAGATCGCCCGGCCCGACCGGCCGATCCAGCTGATCAAGCGCCCGCTGGGCATCGGCCACCTGGCCGACCCGCCCACGTTCCTGTTCCAGTACCAGCCGGGCCCGGCCACCCTGGCCACCCTGGTGTCGCTGGGCGGCGAGCGGTTCCGGCTGGTCGTCGCCGAGGGGGAGAACCTCGACAGCCAGGAGCTGCCCGCGCTGCAGATGCCCTACGGGCAGTTCCGCCCGAACACCGGCGTGCGCGACTGCCTGAACGCCTGGCTGACCGCGGGCGGGCCGCACCACGAGGTGATGAACCTTGGCCGTCACGCCGCCAGCTGGCGGGTGTTCTGCCAGCTCGCGGGCATTGAGTACGTACAGGTCTGAGGGAGGCGAAAGGGGAGGTGGGCGGGGGCCCGGCTCAGCCCTCCAGGATCTCCTGCAGGTTGAAGCCGACCGGCTCCTCCAGCTGGTCGAACTTGCAGGACTTCGGGTCGCGGTCGGGACGCCACCGGACGAACTGGGCCGTGTGCCGGAACCGCGTGCCCTCCATGTGGTCGTAGCGGATCTCGACCACCCGCTCGGGACGCAGCGGGACGAACGACAGGTCCTTGTTCGCGTTCCACCGGCTGTGCTCGGCCCCGCGCGGGTTGCGGACCCCGGGCTCCGGCCTGGCCCAGTTCCACGGGTGACCCTCGAACGTGGTGACCAGCGGCTGCAGCTCGGTGAACAGCTCGCGCCTGACCTCCAGCGGGAACGCGCCGATCACGCCGACGCTGGCCAGCTTGCCCGCGTCGTCGTAGAGCCCGAGCAGCAGCGACCCGATCGCGTCCGGCCCGCTCTTGTGCACCCGGTATCCCGCGACCACGCAGTCAGCCGTGCGCTCGTGCTTGACCTTGAACATGGCCCGCTTGTCCGGTTCGTAGTCGCCGTCGAGCGGCTTGGCCACGATCCCGTCCAGGCCCGCGCCCTCGAACTGGCTGAACCACCGGGCCGCCACCTCCCGGTCCCGGGTGGCGGGCGTGAGGTGGAACGGGGGCAGCACATCGGCCATGGCCTGCTCGAGCACGTCGCGCCGATCGCCGAACCCCGTCTCCAGGTAGGCGACGTCGGCCAGCGCGAGCACGTCGAAGACCACGAACCTGGCGGGGGTCTGCTCGGCCAGCAGCCGGACCCGGCTGGCCGCCGGGTGGATCCGCTGCAACAGGGCCTCGAAGTCGAGCCGCCTGCCGTCGGCGTCGGGTATGACGATTTCCCCGTCCAGAACGCACCGCTCCGGCAGGACCTCCGTGGCCGCCTCGACGAGCTCGGGGAAGTAACGGGTCAGCGGCCGCTCGTTGCGGCTCCCGAGCTCCACCTCGTGGCCGTCCCGGAAGACGATCGACCGGAAGCCGTCCCACTTGGGCTCGAAGCTCAGCGGGCCGCGCGGGATTTCCTTGACCGGCTTGGCCAGCATCGGGGCTACCGGCGGCATCACGGGAAGGCGCATGGGACCCATCCTCGCTGATCAGCTTGTTCTCTGCCGCCGCGGCCCGGGCGTGGCGGCCGCCGCGGCCCGGACGCGCCCGCTGGTTCGCCCGCCTTGGGAGGCTTTCCGCGCCCGATGACCTCACTGGTTCGGTTTTGTCCGGCTGCAACCGGCACAATCTGAACCACCGCTTTCCGGCGGCCCGGCCGTTGTGGATATGGAACCAGACTGGATGATGGACGGGAACATAGTTTCGGAGGAGGAGCGGGTGCCCGCAGAGCCGGAGGATGACGCGCTGCTCACATCGCTGCCGGCGTCGTCTCGCACGGAGGCGCGCAACTGGCGGACCGTCGACATCGACCTGGTCTCGACCGAGGAGGTGCTGCGGCTGCTGAACGCCGAGGAGGCCAGGGTGGCCGGGGCCGTGGCGCCGGTCCTGCCGGTCCTGGCCACGGTCGTGGACCGCGTGGTGGAACGCCTGCGGGCGGGCGGCCGGGTGCATTATTTCGGCGCGGGTACGTCGGGGCGGATGGGCGCGGCGGACTCGGCAGAGGTCATCCCGACCTTCGGCCTGGAGCCCGGGATCTTCGTCGCACACCAGGCAGGCGGCGAGTACGCGCTGGGCCACGCCGTGGAGGACGCCGAGGATGACGAGGCGCTCGGCGCGAGGGACGCGCGAGGCGTGTCCGCCGCGGACGTCGCGGTGGGGATCAGCGCCAGCGGCCGCACGCCGTACGTCGCGGGTGCGCTGCGGTCCGCCCGCCAGGCCGGCGCGCTGACCGTGCTGGTAAGCAACAACCCGGCAGCGCCGCTCGCCGCGCTGGCCCACCACGACGTGTTGGTGGACACCGGGCCCGAAGCCATCGCGGGCTCGACCCGGCTGAAGGCCGCCACCGCCCAGAAGATGGTGCTCAACGCGCTGTCGACGGCCGCGATGGTCCGGCTGGGGCGCACCTACTCCAACCTGATGGCGGGCATGTCCGGACGCAACGCCAAGCTGCGCCAGCGGCAGCTGAGCATCCTGAAGGAGGCGTCCGGGGCGGCGGACGAGGCGTGCCGGGCCGAACTGGCCCGCTGCGACGGGAACCTGCGGCTGGCCCTGCTCTGCCTGCTGTCCGGCCTGGCGCCAGGCGCGGCCGCGGCCGCGCTGGCCGGCGCCGGGGACAGCGTGCGCGCGGCCCTGGCCCGGTTCGGCGCGGCGGGGGACACCGCATGAGCCGGGTTCTCGGGCTCGACATCGGAGGGAGCCGGAGCCGGGCGCAGCTCTGCGTGGACGGCCAGGTGGTAGCCGAGGGCAAGGCGGCCAGCGCCAGCCTGGTCGCGGTCGGCACGGCTAGCGCCAAGGCCGCGCTCGCGGACCTGCTGCGCCAGCTGCCGCTGGACCCGTTGCGCCGCCTGGACGCGGTCTGCGTCGGCGCCGCGGGCGCCAGTGTCCCCGGCACCCGGCAGTTCCTCACCGAGCACCTGGCGCCGCTGACCCGGTCCGGGCAGGTGATGATCGTCAACGACGCGACGCTCATCCTGCCTGCCGCCGGCCTGGACACCGGGATCGCGCTGATCTGCGGCACGGGCTCGGCCGCCCTCGGCTGCTACCAGGGCCGGGAGGCGCAGTCCGGGGGATGGGGATATCTCCTCGGCGACGAGGGCAGCGGGTACTGGATCGTGCGGGCCGCGGTGCGCGTGCTCCTCGACCGCCGCGACCGCGGCGCTCCCCTGGGCGAGCTGGGCGACCGGCTGCTCGCGGCCGCCGGGGCCGACCACATCGGCGCCCTGGGCGAGCTGTTCTACGCCCAGACGCAGCCGCGGCACTGGGCCGGCTATGCGCCGCTGGTCCTGACCAGCACCGACCCGTCGGCCGCCGCTATCACCGCGGCGGCGGCCGACGCCCTGGCTGACCTCGCGGTGTCCGCCGCCGAACGGCTCGGCGCGCCCCCCGGGCTCCCGGTGGTCCTGTCCGGCGGCCTGTTCCGCCACGCCGAGCTCGAGACCACGGTCCGGATCGCGATCGAGGAAGCACGGCCCGGGAGCGACATCCGGACCCTCGCCCGGCAGCCGGTAACCGGGGCCGTCCGGCTGGCCATGGCCAAGGTCAGGGCGCCGTACCGGGCTTGACCCGCCGGCGGCGGGTGTAGGTTGCCCCCGTGAGCGAGCTTGACGGCTGCCTGCTCGCCCGGTTCGCCGGCACGCAGCCGCCCGACTGGCTGCGCCGGTGGCTGGATGACGGCCTGGGCGGGGTCCTGCTGTTCGCGAACAACATCACCGGTCCCGCGCAGCTACGCGAGCTCACCGCCACCCTCCGGGCGCACCATCCCGAGGTGCTCATCGCCGCGGACGAGGAGGGCGGCACCGTTACCCGGGTGCAGGCCCGCGCCGGGTCCTCGTACCCGGGCAACGCGGCGCTCGGCGCGGTCGGCGACACCGGCCTGACCCGCCGGGTCGCGGCCAGCATCGGCGCCATGCTCGCGGCGGGCGGCGTCAACCTCGACCTCGCGCCGGTGGCGGACGTCGGCGCCGTCCCGGTGAACCCGATCATCGGCGTGCGCTCGTTCGGTGCCGATCCCGGCCAGGTGGCCGCGCATACCGCCGCGTTCGTGGAGGGCATCCAGTCGCACCTGGTCGCGGCCTGCGCCAAGCATTTCCCCGGTCACGGCCGGACCGACACGGACTCCCACGTCACGCGGCCCGTGGTCGAGGCGTCTCTGAACGACCTGCGGGAGACCGACCTGGTGCCGTTCCGGGCCGCGGCCGGGGCCGGGGTCCGGTCGATCATGACGGCGCACGTGGTGTTCCCGGCGATCGACACGGTCCCCGCGACGATCTCCCGGCGCGTGCTGACCGGGCTGCTCCGCGAGGAACTCGGCTTCGGCGGCGTGATCGTCACCGACGCGCTCGAGATGGCGGCCATCGGCGACAACGCGGCCAGCGCGGAGGGTGCCGTGCGCTCGCTGGCGGCCGGCGCCGACCTGCTCTGCCTGCCGGGGCAGTGGGCCGCGCAGCAGCAGGCCCGGGACAGCCTGGCCTGCGCCGTCCGCGACGGTACCGTGCCCGCCCGGCGGGTGGAGGAGTCAGCCGCCCGGGTGCGGGCGCTCGCCGCCTGGGCCCGGGCGAACCCGGCCCCGGCGGCCGAGCCGGCGCTCGGCGCCGAGGCGGCCCGCCGCGGCCTGGTCGTAGGCCTGGCGGAGGTACCGCTGCCCCGCCCGCCGTACGTGCTGGACGCGGGCGGCCGGGGCATGCCGGACGACACCGCGGGCTGCCTGCTCGGGGTGCTGCGGCGCGCCTCGCCCGACGTCGACGGGACCCGGCTCACCCGGCTCCCCGATGACCCCGACGAGATCATCGCGCGCGGGGCCGGCCGCTGGTGCTCGCGGTCCGCGACGCGCACCGGGTGCCCTGGCAGCGGGAGCTGCTGGCCCGCGTGCTGGCCCGGCGCCCGGACGCCGTCGTGGTCGGCACCGGCACCGTGCACGACCGGCCCCTGGCCGGCGGCAGCTACCTCGGCACCCGGGGCGCCGGCCGGGTCAACCTGGAGGCGGCCGCCGGCATGCTGCTCGGCCGCGTGGCCGGGGCAGCGGAGCCGGGCTGACGGCCGGGGCAGCCACCGCCGCCGAGCTGATCGACCGGGCCGTCGCGGCCGGGGTCATGCCCGGCGCGGTCCTGGTCGCGGGCCGCGGGGGCCCGGATCCGCTGCTGCGGCACGTGGCCGGCGACGCGCAGCGCGACGCGGCGGCCCGGCGGCCGATGACGGCGGACACGGTCTTCGACCTCGCCTCGCTGACCAAGGTTGTCGCGACGCTGCCCGCGCTGCTGCACCTGGCCGGGCGGGCCGGGATCGGCCTGGACGAGCCGGTGCGCCGTTACCTGCCCGCCTTCGCCGGGCCGGGCAAGGACCAGGTGACCGTGCGGCAGCTGCTCCTGCACACCTCCGGGCTGCCCGGCTCGCGCCGGTACCACCAGCGGTGGCGGGAGGCGGCCGAGATCCGGGCCGCGGCGCTGGCCGAGCCCCTGGTGGCCAGGCCGGGCACTGTCTTCTGCTACACCGACGTCGGCTTCATCACGCTCGGCGAGCTGGCCGCCGCGGTGAGCGGCCGCGGGCTCGGCGAGCTCGTGCAGGACGTGGTGTGCGCCCCGCTGGGCCTGACCGCGACCCGGTACCTGCCCCCGGCCAGCTGGGCCGCGCGGATCGCCGCCACCGAGCCCGTCCGCGGCCGGGCCAAGGTCGGCGTGGTGCACGACGAGAACGCCGAGGCGCTGGGCGGGGTGGCCGGGCACGCCGGGCTGTTCGGCACCGCCGCCGACCTGGCCCGCTACGCGTCCGTCTGGGCCGGGGACGGGGCGGCGGGGTCGGCGGCTCGGCGAGGAGCGGCTCGCCCGGCTCACCCGGCTCACCCGGTTTGGCGGCTGGGCCGGTGACGGCCCGCCCGCCCGCGCCCTGCGGGCCGAGGCGCTGCGCGGCCAGACCGGCGGGCTGGACGGAGGCGGGCGCCGCGGCCTGGGCTGGGGCCTGCGCGGCGACATGTGGGACAACATGGGCGACGGCTGCGCCAGCGTCGGGCGCCGGGCACACCGGCTTCACCGGCACCAGCCTGTCCGTCGACCCGCGCACCGGGTTGTGGGCCGTGCTGCTGACCAACGCGGTGCACTTCGGCCGCGGCCCCGAGCACTCGGTCGTCGGCCTGCGCAAGCAGGTCCACGCCGCGGCCGCCGCCGCGCTCCTACGCTGATCGCAGGGCCGGGTCGTCGGTGTCGCCGGCCGCGCCGCCAAGCCCGGCCACGACCGGCGATGAGCGCTTGAGCGATCAGGCTTGCGGGCCGCCTAGACCGAAGTTCCCCCCACGCCTATAAGTCACATCATGTTTGCCCTGGTCACGGAGTTCCAGGGACCGGGCTTACATGACTACCGTAGTCATGTGCGCCCACGTTCTCCCAGGTCAACGGGGGTGCCAGATCATCCGGGGGGAACTACGGCCTAGAGCAGGCGGCCCATCACGATCGTGTCCCACAGCTCGCCGTCGGCCCGCCGGTACTGCTTGACCCGCCGCCCTTCCTCGGCGAAGCCGCACTTGCGGTACAGCGCGATCGCGGCCGTGTTGTGCGTGAACACTTCCAGGCAGAGCTTGTGCAGCCCCTGGCCGCGGGCCCGGTCGACCGCCGCCTGTACCAGCGCCGACCCTACCCCGCGGCCGCGCCAGGCCCGGTCGACCAGCATCCCGAACTCACCGAAGCCATGGCGGCTGGCCGCGACATGGATCATCCCGACGATCTTGCCGTCGGCGACCGCCACCACCGCCCCGTCCGCGCTGCTCGCGAACTGGGCGGCGAGCTCGGCGATGTCGACCGGCGGCTCGGTGGCGATCCCGTCACGCTCGGCCGCCACCGCGGCGAAGACCTCCGCCATCGCCCGCGCGTCATCCGCCCGGGCCGGCCTCACCGCGAAGTCCGCCATCGCGAGGTCAGATCTTGCCGCGGTTCTTGGCGGCCAGGATGATCTGGGTCGCCAGGTAGCGGCTCACGCCAAGCTTCTCGGCTATTTCGTCGGGCCGGAGCCCCTGGGAGTTGTAGAGGAGCGCGAGCCGCTCCTGCTTCGGGGTCCACTGCGGGCCGGCCGCCGGGCGCCGCGCCGACTGGGCCCGGCGTCGCGTGCGCGCCGGCCGGGCCGGGTGCGCCGGGCGGGCCGGCCCGGGGCGGACGGGCCGAACGACCCTCGCCGCTGATCACGGTACCTGCCGCTGGCCAGGTTCTCGCGGGTCTGCTCGTCGAGAATCATCAGTTCGTCGGCCGCCTTGTTCATCCCCACGGCCACCATGGTCAGGCCCTTCGCGTTCTTCTCCTGGCATTCCGGGGCCATGCAGTAGTCGTACTTCTGCGCCCGTTCGGGATGCAGCTCCGTCCCGCACGTGATGCACTGCGCCATTATGTTCTATTTTCCTTCGCGGCAACGCCAAATGACTCAGCTAAAACACCGGAAGGACCCGCGCTGTTCCCTCGTCCCGGCCGGCGGTCAGGGCGTCGCGGCGGTGGCCGTGGCGGTCACGGGCACGGGATGCGCCAGGGTCTGGTAGACCACGCAGTAGCGCTCGGTCAGCCCGAGCAGGGTGGCGATCTGCTCTTCGGTGGCGTCGGTGTCGAGCTCGAACCCCAGCCGGATGGACGTGAACCCGACCGGCGCGTCCTTGCTGCCACGGCCAGCGTGCCGCGGAAGTCGAGGTCGCCCTCGGCGTGCACGGTCCCGCCCGCGATCGGTATCTCCAGCGACGTGGCCACGGCCCGCAGCGTGACGCCGGCGCAGGCGACCAGCGCCTGCAGCAGCATGTCGCCGGAACAGACCAGCGAGCCGTCGCCGCCGGTGGCGGGGTGCAGGCCGGCCTTGGCCAGGGCCTGGCCGGTGGCCACCGAGCAGCTGATGGCTCCTCGGCGCCGAGCTCGCCGCGCGCCCGCAGGGTCATGACCGCCTCGCGCGGGTCCTGGCGGTAGGCCTCCTTCAGCGGCTGCTGCACGGCCCGCAGCCCGGTGCTGTCCACGGCGCCCCCAATCTGTCACGGCTAGCAGGATCAGGCCTCCAGGCTGGCACCGGCCCGGCGCAGGTGTCCAATCGCGCGCCCCGGTGGCGCGGTCCGGCCATAGCCGCAGGTAAACCGGGCGGGGCCGGGCGCCGCACCATCGGGGCGTCGTACAGTGACGCCATGCCGCAACTCGTACGGCGCATCGCAGCGCAGGAGTCACCCGCGCACACCCCGCAGACGCTGCTCGCGCACGTGCGCGCGCTGACCCCGAATCTCCCGCCCGCGGAGCAGCGGGTCGCCGCCGCGATCGCGGCGGACCCGGCCGGGGTCGCGGCGATGACCATTTCCGAGCTGGCCGCGGCGTGCCGCACGTCGGGCACCACGGTGATCAGGTTCTGCCGCGCGATGGGCTTCCCCGGCTACCCCGAGCTCAGGCTCGCCCTGGCCGCCGCCGCGCAGGCCGGGCGGGAAACCGGCCGGGAGGACGTCGGCGGCGACATCGGCCCGAGCGACACCCTGGACCAGGTGATCAAGAAGATCTCGCACGCGGACGCCCGGGCGATCGAGGAGACCGGCGCGCAGCTGAGCGCGCGGACGCTCGAGGCGGTCGTGGACGCGGTCGTCCGGGCCCGCCGCATCGACGTCTACGGCGTAGGGGCCAGCGCGTTCGTCGCGCTCGACCTGCAGCAGAAGCTGCACCGGATCGAGGTGATGGCGTACGCCTGGCCGGATCCCCACGTCGCCGTCACCTCCGCGGCCCTGCTGCGGCGCGGTGACGTGGCCATCGCGATCTCTCACACCGGGACGACGTCCGACACGGTCGGCAGCCTCGCCGAGGCCCGCGAGCAGCAGGCGACCACGGTCGCGATCACCAACTTCCCCGGGTCGCCGATAGCCCGCGTCGCCGACTACGTGCTGACCACCGCGGTCCGCGAGACGACGTTCCGGTCCGGCGCGATGTCCAGCCGGATCGCCGCGCTCACCGTGGTGGACTGCCTGTTCGTCGCGGTGGCGCAGCGCAGCTACTCCCGCACGCTGCGGGTGCTCGACCGCACCTACTCGGCGGTGAAGGCCCGCCGCTGACGCCGCCCCGCGGTCGCGCCGGCTCGCTGGCGCCTGTGTTCGTGATCGCGGAGACTTTTCGGCATATAGCGCAGAGAACTCTCCACGATCATGAAATGACCAGGGTTGCCCTCGGCGCACGGCGGAGACGGCGGCCGGGAACGCCCGTTACGGCACGGTTACGCCGGTGCCGGAGATCTTCCTTTAGTCCCGCGCCGGGGAGTAGCCTCCGCACTGCAGGGAGGTCCGACGTGGTGGCTAGGGCAACAGGATCCGAAGCGAGAGGTCGGGCGTGATGAGCGGGACAACGGGATCCGACGCGGGTGCGGCATCGGTGCTCTCCTTCGAGGAGGAGCCGTCGGTCACCAAGATCGAGCGGCGCGGCATCGAGTACGTGCCGCCGGACAGCCGGTGGGGCAGGCCGAGCAGCCTGTTCTGGATGTGGGCCGGGGCCGTCTGGAACGTCGAGTTCGTCGTCTACGGCGGCCTGGCGGTCGTGGTCTTCGGCCTGTCGTTCGCCCAGGCCGTCGTGATCATCCTGGTCGGCAACCTCTTCTACCTGCTCACCGGCCTGGCCAGCCTGCAGGGCCCGCAGGCCGGCACGACGACGTTCGCGATCAGCCGGGCCCCGTTCGGGCCGAACGGCAACCGGATGCCGTCGTTCTTCAACTGGGTGACCCAGGTCGGGTTCGAGATCGAGGGCATCGCGCTCATCGTGCTCGCCGCGATCGCGCTGACCAGCAAGGCCGGGTTCACCGCCGGGACCGCCGGCGAAGGTCATCTTCATCATCGTCGCGGTGGCGATCCAGGCGGTGCTGCCCGCTGCTCGGCCACGCCGCGGTGCTGCAGGGTGCTGCGAGTGGCTCGCCATCCCGTTCGTCGTCCTGTTCGTGGTCATGGCGATCCTCACGACGTCCAAGGTCAAGCTGCACGCCGTGCCGCACGGCGCGGGCTGGGGCTCGCTGCTGGTCTTCCTGGCCCTGGTGATCTCCGCGGGCGGCCTGGGCTGGACCGAGAACGCCAACGACTACTCGCGCTACCTGCCGCCGACAGCCGACCAGCAGCGGCATCGTGCTCGCCGTCGCGCTGGGCGGCGCCATCCCGTCCGCGCTGCTGGAGATCCTCGGCGCCGCGGTCGCGACCGGGGTGCCCGGCGCGACGCACGATCACCGGCCTCACCGCGGGCTTCCCCGGCTGGTTCGTCGTGCCGTACCTGATCTTCGCCATCGTCCAGCTGTTCGCGATCAACACCCTCGACCTGTACTCATCCGGCGTGACGCTGCAGAGCCTGGTACCCGGGCTGCAAGCGGCTGCAGTGCGTGGCGCATCGACACGGTGGTCTGCGGCGCGTTCGCCGCCTACGCGGTCTTCTCGTCGCAGGTTCTTCATCGCTGCTGACCGACTTCCTGCTGTTCATCATCGTCTGGCTGGGCCCGTGGTGCGCGATCTACCTGGTGGACTCGCTGGCTGCGCCGGAACCGCTACGACCACGAGGCGCTGCTGAACGAGCGCGGCGGCCGCTACTACCGCAACGGCGGGGTGCACTGGCCGGCGATCATCGCGCAGGTGGTCGGCATGGTCGCCGCCGCGCTGTGGCTGAACGCCTACTCGCCCTACGTGTCGCCGCTGTCCAGCCGGGTCGGCGGGTCCGACTTCAGCGTGTTCATCGGCCTGATCGTCGGCGGCGTCACGTACTGGCTGCTGGCCCGCAAGTCCGTCCGGGCCGACGGCGAGACGACGCCCTCGGCCGAGACCACGCCTTCGGCGGCGGTGTAGCGGCGCGCCTCACGTCTCCCAGCGCTCGCTGATTTCCGCCCAGGTCGGTGGCGGTCCGGGCAGCGTGACCGGATCCGGCGTGCGCAGGCCGTCCAGCAGCAGGGTCAGGTACCGCTCCCGGAGCTGGCTGGTGCGCGTCGGGTCGCGGAGCCGGACCGAGGCGACCATCTCGAGGATCCAGCCGATGTCATCCACGACCACCTCGGGCCGGATCGCCCCGGCCGCCCTGGCCCGCTCGAAGAGCGCCACGTTCAGGTCCTGGGCCCGGGCGGCGTCGCGGTAGAGATCCTCCGTGGGAGTGAAGGTCCCGGCGAGCTGCTGCGTCAGCGAGTGGGTGTCGGCCCGCATCACCCGGGTCAGGAACGCGGCGAACGCGGTCCACGGGTCCCGGTCGTCGGCCAGCGCCGCCTCGGCCTCGGCGATGTAGCGGTGCAGGCCGTCGCCGCTCAGCTTCCGCAGCATGTCCTCCTTGCTGGGGTAGCGGCGGTACAGGGCCGCGATGCCGACGCCCGCCCGCCGGGCCACCTCCGAGACCGGGGCCGCCGGGTCGGCGACGAACACCGCCCGCGCGGCATCCAGGATCAGCTGATCGTTCCGGGCCGCCTCGGCCTGCCTGCCGGGACCTGGCTGCTGCCTCATGGGGCCGACCCTACTGCAGATCGGAGCGTTCTGTTCTGTTTCTTACCCCGGCGGCCCCGGCGGTACCAGAATGAGATGCCATGAGCACCCCGGTCAGCCTCGAGGACCTCAACGCGATGCGCGCCGCGCAGGCCAGCGAGCACCTGCTGGCCTGCTGCACTTCCGAGCGATGGATCCATAACGTGACGTCCGGGCGCCCCTACGCGTCGGTCGGCGAGATCCTGGCCCGCTCCGACGAGTCCGTGGCCGGACTGGACCAAAGCGACCTGGAGCAGGCGCTGGCCGGCCGACCCGAGGATCGGGGCCCGTTCCGCGGGCGGCCCGTCGCGGCGGGAGCAGGCCGGGGTGCAGGCCGCGGACCAGGCCACCCTGCAGGCCCTGGCCGAGGGCAACGAGGCCTACGAACGGCGGTTCGGCCACGTCTACCTGGTCTGCGCGACCGGCCGCAGCGCCGGGGAACTGCTGGCCCTGCTCCGCGAGCGGCTGGGCCACGATCCCGGCACCGAGTGGGGAATAGTGCGCCGCGAGCTGGGGAAGATCAACCGGATCAGGCTGCGGCGGCTGCTGGAGGGCGCGGCATGAGTCCGGTGAGCGCGATCACCACCCACGTGCTCGACACCGCGCGGGGAACGCCGGCGGCCGGCGTTCCGGTCCGGCTGGAACGGCTGTCGGGGGCCGGCCCGGAGGAGATCGGCCGCGCGAGCACCGACGCCGACGGGCGCGTCCGGGACATCGGGCCGGTGCGGCTACGGCCGGGGACCTACCGGCTGGTCTTCGGCACCGGCGAGTACTTCGCGGGCCTGGGCCAGCGGGACTCGTTCTTTCCCGAGGTCACGGTCACCTTCAGCGCCGGCGGCGAGGCAACGCACTACCATGTTCCGCTGCTGCTCAGCCCGTTCGGCTACGCCACCTACCGCGGGAGCTAAGGCCATGGCGATCGTGCTCGGCCCCAACCAGTACGGCAAGGCGGAGACCCGCGTCGTGCGGGTCTATCGGGATAACGGGCGGCACGAGATCCGCGACCTGAACGTCTCCACGCTGCTGCGCGGCGACTTCGCCGACGCCCACACCCGCGGCGACCAGGCCAGCGTGCTCCCCACCGACAGCCAGAAGAACACCTGCTTCGCGTTTGCCAAGGAGAAGGGGGTGGGCGAGATCGAGGATTACGCGCTGGACCTGGCCCGCCACTTCGTCGACGACATCGAGGCGGTCACCGGGGCCAGGGTCGAGGTCGAGGAGTACCGCTGGGAGCGCGTGAGCGTGGCCGGCCTGCCGCACCCGCACACCTTCGTCCGGGCCGCTCAGGAGGTGCGGACCACCGCGGTGACGGTCTCGCGAGAGCCAAGGGTGCAGCGGACCTGGATCGTCTCCGGCCTGAAGGACCTCGTCGTGCTGAAGTCCACCGGCTCGGAGTTCGCCGGCTTCCTCAAGGACCGCTACACCACGCTGGCCGAGACCCACGACCGGATCCTGGCCACCTCGCTCACCGCGCGCTGGCTATACAACCCCGGCCCGCACTGGCGCCAGTCCAGGCGGCGGCCGAAGAGCTGGGACGAGGCTCACGCCGACATCCGGCAGATCCTGCTGGAGCGGTTCGCCGAGGTGCACAGCCTGGCCCTGCAGCAGACTCTGTGGGAGATGGGCCAGGCCGTGCTGCAGGCCCGCGACGACGTCGCGGAGATCAGGCTGTCCGCGCCCAACCGGCATCACTTCCTGGCCGACCTGGCGCCATTCGGCCTGGACAACCCGGGCGAGGTGTTCCACGCCGCCGACCGCCCCTACGGCCTGATCCAGTGCGCCGTGCAGCGCGACGACGCGCCCGATCCCGGCCCGGCCTGGGATTCCGCCGCCTCCTTCACATGATCACGTAGCGGGACGATTCTCAGTCGTATTCACTGAAAAGCGTCCGTTCTAAATGATCACGGGGGTGGCGAGTCTAGGTGACCATGGTGGACGGGCGAGGAAGGCGAGGAGCAGCGGGTGGATTTCCTGCAGCCGACGAGCTGGGGCGACGCGCTGGCCGCCAAGGCGGAGCGCCCCGAAGCGCTGCCGATCGCCGGCGGCACCGACGTCATGGTCGAGCTGAACTTCGACACCCGCCGTCCCGACGCCCTGCTCGACCTGACCCGGGTACCCGAGCTGGCCGGCTGGGCCGTCGCGGACGGCCGGATCCGGCTCGGCGCCGGCGTCACCTACACCAGGCTCATCGACGAGCTCGGCGGGCTGCTGCCCGGCCTGGCCATGGCGGCCAGGACGGTGGGCTCGCCGCAGATCCGCAACCGCGGCACGGTCGGCGGCAACCTGGGCGCAGCGTCGCCGGCCGGCGACTGCCATCCGCCGCTGCTCGCGGCCGGAGCCGAGGTCGAGGTCGCTTCGGTGCGCGGCATCCGCACGATCCCGGCCGCGGACTTCTTCACCGGCGTCAAGCGCAACGCGCTGGCCGCGGACGAGCTGATCGCGGCGGTCCTGGTCCCGGCCGCGGCCGGCCCGCAGCAGTTCAGCAAGATCGGTACCCGCAACGCGATGGTCATCGCGGTGGCCTCGTTCTGCGTCGGCCTCGACCCGCGGGCGCAAGACGGTCGGCACCGGCATCGGCTCGGCCGCGCCCACCCCGCGCCGGGCCGCCGACGCCGAGCGGTTCCTGGCCGGCGCGCTGGACGAGGCCGGCCTGTGGGAGTCCCGCGCCGGCCTGCCCGGCCGGCCTCGTGCGCGAGTTCGCCGCGAAGGTCGCCGCCGCCGCCGACCCGGTCGACGACGTCCGCGGCACCGCCGCCTACCGGCGCCACGCGCTCGCGGTCATGGCCCGGCGGACCCTGACCTGGGCCTGGGAGACTACTTACGGCAGGACGGAGGCTGAGCGGATGCGGATCACGGCGACGGTCAACGGCGAGACCCGGCAGGCGGACGACGTCTGGGAGGGCGAGAGCCTGCTCTACGTGCTGCGGGAGCGGCTCGGGCTGCCCGGCTCGAAGAACGCCTGCGAGCAGGGTGAGTGCGGGTCCTGCACGGTGTACCTGGACGACGTGCCGGTCTGCGCCTGCCTGGTCGCGGCCGGCCAGGCGCAGGGCCGCCGCATCGTCACGGTCGAGGGCCTGGCCGGCGGGGATGCGCTGCACCCGGTGCAGCAGGCGTTCGTCGAGGCCGGCGCGGTGCAGTGCGGGTTCTGCACGCCCGGCCTGCTGGTCGCCGCCCACGACCTGCTGCGCCGGGGCGGGCGGCCGTCGGACGCCGAGGTCCGCGAGGCGCTCGCGGGCAACCTGTGCCGGTGCACGGGATACGAGAAGATCCTGGACGCGGTGCGGCTGGCCGCGGACCGGTGGCAGGATCACGCGCCGTGACCGTTCTGGTGCTGGGCGGCTGCCACGTCCTGACCATGAACCCGCGGCGGGATGAACACCCGGCGGGTACGTCGCGGTCGACGGAAACCGGATCACCGAGGTCGGGGCCGGCCCGGTGCCGGACCAGCCTGGCCGGCGCCCGCCGGATCGACGCCAGCGGCTGCCTGGCGACGCCCGGCCTGGTCAACACCCACCACCACCTGTACCAGTGGGCGACCCGGGGCCGGGCGGTCGACGCCACGCTGTTCGACTGGCTGACCGAGCTGTACCCGGTCTGGGCCCGGATCGACGAGCAGATCGTGCGCGGCGGCCGCGACCGCCGCGCTGGCCTGGCTGGCCCGGACCGGCTGCACGACCAGCACGGACCACCACTACGTGTTCCCGCCGCCGCGGCGGCGACGTGCTCGGCGCCACCATCGAGTCCGCCGCCGACGTCGGGCCTGCGGTTTCACCCGACCCGCGGCTCCATGGACCTGGGCGCGAGCGCCGGCGGGCTGCCGCCCGACGACGTCGTCGAGGACCTGGACACGATCATGGCCGCGACCCAGGCGGCGATCGAGCGTTATCACGACCCGTCGCCCGGCTCGATGCTGCGGATCGGCGTCGCGCCATGCTCCCCGTTCTCGGTCACGAGCGACCTGCTCGCCGAGTCGGCCGCGCTGGCCCGGAGCACCGGGATCCGGCTGCACACCCACCTGGCCGAGACCGCCGACGAGGACGAGTACTGCGCTGGAGCACTTCGGCTGCACCCCGGTCGAGTACCTGGACTCGCTCGGCTGGCTGGGCCCCGACGTCTGGCTGGCGCACGCCGTGCACCTCGACGACGCCGCGATCGCCCGGCTCGCCGTGACCGGCACCGGCGTCGCGCACTGCCCGTATTCCAACGCCCGGCTCGGCGCGGGCATCTGCCGGACCCGCGCGCTGCTCGACGCGGGCGTGCCGGTCGGCCTCGGCGTGGACGGCGCGGCCTCCAACGAGGACAGCTCGCTGCTCGGCGAGGTCACCGCCGCGACCCAGTTCGCCCGCGGCGACCGGCGGCCCGCAGGCGATGACCGTGCGCGAGGCCGTGGAGCTGGGCACGCTCGGCGGGGCGCGGCTGGTGGGCCGGGAGGCCGAGATCGGCTCGCTGGAACCCGGCAAGCTCGCGGACATCGCGTTGTGGCGGTTGGACAGTGTGCCGCACGCGGGCATCGTTGATCCGGTGGCGGCGCTGGTCCTGGGGCCGCAGCCGCCGCTAGAGCTGCTGCTGGTCAACGGCCGGGCGATCGTGGAGCGTGACCGGGTGGTCACCGTCGACGAGCAGCAGGCAGCCGACGCGGCCCGCCGGGCCGGCGAGTCCCTGATGAGAGGCTGAGGGCATGACCATCACCCCGGCGGAGCGGCAGGAGACGGTCGGCGGCACGGCCGGCGGCGTCGGAGCTTCCGCCGGGCGCCCGGACGCGACGCCGAAGGTGACCGGGCAGTTCGCCTACGGCAGCGACCTGTGGATGGACGACATGATCTGGGGGGTGACGCTGCGCAGCCCGCACCCGTACGCGAAGGTCCGCTCGATCGCGATCGGGGAGGCACTGGCCACCGGCGGGGTCTACGCCGTGCTCACCCACGCCGACGTCCCCGGCCAGAACGCCTGCGGGCTGGAACACGCCGACCAGCCGGTGCTGGCCGACGACGTGGTCCGCTACCAGGGCGAGCCGGTCGCCCTGGTGGCCGCGGACCACCCGGAGATCGCCCGCCGGGCGGCCAAGAAGATCGCGGTCGGACTACGAGGTGCTGCGGCCGGTCACCGACGCGGCGGCGGCGCTCGACCCGGCCGCCCCGCGGCTGCACCCAGATCCGCGGGGCAACCTGGTCCGCCACCTCAAGATCCGCAAGGGCGGCCCGGCGCCGGCCGCCGCCGTCGTGGTCACCGGCGAGTACGCGGTCGGGATGCAGGACCAGGCGTTCCTCGGCCCGGAGGCGGGGCTCGCGATGCCCGACGGGCAGGGCGGGGTCGACCTGTACGTGGCCACCCAGTGGCTGCACGTCGACCAGCGGCAGGTCTGCGCCGCGCTCGGCCTGCCGCCCGACCAGGTCCGGCTGGTGCTGGCCGGGGTCGGCGGCGCGTTCGGCGGCCGCGAGGACCTGTCCATGCACGTGCACGCGTGCCTGCTGGCGCTGCACACCGGCAAGCCGGTCAAGATGGTCTACAACCGCGAGGAGTCGTTCTTCGGGCACGTGCACCGGCACCCGGCGCAGATGCGCTACGAGCACGGCGCGGACCGGGACGGAACCCTGGTCTACGTCAAGGCGGAGATCTACCTCGACGGCGGGGCGTACACCTCCAGCACGCCGGCGGTGGTCGGCAACGCGGGCACCATGGGCATCGGCCCGTACGCGGTGCCGAACGTGCACGTCGACTGCTACGGCCTGTACACCAACAACCCGCCGTGCGGCGCGATGCGCGGCTTCGGCTCGGTGCAGGCCGCGTTCGGCTACGAGGCGCAGATGGACAAGCTGGCGGCGGCGCTCGGCCTGGACCCGGTCGAGCTGCGCTGCCGGAACGCGATGAGCCTGGGCGGCGAGGCGCCGACCGGGCAGATCGTGGACAGCCCGGCGCCCGTGACCGAGCTGCTGCGCCGCGTGCAGGCCATGCCCCGCCCGGCGGCGACAGGGGACCCTGACGCGAGCGGCGCCGGCGGCCCCGACCTGCGCGACCTGCCCGGCGGGGTGGCCAACACCACCCACGGCGAGGGCGTCGTGCGCGGCGTCGGGTACGCGGTCGGGTACAAGAACGTCGGCTTCTCCGAGGGCTACGACGACTACTCGACCGCCCGGGTGCGGCTGGAGGTCACCGCCGGGGAGCCAGTCGTGACCGTGCACACCGCCGCGGCCGAGGTCGGCCAGGGCCTGGTCGCCGTCGAGCAGCAGATCTGCCGCACCGAGCTGGGGGTGGACCAGGTGATCGTCAGCCCGGCGGACACCGGCGTCGGCTCCGGCGGCTCGACGTCGGCCTCCCGGCAGACCTACGTGACCGGCGGCGCGATCAAGGCCGCGTGCGAGCGGGTCCGGGAGCGGGTCCTCGACCTGGCCCAGCGCCGGCTCGGCGAGGACGCGGCGGGCCTGGCCGGCGGGTGCGTGGTCACCCGCGCCGGGCCGGCTCCCCCTCGCCCGGATCCTGGGCGACGGGGAGGCCGTCGAGGAAACGGTCGAGTGGCGGCACCGGCCGACCCACCCGATCGACCCGGAAACCGGCCAGGGCTTCGCGCACGTCCAGTACGCCTACGCCGCGCACCGCGCGGTCGTCGACGTCGACACCGAGCTCGGCCTGGTCAAGGTGATCGAGCTGGCCTGCGCCCAGGACGTGGGCAAGGCCGTGAACCCGCAGGCGGTCGAGGGGCAGATCCACGGCGGCAGCGCCCAGGGCCTGGGCCTGGCCATCATGGAAGAGATCCAGGTGCGTGACGGCCGGATCGCCAATCCCTCGTTCACCGACTACCTCATCCCCACCATCCTGGACATGCCGCCGATGCGGCTCGAGGTGCTCGAGTACCCCGACCCGAACGCCCCCTACGGCCTGCGCGGCGTGGGCGAGCCGCCGACGATCTCCTCCGGGCCAGCGGTCGCGGCCGCGATCCGCGCGGCCACCGGGCTCGACCTGTGCCGGATCCCGATCAAGCCAGAGCACATAACGGGCCGGCTGTGACGACCGAGGACCGCAAGCCCGCCCTGGAATCGATGGTGGCCGAGGCCGACCGGATGCTCGCGGCCGCCGACCGCGCCCTGGCCGAGGACTACCCGGGGCCGCGGCCCGGCCGGCAGCCGGTGCACACGGTCTACGTGGCCGCCGACCGGTACGGCCCCGGCCTGGCCGCGGAGTGGGGATGGCAGGCCCTGAAGTCGCTGGAGACCTGGGCGCCGGGCCCGGCCGAGTTCGGCACGGCTATGGGCCTGCCGGACGGCCTGGCCGCCGACGTGCAGTCGCGGGTGCTGGCCAAGCTCGTCGACGAGCCGATCGAGGACCTGCGGCTCGACTTCGAGGACGGCTACGGTGACCGGGGCGACGACGGTGAGGACGCCGACGCCAGCCGCGCCGCGGCGCAGCTGGCCGCCGAGATCACCGCGCGGACCGGGCCGCCGTTCATCGGCCTGCGGGTCAAGAGCCTGGAGCCCGCCACCCGCCGCCGGGCCATCGGCACGCTGCACGAGTTCCTCGGCGCGCTGCTGGAGCACGCTCCGCTGCCGGACGGGTTCGTGATCACGCTGCCCAAGGTCACCTCGGCGGACCAGGTGACGGCGATGGCCCGGCTGTGCGCCGCGCTGGAGCAGGCGCACGGCCTGGAGCCCGGCCGGCTGGTCTTCGAGGTCCAGGTGGAGACCCCGCAGCTGATCCTGGGCGCCAACGGCACCGCGGTGATCGCGCGGTGCGTGCATGCGGCCGAAGGCCGGCTGACCGGGCTGCACTACGGCACCTACGACTACAGCGCCGCGCTCGGCATAGCGGCGCAGCAGCAGAGCCTGGAGCACCCGGTGGCCGACCACGCCCGGGCGGTGATGCAGGTGGCGGCGGCCGGCACGGCCGTGCGCCTGTCCGACGGCTCGGTCAACGTGCTGCCCGAGGGCGGCCGGGACCAGGTCACCAGCGCCTGGCAGTTGCACGCCGCTCTGGTGCGCCGGTCCCTGGACCGGGGCTTCTACCAGGGCTGGGACCTGCACCCGGCCCAGCTCGCCAGCCGGTACGCGGCCACGTTCGGCTTCTTCCGCGAGGGCCTGCCCGCCGCGGCCGCCCGGCTCCGGTCCTATCTGGAGCGCGAGCCCGGGCGCATCCTCGAAGAGCCGGCCACGGCCCGCGCCCTGGCCGGGTTCCTGGCCCGCGGCCTGGACTGCGGCGCGGTCACCGAGCCGGAGCTCACCGGGCTCAGCGGCCTGGACCGGGCTGGCCTCGACGCGCTCGCCCGGCCCGGGTCGGCGGGCGGCTGAGTTGCCGCCGGCAGACCTGGTCATCCGCGCCCGCCGCGCCGTCCTGCCGGACGGCACCCGCCCGGCGGCCGTGCTGGTCGCCCGCGGCGCGATCACCGGGGTCGGGCCGTACGACGCGGCCGCGGGCGAGGCGCCGACCGTGGTCCTGGCCGATGACGAGGTGCTGCTGCCGGGGGTGGTGGACACCCACGTGCACGTCAACGAGCCCGGCCGGACCTACTGGGAAGGGTTCGCGTCGGCCACCCGGGCCGCGGCGGCGGGCGGGATCACCACGATCATCGACATGCCGCTGAACTCGATCCCGCCCACCACCAACCCCGGGGCGCTGCGGATCAAGCGGGAGGCCGCCGCGGGCCAGGTCCATGTGGACGTGGGCTTCTGGGGTGGCGCGGTGCCCGGCAGCACGGTTCGGATGCCAGGTCTGCGCGCGGCTGGCGCGTTCGGGATCAAGGTCTTTCTCATTGATTCCGGCGTCCCCGAGTTCCCGCCGCTGGATCAGGCCGGGCTGCGCGACGTGATGGCCCGGGCCGCCGAGCTGGGCACCGTGGTGCTGGTGCACGCGGAGGACGCCGGGGTCATCGGGGCCCTGCCTCGCGCCGCCGGGCCCGGTTACGGCGCGTTCCTGCGCTCGCGGCCCGCCGTGGCCGAGGTGATCGCGGTCGCCGCGGTGATCGACGCGGCGCGGGCCACCGGGGCGCGGGCGCACGTGCTGCACCTGTCGGCCGCGGACGCGATTCCGTTGCTGGCCGAGGCCCGGCGGGACGGCGTGGCGATCACCGCGGAGACCTGCCCGCATTACCTCGCGCTGGCCGCCGAGGACATCCCGGACGGCGCCACCGAGTTCAAGTGCTGCCCGCCGATCCGCGAGCGGGCCAACGCCGACCGGCTATGGCAGGCGCTGCGGGAGGGAATCATCGACTGCGTGGTGTCCGATCATTCGCCGTGCCCGCCCGAACTGAAGGCGCGGGACGGCGGCGATTTCGGCGCCGCGTGGGGCGGGATCTCGTCGCTGCAGCTGGCGCTGCCGGTGTCTGGACGCAGGCCGGGCCCGCGGGCACTCGCTGGCCGACGTCGCCCGCTGGATGGCCGCGGCGCCCGCGCGGATCGCCGGGCTGGCGGGAAGGGCAGGATCGCGCCCGGCTGCGACGCCGACCTGGTCGCGTTCGCGCCGGACGGCAGGACTTCACCGTGCGACCCGGCCCTGCTGCATGCACCGGCACCGGCTCACGCCCGTACGCCGGCCAGACGGCTGCACGGCGTGGTGCGCCGGACCTGGCTGCGCGGCTCGGTCGTGGGCGGCTCAGCCTTGGGCGGCGCGGAGCTAGCCGCCGCGGAGCCGCCGCGCGGAGCCAGCCGGACGCTGCTGACCCGGGAGAGGCGATGGCACGGACTGATCCCGATGCGACCGGCCCGGACCTCCGGCCGGCCCGCCTTCACCGGCCTGCCCGACCTGGCCTCGCGCCAGCTCGGCGGGAGCGTAGCTACGCCAACGACGAGCTGTTCGCGGAGAAGGAGAACCTGATCAAGCCGGAGCCGCCGGCGTTCGCATCCGGCGGAGTTCGGGAACAAGGGCAAGGTCTACGACGGCTGGGAGACCAGGCGCCGCCGCACAGCCCGGGCACGATCACGCGATCGTCCGGCTCGGGGCGCCCGGCATCGTGCACGGCGTCGTGGTCGACACCTCGCACTTCCGCGGCAACTACCCGCCGCAGGTATCGGTCGAGGCGCTCGGGGCCGAGGGTACCCGGTCACCGCGCAGCTGGCCGATCATGACCTGGCAGACGCTGGTGGAGCGGACCGAGGCCGCGGGCGACTCCGGCAACGCGTACCCGGTGGCCGACCGGCGGCGGTGGACCCACGTCCGGCTGTCGATTTACCCCGACGGCGGGGTGGCCAGGTTCCGGGTGCACGGGCCGCGACGGCCCGACCCGCGGTTCTTGGCCGGCACCATCGACCTGGCCGCGATGGCGAACGGCGGGGAGCTGGTCGGCTGTTCCGACGACGTTCTACTCCTCGGCCGCCAGCCTCATCCGGCCCGGGCTGGGCCAGCCCACGGCCGAGGGCTGGGAGAACGCGCGGCGGCGCGGCGCGGGCCACGACTACGCGATCGTCGCGCTGGCCGCGGCCGGCGCTGCTGCGCCACGTCGAGATCGACACCTCGCACTTCGTCGGCAACGCGCCCGGCTGGGTCCGGCTGCTAGCCGCGGATGCGCGGGGCGCGGGCCCTACCCCGGGCCGCGGCGCCTCTCGTCCGGACCTCGGCGCCCCCGTCCCGAGCCGCGGCGACCCCGTCCTGGACCGCGGCTACCCCGTCCCGGACTCCTCGTGGCGCGAGGTCCTGCCGCTGACCCGGGTGCAGCCCGACACCCGGCACCGCTTCCTGGTCGACGGCGTGGCCACCCACGTGCGCCTCGACGCGATCCCGGACGGAGGCCTGGCCCGGCTCAGGATCAACGGCGAGATCATCCCCGAGGCGCTGGCCGACCTGAGGCAGCGCTGGCAGGACGCGCTGCCCGAGCCGCAGCGCCCGGCGACCACGGAAGGTGGCAAGTGAGGCGCGGGTTGTTCATCCCCCCATTCGGCGAGCTGTCAGATCCCCGGCGCGTCGCCGACCTGGCGGTCGAGGCCGAGGAGGCCCGGCTGGGCCGGGTTCTTCCTGTGGGACCACATGCTCTCCGCGCCCGGCGTGCCCGTGGCCGACCTCTGGACCGCGATGGCCGCGATCGCGACGGCCACCCGCGAGATCAGGTTCGGCCCCATGGTGACCCCGCTCGCCCGGCGGCGGCCGTGGACGCTGGCCCGCCAGGTGGCCACGCTGGACCTCTTGTCCGGCGGCCGGCTCGTGGTCGGCGTGGGCCTCGGGGACGACGGCTGGAAGGAGTTCAGCTCGTTCGGCGAGGCGACCGACCCGCGCGAGCGCGGCCTGCTCCTCGACGAGTCGGTCGAGGTCCTCCGGCTCCTGCTGACCGGCGAGGACGTCGACTTCGACGGCCGGCGCCTGGCCGTGCACACCACGCCGTTCCTGCCCCGCCCGGTCCAGGACCCGGTGCCGGTCTGGGCGGCGGGCCGGTGGCCCAACCGCAGGCCGCTGGCCCGGGCCGCCCGGCTGCAAGGCTACTTCCCGATCTTCGGCCGCTCGGATGAGCCGGCCCTTCCGCCCGCGGCCGACCTGACCACGCTGCGCGCCGACCTCCGGCGCCTAGGGGCCCCGGACGGTCACGACCTGGTCATCGTGTGCGCCTTGCGCCGGATGGCCCTGGCCGACCGGGGCCGCGCGGTGGCCACCGCCGAAGGCTGCGGCGTCACCTGGCTGCTCGAGGGCTTTGCCCCCGGGCGGCCCGCCGCCGAGGTCGAGGCCGTCGTGGCGGCCGGCCCGGTCACGGGGTAGGCCGTCCTGCTCGCACCTACTCGCGCCTCGGCGAGACCGCGGCGCCGCTGGTGATGGCCCGCCGCTCGGCCACCTGCTCGTTCATGATCACGTGCATCACCGCGTTGATGAGCGCGAGGTGCGTGAACGCCTGCGGGAAGTTGCCCAGCTGCCGCCCTGACCGCGGGTCGATCTCCTCGGCGTATAGCAGCAGCGGGCTGGCGTACGACAGCACCTTCTCGCACAGGTCGCGGGCCCGGCGGTGCTCGCCGATCTCCGACAGCGCGGAGACCAGCCAGAACGAGCAGATCGTGAACGTGCCCTCCTCGCCGAACAGGCCGTCGTCGGTCTCGTCGACCTGGTAGCGCAGCACCAGGCCGTCCCGGGTCAGCTCGTCCGCGATCGCGAGCACCGTGGCCCGGATCCGCGGGTCGTCTGGCGGCAGGAACCGGAGCAGCGGCATCAGCAGCACCGACGCGTCAAGCGCGTTGGTCTCGTAGTGCTGGCAGAACACCCCGCGCTCGTCGAGCGCGTTGGCGCAGATGTCGGCGTGGATCTCGTCCGCCGCCTTCTGCCACAGCCGGGCGGTGTCGGCGTCCTCGCGGAGCCGGGCCAGGCGCGCCCCGCGGTCGGCCGCGACCCAGCACAGCAGCTTCGACGAGGTGAAGTGCTTCGGCTCGCCGCGGACCTCCCAGATGCCGCAGTCGGGGTCGCGCCAGTTCTCCAGCGCGTGCTCCACCTGGTGCTTGGCCATCTGCCAGACCCGGTCGTCGAGCCGGTCCCGGGACCGCGTGTGCAGGTACAGCGAGTCGAGCACCACGCCCCACACGTCGTGCTGCTTCTGCTGGTACGCGGCGTTGCCGACGCGGACCGGCCGGGCGCCCTGGTACCCGTGCAGGTGCTCCAGCACGGACTCCGCGAGATCGGACCGGCCGTCGATGCCGTAGACGATCTGGATGTCGCCCCGGTCGCGCTCGACCACGTCGGTGAGGAACGCGAAGTAGTCGCTGGCCTCCCACTCGAAGCCGAGGGTGTACAGGCCCCAGAGCGCGAACGTGGCGTCGCGGATCCAGCTGTAGCGGTAGTCCCAGTTCCGTTCGCCGCGCGGGGTTTCCGGCAGCGAGGTGGTCGCGGCGGCCGCGATGGCGCCGGTCGGGGCGAACGTGAGGCCCTTGAGCGTCAGCGCGCTGCGGGTGAGGTAGGGGCGCCACCGGTGATCGGGGAAGTTGCCCCGGGCCAGCCAATGCTGCCAGTGGTGGGCCGTCCAGACCAGCCGCTTGTATGCCTCCTCGTAGTCCTTGGGCGGCTTGCGGCTGCCCCAGGACAGGGTGACGAAGCGGGTGTCGCCCTCGCGCAGCAGGGTGCGGGACCGCGCGCTTGGCCCTTCCAGGCCGATCCGGATGTCGGAGGTGAGGGTCAGCGTGAGGTCGCCGCCCTCGGCCCCGATCACGGCCTGATGGTAGCCCTGGTCGGTGTGCTTCCACCGGGTGCGCTTGCGCCCGTAGTCGAAGACCGGCTCGCAGTCCATGGTGAGCTGGACCGCCCCGTCCACGCAGCGCACCGTGCGCAGCAGGGTGTGCTCGGCGTCGTAGTCGGTCGGCGGCCTGACGTGGCTGGTGCGTTCCGGATGCTCGTGCCGCCACGGCCCCATCACCAGGCAGTCCCGGACGATGATCCAGCCCTCGCCGCAGTCCCAGCTGGTCTCCAGGACCATCGTCCCCGGCAGGTACCGCCGGGCGGCGGGCACGGTCACGTCCTCCGGCCCGAAGCGGAACCAGCCGGCGTCCCGGTCGAGCAGCGCACCGAACACGCTCGGGCAGTCCAGCCGCGGCAGGCACAGCCACTCGACGGAGCCGCCCGGCCCGACCAGCGCCGTGACCTCGTTGTCGGACAGGAACGCGTAGTCGGCGATCGGCGGGTAGGGCGAGAACTCCCAGAGGGGGTCGGGCGGGCCCTCGTACCCGTCGGCCGCGTGCGCGTCCAGCGGCCCCGTCTCGCTGCTCGTCACTTGCATCACCGCCTCCGGCGCCCTGGCGGGGCCCCTTGATCCAGTGTGGCACGCCGTCCGCCGCCCGCGATCGGGCCAGTTTCCCGGCGCCCTGACACCCCGCGGCGCTCCCGGCAGCCTCAGTACCCGGTCCCCGCACTCCTGGCATCCTGCTCCCCCTGCGCTCCCGGGTCCGGCATCTGGCCTGGTCAGGCGAATGAACCCGTTTCATCCTTCCCTTGCCTCCCACGTACCCTGAGCCTGACATCAGCGGATGAAAAGAGTTCACTAGTCGGATGCCTCAACTCGAACCGGACCCCAGGGACCCGCGCGGGCTGCGGGCCGACGCCCCACTGCTCGACGCGTGGCTGACCATCACCGAGCAGGCGGAGGCGGGCGAGCTCACGCCGATGATCACGCCCGGGCACAAGATGCGCCGCGACCTGACCGGGTCCGTGGTGGCGGGCGACGCGCCGCTGTACGGCGCGCTGGACACCATCAAGCACGCCGACGCGCTGCGCGCGGACGGCGAGGCGCGGGCGGCGCGGCTGTGGGGTGCCGACTGGTGCCGGTTCTCGGTCGCCGGGTCCACGCACGGTAACCAGGCGCTGGCGCTGGCCGCGGGCTCGCCGGGGCAGGAGGTCATCATCACGCGGATCCTGCACCGGTCGCTGCTGCTCGGGCTGGTACTGGCCGGGCTGCGCCCGGTGTGGGTGCGCCCGGAGATGGACCCGGCGTCCGGGCTGCCCACCGCGGTGGCGGTGAGCACGGTGCGGGCCGCGCTGGCCGCGCATCCCCAGGCCTGCGCGGTGTTCCTCGGTGATCCCTCCTACGTCGGGACGATCGGCGACCTGGCCGGTCATGCGGCCGCCGCGCACGAGGCCGGGGTCCCGCTGGTGGTGGACGCGGCGTGGGCGGCGCACCTGGGATTTCACCCGGACCTGCCGCTGCACGCGATCGCGGCTGGCGCGGACGCCATGGTGACCAGCGCGCACAAGGCGCTGCCCGCATTCACCCAGGGCGCGCTGGTGCTGGCCAGGACCGAGCGGTTCGACCCGGCCCGGCTGGACCGGGCGTTCGAGGCCACCCACACGACCAGCCCGGCGGGCTCGATCATGGCGAGCATCGACGCGGCCCGTGCGCTGCTGGCCCGGGACGGCAAGGACCTGTGCGCCCGGCTGCTGCGCGGGGTGGCGGCGGCGCGCCACCGACTGCGGCAGGTACCCGGGCTCGACGTGCTCGAAGGGCCGGGCGTGGAGCCGACCAAGCTGGTCGTGCTGCTGGCCGGGACCGGCGCGCACGGCAAGGACATCGAAGCGGACCTGATCGCGGCCGGGATGCCGGTGGAGATGGCCGATCGCGACACCGTGGTGCCGATCGTCACGATCGCCGACGACGAGGACCAGCTCGCCGCGTTCGCCGACGTGCTCGCGGCCTCCGTCGAGCGGCACCGCGGCACCCCGCGGCATCCGGTCGCGACCGCGGCCTGGACGGTGGTGCCGGAGACGGTCCTGGCGCCGCGGGAGGCCTTCTTCGCCCCGAACGAGACCGTCTCCGCCGACGCCGCCGTCGGCCGGGTCAGCGCCGAGCTGATCGCGCCCTACCCGCCGGGCGTCCCGGTGCTCGCGCCCGGCGAGCTGATCACCTCGGCCGCCCTGAACGCGCTCCGCGAGGTGCACGCCGACGGCGGCCGGATCGCCTACGCGGCCGATCCCGACCTCGCCACGCTCCAGGTCATCTGCTGACGGTAAGCAGACGTCCGGCCGTCAGCGCGCCGTCGAGCCGGAAGGGCAGCGGGCGTGTCATCACCATCATCGGCGCGCCGGGGCCGTCGTAGTCGTCGACCTGCCTGACGTCGAAGCCGAGCCGCCGGTGGAAGCCGACCGAACCGGTGTTGGTCACGCTGGTGATCGCCTTCAGCCGGTCCGCTCCCTGCGCGGCCACGGCGGCGGCGAACGCCCGGTACAGGGCCTGACCGCAGCCGCGTCCCGCGCGCGTCGTCCCGCACGGCGACCGCGTGGATGTAGCCGAGGCGCCGCGGCGCCGGGAACCCGATCAGGTAACCGGCGATCCGGCCGTCCGGGCCGCGAGCGGTCAGGCAGGTGTCGCCGAATTCCTGGACGAACACGCGCTGGTGCAGAAAGCGCAGTCACGGCCGCCCCAGAACCGGTCGAGCTGCGGCCAGCACCGCGGCCAGGTCGGGCAGCGTCATCGGCTCGATCAGGATCTCCATGCCAGACCATGCTGCGGAACGGGCCGCAGCGCCGCAACCCGCGACGCGGGAATGGGCGCCGCTAAGGCTCGCCGGGCCAGACCACGCTGCGGACCGGGAGGGAACGCCACGCGCGGTGCCCGCGCAGCCGGGGTTCTGCGAGAATCGGGGCCAGGCCGGCCGGTCAGAGGGAGGCATCATGTCGCTCACCATGAGCGTCGAGGAGCGGGAGCAGTTCCTGGCCGGGCTGCATGTCGGGGTGCTGAGCGTAACGGCGGGAGGGGGCCGGGGACCGCTCACGGTCCCGGTCTGGTACGACTACTATCCCGGCGGCCCGGTGAACGTGATCACCGGCCGCAGCTCGCGCAAGGGGCAGGCCATCGCGGCGGCGGGCCGGATGAGCCTGTGCGCGCAGGATGAGAACCCGCCGTACCGTTACGTCAGCGTCGAGGGGCCGGTCGTGTTCGAGGAACTCGATCTTGACGAGCGGCTCGCGATGGCCCGCCGCTACCTGGGCACCGACGGCGGCGACCGCTACGTGGCCGACAATCCCGATTCAGACGGCGAGAACGTGGTGATCCGGATGGCGCCGGAGCACTGGCTGAGCGTGGATTACGGGAAGTGCACCTCTTCGTAGGTTCGGCGGTGGCCGTTACGAGGTCCTCGCGGTGGGGCGAGCGACTCCCCGGCCGGTGGTGTCCGGCGGGGCGGGCAGGTGCCTGCCAGGGGACCCGCGGGCGTCGCCGTGATGGGGGCGGCGGCGCGGGTCACGTCGCGCCGGGGACACACCCGGAGGGTGGATACCGGCGCGGCGGTGCGTGACGCCGGCCACGATCGCCGGCGTGATGCCGCCGCCCGCGCGGGCGGCGATGCTGGCCGCCGCGATCAGGTCGCGGTGGCCGGCCAGCGCGGGCAGCACAACACGCGGCCGGGGGGCTTGGGAACCCGGGCGCGGCAGGCCGGGCAGGTCGAAGAGGTGCCCCGCTCATCGGCCAAGATGAGAGCGATCCCGGCTTGAGCGGCCTTGTCGCGCAGCGCGCTGATCAGGCGGCCGACCCGCCAGTCGCGGGTCCGCTGGTTGTGCCGTCGGCCCGCATCGATGCCCAGCACGCCGCGAGGGTCGCCGACGGCCAGGGTGCCGATCCGGCGCGCGGCGGCCCAGCCGATCACGGTGCGGGCGGCTTCGTGCTGGGCCTGGCGGACCCGGCGCCGGTGCCGTGCCTCCACGATGCGCTGGCGGCGCCGGTAATGCCGCCACCGCCGCGACCCGCGCTGCCCCGGTTTCGGCGCGCGGTGGGCCACCGCCCGGCGCCGCGCCTTGGTGTCCTTGAGGTGCAGGTGGTGCTCGGCGCGGATCGCCCGGCCGATACCAGCAGCGCCTCGCCAGCGGGCCCGGCGACCGCGTACGGGTGGATGATGCCCAGGTCTACCCCGGCCACCCGGGCGGGATCCGGCCGCGTGCCGGGAGGGTAAACCGTGACCGGGACCTCGGCCGTGACGTCGGCCTACAGCCGTCCCGCGTCGTGCAGCAGCGTGACCGACCGGACCTGGCCGGGTGGGTAGGGCAGGTCCCGGTCCAGCCGCACCCATAACGGCGAGCAGCCCCGGGCCACCGGGATCCGCAGCCGTCGGCCCTCCAGGGTAAAGGTGCCGTGATACCAGCGGACCGGCATCATCTTGCGCCGCCGCGCGAACCGCGCCGACCCATCCCCGCCGCGGCGGGGATGGGTCGGCGCGGCGGGGAACCAGGCGTCGGAGTAGCGGCGCAGCACCGACCGGGCTCCAGTGCTGTCCAGCTCCCCGAAACACCCCGGTCCCGCCGCGGCCAGCTCTCGGCACAACCCCGGATACGACACCAGCGAGGCATCGCCGCGGGCCCGCCGCCACCCGTTCAGCTCCAGCACGCACGCCCATATGTCCCCGGCCGAGACCAATAACCCCACCAGCCGCCGCCGCTGCCCTCGGTCAGCCGCAGGCCCGCGCGGGCAGTACGATGCACCACTGCCGAAGAATGTGCTGCACGGTACCTGGGCATGCCGCCATTCCACCAGCAACCACCGACAAAACAAGCATGGCCGTCGCAGGGACTTCGATGGGCGAGATGTGATGCCGCGAGATGCGATGCGCAGGGGGCCATGCGGCAGGATGCGATCCTGAGGGGATGGGCGAGCTCGGCGTCAGCCTGCGCTTTGACGAGGATCTCCGGTTCCTCCTCGCGCCGCGCCACCGGCAGGCCAGCGTGCGGGTTCCCTGCGACGGGACGTCGACCGTCGGGCACCTGGTCGAGTCGCTCGGCGTGCCGCTGACCGAGGTGGGCACGCTGGCTGTCGGCGGCCGGCCGGTGCCCGCGTCCTACCGGCCGTCCGACGGCGACGTGGCGGAGATCAGCCCGCCGACCCGGCCACAGCGGCTGCCGGGCCCCTTGCGATTCGTCCTCGACGTGCACCTCGGCACCCTGGCCCGGCGGCTCCGGCTGCTCGGCGTGGACTGCGCCTACTCCAACGACGCCGATGACGACGAACTGATCGCGCAGGCGAACGCCGGGAACCGGGTGCTGCTCACCCAGGACCGGGGGCTGCTGCGCCGCAGGAGCCTGCGGCTGGGCGGTTACGTCCGCGGCACCCGGGCCGACCAGCAGCTACAGGACGTGCTGGACCGGTTCGCGCCGCCCCTGGCGCCCTGGACCCTGTGCACCGCGTGCAACGGCCGCCTGGCGGCGGTGCCCAAGGCCGACGTGGAGCCGCTGCTGCAGCCTGGTACCCGCCGGACGTACCAGGAGTTCGCGCGCTGCCCGGACTGCGGCCGCGTCTACTGGCGCGGCGCGCACAGCCGGCGCCTGGAGCGCATCGTCGCGGACGCGCGGCGCGCCGGGACCGGGTTACGAGCGAGACCGCGGGGACGGGAACGTAATGGTCTTCGGCTCGGTGAACGTGTCCATGGGATAGCGCCCGCCGACCCGGCCGCGGCCGCTGACGCTGCCGGCCCGGCCGCCGAACGGCAGGTGCGACTCCCACAGGTTGGTCGACGCGTTGATGTTGACCCAGCCGGCCCGGGCGCGCTCGGCGAACGCCAGGCCGCGCTCCAGGTCCTCGGTGAAGACCGCCGCGGTCAGCCCGAACGGCGAGGCGTTGGTCAGCTCCAGGGCCTCGGCCGCCGACCGCACCTCGACCACCGGCACGACGGGCCCGAACGTCTCCTCCCGCTCGATCGCCATCCCGGGAGTGACGCCGTCGAGCACGGTCGGCTCGGCGTACAGCCGGGTCGGGTACCCGTCCGCGCGGCGCCCGCCGCAGCAGATCCGGGCGCCGGCGGCGACGGCGTCGGCGACGTGCCGGTCGAACTTGGCCGCGGTGGCCTCGTTGTTCAGCGGGCCCATCGTGGTCCGCGAGTCGAACGGGTCGCCGAGCCTGATGTTCGCCTTGGTGGCCGCCACGACCCGGTCGATGAACTCGTCGCGCACGGCGGCGTGCACCAGGAAGCGCTCGCCCGCGGTGCAGCTCTGGCCCGCGCACAGGTAGGCGGCCTCCAGCGCGGCGTTCGCGGCCAGCTCGAGGTCGGCGTCCTCCAGGATCACCATGGGCCCGTTGCCGCCCAGTTCGAGCAGCTGCGTCTTGCCGGCCGCGCGCGCCGCGATGTTGGCGCCGGTCGCGACCGAGCCCACGAAGCCCACGCCGGCCACGCCGGGGTGGCCGACCAGGGCGTCCCCGACGACCGGGCCGGGGCCGGGGACGAAGTTGAAGCCACGCGCCCCGGGCGGTGCGTCCGCGCGGTGGCTGGCGTCCGCGATGACCTCGGCCAGGATCGCGCAGCACGCGGTCGTGGACGGCGCGGGCACCCAGACGACGACGTTGCCCGCCGCCAGCGCGGGCGCGAACACCTCGGCGCCCATCGTGTACGGCCAGTTCCACGGGCTCACCACGCCGATCACCCCGAGCGGCACCCGCTCGACGAGGATCCGGCGGCCGGCCGACATCGACGCCGGCAGCGCGCCCTCGCGGCGCTTGGCGTCCTCGCCGGCCATCCGGAAGTACTCGGCCAGCTCGTCGACCTCGTCGAAGGCCTCGGCCACCAGCGGCTTGCCCTGGTCCTGGGTCAGCGCGCGGGCCAGCTCCTCGCGCCGGTGCCTGATCCCGGCGATGATCTGCTCGCACCACGCCGCGCGGTCGAACGCGGAGGCGCCGGCCCACGCGGGCCAGGCGGCCGCTGCGGCGCGGACGGCGTCGTCGACGTCGGCGGGATCGGCCACGGTCACCGTGGCGAACACCTCGCCCGACGACGGGCTGATCGCCTCCGCCGCGCCGCCTCCGCCGCCGCGCCAGGCTCCGTCGATGTACAGCAGGTGCTCGTGCATGCGCAGCCTCTCTTTGGGCGGGCCGGTTACGCGTCGGCGCAGAGCCTGCCGAGCTCGTCCAGTTTCTCGGGCAGCATCCGGTAGGCGGGCCCGGAGACCGACAGCGCGGCGACGCAGGTCCCGGCGGCGTCGAGCACCGGCGAGGCCACCGCGACCAGCCCGTCCTCCAGCTCGGCGACCGCGGTGGCGTAACCGTCACGGCGGATCGTCGCCAGCTCCGCGGTGAGCGCGTCGGGTGGTGATGGTGTGCTCGGTGTACCGCTCCAGCTGGCCGGGCACCGGGATGGCGCCGTAGGCAAGCAGGACCTTGCCGTTGGCGACCGCGTGCGGCTTGGTCCGGCGGCCGATCCAGCCGCCGGAGCAGCTCAGGATGTAGGTGCTCGGAACCTCGGCGACGTTGAGCATGTCGGCGCCATACGGCACGGCGAGGTTCACGGTCTCGCCGGTCTGCTGCGACAGCTTGTCCATCGCGGGCTGCATCGCGGCGACGAGGTCGAGGCTCCGCAGCGCCAGCGTGCCGAGCCGGATCACCTCCAGGGCCGAGCCGGAACCGCCGTCCGGCGCGGGTCAGCAGGCCGGCCCGCTCCAGCGCGGCGGCCAGGCGCGAGGCGGTCGACTTGTGCACGCCGAGCGAGGCGGCCATCTCGGTGACGCCGAGTTCCGCGCGGGACTCATCGAAGCTCGTCAGGAGCGCCAGCACGCGCTCCGCCGACTGATAGGTTGCGCCAGCAGCAACTTCAGCCTCTGACACGCAACCAGGATGGCAGTGGTCCGCCCCGCGTCAACGCGTCTCCAGCCGGCGCCAGGCATGACGCGTTACGACCCGACCAGCGGTATTGTGCGGGTGGCGCGCCAGATCGCCGTGAGCGCCGTCGTGCCAGCAGGGAGCAACCGTGGTCACTGACACACCCGGCCAGGCCCGCGGGCCGGGCCCCGCAGACGATCCGCTACCCGAGGCCTTCGCGCTCGCCCGGCGCGCCGCGGACGCGGGCCTCGGCCTCAAGCTGCTCGGCGGCCTGGCGGTCCGGGTCATCTGCCCGAGCTTCCCGCCCCGGCTGCGCCGCGAGCAGGACATCGACTTCGCCTGCCTGTCGAAGGGCCGCAAGAACGTGGCCGCCTACCTGGAGCGCAGCGGCTGCGAGCCGGACCGCAGGTTCAACAACCTCAACGGCGACCGGCAGATGTACTTCACCGCGCCCGTCGGGACGGCCGATCGACGTCATGGTCGACCGGCTGACCATGTGCCACACCCTCGACTTCCGGCCGACGTTCGACCGGCTGCCGTTCACCCTGGACGTGGTCGACGTGCTGCTGTCGAAGCTGCAGATCGTGGAGCTCAACGAGAAGGACGCCAGGGAACCTGCACCTGCTCGGCGGGGTGCCGGTGAGCGGGAGCGGCGCCGCGGCCGCGGACGGCGGCGCGTCGATCGACACCGACCGCTTCACCAAGGTGCTCGGCGCGGACTGGGGCTGGTGGCGCACGGTCACCGGCAACCTGAAGAAGCTCCCCGCGCTGGCCGACGAGCACCCCGAGCTGCTCCCGCCCGATCCGCCGCTCGATCCAATCGCGCAGTCAGCGACCTGCTGGAGCTGGCCGAGTCTCGCGCCCAAGGGCGTGAAGTGGAAGCTGCGGGCGAACGTCGGCGACCGGGTTCGCTGGTATGAACTGCCGGAGGAAGTCGGTCACTGACCCGTCGTCGCGGGGCGCGGACTTGCCCGCTGACCTTGCCGTATGGCTAGTTTCGCCTGAACAGGTGCTTGACGCCCTGTTGCGCCGGATGCTACACGTTGCACGGAAGCACCGTCTATGAACATGGTGGGCACATGAAGATCTTCTTTGCCACCGATATCCACGGCTCCGAGATCTGCTGGCGGAAGTTCCTGAACTGCCGCCGCGTTCTATAAGGCCGACATGGTGTGCTCGGCGGTGACGTCACCGGCAAGGTGATGGTGCCGATCGTCGCGTACCAGGCGGCCACTGGCAGGTCACGCTGGGCGGCCAGGAGTCCAGCGCCTGGAGACCCAGGCCGAGCTCGAGGACGTCCAGCGCCTGATCCGCAACCGCGGCTCCTACCCGGCGATCGTCACCCCGGACGAGCTGCAGGTGCTCAGCGAGGAGGAGGGCGCGGTCGACCGCAGGTTCACCGTCGAGATGATCAAGTCGCTGGACCGGTGGCTCGACATGGCCGACGGCAAGCTGCAGCGGCGGCGACATCCCGTGCATCCTCAACGGCGGCAACGACGACATCTGGGAGATCGACGACGTCATCGAGTAGTCGCCGTGCGTGCAGCTTCGCCGAGGGCAAGGTGCTCGACCTCGACGGCTTCCACCTGGTCTCGATGGGCTGGACCAACCCGACCCCGTGGGACACCTTCCGCGAGGCGCCGGAGGAGGAGCTGGCGGCCAAGATCGAGACGGTGGTCAGCCGAGGTGCCCGACATGGAGCGGGCGATCTTCAACTTCCATGCCCCGCCGTACGGCACCGGACTGGACGAGGCGCCCGCGCTCGACGCGACGCTGCGGCCGACGCACGGCGGCGCGGTGATGAAGGCGGTGGGCTCGACCGCGGTCCGGGACGCGATCCTGAAGCACCAGCCGATGCTGTCGGTGCACGGGCACATTCACGAGAGCCGCGGGATCAAGCGGATGGGCCGGACGCTGGCCATCAATCCCGGCAGCGTCTACGGCGATGGCGTGCTGCAGGGCGCGGTGCTGGAGCTGAACCCGAAGAAGGGCAAAGTCACCAGGTATCTGTTTGTCAACGGCTGAGTACAAGTGGTCGTAACTGATCACCAAAGCGGTACAGTATGCGGGCTGCCAACGACCACGAAGACCCGTGACTTGGAGGCGCAATGGCGGCGGACGCCGTCGGCGAGACGCCGACACTGTTCCTCCGGAAGGCGACCGGCCTGGTCCGCGGCTGGTCGGTCCGCGACTCGATGATCTACGCCTGCCTGGCGACCAACTTCGTCACGCTGGGCATCTACGAGTTCACCTTCGCCGGCCCGGCGTTCCCCAAGGGCCAGCTGATCACGTCGGTGCTGATCTCGGCGGTCTGGGTGTCGTTCCTGGTGGTCGCGTACGCGGGCCTGATCGTCACGATCCCGCGGGCCGGCGGTGACTACGTCTGGCAGACCAGGATCCTGGGCAGCGGCCTCGGCTTCGTGATGGCCGCCACCGGCTGGTGGTTCATCCTCTGGCTGTGGGCGCCGATCTACGGCAACATCCTCTCGGTCCAGTTCTTCCAGCCGCTCTGGGCCACGCTCAAGTGGACCTGGCCCGGCGGCGGCTACGCCTGGTTCGGCACCAAGAACGGGATCTTCATCGTGACGGTCATCACGATCGTCATGGCTGGCGTCCTGGTCTCGCTCGGGATGGGCGGGTACGCCAAGATCCAGAAGTGGTGCTTCTACGGCGGCCTGGTCGGGTTCGCGGTCATCGTGATCCTGCTGCTGGTCAACTCGCACGCCAGCTTCGTCAGCTCGTTCAACCTCGAGGCGCACCGGCTCTTCGGCGTCAGCAACGCGTACGCCGCCACCAACGTCGCGGCGGCCAAGGCCGGCTACACCACCTCGCCGTTCGGCTTCGGCCCGCTCGGGCCGACCATGCTCCTGGTTCCGGCGATGATGTTCTTCATCCTGTGGCCGAACTGGGGCGCCACGCTGTACGGCGAGATCCGCGGCGCGAGCGACTTCAAGCGCGTGTTCACCGGCATGTTCGGCGGCCTGTGGATCACGGTCATCCTGACCGTGATCTTCCTGCTGCTGATGGACAAGACCTTCGGCTGGGCCTTCTACCAGAACTCCAACCGCTGAACTACAGACCTTCATCTGACGCCGCAGTTCGGTCCTGCCAGTCTGGCCGTACCCGGTGCTGTTCGCCGGCTGGCTGGTGCACAACACCGCGTTCCAGGTCGTCCTGATCCTGGTGATGAGCCTGTGGTTCTTCGGCTGGGTGGGCACGCTGTTCCTGTCCTCGACCAGGGTCATCTTCGCCGCGGCCTTCGACCGGGTGCTGCCCGACCGGGCGGCCGAGGTGTCGGAGAAGCGCAAGGTGCCGTTCTACTCGCTGATCCTGATGCTGCTGCCCGCGGTGGGCCTGAGCGCGGTCTACGCGTACTCGACTCGACGTTCCGTGACCTACACGCTGCGACGCGACGCTGGTGATCGCGGTGACGTACCTGTTCAGCGCGATCGCGGTGGTGCTCCTGCCGTTCCTCAAGCCGGACCTGTGGCGGGCCTCGCCGGCCAGCAGGATCAAGATCTTCGGCGTGCAGATCGTCCCGGTGGCCGGCGTGGTCACGATCGGCCTGCTGGGCTTCAACCTGTACGAATGGCTCAGCAACGCCAACTACTTCGTCAACAACCAGGACTCGCTGTCTACATGGGCGCGATGTACGTCCTGGCCATCGTGATCTGTACGTGGTCGCACGGATCGTGCGCCGCAGGCAGGGCATCGACCTCGGCCTGATCAACAAGGAGATCCCGGTCGAGTAGGCGGGGCACGCTCTGCGCCGCGGGGCTTCAGCCGGCCCCGCCGCCCACGCAAGTGGGCGGCGGGGCCGGCGCGCTCCTGACCCAAAGGAGGAAGGCACCAGCTCATGAACGACATCCCCACCCGGGCCAGCGCCGTCATCATCGGCGCCGGCATCGTCGGCAACAGCCTGGCCTACCACCTGGCCCGGCTCGGCTGGCAGCGAGCTCGTGCTGGTCGACAAGGGCCCGATGCCCAACCCCGGCGGCTCGACCGGGCACGCCTCCAACTTCATCTTCCCGATCGAGTACTCGAAGATGATGATGGAGCTGACCGCCGACAGCACCGAGCAGTACCAGGAGCTCGGCGTGTTCACCGAGAGCGGCGGGATCGAGGTCGCCCGGACCGCGGAGCGGATGCGGAGCTGCGCCGTCGCTGCTACGGCGGCCAAGGCCTGGGCAGATCCCGGCCCAGCTGCTGACGCCGGCCGAGGTGGCCAAGCTGGTCCCGTACCTCGACGAGTCCGTCATCCTCGGCGGCGCGCACTTCCCGACGGTCGGCGTGGTCGACTCGCTGCGCGCCGGAACGCTGATGCGCGAGCGGGCACAGCAGCTCGGCGCGCTGACCGTGCTGGCCGGCACCGAGGTGCTCGGCATCGACATCGACGCCGCCGGCCGGGTCAGCGCGGTCCGCACCACCAAGGGCGATATCGAGACCGAGGTCGTCGCGGTCTGCTGCGGCGTCTGGAGCCCGCGGATCGCGCGGATGGCCGGGGCCCGGATCCCGCTGACCCCGATCGTGCACCAGATGATCAGCGTCGGGCCGATCGCGCTGTTCGCCGACACGCCGGGCGAGATCAGCTACCCGATCGTCCGGGACGTGGACACCAACATGTACGAGCGCCAGCACGGCGGCGACATGGAGGTCGGCTCCTACGCGCACCGGCCGATCATCGTCGCGCCCGGACGACATCCCGTCGATCGAGGAGGCCGTCCTGTCGCCCGACCGAGATGCCGTTCACCCAGGACGACTTCGACCCGCAGCTGCTGCAGGCCCTGGAGCTGATGCCGGAGCTGCTCGGCGACGAGCGGGCGGGCATCCGTTACGCGATCAACGGGCTTATCTCGATGACGCCGGACGGGCATCCGGCGCTCGGCGAGACGCCGGAGGTTCCGGGGCTGTGGTCGGTCGCGGCGAGCTGGATCAAGGAGGGCCCGGGCATCGGCCGCGCGGTCGCCGAGTGGATGAGCGGCGCCGGTGCCGGAGATCGACATCCACGAGGCCGACATCTCCCGGTTCTACGGGCACCAGCGCACCACCGCGCACGTGACCGCGCGGGCGCGCGAGGGCTTCAACAAGATGTACGGGATCGTGCACCCGGCCGAGCAGTGGGAGTCCGGGCGGCCGCTGCGGCTCAGCCCGGTGTACGAGCGCGAGCGCGAGCTTGGCGCGGTGTTCTTCGAGACCGCCGGATGGGAGCGGCCGTTCTGGTACGACTCCAACGCCGGGCTGCTCGAGCGGTACGCCGGCCGGCTGATGGAGCGCGAGGCCGAGTGGGAGTCACGCTGGTGGTCGCCGATCATCAACGCCGAGCATCTCGCCATGCGCGAGCGCTGCGGGATGGTCGACCTGTCCGCGTTCGCGATCTTCGACAGTGATCGGCCCCGGCGCCCTCAACGCTGTGCAGTCGCTGGCCGTCGCGCAGCTGGATGTCGGGCCGGGCCGGGTCGTCTACACCTCGCTGCTCGAACGACGCCGGCGGCTTCGTGGCCGACCTGACGATCATGCGGCTGGGGCCGCAGCGGTTTCGCGTGGTCACCGGCGGCGCGACCGGGATGATGGACCTCAAGTGGTTCACCGACCACCTGCCTGCCGACGCCGCGGTCGCCGACCTGACCTCGGCGTGGACCACGATCGGCCTGTGGGGCCCGCGCGCCAGGGACGTGCTGGCCGCGGTGACCCCCGACGATGTCTCCCACGGCGGCTTCGGCTTCGCGACCTGCCGCGAGATCGAGGTCGGCGGCGCCACCGTGCTGGCCTCGCGGATCTCCTACGTCGGCGAGCTCGGCTGGGAGCTGTACGTGCCGATGGAACAGGGCCGCCGGGTCTGGGACACGATCTGGGACGCCGGGCAGCCCGGCGGCCTGGTCCCGGTCGGCATCGGCGTCTACGGGACCACCGGCAGGCTGGAGAAGGGGTACCGGGCCTACGGCGCGGAGCTCGACTGCGTCCTACAACCTGGTGGAGGCCGGGATGACCCGGCCCTCGGTAAAGGCGCAAGACTTCGTCGGCAGAGGCCGCCTACCTGGCGCAGCGCGACATCCCCGCCGTGCGCGGTGCTGTGCACGCTGACGGTGGACGACCACCGGTCGGCGTCCGACGGCGAGCTGCGCTACATGCTCGGCGGCGAGCCGGTCCTGACCCGCTGACGGCGAGCCGCTGATCGACGCCAAGGGCCGGCGTTCCTACGTGACCAGCGCGGGCTCCGGGCCGTCGGTCGGCAAGCACCTGCTGATGGCCTACCTGCCCGCCGAGCAGGCGGTGGCCGGCAGCCCGCTGGCCGTCGAGTACCTCGGCGAGCGGTATCCGGTGACGGTCGCGGTGGCCGGGTCGACACCGCTGTTCGACCCGGAGAACGAGCGGATCAGGAGCTGACCGCGATGGAGATCGCAGTCTGCGTCAAGCGGGTCCCGATGGTCGGCGGGAAGATCGTCGTGACCGCCGACGGCCAGGACGTCGATACCCGGATGTCCGGGTTCACGGTGAGCCCGCACGAGGAGTGCGCGGTCGAGGAGGCCGTGCAGATCACGGAGCGGCCGGGCGGCAGCGTGATCGGTGCTGACGCTCGGCCCGCCCGAGGCCGCCGACCAGCTGCGCGACATGCTGGCGCTCGGCGCGTCGCGGGCCGTGCTGCTGGAGACCGACGGCGCCGAATGGGGTCCGGTCGCGACCGCGGAGGCGATCGCCGCGCAGGCCCGGCGCCGCGCCGCGGGTCCGGACGGCCCTACGACCTGCTGCTGTTCGGGAACGAGGCGGCCGATACCGGCGACTACCAGGTCGGCGTCCGGGTTGCGCATGCACTCGGTCTGCCATGCGTCACCGGCATCAAGAACATTGAGATTAACGATGGCCGGGCGTCAGCCAGGCGCGAGTACCGGGGCACCGAGGAGGTATTCGACCTTCCGCTGCCCGCGGTGATCTCCGTAAAGGAGGGCATCAACCTGCCCAGATACCCGTCGCTGCCGGGTCGGCTGCGGGCCAAGCGCGCGGCCATCGAGCGGTACCCCGTGCAGTGGCGGGACGACGGCCTGCGAAGGACACGGCCTGCGGGTTCCGGCGGGCGAGACCGCGGGCCGACATCCTGGGGACCGGGCCGACGCGGTGCCCGCGCTGGTCCGGCTGCTCGATGACCTCGGGGGTGCTGTCGATGACCGTGCTCTGCCTGGTCGAGCGGGACGGCGACGGGGTCGCCGACGCCTCGCTGCGCGCGCTCACCTTCGCCCGAGCTGGCCGCCTGGGCGAGACGTGGCGGCGGTCGTGTTCGGCCGCGACGCCCGGCTGGCGGTGCCCGGTCGGCGCGAGCGCTGTCCGTCGCTCGGCGGGCTGCCGCGTTGCGGTAGTCGGCCGGTCGTACGCGGTCGCGAGCTGCGGCTGGCCGGTTACGCGCCGCAGGCCTGGGCGCGGGCGCTGGCCGGCCTCGCCGCGGAGCTGCCCGCGGCACGCCGCGGTCGTCGCGGCGGGCACCGACCGCGGCAGCGAGGTGCTCGCCCACCTGGGCGCCCTCACCGGCCTGCCGATGGCGGCGAACTGCGCCTCGGCCGCGGCGGACGCCGACGGTACGCTGCCGGCTCGTCCGGCACCGCTGGGCGGGCAGCCTGCTGGAGGACGCCGTGCTCGACGCCTCGTGCGCGCTGCTCACCGTCGCGGTGGACGCGGTCGCGCCGGCGGCCGCCGGTCACCCGGCCGAGCCCGCCGTCCGCACGTACCAGCCCGCGCTGGACGAGGCGGACCTGCCGTGGTCGCCGCCGAGTCGGCCGAGCGCAGTGCGGGAGTGTCGCTGGCCACCGCCCGGGTGGTGGTCGGCGGCGGACGCGGCGTCGGCGGCCCGGACGGATTCGGGATGCTCGAGGAACTCGCCGGGCTGCTCGGCGGCGTCGTCGGCGTTTCGCGCGTGGTGACCAGCCAGGGCTGGCGGCCGCACAAGCAGCAGGTCGGGCAGACCGGCACCCGGATCTCGCCGGAGCTCTACCTGGCCTGCGGGATCAGCGGGGCGATCCAGCACATGGCCGGGCTGCCTGAGCGCGAAGCACATCGTGGCGGTCAACACCGACCCGGACGCGCCGATCATCACGCACGCCGACTACGCGGTGATCGGTGACCTGAACCAGGTGATCCCGGCGCTCGTCACGGCCATCCGCGCCCGCGACGCCGGCTCCTGAGCCGGCGGGTAACTGTGGACCATCGTGTGGATGGTGCGGTGGAAAACAGCCCGCCAGCGGGGGACAACACCGGGCACGCTGTGGATGACCAAAGAATCTTGAAATAGCGGCGGAAAAACTCTTGTGCCGCGGCCGGGCGCGGGCGTAGAAAAGCTCTCACCACTAAAGACAGGTACCTCCCGGGGGCAACCCCGGGGACGTCCGGGAGGCCGGGAAACCGGTACTCCGGGCGGGTCCCCGACGGCGGTGGCGGCCAGGCGGGCGTGGCGCCGAGCGATCGGCACCCCACGACGGCCAGGCCAGCCAAGGCCCCTCCATCTCATACATGGAGGGGCCTTGGCCTATTGTGTCCGGGCCGGCGTCAGGAGCCCGGGAACGACACGCGGAGAAATGGGTCATGATCGTGGAGACTTATGTGCGCTATTTGCCGAAAACTCTCCACGATCGCGGGGAGCAGGCGTAGCCGGGAGCACCTGGGTCCCCGCACGGGCGGCCGGTCTTCTGGCTGCGGCCAAAGCCGGCCTCGCGCTCAGCCCGGCGGGCGGAGCGCGTCGCAGACCACCGCGACCATCCGGTCCAGCGCGGCGCCGTCACCGTCCCGGCCCAGGCAGCCGGCCAGCAGCGCCTTGACGTCGGCGTCGTCGATCTCCGGCCGGACGGCTCCCGCCTGCTGCGCCCGGGCCAGCAGGTCACGCAGCCGACCCGTTACGTCGTACCCGGCGCGGATCGCGGTGCTGTCCAGGTCGTAGCCCGCGCCCGCCAGGGCCTCGGCCAGACCCCGGTTCGCGGCGCCCTCGCGGACCAGCGCGGCGAAGAACGCGAAGAACGCGGGGCCCGGATCACGGGAGCTGGCCAGCGCGTCGGCCTCAGCGGTCAGCTGCTCCATGCGGCCGAGCAGGATCGCGGCGAACAGGTCCTCCTTGGCGGGGAAGTGGCGGCTGACGGTGCCGGTGCCCACCCCCGCGCGCCGGGCGATCTCGTGCACCGGCACCGAGAGCCCTTCGGTGGCGAAGATATCGGCCGCCACCTCGAGGACGCGGGCCCGGTTCCGCCGGGCGTCGGCCCGCAACCCCCCGGTGGTCTTGTTCGCCATGGCCGGGCTACGCTCCCCTCAGGCGGATGGACAACCGGACAAAATTCGCGCGGTGCGCGGAAACGGGATTCCAGTCCCGATTGTACCGGTGGCTCGCGGGCGCGGGCCGGGCTCGCCGCGGCAGGGAGTCAGGTGACTCGGGGATCGCTGCGCGCGGTGAGATACTTGCCACAGCACAAATATGCCGGTCCAGCCCGGCACGCATCGCGTGGCTGGCCATGCGCCGGAACCCGCGGCGGAGGGGGTCCATGGCACTGCTGACCGTCGGCAGGCTGCCGGTGCAGCTTGTGCCGCTCGTGGGCCGCCAGCGCGAGCTCCGGGATGCGGTGGACGCCCTGTCGCGGCAGCCGGCTGGTGACCCTGACCGGGCCCGGCGGCACCGGAAAAACACGCCTGGCCCTGGCGGCCGCGGATGCCGTACGCGGAACCTTTGCGGACGGTGTGTGCTGGGTCGAGCTCGCCCCGATCGATGACCCAGAGGTCGTCGCGCTGGCCGTCGCCGGCAGCCTGGGCGCAGGAGAAGAGCCCGGGCGGGACGTGGCCGATACGATCGCCGAGCACGTGGGCGAGCACTCGATGCTGATCGTGCTCGACAACTGCGAGCACCTGGCGGCACCCGCCGCCGAACTGGCCCATCGCCTGCTCGGGTCCTGCCCGGCCCTGTCCATCCTGGCCACCAGCCGCGAGGCGCTCGGCGTGGACGGGGAGCGGCAGCTCGCCGTCCCGCCGCTCGCGCTGCCCCGAGACGACATCGTTCCCGCCCCGTCCGCGATCGCCGAGTTCGACGCGGTCCGGTTCTTCGAGCAGCGCGCGCAGCTGGTGCTCCCGTCGTTCCGGCTCGTCGACGAGAACGCCGCCGCCGTCCATCACGTCTGCCGGCGGCTCGACGGCCTGCCGCTGGCGATCGAACTGGCCGCCGCGCGGCTGCGGATCCTTTCCGTCGGCCAGCTCGCCGAGCGCCTGGACGACATCTTCGCGGTCCTGGTCGGCGGGGTCCGGACGGCGCCGCGCCGCCATCAGACGCTGCGCGCCACGCTCGACTGGAGCCACGACCTGCTCGCGGAGGACGAGCGGGCCGTCTTCCGGCGGCTGGCCGTGTTCGCGGGCGGGTTCACGCTGGCCGCGGCCGAGAAAGTCACGGCCGGCCGCGACATCCGCCCCGGCCAGGTGCTTGACCTGCTGACCCGGCTCGCCGACAAGTCGCTGCTGCGGGTCGACCACACCGGCGACGACGTGCGCTACCACCTGCTGGCCACGGTCCGCGACTACGCGCGAGAGTACCTGGCCGCGGCGTCCGAGGAGGAGCCGACCCGGCGGGCCCACCTGCTGTTCTTCGCAGACTTCGTCGAGCAGATCGAACCGCGGATCGGCGGGAACGACGACGCCCACGGGCCCGTGGACCTGGAGCGCGAGCTGAATTGCGTCGAGGCCGAGACCTCGAATCTCCGCGCGGCGGTGGAGTTCGCGCGGGCGTCCGGCGACGTGCGCGGGGCGCTGCGGATCGCCGGGCCGCTGGAGCGCTACGCCTACCTGCGGGGGCAGTACAGCGAGGTCCGGCACTGGATGGACTCCGCCGTCACGATCGGGCCCGACGCGCCCGCCGTGCTGCTGGCCAAGGCGCTGCTGGGCAGCGGCCGGCTCGCGCTGCTGCAGTGCGAGTACGTCCCGGCGATCCGCCGGCTCGAGGCCGCTCTGCGGCTGTACCGGGAGCTGGACGACGCGCAGGGCATCGCCCGCGCGCTGCAGGCGCTCGGCAGCGTGGCCCGGGAGCAGGGCAGGTACGCCCGCTCGATGGAACTGCACGAGGAAGGCCTGGCCATCGCCGAGGCGACGGGCGACCGGTGGGCCGCCGCGAGCGCCCACGGCTACCTAGGCTTTGCCTCGTGGCTGCAGCGCGACTTCGAGCGGGCCACCGCGGAGTGCGCGACGGCGCTGGGGGAGTCCAGGAAACTCGGCGACGTCGAGGGCACAGCGTGGTCACTAATCAGCCTGGGCATCATCGCGCGGTACCAGGGAGCCCAGGAGCGGGCGGCCGCGCTGCTCGAGGAGAGCCGCTCGCTGTCAGAAAAGATAGGTTTCCGTGAGGGCATCGCGTGGTCGCTAGAGCAGCTGGGACTGCTGGCCATCGACCGCGGCGACCCGGCCGCCGAGGCGCTGCTGCGCCGCAGCCTTGAGGTCCACCGTGACCTGCGCGACCAGTGGCGTGCCTGCAGCGTGCTCGACGACCTGGCCGCGCTGGCCCTGGCCCGCGGCGGCCCGTTGCAGGCCACGCGCCTGCTGGCCGCGGCCGAGGAGATGCGCGGCGCGATCGGCACCGTAGTGGCTCCGTGTGAGGCGGCCGAGCACGTCGCGACCCTGGACGGGGCGCGGGCCGCGCTGGGCGACGACGCGTTCGAGGCGGCGTGGCGCCAGGGCCGGATGGCGTCGGTAGAGGATCTGCTGGCCGAGCTGCCCGGGGCTGGCCCGCCGGCGGCGGATCAGGCGGCAGGCCAGGCGGCCCCGGCTGCGCCTGCGGTCCCAGCCGCTGCCGCGGCCCCGGCCGCTCCCGCGGGGGCTGGGGCGGGGACCGTCGCCACGGGGGAGCCGGCACCTGCGGCGGACGGGACGGGGGCACCGGTGCCCGCGGCTGCGGCTAGCCCGGCGCAGCGCCGCAAGGCCGCCCGGCCGGCCGCCCAGCGCCCGCGGTCCGGGCCGGAGGGCGAGGCCGGCGAGGCCGGCGAGGCCGAGGACACGGACGTCGTGCTTCGCGTCAGAGCGCTCGGCGCGGCCACCGTCCACCGCGGGGACACCCTGGTGACCGCCGCCGACTGGGGTTACGGAAAGCCGCGCGAGCTGCTGTTCCTGCTCGCCACCTCGCCGCCGATGACCAGGGAGCAGCTGGGCGTCGCGCTCTGGCCCGACCAGGCCCGGGAACGGCTGGGAAACGCGCTGCACACGGCGCTGCGCGAGCTGCGCCGCGCGCTGGGCGATCCCGGCTGGGTGCTGTACGTGGAGGGGCGCTACGCCTTCAACGGCACGCGGAACCATGACTGCGACGTCGAGACGTTCGAGCAGGCCCTCGCGGCCGCCCGGCGCGCCCGCCCGGCGGCCGCGGCCCTGCCTGACCTGCAGCGCGCGATCGCCGCGTACGGCGGCGATTTCCTGGCCGACCTGGCGGCCGGCGAATGGGCCCAGACCCGCCGGGACGAGCTCCGCCGTGCCTTCGAGTCGGCGCTGCTGGCCACCGGTCGGCTGCATGCCGCGGCCGGCCGTCACCAGTCGGCCGTGACCGCCTTCCGCCGGGCGGTGGCTCATGAGCCGCTGAACGAGACCGCGCACCGGGAGCTGATGACCAGCTGGGCCCGGCTCGGCGAGACGGCGCGGGCCGTCCAGCACTACCGGGAACTGGAAGAGATGCTGCGCGGGCAGGTCGGCGTGCCGCCCGCGGCGGAGACCACCGCGCTGTACCGGCGCCTGCTGGCCGAGCGGTAGCGCCCCCCTGAGCTTCCCCCTGAGCCCGGCCGGTTCCCCCGGTCCGGGCTGGGAGGCTGGCGGCTGACCGGCGGGGGCCGGCCAGGTCACCTGCCTGGGCGGCGCAGTCATCGCCCACCAAGGAGGCAGCGTTGTCCGACCCCATCGCGCCGCCGACCGCCCGCCGACCCGAGGAAGCCATCGAGCTGGTGTCGCTGGCGCTCAGCGACGGCGACCTAGAGGCTGCGCTGGCCCAGTACGAGCGGGCAGCGCTTTTCCGGCCGTGGGCCGGGGATGCGGCCGGCGACGGCGCCAGCGTCGGCGACCTGCTGCGATGCCTCATGGAGCTGCGGCTGCCGCTGGCGGCCCGGATCCGCTCGGTGCTGCCGGCCTGCGGCCTCGCGCTGGTGCTCGGCGAGCGGCACATGGCGGGTCCCGGGCCCGGCGGCCAGCCGATCCGGCTGAGCGGGCTCGGCTCCACCGTCGTCCGGCGCCATCCCGACGGCACCTGGCGCATCGTCGCCGACGCCTGGTGCCTGCAGGGGCCAGGCGCACGCGACTGATTACGAGGCCTTCCCGGCGTCTCGCAACCGATTCCCTTGTGCTTCCCCCAGATCGCCTAGCGAATCCCCCAGTGCGGGCGGGAAACCTGGTCTGCGAACGGACCACGGCGCGCGGCCACGACTGCTCCGGCTCAGCCCGCCACTACGGCACCAGAAAGGGATCAGACGATGCGTTCCACCGACCACCTTCACGGCGAGCCCACCGACGACACGCACCCGCGCCGCGCCCGGCGGAAGATCTCCCTGCGCACCGGGCTGCGCGTCGGCGTGGCCGCGGCCGCGACCGGCGCGCTGGCCACCACGGCCGCCCTGACGCTGCTGACTCCGGCCAACGCGAGCACCCAGGCCGCCCGGGCGGCCCAGATTCCTAACGGCAGCGGCAGGTACCACTTCACCACCCTGAACAACGCCAAGGACCTGACGTTCAACCAGCTGCTGGGCATCAACGACAACGACCACATCGCCGGCTACTTCGGCTCCGGCGCCGCCGGCCACCCGAACAAGGGCTACCTGCTGCGCCTGCCGTACGGCCAGGGGAACTACCAGAGCATCAACTTCCCCGGCTCGGTGCAGACCCAGCTCACCGGCCTGAACGACGAGGGCGTCCAGGTCGGGTTCTGGTCGACGCAGAACACCGCCAGCATGACCAACAACAACTTCGGCTTCTACCTGAGGAACGGCCGGTTCCACAACGTGAACTTCCCGACCGGCGACAACGCGAACCCGCCGGTCGACCAGCTGCTCGGGGTCAACAACCATGACGCGGCGGTCGGCTTCTACACCAACGGCCAGGGCAACAACCGGGGCTACGAGTACAACATCATCACCCACCGGTTCAGCCGGGTGCTCAAGCCGGGCGCCCCGGGCGGCATGGCCGGCCCGAGCCTGACCGCCGCCGCGATCAACAACCACGGCGACGTGGCCGGCTTCTACACCAACTCCCACGGGGTGACCGTCGCGTTCCTCAAGTACGGTTACGGCCGCTTCCTCACCCTGGCCGTCCCCGGCGCCTCGATGACCCAGGCCTTCGGCGTCAACGACTCCGACGAGGTCGTGGGCGCGTACACGGTCGGCACCGGCAACAACGCGGTCATGCACGGCTTCACCTGGCGGCCCGGGCACGGGTTCACGACCGTGAACGACCCGCACGGCGTGAACATGACCATCGTCAACGGCATCAACGACCGCGGCGACCTGGTCGGCTTTTACACCGACTCGGCCGGCAACACCGACGGCATGCTCGCGGTGCCCAGCCACTGACCGGCAGCCGTACTCGCCGGCGGCACCTCCCGGCCAGCGGCACACGACGGGGCGGGCCGTGCGGCCCGCCCCGTCAGGCGTCAGTAGCCCAGGGCGGGATCGACGAGCCCGACCAGGGGCTCGCCCGCGGCGAACCTGGCCACGTTGTCCTGGATCCGGCGGGCCAGCAGCGGCCTGATCATCTCGGTGGTGTCGGCGGTGTGCGGGGTGATGATGCAGCGCTCCAGCTCCCACAGCGGATGCCCGTCCGGCAGCGGCTCGGGGTCGGTCACGTCGAGCGCCGCGCCGCCGATGGCGTCCGCGGTCAGCGCCGCCGACCAGGGCGTCGGTGTCGACGTGGCGGCCCCGGGCCACGTTCACCAGCCAGGCGTCGGGCCGCATCACCGCCAGCTCGGCCGGCCCGATGATGTGCTCGGTGCTGGGGGTGAGGGCCAGGGCCAGGAACACGGCCTGCGCGCCGGACAGCGCGTCGTGCAGGTCGGCCTGGGCCACGGTCCGGGCCGCCCCCGGGACCGGGTCGGGGCGGCGGCGCACCACGGTCGCGGTAACGCGCAACGGCGCGAGCAGGTCCAGCAGGCTCGCGGTGATCCCGCCGCCGCCCAGGATCGTGACCGGCTGGTCGTACAGGCTGATCCCGGCCGGCTTCCCCCAGGAGCGGGCCATGATGCGCTGCCGCAGCAGGCGCAGGCCGGCCAGGGCCAGCATGAGCGCGTGCTCGGCCACCGGCTCGGCGTAGGCGCCCTTGGCCGAGGTCCAGGCCCGGCCCGGATCGAAGATCCCGGCCGCGGCCAGCCGCTCGACGCCGGCGTACGGAAGCTGCACCCAGCGCGCGGAACTCGCCGTGGCCAGCGCGGCGCGGAGCCCGTCGAGGTCGTCCGGGTCGAGCCAGACGAGCGCGTCGGCGCGGGCGTCGACGTCGATGGGCTCGCCGCCGCCGTCGCGGATCGCCTTCTCGGCGAAGTCACGGCGGGCCGGGCCGACGGCCACCAGGGGCACGGTCACGTGCAGCACCCTAGTGCACCCGGTGGTTCAGGCGGCCAGCCGCTGCAGTAGCGAGCGCCGCCACTGCTCGGTCTGGCGGACCTGGTTGAAGGTGAACACGTGCAGCCCTTCGACGGCCGAGGCCGGGTCGGTCAGCGTGGCCGCGGTCCGTTCCAGCAGCCGCTCCGGGCTGTAGCCGCCGGGCGTGCCGAGGCGCAGGAACCACTCGGTGTGCCCGGACAGGAATCTCGCCGACTCGGCGACGCCGGCCTTCGCCGCCATCCGCAACAGCCTGGCCCGGTCCACCGGTCCGGCCAGGCCGACGAACAGCGGCAGCGTGACGCCGCGCCCGCGCACCCGGGTGATCCACTGCCGCAGCGTGGCCGGGTCGAAGCACAGGTTGCTGACCAGGTAGGTGGCGTGACGCCGTTTGTCCCACATGGCCTGGATGGTGATGTCGTCACCGATCTTCGGGTGGCTTTCCGGGTAGCCGGTCACCCCGACCCGGGAGAACGGGCTGCCCATCTTGGCCAGCCGGTCGAGCAGGGCCAGCGCGCTGTCGAATTGCCCGGCGGGCGGGTCGGCGTCGCCGGCCGGGACGAACACGTCGTCCACCCCGTACGCCGTCAGCCGCGCCACGATCTCGGCGAGGTGGGCGTCATCGCGCACCAGCCGCGCCGACAGGTGCGGGATCACGCGGTAGCCCCGGGCGGTCAGCTTCTCGGTGAGGTCCAGGGTGGGGTCGAGCCCCTTGGCCGGGGAAGCGGTCACCGTTACCGGCAGGTCGGCGGGCACCCACTCGAGCACCGCGTCCTCGGTGGACGCCGCGGGGAACACCTCGTACCGGGGTCGCTGCAGCAGCGGCGCCACGCGGGCCAGCTTGCCGCGCGTCATCGTGGGACAGCCTCGGACAGCAACCGCGCGAGCTCGCGCTCCAGGCCTCCGGTCCCGACATCCATAACGGTCAGCGGCAGGCCGAACATGGCGGCGACGGCCGACGCCTCGGCGCCCAGGGCGGCGTCGCGGGACTGCGCCAGCCACACCAGCCGCCGGTAGTGGCCGAAATAGTCCGGCCACAGCTCGGGCCGGGCATCCAGGCCCAGCTCGGCCAGCACCGAGCGGCGGAAGCTGCGCACCAGGAAGTCGGTCAGCAGGTAGGTTCCCGGCTCTCGCTCGAACATCGCCCGCAGCCGGTCCGGGCAGGCCAGCACGTCATAGCAGTGCAGCCCCGGCAGCCGGTGCAGGTTCAGCCGGGAGCACAGTTCGTCGAGCGCGCCGTAGCTGCCGCAGTCCGCGTAGCCGAGCGCAACCCGCAACCCGCGGGCCTGCAGCTCGCGGGCCAGCCGCTCGGCGGCCGGGGCGATCAGCTCCGGGTGGTTGTGCAGCAGCGAGGGCAGGTTGTGCAGCTCGACCGGCCAGCCGCGGCGGGCGGCGATCTCGCGGATGTGCCCGCCGAGCGCCCCGCACGCGATGACGGCGACCTCAGGCCGGGAACTGCAGCTGGTCGACGAACGCGTCGTTGAAGTCGCTGCGGTCGGAGAGCTCGACATACCTCACCTCCTCCTGCAGCGCCAGCGCGCCGGCCGCTCACGGACCGAGAGCAGCGCCATCTTCGCGCCCTCGCCGGCCACGTTGCCGGCGCTGACGATCCGCGGCACGGGCAGCCGGGGGACCAGGCCGAGCCGGATCGCGCTGGCGGGCGACAGGTAGCTGCCGAACGAGCCGGCCAGCAGCACCTGCTGGATGTCGCCGGGGCCCAGCCCGGCCTCCTGCAGCAGGACGTTCCAGCCGGTTGCGATCGCGGCCTTGGCGAACTGCAGCTCCCGCACGTCCCGCTGGGACAGGTAGATCGACCGCTCGACGTCGCCCGGCTCGCCGAGCCAGTGCAGCACGAAGACCCGCTCGGCGCCCAGCATGGTCAGCCGGCCCGCCAGGCCGGGCGCGAGCGCCGGCGCGTCGGGCTCGGGCACGAACCGCCCGGAGCGGTCGAGCAGCCCCACGCCGACCAGGCTGGCCACGGCGTCCACCAGCCCGGAGCCGCACAGCCCGGCCGGCTCGGCGTCCCCGATCACCCGCAGGTCCAGCCCGTCCGGCGTCATCGAGACCACCTCGATCGCGCCGTCGGCGGCGCGCATCCCGCACCGGATCGCCGCGCCCTCGAACGCCGGGCCGGCCGGCGCCGCGGTGGCCAGCAGCCAGTCCCGGTTGCCCAGCACGATCTCGCAGTTCGTGCCGATATCCACGAACAGCCGGGTGCGCGAGTCCCGGTCCATGCCCGAGGCGAGCAGCCCGGCGGTGATGTCCCCGCCGACGTACGCGCCGAAGGCCGGGAACATGAACGCACGGGCGCGGGGATGAACGGGCAAGCCGAGGTCGGCCCCGGCGAGGACCTCCGGAAGCTGGCGCGCCGCCATGATGAACGGCGCCACGCCGAGCGGCTCGGGGTCGATACCGAGCACGATGTGCGTCATGGTGGCGTTGCCGGCCAGCGCTACCTCGCCGACCTCCGCGGGGTCCACGCCCGCCTGGCCGCAGACGTCCGCGGTCAGCTCGGCCAGCGTCTCGCGGGCCAGCCGGGCCAGGGTGTCCATCGCGGCCGGATCCATCATGATCGCGCTGATCCGCGTGATCACGTCCGCCCCGAACGGCTGCTGCTTGTTCAGCATAGACGCGACGGCCAGCGGCGCCCCGGTGGACAGGTCGAGAAGCGTGGCCACCACCGTGGTCGTGCCGAGATCGAAGGCGATGCCGTACAGCCGCGCGGTGGTGTCCCCGGGCTGGACGTCGATCAGCACGTCGTCGACGATCACCGCGGTCACCCGGTAGTCGGCCGCGCGCAGCACCGGGCCGATCGACCGCAGCACCCCCAGGTCGACCCGCAGCTCCAGGTCGTCGAGCGCGGCCAGCACCCGCTCGAGATCGGTCCGCTGGTCGGACAGGGACGGCTCGGTCAGCTCGAGATAGCGCTTCTGCGCCGCCGGGCGCAGGATGACCTGGCGGCCGACCCCGACCGTGGCGGCCTTCGGCCTGGTCACCAGCGGCGGGACCTCGATCTGCAGGTCGGCGTCGGCCTGCGCCCGGCAGGCCAGCCGCCAGCCGTCCCGCAACTCGTCCGGGGAGAACGCCCGCGCGTCGAGCGGCGAGGCCGGCACCTGCCCGCCGGTGATCCTGATCTTGCATTTCTTGCAGGTGCCGTGACCGCCGCAGGTCGAGTCGATGGCGATGCCGTTCCAGCTCGCGGCGTCGAACAGGGTGACGCCGGGCGGCACCCGGACCCGGGTTCCGCTCGGCTGGAACTCCAGCTCGACGCGGGCGGGCACCCCGGTCACGGGGTCCGCAGCCGCCTGCGTCACGTGGCGGCCTGAGGCTGGGTCTGAGCCTGGGTCTGCGCCTGAGCCTGGGCCGCCCGGTGCGCCGCGATCCAGCCGGCGCCCCAGGCGTCCTTGTCGGTGAGCAGGTCGGCGGCCTTGACCGCGCGGACCAGCTGGGGCGAGCGGGCGTCCATGATCGCGCTGGTCAGCCCGTTCGCGATCGCCATCGGCAGGAACGCCGCGCCGATCGAGCCGCGGTCCGGCATCCCGAACGAGACGTTGGAGGCGCCCAGCGTCATGTTCAGCCCGAACTCCTCGCGCACCAGCGCGATCGTCTCCAGCGTGCGCAGCACCAGCGTGGTGTCCGCGCCGACCGGCATGGCCAGCGGGTCGATCACGATGTCCTCGAGCGGGATGCCGTGCTTCCCGGTGGCCACGTCGCACGATCTTGCGGACCAGCTCCAGCCGCCGCCGGGGCTCTTCCGGGATCTCCTCCTCGTCGTTCGGCAGCGCGATCACCGCCGCGCCGTGCCGGCGCACCAGCGGCAGGATCGCGTCCAGCCGCTCGTCCTCCGCGGTCACCGAGTTGACCAGCGCCTTGCCCTGGTAGGTGGCCAGGCCCGCCTCGAGCACCTCGACGATCGAGGAATCCAGGCACAGCGGCAGGTCGCACCGGCCCTGGATGAGCTTCACCGCGGCGACCATCAGCTCCGCCTCGTCGGCCAGCGGCGTGCCCATGTTGACGTCGAGCATCATCGCGCCGCCCGCGACCTGGTCGGCCACGTCAACCTCGATCCGGGACAGGTCGCCCCGGCGCAGCTGCTCCTGGAAGATCTTGCGCCCGGTCGGGTTGATCCGCTCGCCCACGATGCAGAACGGGTTATCCCCGCCGATCCGGAGCTCCCGGGTGGCCGAGGACAGGACGGTCTCCACGCGAGCCCCCTCTAGGCCGGCGCCATCGCGCGGCGCTGCTTTATCAGTTCCTTGGCCTTGACCACGGCGGCCGACGCGTCCGAGGCGTAGCCGTCGGCGCCCACCACGTCCGCGTACTCCTGGGTCACCGGCGCGCCGCCGACCATCACGATCACCTGGTCGCGCATGCCGGCCTTCTGCAGCGCGTTGATGTTGGCCTTGAACATCGGCATCGTCGTGGTCAGGAACGCGGAGAAGCCGACGATGTCGGGCTGGTGCTGCCTGATCGCGTCGACGAACTTCTCCGGCGCCACCTGCACGCCCAGGTCGATGACCTCGAATCCGGCCCCCTCGAACATGATGTTGACGAGGTTCTTCCCGATGTCGTGCACGTCGCCCTTGACCGTGCCCATCACGATCTTCCCGATGGTCTCGGCGCCGGTCTCGGCCAGCAGCGGCCGGAGTATCTCCAGCGCGCCCGCCATCGCCTTGCCGGCGATCAGCATCTCGGGCACGAAGAAGTCGCCGCGCTCGAACCGGGCGCCCACCTCTTCCAGCGACGGGATCAGCGCCTCGTACAGCAGCTCCTCCGGGCCCAGGCCCATGTCCAGGCCGCTGTGGGTCAGCTCGAGCACCGCGGGCCCGTTACCGACCAGGGTGTCGTCGTAGAGCTGCTTCAGGAGCTCGTCGCGTGTCATCAGGCGGCACCTTCCCTTTCCTTCTGCGGCCGGCGCGGCCGGCTGGTAGCCGAGCACGGCGGACAGGGCGCGGGCCTCGGTCATGCACCGGGCCGCGATGGCGGGGATGCAGGCCCGGGTCAGCCGGGAGGCCGGGCCGGACACCGACAGCGCGGCGACCAGGGTTGGGCCGTCGCGGAAGACCGGCGCGGCCACGGCGACCAGGCCGGGCTCAAGTTCCTCGTTCGTCGCCGCGTAGCCGCGGCGGCGTACCTCGGCCAGGTCGGCGGCCAGCGCCTCGCGGCTGGTGATCGTGCGGGAGGTCCGGCGGGCGAGGCGGCCCGGCGGCAGCTCGGCCGCACCGTAGGCCAGCAGGACCTTGCCGAGCGCCGAGCAGTGCAGCGGCACCGACAGGCCGACCCAGTTGGTCCCGCCGATCAGGTAGGTGCTGTCCACCTGCGCCACCTGCTCCACCAGGCCGCGGCTGGCCACGCCGAGGTTGATAGTCTCGCCGGTGGCGTCGCCGAGCCGGTCGAGGAACGGCTGGGCCACGGTGATCAGGCCCGCCTCGGCGCCGCCGCGCCAGGCGTAGGAGACGAACACCTCGCCGGGCCGGAACCGGCCGCGGCCGTCCCGCTGGACCAGGCCGTTGCGCTCCAGGGCCATCAGCAGCCGGGACGTGGTGCTCTTGGCCAGCCCGCTCGACGCGGTCAGCTCGGTGAACGTGACCGGGGCGGAGCCGTGCACGACCTGGATCAGCAATTGCGCTGCCCGGTCGACCGCCTGCGTTCCGTTAGGGCTAGTCAAGGAGGAGTCCCCTAGGGCCAGAGTTCCATGTTACGGAACCTTGTTCTACTATGTGATCCTAAGTTCGGCCTCGCACCGGGTCAAGCCAGCACGGTTTCCAGCCAGCAGCACGCTTCGCAGAAGCAGGGGTGGCCATGTTCCGCAACCGCATGCCGCGTTACGAGATCCTCTCGCCCGACGCCGTCGCCGTCCTCGACGCCGGATGGCGGCGCATCGTCACCGAGATCGGCGTGCAGTTCGCCAAGCCGGAGGCCGTGGAGCTGTTCCGCAAAGCCGGCCAGAAGGTCGACGGCGAGGTGGTCTTCCTCGACCCGGAGTTCGTGCTCGAGCAGGTGGCCAAGGCGCCGCGCGAGTTCGACGTCCAGGCCCGCAACCCGGCGAACAACGTGCACATCGGCGGGGACGAGATGGTGTTCGGCGCGGTCTACGGGTCGCCGTTCGTCCGCGAGGGCGACGTGCGCCGGGACGCGACCCTGTCCGACTTCCACCGCCTCGCGATGCTGGCCCAGTCGTTTCCCCAGCTGGACTCCGCCGGCGGCGCGATCTGCGAGCCGAACGACGCCCCGCTCGACTCCCGGCACCTGGACATGATCCTCGCGCTGCAGACCCTGACCGACAAGATCTACATGGGCAACGTGGTCTCCGGCCCGAACGCCGCCGACACGATCGCGATGACCGAGATCCTGTTCGGCGGGCGCGCCGCGATCGAGGCCACGCCGGCCACGATCTCCCTGATCAACTGCAACTCCCCGCTGCGCTGGGACGACCGGATGCTGGACGCGCAGTTCGAGTACTGCGCCGCGAATCAGGCGGTGGTGCTGACCCCGTTCCTGCTGATGGGCGCGATGTCGCCGGTGACGATCCCGGCCGCCCTGGTGCAGCAGCTGGCCGAGGCCTTGTCCGGCATCGCGCTGGCGCAGCTGATCCGGCCCGGCTGCCCGGTGATCTTCGGCTCGTTCCTGTCCAACATCGACATGCAGTCGGGCTCGCCGTCGTTCGGGACGCCCGAGTCCGGGATTGGCCTGCTGTGCACCGGACAGCTGGCCCGCTATTTCGGGCTGCCGTTCCGCACCGGCGGCGGCCTGAACGCCAGCCAGACCTGCGACGCCCAGGCGGCCTACGAGTCGCTGATGACGCTGCTGCCGACCTTCCTGGCCGGCACCAACTGGGTGATGCACGCGGCCGGCTGGCTGGAGGGCGGGCTGGTCTCCTGCTACGAGAAGTTCATCGTCGACGTCGAGCTGCTGCGGATGCTGCGGGTCGAGTTCACCCCGATGGAGATCGACGAGGCGTCGCTGGCGTTCGGCGCGCACGAGGAGGTCGGGCACGGCGGACACTTCCTCGGCGCGGCGCACACGATGGAGCGGTTCCGCGAGTGCTTCTACCGGCCGCTGCTGTCGTCCACGGCGAACTACGAGCGCTGGCTGAAGCAGGGCGGCAAGGACGCGACCGCCCGGGCTTCGGATATCTGCGCCAAGACGCTCGAGGACTACATCGAGCCGCCGCTCGACGACGCGATCCGGGCCGAGCTCGAGGACTACGTGGCCCGCCGCCGCGCTGAGCTCGGAGATTAGCGCACGCGGCCGGAGCGGCCGGGGTCGCCGCCGCGCCGAGCTCAGAGATTAGGGGCCACGGCCTGGGCGGCGGGGCCCGCCGCCGCGCCTGATCACGCCGCGCCCAGCCAGCGCCGGGCCGTGACCCGGCGTCCGGCGGCACCGTGCAGCCTTCTGTCAGGGTCCTCTCAGATCGCGTTGCGAGAGTTCCTCCTGATGCGATCCAAGCTGCCACCGGCGCCGCCGGAAACGAGGACGTTCCCGGAGCCCGGCACCCGGGCCCGCCGGCCTCTGCGGGCTGATGTCCTGGCCGTCGCCGTCCTCGTGGCGCTGCCGGTTCTCGTTTTCGGGCTCCCCGCACTGGCCGGGCATCCGGTGTATCCCGGCGACGACCTGACCCAGAACTTCCCGCTGCGGGTGCTGGCCGGACGGCAGATCCGCAGCGGCCAGCTCCCGCTGTATGACCCGTACATCTGGAGCGGCGCGCCGTTGCTCGGCGGCTGGAACGCCGGGGCCGCCTACCCGCTGACGTTGCTGTTCGCCCTCGTGCCGCCCGCTGCGGCGTGGACGCTCAACCTGATCGGCACCTGGGCGGTCGCCGGGCTCGGCATGTTCGCGTTCCTGCGCGCGCTGCGCCTGGGCAGCCTGCCGGGCCTGCTCGGGGCGCTGTCGTTCGCGTTTGCCGGGGCCATGTCGGCCCAGGTGGCCCATTTCGGGCTGATCGCCGGCATGAGCTGGGTGCCGCTGCAGTTGCTCAGCGTGCTCCGGCTCACGCAGGCCCGGACCACCGTGTCCCGGCTGCGCTGGATCGCCGCCCTGGCTGCGGCGGTCGGCCTCACGATCCTCGCGGGCGAGCCGCGCGCCATCGACAACGCCCTCGTGATCATCGTCATCTACGCGGTCTGGCGGATCGCGCGCCTCGGCCGCCGGTGCGGCCCAGCCGCGGTCTCGGTCGCCGCGGGGCTGGCGCTGGGCACGTGCCTCGGCGCGGTGCAGTGGATGCCTGGCCTGGCCGCGGTGGCCACGTCCCAGCGCGCGGCGAGCACGGCGGCCCTGTTCAACTCGGGCTCGCTCCCGGCCCGCTGGCTGCTGCTGATGCTGGTGCCGGATCTGCTGGGCGGCTCCGGCTCGTTCGGCCAGCCCAGTTTCTTCGCGACCTACAACCTGGCCGAGGTGACCAGCTACGTCGGCATCCTCCCGCTCGTCGCCGCGGCCGTCCTGCTCGCCCGGTTCCGGCTGCGGCCCCGGCTCCCCGAATGGATCGTGTGGCACGTCATCGCGCTGGTGGGGGTGGTGCTGGCGCTCGGCGGCAACACCCCCGTCGGGCACCTGCTCGTCCACCTGCCCTTGTTCGGTGACCAGCGGCTGCAGAGCCGCAACATCCTGGTGACGGACCTGGCCCTGGCCGTCCTGCTCGCCTACTGGGCCGACCAGCCGCTCAGCGAGCGGGCCCGGCGGTTCCTGCGAGCCCGCGGCTGGCACCGGGTCGACCCGGAGACCGTTCTCGGCGTCCTGCCTCCGCTCGCCGTGATCGCGGTCGTGGTGGCCGGCCTCTGCTGGGGTACCGGCCTTCTCCGCTGGCTCGGAACGGGCCTCAGCGTGGCCGCCGCCGATGACGCCCGGCTCAAGCCATGGCTCATCCCGTACGCGGTGCTGGGGGCCGGGGCCATCGCGTTCGTGCTGTTCGGGCGGCGCCTGCGGCCGCGGCCGCGGGCGCGCTGGCTGGCCGGCTTCATCCTCACGGACCTCGTGGTGTTCACGCTCCTCGGGGTGGTCGCGGCCGATGCTGGCCTCGGCGGTGCCGCGCCGGCGCCGGGCGGCCCGGGCGCCGCGGCCGCCCGCCAGGTCCTGTCCGGGGCCGGGACGGCCGCGCGGACGCCGGCGACCCGCCCGGTCGCGGACCTGGGCTACCCGGGGCGCTTCGCGATCTACGATCCCTACCAGGTCGACGCCCGCCAGCTGCCGCTGCTCGGCTCTCCCGATCTCAACGCCGCCAGCGCCTCGCCGTCGGTCCAGGGATACTCATCGATCGTCGACGGCCGCTACGCCACGGCGACCGGCTCCCATCAGGCCGAGGGCGAAGGCCAGGACGTGCTCAGCCCCCGGGCCGTGGGGGACGGGAGCCTCGGTCAGCTCGACACCTCGGTCCTGCTCACCGTGCCCGGGTACCTGATCACCGCCACCGGCGCCTCCGGGTCTCCCGCGCCGTCGCAGGCCGGCTGGCGCGACATCGCCGGGGGTCACCAGACCACCTGGTGGCTGGGCACGCCGCTCGAGGTGTCGGCGCTCGAGCTGGCCGACCCCGATGCCGCCCGGGACGCATCCCGGATCCGGATCGGCTTGCTGACGCCGGGCGGCTCGGCCCGCTGGTTCCCGGTTCGCGCGGCGGGCGCGTCGCGGCTGGCGGTCCGCCTCCCGTACCCGGTGACGAGCGTCGCCGTGATCGGCCAGGCGGGCCGCGAGCCAAGCCGCCTCGGCCCGCCGTCCGTGACCGGGCCGGACGGGGCCGTGTTCGTGGCCGACGGCCAGCTCCAGGACGCCCTCGCGCCGCCGCAGTGGACGTTCGCCGGCCAGGACGGGCCGTTCGCGGTCTTCGCCGACCACCTCGCCCGGGGCCCGCTCGTCCTCGAGGCGCTCCCCGGGCGGTCGGCGTCCGGCGCGTCGGTGACGCCGGTGAGCGGCCCGGCGGACGAGCCGACCGCCGCTGAGGTGCGCTCTGCGCACGGTGTCCGCCTGGTGCGCGCCGTGGCGGCGATCCCGGGCTGGAGAGCCACCTGGCATCCGCGGTACGGCCGGCCGGCCGCGCTGCCCGTCCGCCGGGCCGGACTCGTCCAGGCCGTCGACGTGCCGCCCGGGGCAGGCGTCGTGACCTGGACCTACGTGCCGCCGGGGTTCAGGGCCGGCGTCGCGGGATCGCTCGCGGCCGTCGCCGTCATCCCCCTGCTCCTGCTGCCCGGCCGCCGGTGGCGGCGACGCCGAGGACTTCCCGGACCGCGGTGACGATCTTGTCCTCGTCCGGCAGCAGGTAGTCCTCCATCGGCTGGCTGTACGGGATCGTCGCGTCCAGCGCGGTCACCTGCCTGACCGGGGCCCGGAGCGACCCGAACCCCGCCTCGGCGACCTCGGCGGCGATGACCGCCGACGCCGAGCCGTGCCGCGTGGCCTGGTCGACCAGCACCAGCCGCCCGGTCTTGGCCACCGACTCCAGGATCGTCGCGGTGTCCAGCGGGGCGATCGTGCGCGGGTCGATCACCTCCGCGCCGATGCCCTCGGCGGCCAGCCGCTCCGCGGCCGCGAGCGCCTTGCCTACCATCCACCCGGTGGCGACGACCGTCACGTCGCCGCCCGCGCGCGGCACCGCGGCCTGCCCGAACGGGACCAGGTACTCGCCCTCGGGGACGTCACCCGCCTCCAGCGTCAGCAGGTAGTGGTGGAAGAAGCAGACCGGGTTGTCGTCCCGGACCGCGGTCGCCAGCAGGCCCTTGGCGTCGGCGGGCGTCGCCGGGAGGGCCACCTTGAGGCCGGGCACGCCCATGAACATGCCGTAGATGGACCCGGTGTGCTGGCCGGCCCAGCCGGCCGTGAACCCGTATCCGGCCTTCAGCACCAGCGGGACCGTCACCTGGCCGCCGGTCATGTAGCGCAGCCGGGGCGCCTCGTTGACCACCTGGTCCATGGCCACGAGCATGAACTCGGCCATGTACAGCTCGACCACCGGCCGGTACCCGGCCAGCGCGGCGCCGACCGCCATCCCGATCTCCGCGGTTTCCGAGATCGGCGTGGTGCGGACCCGGTCCGGCCCGAACTCGGCCAGGAACGGGTCCGCCTCGGTCGTCGCGATGTTCTGGCCGAAGTACAGGACGCGGTCGTCGCGCGTCATCTCCTGGCGCAGCGATTCGTTGATGGCGCCGATGTAGGGAAGTTCGCGGGCCATGGCGCTCTCCTAGGCGTACACGAAGTTGGTGGCGGCTTCGGGCCGGGGGAACGGGCTGGCCAGCGCGAACTCGACCGCGCCGGCCATCTCCGCGCGCGCCGCGTCCGCGATCTGGCCGGCCTCGGCGGGGCTCAGCGTCCCGTCCTGCACCAGGATCGCGCGCATCCGTGGTACCGGGTCGCCGCGCCTGGCGGCCTCGTACTCCTCGGGCGCCCCGAAGACCTCCACCGCCTCGTGCTCGGGGAAGTGCAGCGGCACGCCCGGCGGGGCGATGATGTTGCCGTGCGCGCTCAGCCGGTAGATGGTCGACTCCACCAGCGTCGGGCCCAGGCCCGCCCGGGCCCGGGCCACCGCCGCGGCCACCGCGCGGTAGACCGCGACCGGGTCGCCTCCGTCCACCGTCACCCCGGGCATGCTGTAGGCGCGCGCCTTGACCGCGAGCGGCTCGCCGGCCGCGGCGTTCGCGTCCTCCTGCTGGGCCCGGGTGACCACGTTGTAGCCGTTGTTCTCCAGCACGTACACGATCGGCAGCTTCCACAGCGACGCGATGTTCAGTGACTCGTGGAACGCGCCCTGCTTCGCGGCGCCGTCGCCGAAGAAGCAGGCCACGACCTGTCCCTCGCCGCGGATCTGGGCGGCGTAAGCGACGCCGGTGGCCTGCGGGATGCCCTGGGCGACGATGCCCGAGGTGCCGAGGAACCCGCGCCCGGGGTCGGTGAGGTGCATCGACCCGCCGTAGCCGCCGCACAGGCCGGTTTCCCGGCCGTAGATCTCGGCCATCATCGCCGTGGCCGGGGTGCCGAGCGCCAGCGGGTAGCCGTGGCACCGGTAGGTCGCCATCAGCTGGTCCCGCGGGCCGAGCGCGGCCAGCGACCCGACGATCGACGCCTCCGCGCCGTCGGCCAGGTGGGTGTGCCCGCGGATCACGCCCGGGTGCTCGGTGAACGTCGCCTTCACGCGCTCCTCGAACTCCCGGATCCGGACCATCTGGGTGTAGATCCAGATGAGCCGGGCGGCGTCGAGGCCGTCCGTGCCTTCGGTACCAGCCAACTCAGGCTCCTTCCCGTGTGCTGACGCCGCGTCCGGGGAATTTCCCGGTGGCCTTCCCGATAGCGCACGGCGTTCCTATTTGATGTGATGCGGCTCAAGCACGCTGTCCGTTTCGGGTAGCCAATCCCGCCGCGAGTCAGCCGCTTTCCTGCGCTCATTGCCGGACTCAATGAGCCGATCCGTCAGGAAGTCAAGTTTCAGATATTCGACGCCATTGTCGGCGGGGATCTGTTTCATTTCACCGAGGGCCCGGGAGTCACGGGGTCACCGGGCTCGCACCCGCGATGGGCCCGGGACGGCCGGCCCGGGGCGCGGATCGGTGTCCGCCTGCCGGCCGGATGGCCGGGGCTAAAGCAGCGAATTCGCGCTCCGCCGCATAGCGGCAGCCAGTTCGCGGAGTTGACCCCATTCTGCCACCCGCCCGGCCGTTACGGCATTGGCCGCTGACTTTGAGCAATACGCCGACCGCGGTCACCGGAACTCCTCATGTTAAGATGCGTTGATGCGATAGCCGGGATGCCGCCGTGATGCCGTATTAGCCGGCGGGCAGAAGGCCCGAGGGAGCCTGCCGTGAACGTTGCCGATCTGGTCGCGATCGACGTGCACGCGCACGCCGAGGTCTCCGCCACAGGCCAGGATTCGCTCAGCCCGGAACTGCTCGAGGCCTCCCGCGCGCTGTTCAAGGCGGGCGGCCGGCCCCCCACCCTGCCCGAGATCGCCGCCTACTACCGGGAGCGGCGCATGGCGTGCGTGGTGTTCTCGGTGGACGCCGAGGCGGCCACCGGCGTGCCCGGGGTGCCCAACGAGGAGGTGGCCAAGGCGGCCGCGGACAACCCGGACGTGATGATCCCGTTCGCCAGCATCGACCCGGCCCGGGGCCGGGCCGGCGTCCGCCAGGTGAGCAGGCTGGTGACCGAGTTCGGGATGCGCGGCTTCAAGTTCCACCCGAACGTCCAGGCGTTCTACCCCAACGACCGGAGCGCCTACCCGCTGTACGCGGCGATCGAGGAGTTCGGCGTGCCGGTGGTGTTCCACACCGGGCAGAGCGGGATCGGCGCCGGCGCCCCCGGCGGCGGCGGCATCAGGCTGAAGTACTCCAACCCGCTGTTCGTCGACGACGTGGCCGCGGATTTCCCTGGCCTTCCTATCGTGCTGGCCCATCCGTCTTTCCCCTGGCAGGACGAGGCCCTCGCGGTGGCCACGCACAAGCCGCTGGTCTACATCGACCTGTCCGGCTGGTCACCCAAGTACTTCCCGCCGCAACTCGTCCAGTACGCCAACACCCTGCTGCAGGACAAGGTCCTGTTCGGCTCCGACTACCCGCTGATCACCCCCGATCGCTGGCTCGCCGACTTCGACGCGCTGCCGATCAAGCCCGAGGTGCGCCCGAAGATCCTCAAGGACAACGCCGTCCGGCTGCTGGGGCTCGCCGCCGGCTGACCCGCGGTCATGGCGCGGAGGCCAGCCGGATCCGGGATCCGCGCGGCCCGGCCGGGGCGGCCCCGGGGTCGGCCGCCGCGTCGTCACCCGCGGGCGGGGCGGGCCCGGTCCCGTGGCCGTCTCCGGCGCCGGCGGTCGTCAGCTCCGAGCTGTGGTACGCGGCCCGCGTGGCGAGGTCGCGGCTGTACCGGGCGATGATCTGCCGGACCCGGTGCGCGGCCAGGGGCCCGAGCAGGTCGTAGGTGGCGATGAACAGCTCTCGGGCGGCGGCTCGCGGCCACGCGTCGGGAAGCAGTTCGCCGGGCAGGTCGGGGTCCAGCCCGGGGAACGCCCGCCACTCGTCCATGACCCGGGTCCGGGCGACCAGCGCCTCCACCGGGGATATCTGGCCCGCGAGCGCGCGCTCCCGCAGCCGCTGGGCGTAGGCGATGAAGGCCTCGTACCGCGCGTGCAGGTCGTCCAGGTCCCACGCGCGCTGCGGGAACCCGCCGGGCTCGATACCGGGGACGGTCGTCGCGCGGAAGGCCGTCGCGGTGCTGATGCCCAGCTCGGACAGCTGGCTGACGACCTCGGGGGCCTGATCCCGGGGCGCCACCCAGAGCCCGTCGTACAGCGGGGCGAAGCCGAGCCAGCGGAGCTGCTTGCGCAGCGCGTCGCGGGCCGCCCGGTTGTGCTCGGGAATCGAGAACGCCACCAGGCTCCACATCCCGTCCCACGGCTGCGTCTGCCGGCCGAAGGAGAAGATGTGCCGCGCCCCCTCGTCGAGGATCTGCGCCGCGCGCTCGCTGAGCCGCACGAACGTGCGCCTGCCGACCTTGGAGGTGACCAGCAGCCGGTTCCTGGTCAGGCGGCTGAGCGCGGCCCGGGCGGCCGAGTCGCTGACGCCGAACTCCGCGAGCAGCGCGACCAGCGCGGCCGACGGCAGGGACTCGGTGTGCTGCCACCAGTAGTCGCCGAGCAGCGTGAGCAGGAGCCGCGGCGGCCGCTGGGCGACACCCCACGGCCGCGCCTCGGCGCCGTCGTCGTCGGCCAGTACTACCTGGTCGGCGGGCGGATGAGACGGGTGAGAGACGGTCACCCTCCTGAGGGTATCGAACCGCTGCGCGCCATGAACACGGCCATCACGCGAGTTCATGCTGACGCCAGACAGCATTTAAACATGCTGAACGTTATGGTGATCGGTTTCTCTAATGTCATATATCGGCCTGGGCCGCGGGCGGGTCGATTCCCAGGAACCGGAAGCAATTGTCCCAGGTGATCTGGTTGAGCACGGAACGCGGGAGATCCATGGACCGCAATGTCCGCCCGGCCGGCTCCTCCCGCGGCATCGCCGGGAAGTCGCTGCCGACGAGCAGCTGGCCCGGCCCGATCATGTCGATCAGGTATCGCAGCGCCCGGCGGTCGAAGACCAGCGCGTCGTAAAAGAAGCGGCGGGCGTAGGCGGCCGGGGACGGCTGGCCCGGCGGGCGGCCGCCCGGCTCCTCGTTCCAGGTGCGGCCCCAGAACCAGTTGGCGCGCGGCAGCATCAGCGGGAACCCGCCTGCCCCGTGGCTGAACGCCAGGCGCAGGTCCGGGTGCTTCTCGGCGACGCCGCCGGTGATGATGGCGGCGGCCGCCAGGGTGATCTCGGTCATCATGCCGAACGAGGGGACCGCGGCCGCGGGCACCCGGCCGGTCGTGTCGGGATGGCCGGTCGCGTGCACGAAGATGGGCGTGCGCAGCCGCTCGGCTTCGGCGAAGAAGCCGGCGAAGCGGTCGTCGGCCAGCGACGCCCCGTCGATGGTGGAGCCGATCTCGACGCCGGCCAGGCCGGCCTGCGCGACCTCGGTGAGCTCGGCCGCCGCGAGGTCGGGATCCTGCAGCGGGACGGTGCCCAGGCCGAAGAACCGGCCCGGGCGGGCCTGGCACAGGCCCGCGATGGAGTCGTTGACCCACCGGGCCAGGTCGCGGCCGCTGTGGGCCGCCAGCCGGTAGTTCAGCAGCGGCGGGAACGGCGAGACCACCTCGGCGGTCACCCCGCTCGCCGCCATCGCGGCCAGCCGCTGCTCCGCGTCGAACCAGGCGCGCTGCGCGGTGTACCGCACCGGGCCGCTCACGAACAGGCGCTCGCCGTCCCCGCCCGCGGGCTCCATGGTCGGCCAGCCCTCGGCGGCGGGGAACTCGGCGGGAATGACGTGGGCGTGCAGGTCGATCAGCAATGACTTCTCCCCTCGGCTCGGCCGGGCGCGGTCGCCGCGGCGGGCTAGGCCGGGGCCTGCGGGCGGATGGCCACGTGCACGGCGGCCTCGCCGGGGACCTCGCCCGCCAGCGTCTCGATGGCCCGGGCCAGGTCGGCCAGCTCGAAGCTGTGCGTATGCAGCCGGTGCAGCGGCACCTGCCCGGCCTCGATGATCCGGATCGCCTCGCCGTAGGCGCGGGAGTCCACGCCGTAGGCGCCGACCACCGTGACCGCCTTGTTGATGATCATGTCGGTGTTCAGCTCGACGGGCCGGCCGCCCTTGAGGCCGGCCAGCACCACCCGCCCGCCGTGCCGCACCGCGCGCAGCGCGTCGCGCACCGGTCCGGCGGCCATCGGCGTCAGCTCGAGCACCACGTCGGCCAGCCGGCCGCCGGTGATCTCCTCGACCCGGGCCACGGTGTCCTCCGCGTCCACGTCGATGGTGTGGTCGGCGCCGAACTCGCGGGCGAGCTCCAGCTTGGCGCGGTCCCGGCCCAGGCCGGTCACGATGATCGTGCCCGCGCCCGCGGCCCGGGCCGCGATCACCGCGCAGAGCCCGCGCTGGCCGGGCCCGAGGATCAGGACCGTGTCGCCGAGCTGGGTGCCGCCCAGGTGCGCGGCCCAGCGGACCCCCGCCCCCAGCGGGTTGAACATCACGGCCACCTCGGCCGGGACGTCGCCGGACACCTTGTGCACGATCGCGTTCGGGTGCAGGTAGACGTAGTCGGCGAAGCCGCCGTACAGGCTCGGCTCGCGGCTGACCGGGCTGTACCCGTAGCTGCCCTGCCGGTTCGGGCAGGACATGTACCGGCCCGCCAGGCACAGATCGCAGCTGCGGCACGGGATCAGGATCTCGAGAGCCACCCGGTCCCCGGCCTGGACCCCCCAGCGCGCGGCCGCGCGCTCCCCGACCTCCTCGACGATCCCGAGCGGCTCGTGCCCGAGGGTCAGCGGGAACGCGTTGCGCCCGAGGTGGCCCTTGTACTGCTCGACGTCGCTGCCGCAGATCCCGCAGGCCTCGATGCGCAGCAGGCCGTCGTCGGGGCCGGTGGCCGGGCGGGGGAATTCCCGGATCTCGATCCGCCGCGGGCCGGTCTGGACGGCCGCGCGGACGAGCTCTGCCATGGTCACGTACCTCCCGGTCCGGCCCGGCGGCCGGACCGCAGTCCCGGCCGCGACAATAGCTGACGAATCACGTCACGCTCGTCGGAACAAATGACACGCCTCGGGCCGGGCGCTGTCAAGGCCGCGGCCCGAAGTGGCGGCCGGGGAAGGGACCGGAGCCAGGCGCTCCCTGGCGCGTGGCTGCTGCGGCGGTCCGCGTGCCCGCGATCGCGGTAAGGGGGCAGGACTCGGCCGGGCGCTGCCCGGTCCCCTGGCGCGCCCGGCCGAGTGATCGATGCGCATGTTACTACCGTCGTAAGCCGGGATGTCGCAGGTCTGGGACAACGCGACGTGACGAAGGCTATCCGTGCTCCTCATCGTCCGCGACGAGCAGGAAACGACGCAGGGCGGTCATCCAGCCGTGCGGGTCATCGATGTGCGCCATGTGGCCCGCCTCGGCTAGCACCACCGCCGTCGCCTGCGGGATGCGGGCGGCTGCGTGCCCGGCGAGGAACGCGGGAAAGGTCATGTCTTTCTCGCCCTGGAGCAGCAGCACCGGCCGCCGGCAGCCCGGTCACCGGGTCGGTCAGGCGCGGTGAGGGCAGCACGCCGGCCCGGTAGGGCCGCAGCCACTCGGCGGTGAAGTGGATCATGGACAGGCGGCGGAGGTAGCCGGGCAGGGATTCAGGCCGCCAGATATTGGCCCGCGTCCCGGCCATGGCCGCGGCCCTGGTCAGCGCGGGCCCACTCAGCGTGCTGTCCGCCCATACCGTCGCCTCGGCCGCGACGCGCTCCGCTCGCTCCAGCCAGCCCGCGAAGGCGTCCGCGGGCACGGGCAAGACGCTGCTCGATGCCACGATCAGGCGGGTGACCCGCCCGAGCGCTGCCACCGCCAGCCGCTGGGCGATGAGCCCGCCGTAGGAGAAGCCCAGGACGCGGCCCGGGCCACGCCCAGATGATCCAGCAGGGCGAGCAGGTCGCCGACCACGAGGTCGGGGGTGTACTGCCGGTCATCCAGGCCGGTCGTCGACCGCCCGCACCCGCGCAGATCGGGCAGCACTAGCGGGCAGTCGCCGGCCAGCCGGGACAGCGGCTCCCGCAGGTATGTGTGATCCCAGTCCGGTCCGCCGTGGACCACGAGCAGCGTCCGGTCCGCTGGCTCCGGGCTGACCGATGTGAACAGCGTGACGCCGGTCGGGAGCGGCACGGCATGCTCCTCGTACACGTGCCCAGCATGACACCGCGCCCCGCCGCTGCGCCGCGCACAGTCTTGGCGTCGGGCGGAGCGGCTGATTAGATGCACGTTTTACTACTGTCGTAGAACGGAATGTCATAGGTAGGTCTGGGGTAACGCGACGCCTGGGCCGCACCGGACGCAGCAATGGATGGACCGCGATGACCCGTCCCTTGACATCCTCCCCTGCCCTGAAGGGACAGGGGATTCCCGTGCGGCTCACGCCGCACCTCGGGTGGTTCCCGCTGCTGCCAGGGCAGGCTGATGCGGGCGTAGCGCCGCGTACCCCGCGGCGGACGCAGAGATCGGCTCGCCGGTGGCGAGCGCCAGTCCCCGGGCCAGGATGTTGCGCGCAGCGTTGCGGTCCGCGTGGTCCTGGTGGCCGCACGAGACGCAGGCGAACACCGCTTGGCTCTCGCGGTTCGCCGCGTCGGTGTAGCCGCAGACGTGGCACTGCTTTGAGGTGAAGCGAGGATCAACGAAAAGGACCTGGACGTCCGATGCCTCGCCCTTGTCCTTGATCCGCTGACCGAGCGTTCCCCAGGCCGAGCCGAGGATGCCGCGGGTCAGCCCGGCCTTGGCACAGGCCCGGTTGGACAGGAAGGCACCGGGTTGTGGATCGCCCCGGGGATCTTGGAGGCTCTGATCCCTGGGAGGATGCAGAGTCATGCCTGCACAGCGGAAATACCCCGAGGAGCTGCGCGAGCGCGCGGTGAAGATGGTCCTGGAGATCCGGGCCCGGGATGGGAAGGGCCGGGGCGAACTGGCCCGGGTGGGCCGTCAGCTGGGTGTTCACCCGGAGGCGCTGCGCGGGTGGGTCCGGCAGGCCGAAGTCGATAATGGGACACGGCCTGGCACCACGACTGAGGACGCGCAGCGGATCGCCGAGCTGGAACGCGAGAATCGTGAGCTCCGGCGCGCGAATGAGATCCTGAAGGCGGCGAGTGCTTATTTCGCCCGCGAACTCGACCCCAGGCTTCCGCGCTAGTCGGGTTCATCGATTCACATCGTGACCGGTTCGGTGTCGAGCCGGCCTGCGCGGTCCTGGAATTCCCGGTCTCTACCTATTACGCGGCCAGGAAGCGTGAGCGTGAGCCCTCGCTGCGTGATGCGCGGGATGAGCAGCTGAAAGAGGAGATCATGCGAGTGTGGCAAGATCGCAGGAAAGGCCGCCGGCTTTACGGGGCGCGGAAGGTGTGGCTGCAGCTGCGGCGCGAGGGCAGCGAGGTCGCGCGGTGCACGGTGGAGCGGCTGATGCGCGAGCTGGGCATCGCCGGTGCTGCCGCCAGGCGGAAGAAGCCGCGGACCACGGTGCCCGGTGCTGTCGGGCAGCGGCCCGCTGACCTGCTGGAGCGGGACTTCACTGCGCCCGCGCCGAACCGCCGGTGGGTCGCGGACATCACCTATGTGGACACGGCCTGCGGGTTTGCGTACGCGGCGTTTGTCACTGACCTGTTTTCCCGCACGATCGTCGGCTGGCAGGTTGCTGATCACCTGCGGGCCGGCCTGGCCCTTGATGCGCTGGAGATGGCGATCTTTGCCCGCCGGGACCGGATCGGTGATCAGCTCGTCCATCATTCTGACCGGGGTGTGCAATACACGTCGATTCACTATACCCAGCGGCTGGAGGATATCGGTGCTATACGTTCCGTCGGCAGCAAAGGAGATTCCTATGATAATGCGGCAGCGGAGGCGGTGAATTCCCTGTACAAGAAGGAGCTTATCAATCGTGAGGGTCCCTGGCAAGATGCCGGGCATGTGACTGTGGCGACAGCGGAATGGGTGTCCTGGTACAACAACGACAGGCTGCACTCCGCTTGCGGGAATGTTCCGCCAGCTGAATATGAGAATACGTGGCTAACTGGCCAGGGCCACACTATAATCATTCCGGAAGCCAAAGCATCGTAGCCTCCAACGAACCCGGGGCGACTCATTGCTCAGGGTCGGGCTTGGGCTGGGGCTTGCGGGTCATCGCCGGAATGTTGAGTTTCTCCAGGACGATGAGGTCGTTGTCGCGGACCAGGCGGGTGCTCAGCTTCTCGGCCCAGTCCTTGCGCCGGTCAGCCGCGCGGGCGGCGATCAGGGCCATGGCCTGGCGGGTACGCTCGCGGTTGCGCGATCCCTTCCGCTGGCGAGAGAACTTGCGCTGTAAGGCCAAATATCGTGCTGCCCGGCGGTGCGAGATCCGCGGCGCCCGGTAGTGCTGGCCATCAGAGGTGACCAGGGCAGTGGCTACCCCGCGGTCGACGCCGACCGTCTTGCCGGTGTGCTCTCGAGCCACCGGCGGCTGAGGGGCGGGGAAGGACACATGCCAGCGTCCGGTGCGGTCGCAAGTGACCCGGGCCATACCGAGCCTGGCGGGCAGGGGCCGGGTCCACCGGAACCGTACCCACCCGCACTTGGGGACGTACACCTCGGCCCAGCGTCGGTTGACGCGCCTGACCTTGGTGTCGCGGACCGCAAACCCCTGGACGTCGCGCCTGCTGCGGTAGACGGGCTTGCGTGCCGGGTTGCCCGGGTCGACGAACACGGCCATGGCCCGGTCGAAGTCCCGCAGCGCCTGCTGCTGGACCGACGATGACCCGACACCCAGCCATGGTTCGGCCTGGCGGGCTTGGGTGAGCTGGCGGTACCGCTCCGCAGCTAACGGCGCGCTGCCCCGGCCCGGCCGCCACCAGGACTGCTGCTCCACAGCCAGGTTCCACACGAACCGGGCGTGCGCGCAATGCTCGCGCAAGACGGGGAGCTGCGCCGGGCCTGGGCACAGACGATTCCGAATAGCCATAGCATGGTTAGCCTAGCCATGGCCTATGACAATCCGGGTAACCAGGTACCGGCGGGGCGTGCTCGACAATGCCATGCTCACCCAGGTGCGAACAGATCATACGGCGGGTCTGCGCAGACTTCGCCGCTGAGCTTCACGAGTTCAACGACAGGGACGACCACGTGCACCTGCTGGCCGGGCACCCGGCGAAGGCAGCGGCCTCCGCCTCGGCGAACAACTCGGACGGCTCGGCCACGCTGTACAAGGGTAAGCCGGCCGGGAGCGGGTGAGACGGCGATTCCGCGGCCGTCCCGCCCGTGCCAACGTGTGACGTTCTGCGCGACGGGCGAAGTGCAAAGTGACATATAACCCCCCGTCCGCAGCCCCGGCGGGTCCGAAACTAGGCAGGTCAGGGCGCGGGCGACACCCGCGTCCGGCCCGGAGCCGGTGAGTATGGCGTGACAGAAATAGCCACGTATATTACTGTGCCCGTAAGCAGACTTGTCACGTGTTCGAGGCCGATTTCCGGCGCGGCACGGCGTGATCATCCGCGAGCACGGGCCGGCTCCCTGCCGACGGCCGGGACCGGAGCGGAAGGGACCCGACATGCCCAACGCAATCTTGGACCCGACGGGCGAGGCCGGCCGCGTCCCGGCCGCCGAGCTGGAACAGGCGCGGGGTGCGGTGCTGGCGCCGCGCCGCCGCGGCCTGACCGGCGCGAAGGTCGGCCTGCTGGTGAACACCAAGCAGAACGCCGACATCTTCCTGGACGAGGTGGGCAAGCTGCTGGTCGAGCGGCACGGCGCCGCGGGCATCCTGGCCCGCACCAAGACGGCCTTTGCCCAGCCCGCGCCGGAGGGCCTGCTCAAGGAGCTGACCACCGAGTGCGACGTCGTGATCACCGGGATCGGCGACTGCGGGTCCTGCAGCGCGTCGGCCATCGCCGACGGCGTGGCGCTTGAGGGCCGCGGCACGCCGGCCGCGGTGATCTGCAGCGACGCGTTCCGCGGCAGTGCCGACGCGATCGCCGAGCTGCGCGGCGCGCCGGGTTACCCGTACGCGACCACGCCGCATCCGGTCGCGGTGCTCACGCCGGCCCAGGTCCGGGAGCGGGCCCTGGCCGTACTGCCGGACGTGGTCGCCCTGCTCGTCTCCGACCCACGTTGATGCCGGGGCCCGGCAGCCTGGATCCCGACCTCGCGCAGCAGGCTATCGAGTACTGCTACGAGCAGGACTGGTCGGATGGCCTGCCGCTGGTCCCGGTCTCGCAGCCGCTGCTGGACCGGTTCCTGGCCCGGACCGGCCGCGGCCCGCAGGAGATCATCGGCTCGCTGGAGGCGGTCGGCCGGGACTGCACGGTCCAGCTCGCGGCGATCAACGCGGCCATGGCCGGCTGCCAGCCCGAGTACTTCCCCGTGGTCCTCGCCGCGTTCGAGGCGCTCATGCTGGAGCGCGCGGCCCGCGGCGGCGGCTGGCAGAGCACCAGCGGCCCGGCCCCGCTGATCGTGGTGAACGGCCCGGTGCGCGGCCAGCTCGGCTTCAACGCCGGCGGCGGCGCCTTCGGCCCCGGCTTCCGCGCGAACGCCACGGTCGCCCGCTCGGTCGGGCTGATCGTCCGCAACGTGTTCGGCGTCAAGCCGCACGTGCTGGAGCAGGCCACGCAGGGCGTTCCCGGCCGCTGGTCGATCTGCCTCGCCGAGAACGAGGAGGAGAGCCCGTGGGAGCCGCTCTCGGTCGAGGCCGGGCAGCCCGGCCGGGACCAGCGCAGTGTCGGCGACGCTGCTGCGCACGTGCGAGTTCGTGGACAACCGGCACACCCAGGACGCGGAGCAGGTGCTGTGGGACTTCGCCGACACGATCTCCCGCACCGGCGCGCTGATATTCCGGGACACCTCGTGCGGGGTGGTGTTCTGCCCCGAGCACGCGCAGCTGCTGGCCGCCGCGGGTTTCTCCAAGGCCGGGGTCAAGGACTGGCTGATCCAGCACTGCGGCCGCAGCGAGGCCGACCTGCGGCGGGCCGGCAAGGACGGGGTCAACGAGAACAACGTGCGGTTCGCGGCAGGCACCGCGGCGCCAGGGCCGGACCCAGGCTTCGCCCGCATCCTGCCGTCGCGCGAGCACGTGCCGGTCCTCGTGGCCGGGGCCAGGAACGCGGCGATCTCCATGGTCATCCGCGTCTTCGGGCTCTGGTCGAACCGCGCGGTCGCCATCGAGACGCGGGACGAGACGGCGGCGACCGGAATGCGGCGGAAGGACGGCCATGGCGGATTCTGAGCGGCTGCGCGCGGTGCGGACGTCCCTGGCGGCGGACGGGTACCGGCTCGAGCTCTCCGAGCACGACGGGCGGACCCTGGCGGTGATCTCGGCCGGGCCGGGGACGTGCGCGGACTGCCTGGTGCCCAAGGACCTGATGCGCGCGATGCTGGGCCAGGCGCTCGGCGTGGCCGCGCAGGCCGTCGACCTGCGCTACCCCAGCGAGATCGGCGACGACGGGCAGCCGTCGTGACCGCGCGGGTCGCCCTCGTCACCGGCTGCGGCAAGCGGGACGGCATGGGCCGGGCCATCGCCCGGACGCTGGCCGGGTCCGGGGCGGCGGTCCTGGTCTGCGACAAGGAGCCGGCCGGCGTCCCGAACCGGCGGCAGGAGGCGATCGCCGCGGCCGGGGGACCGCGCGGTGCCGGCGGCGACGGCGGTGCCGGCCCGCCCGGCGGTGCCGGGGGGCGGGACGGCTGGCGGGGGGTGCCGAGCCTGGTGGAGGAGATCACGGCGGACGGCGGGACCGCGTCGGCGGCCCTGGGCGACATCGGGGACGAGGGCGACGCGCAGCGGCTGGTCGGCGAGGCGGTGGCCAGGTACGGGCGGGTGGACATCCTGGTGAACAACGCCGCGGCGCCGCAGGGCCTGGACCGGCGCGACATCACCGAGGTCCCGGTGGACGTGTGGGACCACGTGGTGCGGGTCAACCTGCGCGGCACGTTCCTGATGTCGCGGTTCGCCGTCCCGGTCATGCGCGGCCAGCGCTCCGGCCGGATCATCAACGTCGCGTCGATGGCCGGCGTGGTCGCGGCCCCGCGCTCGGCCGCCTACTCGGCCTCGAAGGCGGCGATCATCGGGCTCACCCGCTCGATGGCGCTGGACGTGGCGCCCTCGGGGATCACCGTCAACGCGATCTGCCCCGGGCTGGTCGGGACCAGCCGGGCGATCCTGAGCGAGGACCCCGACCTCGACGTGGCCGCGGAACTGGACCGCCGCGCCCGCAACATCCCGGTCGGCCGGGTCGGCCGGCCCGAGGACATCGCCGCGGCCGTGGCGTACCTGGCCGACGCGGGAGCGGGCTACATGACCGGGCAGATCCTGGTGCTGGACGGCGGCGGGCTGTCGGCGTTCCCGCTGGCCCGCCCCCCGTCGTCGTAACACAAACGAGCCTTGCATAGGCGTCAGTCGGACTCTAGGATCCAAGACAAATCCACGCACGCCCGGATAAGAAACTGTCACGCGCATTCCACGACAGCCCGCGTGGGCGGCGCGGCCCGCGTGTCGGCTGCGACGGTCCCTGGACTGCCTCACTACCGACGAGGTGCATCCATGACATTCCGGCCCAGATTTCCCCGCCTCAGATCCAGCAGATTCCTGTGCCTGGCCGCCGCCACGGCGCTGGCCGCCTCCCTGGCCGCGTGCGGCTCCAGCAGCAGCTCGACCACGCCCACCACGTCGTCGACCGCGCCGCACACGGGCGGGTCGCTGACCGTTCTCGAGGTCGCCGACTACGCCGGGGAGTGGCCCGCGGGCCTGGACCCGGCCACGAACATCGACGGCGCCGCCGACCAGAGCCAGATGAACGCCATCTACGGCCAGCTCTTCGAGCTCGGGGCGAAGGGCCAGATCATCCCCGACCTGGCCGCCGGGTACAGCTTCAGCAACGGCGGCAAGACCGTCACCCTTAATATCCGGCAGGGCGTGAAGTTCACCGACGGCACGCCCTTCAACGCGCAGGCGGTGGCGTTCAACATCAACCGGGTCGACAAGTCGTCGTGCACGTGCAAGCCGACCTGGCCGGTCACGTCGGTGGCCGCCACCGGGCCCTACACGGTGACCATGCACCTCAGCATGGTGTTCGCGCCGATCATCGCCTCGTTCTTCGACTCGGCGGCCAACTGGATCGCCTCCCCGACCGCGCTGAGCAAGATGGGCGAGAAGGCGTTCGCGCTGCACCCGGTCGGCGCGGGCCCGTTCGTGGTGGTCAGCAACACGCCGAGCTCGGTGCTGGTGCTGAAGCGCAACCCGGGCTACTGGGAGAAGGGCCGCCCGTACCTGAACTCGCTCACGTTCAAGACCGTGGCCAGCGACGAGGCCGCCTACGAGGCGATGCTCGCGGGCAACGCCCAGGCCTACGAGGACATGTCGACCCCGGCCATCCTGGACCAGGCCGCGCAGCACTTCGTGGTGACCAACCAGCTGGGCACGTCCCCGTATGACCTGCAGCTCAACACGAAGATCCCGCCGTTCAACAACATCAAGGCCCGGGAGGCGATCTACTACGCCACCGACTTCCCGGTCATCCTCCAGCACATCTTCGACAACAAGTACCCGCAGGTGGAGGGGTTCACCGGCCCCGGCGGCATCTGCTACGAGCCGAAGGTCCCCGGATACCGCACCTACGACCTGGCCATGGCCAAGTCGCTGGTGAAGTCGCTGGGCGGGATGACGATCAACCTGGGCACGATCAGCATCCTGACCGCGCAGGAGACGACCGAGGCGCTGCAGACCCAGTGGGCGGCCGCGGGGATCAAGTCCACGATCCATTCCTACGGCCTGGCCAACCTCATCTCCCAGTTCACGTCGGGCAAGTGGCAGGCGATGGTGCAGACCGCGGGCTCTTACGACCCGGCCGTCGGCGTCGGCGTCGGGTTCCGGTTCTCGTCCACCTCCCCGTTCAGCGGCGTGCACGACCCGCGCCTGGACGCGCTGCTGAACCAGGCCGCCGGCACGCTGGACATGGCTACCCGCTGCCAGCTCTACGACCAGGCGGCCAAGTACATCAGCGACATGGCTTACGGCCCGTTCTACTTCGCCTTCGCCCCGGCTAACGTCGTGGTGAAGGGGGTCTACGGCCCCGGGCTCACGTCGCCGCTGCCCAGCGTCGTGGTTACCCCGACGATCCCGTGGGAGGACGTGTACACCACCCTCAAGTAGCAGCCAGCAGGGAGGCAGCCTGATGGCAGCCCGTGGCGCCGGGCCGACCGTGGCCGGCCGGCCCGGCCCCGCGTCCCCCGAAGAGCCGGAGCAGCGGGGGTCCGCCGCCCAGTCGGTGCTCGGCTCGCCCAGCCTGCGCCTGATCGGCCGGCGGGTGCTGGCCGCGATCCCGGTGCTGTTCGGCGTCACGTTCCTCACGTTCGTGGTGATGAACCTGCTGCCCGGCGACGCCGCCCAGGAACTGCTCGGCCTGAACGCCACGCCCGCCGAGATCCGGCAGCTCTCGATCAAGCTGCACCTGAACGAGCCGTTCTGGGTCCGGTACGGGAACTGGCTGGGCGGCGTGCTGCACGGGAACCTGGGTAACTCGCTGACCAGCGGTGACTCGGTGTCCAGCATCCTGGATCAGCGCCTGCCGGTCACGTTCGAGCTGGTCGTCTACGCGTTCGTGGTCTCGCTGGTGTTCACCGTCCCGGTGGCCCTGCTCGCCGCGCGCAAGCCGCGCGGGGTCGCCGACCGGCTGTCGATGGTGGTCAGCATGGCCGGCCTGTCCACCGCCCCGTACGTGCTGGCCCTGCTGCTGATCCTGGTCTTCGCCGTGCACCTGCAGTGGCTGCCCGCGATCGGCTACGTGCCGCCCAGCCAGAGCATCGTGGGCTGCATCCGGTCGCTCACCCTGCCCGCGATCGCGATCGGCTTCCCGCTGTTCTGCTTCTACACCCGGCTGCTGCGATCGGACCTGGTGCAGCAGATGCAGACCGAGGATTACGTGGTGACGGCCCGTGCCAAGGGCCTCCAGCCGCGGCAGGTGCTGGTCCGCCACGTCCTGCGCAACTCGCTGTTCGGCCTGCTCACGGTCGTCGGCCTGAACATCGGTGCGCTCATCGGCACGACGGTGATCGTCGAGCAGATCTTCTCGCTGCCCGGGATCGGCCAGCAGCTGCTGCAGGCGATCAACGACCGCGACGTCCCGGTGGTCGAGGGGATCGTCCTGGTCTTCGCGATCGTCGTGGTGCTCGCTAACCTGGCCACCGACCTGCTCTACGCGGTCCTGGACCCGAGGATCCGGTATGGGCGCGCCATTGCCTGACGCCCTGCTGCCGGAGGTCGCCGAGGCCGGGGCCGACACGGCCGCCGAGCCGTCCGTCCCCCGGCGCGGGCGGGCCCGGACCCTGGAGATCTGGATCCCGGCCGGCATCCTGATCCTGATCATCGGCGCGTGCTTCCTGTGGCCGCTCGTCTACCCGGTGCCGCCGCCGACCGGCGGGAGCATCCTCGACGCGGGGCTGCCCCCGTTCTCGCCGGGCCACATCCTCGGCACCGACCCGGTCGGCAACGACATCCTGTCCCGGCTGCTGCACGGCGGCCAGGTGTCGTTCGAGGTGGCGCTCGCCGTGACCCTGATCGGCCTGGTGGTCGGCGGGCTGCTCGGGATCTTCGCCGGCTACCGGGGCGGCGCGACCGACGCGGTCGTGATGCGGGTGCTCGACGTGCTGATCGCCTTTCCCGCGCTGGTGCTCGCGCTGGTCATCGCCGAGGCCCTCGGTCCCAGCGAGCCGCACACGATCTGGGCGATCTCGTTCTTCGCCGTCCCGGCGTTCGGCCGGCTCGCCCGGTCCGCCACGCTGCGGCTGCGGGAGCAGCCCTTCATGCTCGCCGCGCGGCTGTCCGGCACCGGTACCTGGCGGATGCTGCTGCGTCACGTCGTGCCCAACATCGCGCCGCAGCTGACCACGTTCGCCCTGCTCGGCGCCGGGATCGTGATCATACTCGAGGGCGCGCTCAGCTACCTCGGGCTCGGCATCCCGCCCCCCGGGCCGAGCTGGGGCAACATGATCGCGCTGGGCGCGCAGACGCTCACCGCGTCCCCCGAGCTGGTGCTGATCCCGAGCCTGTGCCTGTTCGCCACCGTGGTCTGCCTGAACCTGCTCAGCGACGGGCTGCGGGCCCGCTGGGGGGTGCGGTGAGCGCCGCCGGGGACGCGCCCTGGGCCGGCCCGCTGCTGCAGGTCGATAACCTGCGCGTCCGGTTCCGCCGGCGCGGCGGCGACCTGCACGCGGTGAACGGCATCAGCTACTCGGTGTGGCCGGGAACCACGCTGGCCGTGGTCGGCGAGTCGGGGTCGGGCAAGACGGTCAGCTCCCGCGCGGTCATGGGCCTGCTGCCGGAGACCGCGGTGGTCACCGGCTCGGTCCGGTTCCAGGGCCAGGAACTGCTGGGGCTGACCGACGCGCAGCTGCGCTCGCGCCGCGGCCGGGACGTCGCGATGGTGTTCCAGGACCCGTCCCGCTCGCTGAACCCGACCATGCGGATCGGGACCCAGGTCACCGAGGCGGTCCGCTCGCACCTGCCCCTGGACCGCCGCGCCGCCCGCGACCGCGCGCTGGAGCTGATGCACCTGGTCCGGCTGCCCCTGCCGCGGCGCCGGTTCGTGGAGTACCCGCACCAGCTCTCCGGCGGGATGCGGCAGCGGGTGATGATCGCGATCGCGCTCGCCTGCCACCCGAAACTGCTGATCGCCGACGAGGCCACGACCGCGCTGGACGTGACCACCCAGGCGCAGATCATGGAGCTCCTGCTCGAGCTGGGGGAGCAGCTGGGCATGGCGCTGATGCTGATCAGCCACGACCTGGGGCTGGCCGCGGCCTACACAGACGAGGTGATCGTGATGTACGCGGGGCGCATCGTGGAGCAGGCCCCGACCCGCGAGCTGTTCTCCCGCGTCCGCATGCCCTACACCAAGGTGCTGCTGGACGCGATTCCCCGGCTCGAGCGCGCCTCGCACTCGCTGTTCCCGGTGATCGGCGGGCAGCCGCCGGACCTGGTGGCGCTGCCCCCCGGCTGCCCGTTCGCCCCGCGCTGCCCGTCCGCCCGCGACCGGTGCGTGAGGGAAAATCCGCCCCTGGCCGAGCAGGAGCCCGGTCACCGCTGGGCCTGCTGGCATCCCTGCGCGGACGAGGTTCCCGCGTGACCTCGCCGCCGCCGGACGTGCTGCTCGAGGCGCGCCACGTCGTCCAGGAGTTCGTGGTCCGCGACTCGGGCGGCGTGCGGGGCGGCGTGGTCCAGGCCGTCTCCGACGTCTCGTTCGAGGTCCGGCGGGGTGAGACCCTGGGCATCGTCGGCGAGACCGGCTCCGGCAAGACCACGCTGGCCCGGTCGCTGATGCAGGCCCCGGCGCCGAAATCGGGCCACGTCCGGTTCCAGGGGGCCGACCTGGTCACGCTGCGCGGCCGGCGGCTGCTGGAGATCCGCCGCCACCTGCAGATGGTGTTCCAGGACCCGTTCGGGTCGCTGGACCCGATGTGGCGGGTGTCGCAGATCGTCGAAGAGCCGCTCGTCGCCTACCACGTCGGGAATCACGCGCAACGGAGACGGCGCGCGGCCGAGGTCCTCGAGCTCGTGGGCCTGGATCCGGGGCGCTACGGCGGGCGGCGGCCCCGGGAGCTGTCCGGCGGGCAGTGCCAGCGCGTGGCCATCGCCCGTGCGGTGGCGCTGGCCCCGGCGCTGATCATCTGCGACGAGGCGGTCTCCTCGCTCGACACGCTCATCCAGGCCCAGGTGCTCAACCTGTTCGAGCGGCTGCGCGGCGAGCTCGGCCTGTCCTACCTGTTCATCGCGCACGACCTGGCGCTGGTCAAGCAGGTCAGCGACCGGGTGGCGGTGATGTACCTCGGCAAGCTGTGCGAGGTCGGGCCCGCGGAGTCGATCTACCGGGAGGCGTTCCACCCCTACACCGCCGCGCTGCTGGCCTCGATCCCCAGCCCGGACCCGGACCTGGCGGCGGCACGGTCCGGCGGGACGATCCGGGGCGAGCCCCCGTCCCCGATCAGCCCGCCCAGCGGCTGCCGGTTCCGGACCAGGTGCCCGCGGGCGGCCGAGCGCTGCGCCGCCGAGGAACCGCCGCTGCGGTTGCTGGGACCCGACCACCTGGTCGCCTGCCACTTCCCGCTGATCCCGGAAGGAGACCGCCATGCGGCTGCGGGTGCTGATGGAGCCGCGCCGGGGCGCGACGTACGACCAGATCCTGGCGCTGGCTCAGGCGACGGAGGAGGCGGGGTTTGACGCCTTCTTCCGGTCCGACCACTACCTCGGCATCGACGCCGGCGACCCGGCCTACCTGCCGACCGACTCCTGGACCACGCTCGCCGGGCTAGCGCTGCAGACCAGCCGGGTCCGGCTCGGCACCTTGATGACCGCGTCCACGTTCCGCCTGCCCGGGCCGCTGGCCATCGCCGTGGCCACGGTGCACGCGATGAGCGGGGGGCGGGTCGAGCTCGGCATCGGCGCGGCCTGGTACGAGCGGGAGCACCGGTCGTTCGGCATCCCGTTCCCGCCGGTCGGCGACCGGTTCGACCGGCTGGAGGAACAGCTCGACGTGATCACCGGGCTGTGGTCCACGCCCCGCGGGGAAACGCTGCGCTACGCGGGGAAGCACTACCAGATCGACGGGTGCGCGAACTTCCCCGACCGGCAGCCGGCCGCGCCGCCCCGGATCATCATCGGCGGCGGCGGCCCGCGCCGGACCCCGTCGCTCGCGGCCCGGTACGCGGACGAGTTCAACAGCGGCCTCGGCCTCGGCGACGGCATCGCCGAGCGGTTCGCGCTGTTCCGGCGGGTCTGCGCCGCCCACGGCCGTGACCCGGACGCGGTGCGGCTGTCCACCACGCTGCCGGTGTGCTGCGGCGTCACCCGCGAGCAGGCCCGGCGCCGCGCGGCGTCGCTCGGCGAGCCCGGGGCGCGGCTGTTGCGGGCCGGGGTGACCGGCACGCCCGCGGACGTCCTGGACGCGCTGGAGGGGTTCGCCACGGCCGGCCTCGACACCGTGTACTTCCATATCTACGACCCCCTGGACCTCGACCACATCCGCCTACTCGGCCAGGAGGTGCTGGCCCGGGCCGGGTTATCATGACCCGGCGGAGGGGACGCCATGTGCCGCTTGTTCGGGCTGACCGCGGGCACCGCCCGCGTGCACGCGACGTTCTGGCTGCTGGACGCGCCTGACTCGCTGGAGGCGCAAAGCCGGCGCAACGTGGACGGGAGCGGCATCGGGTTCTTCGACCCGTTTGGCGCCGCGGTGCTCGACAAGCAGCCCGAGCCGGCGTTCGAGGACCAGGAGTTCGCGCACGAGGCCAGGCAGGCCGAGTCCGCGACGTTCGTCGCGCACGTGCGCCTGGCCAGCACGGGCGGCCGGACGGTGCAGAACACCCACCCGTTCGCCATGCAGGGCTGCATCATGGCGCACAACGGCGGGTTCGGCGAGCTGGAACGCCTGGATGCTCAGCTGGACTCCTACGCCGGCCTGGTGCTGGGCGACACCGACTCCGAGCGCTACTTCGCGCTGATCATCCAGCAGGCCGACGCGCACGGCGGCGACGTGGCCGCGGGGATCACGGCCGCGGCCCGGTGGATCGCCGGCCGGCTGCCGGTCTCGTCCCTGAACACCATCGTGACCGGGCCGGACGAGCTGTGGGCCCTGCGCTACCCGGACCAGCACGCGCTGCACATCATCGAGCGGCCCGCCGGCCAGGGCGCCGCGGGCCAGCCGGGCCTGCACGTCCGCAGCGCGACGTCCTCGATCCACGCGCCCGCGCTGGATTCCGCCCCGTCCGTGGTGGTCGCTTCCGAGGAGCTCGACGGCGAGAGCGGCTGGCGCATGCTCGCGCCCGGCGAGCTCGTGCACGTCCGGCCCGACCTGACCGTCCGGTCGGAGGTGGTGCTCCCCGAGCCGCCCGCCCGCCTGGTGCCCATCGGCAGCGACAACCCGAACATCGACACCTGACCCGGTCCCGCTACCGTCGGCTCATGGGACATCAGCCAGACATGAACGCGGCCATCTGGCAGTCGGAGACCATGGTCCAGAGCTGGGCGGCGGAAGAAGCCAAGCGCGAGCGCAAACGCACGGCCCAGCGGCGGCTCATGGCCGTCCTGCTGCCCTTCGGGGAGCAGGACGCGTTCACATTCCTGGACCTAGGGGCGGGGACCGGGGCCGCGTCGCGCGTGATACTCGGGCTGTATCCGCGCGCCACCGCGATCCTCGCCGACTTCTCCGCCGAGATGATGCGCGCCGGCGAGCGTGAGATGGAGCCGTTCGGGGGACGGTACGGCTACGTCGAGTTCGACATGTCGGCCAGCGAGTGGCCCGCGGCGATCCCGGCGGCGCTCGACGCGGTGGTGACCTCGATGTGCGTCCACCACCTGCCCGACGAGCGCAAGCGCGGCCTGTTCGCCGAGATCTACGACCACCTAGCGCCGGGCGGCTGGTACCTCAACTACGACCCGGTACGCGCGGAGGATCCCATCGTCGAAGCCGCGTGGCAGCGGGTCAACGACGACGAGGACCCGGAGCTGGCCAGCCAGCGGGCGCACCGCACGCCCGATGAGCAGGCCCGCTGGGACAACCACGTGCGCTACATCATCCCGCTCGCCCGGCAGCTGGATTACCTGCGGTCAGCCGGGTTCGCCGGCATCGACGTCTACTGGAAGCACCTGGAGAGCGTTATCTACGGCGGGTGCCGGCCGGCCTGACGGGTCGCGCCGCCTGGTCGCCGCGTTGAGCAGCCGGAGATCGACCTGCCGGCCGGGTGACGCGAAGGGGCTGCCGGGCGCGCTGACGTCGAAGCGCCCGCTGTCGGGCCGGTAGTCGCGGCCGCGCGCGATGACCCGCTGCAGATGGCTGAGTACCGTTATGTCGGCCCGCGGGTCGCCGTCCACGACGATGAGGTCGGCGTCGTAGCCGGGCGCGAGGCGGCCGGTGACCGCGCCGACGCCGAGCGCCGCCGCGGCCTCGGTGGTGGCCATGGCGAGCACCTGCTCGGGCCGGAAGCCCAGGGTCACGAGGTACTCCAGCGCGCCGGCGTACTGGTGGTGGGGGTTGTTGTCGACGCCCGCGTCGGTGCCCGTGATGATCCGCACCCCCGCCTGGTGCAGCGCCTTGGCGTGCTCGCCGACCCTGATGCCGGTCAGCTCGGCGATGTAGGGCGCGTTCGCGTTGACGGTGGGGCAGACGAAGATCTCCCGGTCCGCGATCCGGGCGGCGAGGGCCTCGTCGAAGTGGCGCTCGTTGGTCTCGGTGACGAAGGAACAGTGCTCGAGCGTGGTGACCCCCGCGTCGACGGCCCGCCGGATGCCCTCGATGCCGTGGACGTGCGCCGCGACCGGCTTGTCCACCCGTCTCGCCTCGTCCACGATCACGGCCAGCTGCGCGGCGGTGAACTGGGCGTACCAGGGGGCCGACCCCTGGGTCATGAACCCGCCGGTCGCCATGACCTTGATCAGGTCGGCGCCGTGCTTGTGGTGGGTGCGGACGATGCGCCGCAGGTCGTCCTCGCTGTCCGCCTCGCCGCCCATGAACCAGCAGTGGCCGCCGGTGACGGTGACCGGGCGCGTGGCCACGACCATCCGCGGGCCGCGGGCCAGGCCCTCGGCGATGGCGTCGCGCACGACCACGTCCAGGTAGGACCGCGCGCCGAGGTCCCGGGCGGTGGTCACGCCCACGCCGAGCAGTTGCCGCGCGCTGTGCAGCATCAGCACCAGCAGCTGCTCGTCGGTGGACCCGCGCATCCGCGCGGCCGGGTTCGGTCCGCCGTCGAACCCGAGATGGACGTGGCTGTCGATCAGCCCCGGCATGATCGTCGAGCCCGGGTAGTCCGACCGCGGCAGCTCCCGGTGCTCGCCGGGCAGCGCCGCGGCGGGCCCGGCCCAGCTCACGGTGCGGTCCCCGATCACGACCGCGCCGTCGGCGACGGCCTGGTCGCCGGTCAGGACCCGCGGCGCGGTGAGCATCTCCGGCATAGATGGAGGATATCGGTGTGGCAGAAACTCTCCGAGAGGTCATCGACACCACTACCGTGGCGATGCTCCGGGCCCGCGGCAGCGCCAAGTGGACCGCGCCGGGCCCGGACGGGTTCGGGGCCGGGGTAGCCGAAATGGACTTCGGCGCCGCGCCCCCGATCCTCGACGCGCTGGCCGCGCTCTCGGCCCAGGCGAACTTCGGCTACCTGCCGCCGCCCCTGGGCGACGAGCTCGCCGCGGCGTGCGCGGAGTTCCAGCGGCGCCGCTACGGCTGGGAGGTCGATCCGGCGCTGATCCATCACGTCCCCGACGTGATCAAGGCGTTGGAGATCGCGATCACGCATTTCTCGCGCCCGGGCTCGCCGGTCATCCTGCCGACCCCCGCCTACATGCCGTTCCTGATGGTGCCGGGGCTCCTCGGCCGCGAGATCATCCAGGTCCGGATGCGGGACGACGGCGCGGGCTTCTTCACCCTGGACCTGGACGCGATCTCCGGCGCGTTCCGGGCCGGGGGGCACCTGGTCATCTTCTGCAACCCGTACAACCCGCTGGGCCGGGTCTTCACCGCCGACGAGATGGCGCAGCTGACCGACGTCGTCGACCGGCACGGCGGCCGGGTCTTCGCCGACGAGATCCACGGCCCCATCGTGTACCCGGGGACGCGCCACGTGCCCTACGCGTCCACCTCCGCCGCGGCCGCGGCGCACACCCTGACCGCCACGTCCGCCTCGAAGGCGTGGAACCTGCCCGGCCTCAAATGCGCCCAGGTGATCCTCACCAACGAGCCGGACCGGCAGCGCTGGGAGGAGATGGGCTTCTTCGCCGCGCACGGCGCGAGCAACCCCGGCGTCGTCGCCAACATCGCCGCGTACCGGCACGGCGAGGCCTGGCTGGACGAGGTCATGGCCTACCTCGACGACGGCCGCCGCCTGCTCGCCGCCCTGCTCGGCCGCCACCTGCCCCAGGTGCGCTACCGCCCGCCCGACGGCACCTACCTGGCCTGGCTCGACTGCGCCGGGCTGGACCTATCGTGCTCACCCGGCGAGCTGGTCACCGACCGCGGGCACGTCACCGTGGTAGACGGACCCCGGTTCGGCGCGGGCGGGCCGGGAGCGTTCCGGCTCAACTTCGCCACGCCGCACCCGGTCCTCGCCGAGATCGTCGAGCACGTGGCCGCCGCGCTGACCCCCACGTGAGACCCGGCTGCCGAACCGCCCCGCCGCCCGCCCGGTGGTAGTGGGCTCACCCCGGGCCGGCCAGGCACCACCCTGGCCGGCCTCCGAGGCAAGGACCAGACTGGCGGAATGCGAGCGGTGCTGCGCCTGGCTGCGCATGAGCTTCGCGCCCGGTGGCCAAGCTGGGTGGCCCTGGCTCTGCTGGTGGGCCTGGCCGGGGGCGTGGTGCTCACCGCGGCGGCGGGCGCGCGGCGGACGGATAGCGCCTACCCGAGGTACCTGGCCGCGTACAAGGCGTCCGACGCGCTGGTCGCGCCGGCCGAGAACGGGGTCTACGGTTACGACGACGCGCTGGCCCGGCTCCCGGGCGTGGCGGCCATCGCGCCGATCGTCGGGCTGCAGGCGCTGCCGGTCGGACCCGGCGGGAAGCTGAACGGCGCCGCCACCCTCGCCGCGCCGCTGGACGGCAGGTTCGGCCACACGCTGGAGGTCCCGAAGATGCTCGCCGGGCGCCAGCCGAGCCCGGACCGCCCCGGCGAGGTGATGATCGACCAGATCGGCGCCCAGGACCTGCACGTGTGGGTCGGCAGCCGACTCAAGATGGCCGCGGTCCCCAACCCGGATCTGCGCCCTGTCCGCTGGCTGTCCGAGCGCGTGGTCGGCGTCATGGTCGACCGCGGCTCGGTTGTTCCCGTCACCGACATCGACAAGGCTCCGACCATCATCGCCAGCGAGGCGCTGTTCCGCGAGCTTGGCCCGCGCTACCTGGGCTTCGACGGCGCGTACGTGAAGCTGCGGCCGGGTTTTACGGTGGGCGAGTTGAGCAGCGAGGCCCAGGACCTCGCGGCGCACAAGTACCGCACGGCGACCGGGGGGCAGATCTTCGTGGCCGACGAGGCCGTGCAGGCCGCCACGGTCGAGCGCTCGATCCGGCCGCAGGCGGTGGCGCTGGGCCTGTTCGCGCTGGTGCTCGGGGTCACCGCGCTGCTCGTGGTGGGCCAGGTGGCCTCGCGCCAGCTGCTGGCGGCAGGCCGGGACAATGGCGCCCTCGCGGCGCTGGGCATGACCCGCGGCCAGTTGCTGGCCGCGGGCCTGATCGAGGTGGCCGTGGCGGTGGCCGCCGGCGCGGTGCTGGCCTGCGGCGTGGCCGTCGCGGCCTCCCCGCTGATGCCGATCGGGCCGGCCCGGCTGGCCGAGCCCGATCCCGGCCTGAGCGTCGACGTCCCGGTGCTGACCGTGGGCTTCGCCGCGACCGTGATCGTGCTGTTGGCGCGGGTGGCGTGGCCCGCCTGGCGGCTGGCCTCGCCCCGACACACGGCCGAGCGTGACGCGGCCGGTGCGCCGGTGCGCCGCTCGCAGGCGGCCGAGCGGCTGGCCCGGGCCGGCGCGCCGGTCTCCGCCGTAACCGGCGTGCGGTTCGCGTTCGACCCGGGCCAGGGGCGCACCGCGGTGCCGGTGCGCAGCGCGCTGCTCGGCCTGGTCCTGTCGGTGGCCGCGGTAACCGCCGCCGCGACCTTCGGCGCGAACCTGCTCCACCTCGTGCACACGCCACGGCTGTACGGGCAGACCTGGGACGCCGAGGTAGACCTCGGCTTCAGCACCATCACGCCGCAGCAGTTCGCCCGCCTGACCGCGCACGTGCCCGGCCTGTCCGGCTGGACGTACGGCATGCACGGCACCGTGCAGGTCGGCAATGACGTCATTCCCGCGATCGGCTTGGCGCACGGGCGGGGGCCGCTGGCCGCCCCGACCCTGCTCGACGGGCGCCCCCCAGGCTCGCGGCACGAGATCGTGCTCGGTACCTCGACCCTCCGCCAGACCGGTGCCCGCGTCGGCCAGGCGGTGCCGGTCGCGCTCGGCGGCGGCCGGGCCGAGCGCACCGTGATCGTCGGCCGGGCCATCTTCCCGTACTTCGGCCAGGGCAGCTTCACCCCGACCGACCTGGGGCAGGGCGCGGTGGTGACCGCGGCGGTCCTCGAGCCGCAAGAGCTGGCCTCCGACGGCAGCGGATACAACTTCATCCTGCTGAACTTCGCTCCCGGGCCGCGCCAGGCGGCGGACATGGCCGCCTTCGCGCGGGCCATGGCGCCGATGTGCGCCACGGTCGAGCAGCCCACCTGCCTGGTCACCGACCAGCGCCCGAACGGCGCCAGCAACTACGCGCGCATCGACGCCACGCCCGAGGTGCTGGCCGGCTTCCTCGCCGTGCTCGGGCTGGCGGTGCTCGGCCAGTTCGCTGTGGCGTCAGCGCGCCGGCGCCGCCCTGACTTCGCCATCCTCCGCACCCTCGGGCTGCTCCGCCGGCAACTGGCCGCGATCACGGCCTGGCAGGTCACCACGCTGACCGCGCTGGCCCTGCTGGTCGGGCTGCCGCTCGGCGTGGCCGTCGGCCACTGGGCCTGGGCGCTGTTCGCCGACGAGGTCGGGCTGTCCACCGACGCCATCACGCCGGTGTCCCTCGTGCTGCTCACGGTGCCGGCGGCGATCCTCGCCGCGGTCGCGGTCACGCTCCCGGCCGGGCGGCGCTGCGCCCGGCTGCGCCCGGCCGCGGTCCTGCGCTCCGAGTGACCGGCGAGCGGCCGGCGCATCAGGCAGGCGGCCGGGTCAGATCCGGATGCGCTTGTTCCCCGGGTCGTACATCGGGCGCAGCGAGGTGACGGCCGGGTAGACCGCGGCGCCGATCTGGACCGTCCATTCGCCGGAGTCCAGGTAGGCCTGGTTAATGGGCTGGTCAGCGTCGATCATCGCCAGCCCGACGGCCCCGCCGAGGCTGAACCCGTAGGACGCGGACCGGATGTACCCGGCGGGCTTCCCGTCGCGGCGCACCACCTCGGCGTGGAACAGCAACGGCTCGGGGTCGGTCAGCAGCACCTGGACCAGGCGCCGGCGCAGCGGGCCGCGCTCCTTCTCCGCGAGCACGGCATCGCGGCCGATGAACCCGCCGGGCTTGCCGAGCGCGACCGCGAAGCCCAGCCCGGCCTCCAGCACCGAGTCGGTGTTGTCGATGTCATGGCCGTAGTCGCGGTAGCCCTTCTCCATCCGCAGGCTGCTGAGCGCCTTCAGCCCGGCGTGCCGCAGGCCGACGCGCCTGGCCGCGCGTGCACCAGCCGGTCGTAGACATTGACCGCGTGCTCGGCCGGGATGTACAGCTCGTAGCCGAGCTCACCCAGGTAGGTGATCCGGGTGCAGAGCACCCGGGCGAACCCGATGTCGATCTCGGCGGCCGCGCGGAACGGGAACGCCTCGTTGGACACGTCCGCGGAGGTGACCGAGGCCAGCAGCTCCCGCGACCGCGGGCCCTGGACGTTGAGCTGCGCGTAGCCGGAGGTCACGTCGGTGACGAAGGCGTGGGCGTCGCCGATGTGGCGGCGCATCCAGGTTTCCGCGTGCCGGTGCGCGGTGTCGGAGGCGACGACCCAGAACCGGTCCTCGTCCAGCTTGGTCACGGTGAGGTCGGCCTCCAGCGTGCCCCCCGGGTTGAGCCACTGGGTATAGGTGATCCGGCCCGGCTCGCCGTTGACGTCGTTGGCGGAGATCTGGTCCAGCACCCGCCCGGCGTCACGGCCCTGCACGTCGAACTTGGCCATGAAGGCCATGTCCATCAAGATCACGCCGGTGCGGGCGGCGTGATGCTCGGACGCCCAGTAGCCGAACCAGTCCGGGCGCCCCCACGACAGCTCGCCGGGGTCCGGTTCGGCGCCCTCCGGGGCGTACCAGTCGGCGCCTTCCCAGCCGCTGACGTCCCTGAAGTAGGCGCGCTGCGCGACCAGCCGGTGGTGCACCGGCGACAGCTTCGCGCCGCGCGCCGTCCGCACGGGCCGGCCCGGGTAGTGGGTCGCGTAGACCAGGCCCAGCGACTCGACGGTCCGGGTGGCCCGGTACTCCGGGTTGGCCTGGTAGCGGTGCAGCCGGTCGATGTTGATGCCGGTCACGTCGATGTCGGGCCGGCCGTCGGCGATCCAGCGCGCGACGACCCGGCCAATGCCCGCCGCCGGTCAGGATCCCGATCGAGTTCAGCCCGGCGGCGACGAAGTAGTTCTTCAGTTCCGGCGCCTCGCCCACGATCGGCAGCAGGTCGGGGGTGAAGCTCTCCGGGCCGCAGAAGAGCTTCTTGATGCCGGCCTCTTCGACCACCGGGATCCGGGACATGGTGCGTTCCAGGTACGGGGCCATCCGGTCCCAGTCCGGGCGCAGCTCGCCGAAGGAGAAGCCGGCCGGGACGCCCCCGACGCTCCACGGCGCGCAGACCGGCTCGAACAGGCCCAGCATCAGGCCGCCGCCTTCTTCGCGGTAGTAGCCGTAGTTGGCCGGGTCCTCCAGCACCGGCCAGTCGCCGTCCGACGCCCTCGATGGGCTCGGTCAGCAGGTAGTAGTGCTCGGCGGCCTGCAGCGGGATGCTGACCCCGGCCAGCTCGCCGAGCTGGCGCGCCCACATCCCCGCGCAGTTGACCACGTACTCGGCTTCGATGTCCCCCTGCGGGCGTGCGTACCCCGGTCACCGCACCGCGGCCGTGGCAGGAAGCCCGGTGACCGGCACGCCCTCGACGATCCGGGCGCCCCGCATGCCTGGCCCCCTTGGCCAGGGCCATCGTCACGTCGACCGGGTTCACCCGCCCGTCGGCCGGGATGTAGAAGCCGCGCCAGCACGTCATCGTCCGCGCCAGCGGGAAGAGCTCGGCGACTTCGCTGGCCGAGATCTCGTGCACTTCCACCCCGCAGTAGCCGGTTGAACGCGGCGACCCGGCGGTACTCCTCCAGCCGCCCCGGCTCGATGGCCAGCTCGATCAGGCCGACCTGGCTTCAGCCCGGTGGCCAGACCGGTCTCCGCCTCCAGCCGCGGCGTACAGGTCGCGGGTGTACTTGCGCAGCTCGGTCGAGGTCTGCGAGGTCGAGCCGAACGTGGCCATCAGCCCGGCCGCGTGCCACGTAGTGCCCGAGGTCAGCCGGTCCCGTTCCAGCAGGACGACGTCCGGCACGCCCAGGTGCGCGAGGTGGTAGGCGACCGAGGACCCGATGATCACCGCCGCCGACGACGACAACGCGGGCACGGTCAGGAACTGGGATGTCAAGCACGCCCATGCGACGACCCGCTAGCGGCCCGGTGCGGCGCCGCCCGATTCAGCTGTCTCTTGCCAGCCGATCGCCGTCCCGTAGGCCGCCCATTTAATCACGGTGGTTGACTTACCGGGCGCGACTATTTCGGGAATAGCCAGAATACGGACGCCGATAACCGCATCGAAGTCGTTTCTCAGCGCCCAGTCGGCCAGGCCGTCCCGGGCCGATCCGGATCCGGGTGATCACGGCTCGTCAGAATCGTCGAGCGGTTTATCACGCGGCCTTTCTGATCGTCCTGCGGCAGGGTGTCGGTCGTCGACATGGGGATAACGGTAAAGACCATCGGCCCAGTATCGCAGACGGCGCCCGGGGCGCCGGATCACCAGAGCCGGGCGGTGGCCCGGCGCGCTCCCTCGGCCAGGGCCTCGAACTTGGCCCACACGATCCGGGGGTGGATCTCCGGGGCGTAGGTGGCCTGGGAGGAGAAGCCGCAGTCGCCGCTGGCGACGACGTTTTCCCGGCCCACGAGCTCGGCGAAGCGCACGATGCGGTCGGACACATCGGTGAGGAAAGGGTCGTCGATCTGCAGGGTAAAGCCTGCGTCGATAATGGCCGCGTACTCGATGTGCATGGCGTCGGCGACCGCGTTCAGGTAATCGGCTTCCCAGGGTGGGTTCAGTCACACGTAGCTCGCGCACAGAGCGAAGGCAGGCGGCCGGGCTATGCTGCCGCCACACGCCATCCCTTCGTACCGCAGGGAGATCGCCATGGCCATCACGCCCCCCACCAGCGACGATCTTGCTCGATCGCGGCCCGATACCGGCTGGGCCTGGACGCGCGGCGACATCGAGTCGTTCCGGGCCATCATCGCCGGCGCCGCGGCGTCCTACGACGTGGTCGAGCGGCTGTACGCGGCGAGCCTCGCCCGAGCCGCCGAGCAGGCCGTATCAGTGGCCGGACGAAGCCGGCAACGTGCTGGGCGCCTGGTACGTGACGTCCGAGATCACGCAGGCCGGCGACGGGCCGCTGGCCGGCCGCTGGGTCGCGATCAAGGACAACATCGGGGTGGCGGGGCTGCCGATGATGAACGGGTCGGCGACGGTCGAGGGTTACGTCCCCCGCCGGGACGCCACGGTCGTCACCCGCCTGCTCGGCGCGGGAGCGACGATCACCGGCAAGGCCGTCTGCGAGGACCTGTGCTTCTCCGGCGGCAGCCACACGCTCACGGACCGGGCCGGTCCGCAACCCCTGGGATCCGACGAAGTCGGCGGGCGGGTCATCCAGCGGCAGCGCCGCGCTGGTCGCCGCCGGTCACGCCGACCTGGCGCTCGGCGGCGACCAGGGCGGGTCGGTCCGGATTCCCAGCGCGTTCTGCGGCACCGTCGGGCACAAGCCGACCCACGGGCTGGTGCCCTACACGGGCGCGTTCCCGATCGAGAACACCCTCGATCACCTGGGCCCGATCACCCGCACCGTGCGGGACGCCGCGCTCATGCTCGGGGTGCTTGCCGGCCGCGACGGGCTTGACCCGCGGCAGCGCACCGACCCGGCGCCCGGCGGCTACCTCGCGGACCTCGACGTCGGCGTCGCGGGGCTGCGGATCGCCGTGGTCGAGGAGGGATTCGGCATCCCCGGCCTGTCCCAGCCGGGTGTCGACGAGGCCGTCCGCGCCGCCGTCGCCGCGCTGGCCGCGGCGGGCGCGGCCGTCAGCGAGATCAGCCTGCCCTGGCACCGCGACGGGCTGCACGTCTGGAACGTGATCGCCACCGACGGCGCGACCAACCAGATGATCGACGGGAACGCGTACGGGATGAACGTCCCCGGCCTGTATGACCCCGAGCTCATCGTGCATTACGCCAGGGGCCGACGGGAACACGCCGCCGAGATGTCGGAGTCGCTGAAGGTGACCATGCTGCTCGGCCGCTACGCCATTGACCGCTACGATGGCCGGCACTACGCGATGGCCAGGAACCTGGCCCTGGAGCTGACGGCCGCCTACGACGCGGCGCTGGCCGACGCGGACGTCCTCGTCATGCCCACGCTGCCCATCGTGGCCTCCACGCTCCCGTCGGCCGACGCCAGCCGCGAGGAAGTACTGGCCCGGTCCCTGGAGATGATCCCCAACACCGCGCCGTTCGACGTCAGCGGGCACCCCGCGACGTCCGTGCCGGCCGGCCTGTCCGACGGCCTGCCGGTCGGCATGATGATCGTCGGCCGCCGCGGCGGCGACGGCACCTGCCTGCGCGTGACGCAGGCCTACGAGAGCGCGGTCGGCGGCTTCCCCGCCCCGCCGGCCCGTTAGGGGCCCGCGGGCACGGCCGGTGTGGGGCCGCATAGCAGCGCGCCGCGCCGGGTACGGGACAAGCAGCGGAGGGAGGCGGACCATGCAGCTGGGCAAGGAACTGGCCGCCGGATTCGTCACGGACGACGCGCAGGTCATGGCGGACGAGGAGGCCAGCGTGACGGCGAGCGGAGCGGACGCGCAAGCGTCGGGGCCCTCCCCGTCGCCGGACCCGGAACCGGAGCCGGCCGCCGCGGGCTGAGCCGTGCTGGGCAGGAAAGCGGCCCAGGAACGTCCGGACCGGCCCTACCCGGGCTTCAAGCTGGCGCACGCGGCCCTGGCCGCGGACGGCGAGCGGGCTGGGTTCTCCGGGCTGTCCATCGGAGCCAGCCGCGTTTACGGGACGATCGCTGAGGCATCGTGCGTCTGGACGGGGCGGCACGCTCCGCCCCGGCGCCGGTGCGGCTGCGGTTTCTACTGCCTCAACACGCTGGCCGAGGCGCGGGCCCTAGGCTGCGCGACCGCGAACCGGGCCGCGGTGCTGCTGGAGGTGGTGGCCTCCGGGCGGTTCATCCGCTACGAGCGCGGCCTGCGTTACAGCCGGCAGCGGGTGCGGTCCGTGCGGGTCGGCCTCTGCGCGTGCGGGCGCCCGGCCAGGGGCCTCGCGGATGCCGGGCAGGGCCTGGTGGGCTGGCGCTACCTGATGCCATCGTGCGGAGCCTGCGCGGCGAACCGTGCCCTGGTCACGTTCGGCGACTTCGCGGCCCGGCTCGGCGGGCTGGTTCCCGTCACCGCCGACGAGGGCGCGGTCGGCTGGCCCGCCGAGATCCCTGGGCCGCCATCTCCCGACGGCCTGCAAGACGCGGGAGCTATCGCGGCCCTCGGCGCCGAGATCGCGCTCGTGCACGCGCGCCTCGACCACCTGCAGACCCAGTTCAACCGCCTGGAGGGCGGCCCGGCGGCCGACGACGCCTAGCCGACCGCCGTCCCGGGCCGCTGCCCCGGCCGCGAGCCGCCCGGCCCGGTCAGCCGGCGCGCTGATCGAAGCTGAGCCCCCCACGTTCCCCGGCCGACAGGCGCGGCCGCGGGCTGCGGACGGGGGCGCGCCGCAGGTACTGGGTGAAGCCGGCCGCGCGCAGGCCGATGGAGAACAGGCGGCCGACAAGGGTCCAGACGAACGCGTCGTCCTCGTCGGGTCCAGACCGCCGGATCGCGTCCAGGGACGGCTCGAAGCTCGGCCCGGGCAGGTTGATGTCGGCGGCGAGATCCCGTGCCGGGCCGAACACCAGGGTGGCCGGGCAGACCCACAAGCCGGGCGCGGCCCCCGGAGCCTCGGCCGGCGCCCGCTCGACGATGTAGTCGAGGTCCACCAGGAGGCGGCCGGGATCGGGCGGCGCCGGCTCCACCGCGATCGCGTGCACGGCGGCGTCATGCCAGTTCATCGCGTCGAAGTCGGCGTCTGTCCAGACCGCCTTGGCCACGGCCGGCCCGGCGGTCATGCGTTATCTCCTGCCTCGGCCGCAGCCTGGCCCGCTCCTCACGCGCTATCTCCTGCCTCGGCCGCAGCCGGCCCGCTCCTCACGCGCTATCTCCTGCCTCGGCCGTGGCCGGCCCGCTCCTCACGCGCTATCTCCTGCTCGCTGCGGGACGGCCCGGGACGGCCGGGCCGCCGGGACGGCCGGGCCACCGTTGCCGTTGCCGTTGCCATTACCGGCCGCGATGGCGAGCCCGGTGCCGTAACGGGCGGCCGCCTGCTTCTCGATGGCGAGGACGGCCGCGCGCAGGTGCCACAGGTGGCGCTCGACCACATGCTCGACGGTCAGCGCGCTCATCCGCCAGGTCAGGTTCACGCAGCCGAGCACCTGGCCGCCCGCACTGATCGGCATCGCGATGGAGTTGCGGCCGTCGTCCACGTCGCCCCGCGTCTTGCCGTAGCCCGGCGCGCGCACGCCGTACCCGCGCCGCCGGGTGAACTCGACGAACCGCCGCACCGCGGCCGGGTCGTGGGCGAGTTCGTCGCCAGGCAGGTCGCGCTCGGCCAGCCTGCGCAGCACCGCCTCGCGCTCCTGGTCGGGGCAGAACGCCAGGTACGCGCGGCCGGACGCGGAGCGCAGCATGTTGGCCCGGCAGCCGACCGGCGCCGGGGTCAGGTAGTCGAAGCAGGCCCGCGGGCTGTTGGTCTCGATGACCTCCATGTAGTCGAGCCGCGGCACCGACAGCACCGACGGCCACGGCACCCGCTGGCAGAGCCGCTCGAGCACCGGGGACGCGATCTCGCCCAGCCAGTCGGCGTCGTCGATCGGGGCCCGCCGCTGCAGCGTGTGGCTGGGCAGGAACGCGCCGTCGGCCATGCGCTGCCACACCATGCCGCGGGCGTGCAGCGTGTGCACGATGCGGATCAGCGTGCTCTTCGGTATGCCGGTCTCCCGGTACAGGTCGTGCAGGCTCGCCGCGCGCATGTCCTGCAGCACCTCGAGGACCACCAGCCCGCGGTGCAGCGCGTCGATCGTCTTGACCTTGTAGTCACGCATCGTGGTCACGCATGGTCCGGCCGCCCCGCGTCGGAGATTTCATCTGGTGAAATCCTAGCAACTGCTTATTGCCCTGTACGGGCGCGACTGAGGAGGATCTGCCTATGGCGACACCGGTCCGGGAGGGCGACCTGCTCTGGACGCCCAGCCCCGCCCGGATCGCGGACGCCAACCTCACCGCGTTCATGTCCTGGCTGGCCGCCGAGCGCGGGCTGCGCTTCGACGGCTACCACGCGCTGTGGCGCTGGTCGGTGGGGGACCTGCCCGGCTTCTGGCAGGCGGTCTGGGACTACTCCGGCATCGAGGCCTCGTCCCCGCCCGAGCGGGTGCTCGGCCGCCGCGCCATGCCCGGGGCCGAATGGTTCCCTGGCGCCCGGCTGAACTACGCACAGCACGTCCTGCGGCGCGAGCGCCCCGGCGAGCCTGCCCTGCTGCACGTGAGCGAGACCACGCCGCTGGCCGGCCTGGACTGGGCCGAGCTGGCCGGCCAGGTGCGGATACTCGGCACTCAGCTGCGCGGCATGGGCGTGCGCCCCGGCGACCGGGTCGCCTCCTGCCTGCCGAACGTCCCGCAGACGGTGATCGCGATGCTCGCCACCACCAGCATCGGCGCGGTCTGGACGGCGTGCTCGCCCGACTTCGGCTGGCGCGGGGTGCTCGACCGGTTCCGCCAGCTCAAGCCCAAGGTGCTGTTCTGCGTCGACGGCTACACCTACGGCGGTGCCGACTTCGACCGCAGCGAGGAGGTGCAGCGGATCGCCAGCGGCCTGCACGGGCTCGAGTACCTGGTCCGGCTGCCCCGCCGGGGTGCGCCGCGCGGCGGGGCCGGGTACGGCGGCGGCCTGACCTGGGACGCGCTGCTCGACCACGCCCCGGTGCCCGCCGCGGAGTTCGCGTTCGAGCAGGTCCCGTTCGCCCACCCGCTGTGGATCCTGTTCTCCTCGGGTACGACGGGGCTGCCCAAGGCGATCGTGCACAGCCACGGCGGGATCCTGATCGAGCAGCTGAAGCTGCAGCAGTTCCACATGGACCTGCGGGCCGGCGACCGGATGTTCTTCTTCACCACCAGCGGCTGGATGATGTGGAACTTCCTGGTCAGTTCCCTGCTGCTCGGGGTGCGCCCGGTGCTTTACGACGGCAGCCCCGGCTACCCGGGCCCGGACGTGCTGTGGCGGATCGCGCAGGACGCCGGGGTCAGCTTCTTCGGCGCCAGCCCTGCCTTCGTGGACCTCATGTCCCGGGCCGGGGTGGTGCCCGGGAAGCAGTACGAGCTGCCGGAACTGCGGGCGATCATGCCCGCGGGCTCGCCGGTGTCCGCCGAGTGCACCGCCTGGTTCTACGACAACGTCAAGCGGGACGTGTGGGTCGCGACCGGCAGCGGCGGCACCGACGTCTGCGCCGGGTTCGTCGGGGGCGTGCCGACGCTGCCGGTCTACGCGGGCGAGATCCAGGCGCCGCACCTGGGCGTGGCCGCGAAGGCCTTCAACCGCCGCGGCGAGAGCGTCATCGACGAGGTCGGCGAGCTGGTCATCACCGAGCCGATGCCGTCGATGCCGGTCAGGTTCTGGGGCGACGAGGGCGACGTGCGCTACCGCGAGTCGTACTTCGCCGACTTCCCCGGCGTGTGGCGCCAGGGCGACTTCTTCCGGGTCAACGCCCGGGGCGGGTGCTTCGTGCTCGGCCGCTCCGACGCCACGCTGAACCGGCACGGCGTCCGGATCGGCACCGCCGAGGTCTACGCGGTGCTGGCGTCCGTCGTCGAGGTCGACGACGCGCTGATCGTCAACCTCGACCTGCCCGGCGGCGGGTTCTTCATGCCGCTGTTCGTCCGGCTCGCCGACGGCCTGCGGCTGGACGGGCGGATCGAGGACAAGATCCGCGACCGGCTGCGGCGCGAGTACACACCACGGCACGTGCCAGACCGGATCGTGCAGGTGCCGGAGATCCCGGTGACGCTCACCGGGAAGAAACTGGAGGTGCCGGTGCGCAAGATCTTGCGCGGCACGCCGGCCGACCAGGCCGCCAACCGCAACGCGATGGCGAACCCGGGCTCGCTCGACTTCTTCGCCGAGTACGCGGCCACCCAGCAGGACTACCCGATCGGCTGAAGGAGGATCCCGATGGAGGGAACCAGCAGCTTCCCGCTCCCCTCGCAGATCGAGGACGTGCCCGGCGCCGAGAACTGGCGGTCGATGTACCCGTACTTCACCCGGTTCCAGCCGGAGGACGACAACCGGTTCTGGTTCTACAACGCCATGCACTTCCCCGAGCCGATGCCGGCCTTTGACGTGATCACCGCGGAGATCCCGTACCAGGCGATCGGCGCGAACACCGCGCGGCTGTTCGTGTTCCCGACCACCCTCGGCATCGAGCACCGGATCGTCAACGGGCGGATCTACATCACCGCGATCCCGGTCACCGACCCGGCCGAGATCGAGCGGCGGCTGGCCATCTTCCAGGAGCGGGCCGGCTATTACTACGGGAACTGGGACCGGCTCTACCAGGGCTGGAAGACCAGGATGTCCGCGCTGATCAGCGAGATCGAGGCGGTCAAGGTCCCGGAACTGCCCGAGTTCGACGACGCGGCCGTGGTCTTCGAGTCCGCCGGCGTGGCGCAGAACCACTACGTGCGCGAGAACTACCACCGCTGCCTGGACCTGTTCTCCAAGATGTGGAACCACCACACCGAGTTCCTCATGCTCGGCTACGGCGCCTACGTGGTGTTCTTCGAGTTCTGCAAGCAGGCGTTCCCGGAGATCTCCGACCAGACCGTTGCGCGCATGGTCGCGGGCATCGACGTGATCATGTACCGGCCCGACGACGAGCTCCGGCGGCTGGCCCGGCTCGCCGTGGACTGCGGCGTCGACGACCTGTTCACCGAGGGATGCTCGCCGGACGCGGTGCTGCAGGCCATGACCGAGCGCGGCGACGCGGGCAAGCGCTGGCTGGAGGGGTTCGAGGAAGCCCGCGAGCCGTGGTTCCACGTGTCCACCGGGGACGGCTTCTACCATCACCACCGCAGCTGGAACGACAACCTGACCGTGCCGTTCGCGGCGCTGCCGCGCTACGTCCGGATGGTGCGCGACGGCGAGCCGATCGACCGCCCCACCGAGGCCTTGCGGGAGGAACGGGAACGGATCGTCGCGGAGTACCGCCGCCTGCTGCCCAGTGACGACGAGCGGGCCGCGTTCGACCAGATGCTCGGGCTGGCCCGGGTGGTCTTCCCCTACGTGGAAGACCACAAGTTCTACTGCGAGCACTGGTTCACGACCCGGTTCTTCGGCAAGATCCGCGAGTTCGGCGGGCTGCTCGCCCGGTGGGGGGTGCTGGAGGAGGCCGAGGATGTCTTCCAGCTCCACCACACCGAGGTCGACCAGGCGCTCGCCGACGTGGCGCTGGCCTGGTCGGCCGGGGGAACGCCGCTGGGCGCCGCCCACTTCCGGCCGATCATCGCCGAGCGCAAGCGGATGCTCGAGGCCATGAAGGCCTGGTCGCCGCCGCCGGCCATCGGCCCGGTGCCCGAGGCGCTGAACGACCCGGCCGTGCGGATGCTCTGGGGCATCACCGCGGAGACGCTGGCCACCTGGGCGGCGACCGCGGCCGGCGACGACCTGTCCGAGATCCACGGCTACGCGGCCTCGTCGGGCGTGGTCGAGGGCACCGCCAGGGTGCTGCACGAGCGTCAACGACATCGGCCAGATCCGCGACGGCGAGATCCTGGTCTGCCCGGTGACCGCGCCGAGCTGGGCCCCGGTGTTCGGCAAGATCAAGGCGGCGGTATCCGACATTGGCGGCACGATGTCGCACGCCGCGATCGTGGCCCGCGAGTACGGGATGCCCGCCGTGGTCGGCACCGGGCACGCCACCAAGCGGATCACCACCGGGCAACGGGTGCGCGTGGACGGCGACAACGGCATCGTCACGATCCTGGACTGAGATGATCACCTTCAGGTTTCACGGGTTCGGTTCGGACATTCTCCGCATAACCCCCGTGATCATGACTGGATCGCGTGAAATGTCGCGGTGATGATTTCGCAACGGGTCGTGTGCGGGCTGGACCAGGTCGGCGCTCTCGACCGGCCACTGGTTGGAGGCAAGGGGGCCAGCCTGGGTGAGCTGACCCGGGCCGGGATCCGGGTCCCGGACGGGTTCGTGGTGACCGTGGAGGCGTTCGAGTGCGCGCTGCGCGCGCTGGACCCGGGCGGTGCTATCCGGCGCGAGATGGGGCGGCTGGCCGCCGATGACGCCGCCGCCATCGCCGACGTGACCGCCCGGATCCGGGCCCGCATCGCCGGGGCACGGCTCCCGGACGACGTGCGCGACCAGATCGCCGCTCGGTACCGCGGGCTCGGCGGCGACGCAGTGGCGGCGGTCGCGGTCCGGTCCAGCGCCACCGGCGAGGACGAGGCCGGGGCCAGCTTCGCCGGGCTGCAGGACACCTACCTGTGGGTGCGCGGCGCGGACGCCCTCATCGATCACGTCCGCAAGTGCTGGGCCAGCCTGTACAACGCCGAGGCCGTCGGCTACCGGCTGCGCATGCAGATCAGAGAGCGTGATCTCGCGATGGCCGTGGTCGTCCAGCGCATGGTCGAGCCGCGCTGCGCCGGGGTCATGTTCACCTGCAGTCCGGTGACCGGCGACCGCTCGGTGATCGCCGTCGAGGGCTGCTGGGGCCTGGGCTCCGCCCTGGTCAGCGGCGACGTCACGCCCGACAGCTTCGTGGTCAGCAAGGTGACCGGCGAGATCGTCCGGCGCCAGGTGGCGGCCAAGCTCCGAATGCACCGCGCCGGTCCGGGCGGTGCCGGGGTGGTCGTGGCCGGCGTGCCCGCGTCGCTGCGCCACGCCGCCTGCCTCACCGACGCCGAGCTCGCCGCGCTGGCCCGGCTCGGCGGACGGGTCGAGGACCATTACGGCGCGCCGCAGGACATCGAGTGGGCGATCACGGACGGCGCCGGTCTCCCGGAGAGCATGGTGGTGTTGCAGAGCAGGCCAGAAACGGTCTGGTCCCGCCGCCGCGCCGGGCCCGTCGCCACCCCCAAGGCCAGGCCGGCCGACCACGTCTTCGAGCAGCTCGGCCGGGTCAACCCGGTCGCCCCGCCGTCCGTGCCATCCCCGCCCCCGCAGGCCCCCGCGGCCCGGCCGGAGCGCTGACGTGGACCTGACCAGCGACGACGTGCAGGACATCCTGCAACTGCTCGACGGCCTGCCGTTCGGCGAAATGCACCTGCAGACCGCGCGGTTCAGCCTCTGGCTGCGCCGCGGCGCGGACGGGGAGTGGACGCAGGAGACACGGATCCTGCCGGAACCAGCCGTGATCCCGGCCGCCTCCCGCCCGGCCGAGGCGGCGGCGGATACTCCGGGCGCCTCCCGCGCGGGCGAGGTGGCGGCCGGGGCGGACGGCCAGGAGGGGACAGCCGGGGCGGGCAGGGGAGCGGCCCCGGCTGTGCCGCCGCCCGTGGCCGAAGCCCCGGAGCCGGACGGGCTGCGGGCGGTGCGCGCCCCGCTGCCAGGGACGTTCTACCGCGCCCCAACGCCGGGAGCCCCGCCGTTCGTGGACGTGGGCAGCCGCGTCGAGCCGGACACGGTCGTCGGGATCGTCGAGACCATGAAGCTGATGAACTCGGTCAGCGCGGGCGCCCGCGGCACGGTCGAGCAGATCCCCCTGGCCAACGCCCAGTTCGCCGAGCGGGACGCGGTGCTGATGTGGATCCGGGAGGACTCTTGACTATTCCCCGCCCTGAAGGACGGGGATTCCGGCCGTCACCAGCCGGGATTCCTGTTTCACGGCCGACCGCACCGGGGGATCTCCAGGTGGCTGACATCAGCTCCGCAGGCATCGCCCGGGGACCGGGCTACGGCAAGACCTGCCGCAAGGATGTTCTTGGCCGCGTTGATGTCCCGGTCGTGCCGGGCGCGGCAGGACGGGCAGCGCCACCTCTTCGTGCTCAGGCTCAGGTGCGCGAGGAGGTAGCCGCAGACCGAGCAGGTCTTCGAGCTGGGGTACCACCGGTCGATCACGATCAGCTGGCGCCCGGCTCGCTCGCACTTGTACTCCAGCTGGCGCCTGAACTCGCCCCAGCCGCAGTCGCTGATCGCTCTGGCCAGGTGACGGTTGCGGACCATGTTCTTCACGGCGAGATCCTCGACCGCGATCAGGTCGTTCTCGCGGACCATGTGGGTGCTGGCACGGTGCAGGAAGTCCGCCCGCGCGTTACGGACCTTGCGATGAGCGCGGGCGACCTTGGCCCTGGCCTTGCCCCGGTTGGCCGAGCCGCGCTGGCAACGGGCGAGACGGCGCTGGTACCGGGCGAGGTTCCGGGCCCTCCGTTCCAGATGCCGGGGGTTGGCGATGCGGTCGCCGTCCGAGGTCACCAGGAAGTCCGTCACGCCGAGGTCCACACCGACAACGTGGCCGGAAGAAGCCAGATGTTCCGGCTCGGCCCGGTCGACCGCGAACGTCACATACCAGCGGCCGTCGGGCTCGCGTGCGACGATCACCATCGTCGAGTTCAGAGCGGTCACGTCGATCTCAGGCCAGCTCCATACGAACCGCAGCTGCCCCGCGGTCTTCGCCAGGCGCAGCGTTCCGTCACGCATGGAGAACGCCGACCGGGTGTAGTGCGCCGACTGGCGGGAGCGGCGGCTCTTGAACCGAGGGTAGTGAGCCCGCTTGGCGAAGAACGCGCAGAATGCCTGGTGCTGGTGGCGCAGCGCCTGCTGCAGCGGCACCGAGGAGACTTCGTTCAGCCAGGCCAGCTCAGGGTCCTTTTTCAGCGCGGTCAGGGCAGCGTCGGTTTCCGCGTACGTAGTGCCCTGACGGTCTTGCTGCCAGCGCCGCTGCCGCTCGGCGAGAGCGCGGTTCCATACCACCCGGACGCAGCCGAAGGTGCGGTTCAGCATCGCCTGCTGCACCTCATCGGGATAGGCCCGGCACCGGTACGCCGTCCTCACGAGGCCAGGATGCCATGTCGCTCCGACGAAACACCGTCGCGTTGCGCGTGGCACCGGATGCCTCCCCGGCTTGAAGGCCAGGGCTTCCTCCGGAGGTCCCGGTGAGGATCCTGCGCCGGGTCCTCGTCGCCAACCGGGGCGAGATCGCCGTGCGGATCCTGCGTACCTGTCGGTCGCTGGGCATCGAGACCGTGCTCGCGGTGTCGGACGCCGACGCCGGCGCGCTGCCCGCCCGGCTGGCCGACTCCGTGATCCGGATCGGCCCGGCCGCGCCCGCGGCGAGCTACCTCGACGTCGCCGCGGTCGTCGGCGCCGCGCAGGCCGCGCGGGCCGACGCGGTCCACCCGGGGTACGGTTTCCTGTCCGAGAACCCGCGCCTCGCGCGCGCCTGCGCGGCCGCGGGCCTGGTCTTCATCGGCCCTCCGGCCGAGCAGCTCGAAGCCGTCGGCGACAAGCTCGCGGCGCGCGCCCGCGCGGCCGCGGCCGGCCTGCCGGTGGCTGCGGGCGGGGCCGTGGGCAGCGCCGCTGAGGCCACCGCGCTGGCCGCGCAGATCGGCTGGCCGGTCCTGGTCAAGGCCGTCGGCGGCGGCGGCGGCCGGGGCCTGCGGCTGGTGCGCCGGCCCGCGGACCTCGGCGCGGCGGTCGAGCGCGCGATCGCCGAGGCCGGCGCGGCGTTCGGCGATCCCCGGGTGTACCTGGAGCGGTACGTCCAGCCCGGCCGGCATGTCGAGGTGCAGCTCCTCGGCGACGGCGAGCGCGTCATCCACCTGGGCGACCGGGACTGCTCGGTGCAGCGGCGCTACCAGAAGCTGGTGGAGGAAGCCCCTGCGCCCCGGCTCGGCGACGACCTGCGGGCCGAGATCCGCCGCGGCGCCGTGGCGTTCGGGAAGCACCTGGGGTATCGCGGGCTGGGCACGGTGGAGTTCCTGGCCGACGCCGAGCGCGGCCGCTGCTACTTCCTGGAGATGAACGCGCGGATCCAGGTCGAGCACCCGGTCACCGAGGCCACCAGCGGGCTCGACCTGGTGGCCGAGCAGATCGCCGTGGCCGAGGGCCGCCCGCTGCGGCTGGCGCAGGACGGCGTGCGCCTGGCCGGGCACGCGATCGAGTGCCGGATCAACGCCGAGGACCCGGCGGACGGGTTCCGGCCGAGCCCGGGTACCGTGACCCGGGCCGTGTTCCCCGCCGGGCCGGGGATCCGGGTGGATACGCACCTGCAGGCGGGATCGGCGGTGCCAGCCGGGTACGACTCGCTGCTGGCCAAGGTGATCGCCAGCGGCCGCGACCGCGCCGAGGCGCTGGCCCGGCTGCGCGGCGCCCTGGCCCGCTGCGAGATCACCGGGGTGGCGACGACCATCCCCATGCACGCCGCGCTGACCGCGCAGGACGAGTTCGCGCGCGGCGGGGTGGACACCGGGTACCTGGCCCGGTTCCTCGGCCGCGCGGGAGAGGACCGCCGGGTCGGCACGGGGGAGCGCCGTGGCTGACATCCAGCTGGTCGATACGTCGATCCGGGACGGCAACCAGAGCCTGTGGGGCGCGACCGGGCTCAAGGCCGCGCACATCCTGCAGATCATCCCGGTCATGGACCGGGTCGGGTTCCGGGCCCTCGACTTCAGCGCGAGCACGCACATGGGCGTGTCGGTCCGCACCCACCGGGAGAACCCCTGGGAGCTGATCCGGCTGGCCCACGCCGCGGCGCCGAACACCCCGCTGCAGTTCATCGGGTCCGGCCTGCGGTTCATCTCCTGGCAGCTGGCCCACCCGGACCTGATCCAGCTCGTCTACGACCGGCTGGTCGTGGCCGGCATGTCCCGCTTCGTCATCCTCGATCCCATGCACGACATGGAAGCCGTGCTGCGGACCGCGCGCATGCTCCGCCAGGCCGGGGCGGGCGAGACCATCGCCGCGCTGACCTACACGATCTCCGCGGTGCACGACGACGACTTCTACGCCGGCCTGCGGCCAGATGGCGGCGTGCCCGGACATCGACCGCGTCTACGTCAAGGACCCGGCCGGCCTGCTGACCCCGGAGCGCGCGCGCACGCTGATCCCGGCCATCCGGGCCCGGCTCGGCGAGGCGAAGCCCCTGGAGCTGCACTCGCACTGCACGATCGGGCTGTCCCCGCTCACCTGCCTGGCCGCCGCGGACCTCGGCGTGTCCGCCCTGCACGTGGCCTGCGGGTCGCTCGCCAACGGCAGCTCGCTGCCCAACGCCCAGCGCGTCGTCGCCAACCTGCGGGAACTCGGGCACACCGTGGACGTCGACGACCGGCTGCTGGCCGTGGTGGCTGACTACTTCACCCGGCTGGCCCAGGCCGAGTCCCTGCCCGCCGGCGTCCCCCAGGAGTACGACGCGTCGTTCCTGCGGCATCAGGTGGCGGGGGGCGTCATGACCACCACCCGGCGCCAGCTCGCCGAGCTCGGGCTCGGCGACCGGTTCGGCGCGGTGATGGAGGAGGTCAGCCGGGTCCGCGCGGAGCTCGGCTACCCGATCATGGTCACGCCGTTCCCGCAGATCGTGTGCGGCCAGGCGCTGTACAACGTGATCGGCGCCGAGCGCTACGCCAACGTCTCCGATCAGGTGATCCGTTATGTCCTCGGCCGGTTCGGCCGGCCCACCGCCCCGGTCGACCCGGACGTGGCCGACCGCATCCTGTCCCGCCCCCGGGCCCGGGAGCTGATGGCCGAGCCGCCGCCGGCCCCGCCGGCCGAGCTGCGCAAGCGCTTCCCGTCCGGGATCAGCGACGAGGAGTTCCTGCTCCGCGCGACCATGCCCGCCGGCGAGGTCGACGCGATGCTCGCCGCGGGCCCGCCGCGGCGGCACTACAACCCGGACCTCAAGCCCGTGCTCGACCTGCTCGCCGGGCTCGGGCAGCGTCCGGGGGTATCCGGGGTCGTGATCGACAAGCCCGGCTTCCGGCTGGAGCTGCGCGGGCCGCGGGAAGGGTCCCGGCCGTGACGGAAAGCCAGGATTCACAACGTGGCGGCGCGCCCCGATCGGGCCTCCCGCGGCTGGCCCGGGGGCGGCTGCGCGCGGCCCGCGGCTTCGTCTTCGACCTGGACGGGACCCTGGTCCTCGGCGACCGGTACAACCGCGGCCTGGTGCCGCTGCCCGGCGCTCTGGAGATCACGCGGTGGGCGCGGCAGCAGCGGCGGCCGTTCGTGGTGTTCACCAACGGCACCACCAAGACGCCGCAGGAGCTGGCGCGGACGCTGCGGGACATCGGCTTCGATCTGCCGGACGACGCGGTGATGACCCCGGCGAGCAGCGCCGTGGCCGTGCTCACCCGGCGCGGGCACCGCCGGGTGCTGGTCCTCGGCGGCGACGGCCTCGCCGGACCCCTGCGCGACGCCGGCCTGGAGGCCGTGCCCGCAACGGACGGCGGGAAGCCGCGGGCGGACGCGGTGCTGGTGGGGTGGTACCCGGAGTTCACCCTGCAGGCGCTGGAGGCGGCGTGCCACGCGGTCTGGGACGGCGCCGAGGCCTACACCGCCTCGCAGTCGATGTTCTTCGCGACCGCGCAGGGCCGGGCGATCGGGACCTCGCGCGCGATCTCGGCCATGGTCCGGAGCCTGACCGGCTGCCGGGTACGGCTCGTCGGCAAGCCGTCGCTGGACGCGCTGCGCAGCGCCGCCCGCCGCCTCGGCCTGCGCCCGGCCGAGCTGGCCGTGGTCGGCGACGACCCCGAGCTCGAGGTGCCGATGGCGCACCGGGGGCACGCGCTGGCCGTCGCCGTGACCTCCGGGCTCGGCGCCGCGGACTCGTTTGACCACCTGCCCCAGGCCCGGCGCCCGCACCTGCAGGTGGGCGGGGTGGATGAGCTGCTGTCCCTCTGCCAGAAGGAGGAACCGTGACCGGCTCGTACCGGCGCATCGCCACCGAGGAGGCGTTCAGCGTCCCAGAGGTCTACCAGGCCATGCAGGACTGGGCCGCGGCCGCGGCCCCGGACGAGCCCGACCAGGACTTCTGGCGCTTCGTCCTGACCCAGGACACCCCGGGCCTGCGACGGGTCCGCAGGCAGCTGCTCGACCTGACCGACGAGCGGCTGCGCATCATGGACGCCAGCGGCGTCGACGTGCACCTGCTGTCGCTCACCGCGCCCGGCGTACAGACGTTCGAGGATGCCCAGGCCAGGTCCCTGGCGTCGCTGGTCAACGACCGGCTGGCCGAGACCATCGCCCGGCATCCCGGCCGGTTCGCGGGCCTGGCCGCGATCGCGCCGCAGGATCCCAAGGCCGCGGCCGCCGAGATCGAGCGGGCCATGGCCGGGCTGAAGCTGAACGGCGTGGTGATCAACTCGCACACCCGCAACGAGTACCTCGACGACGAGAAGTTCTGGCCGATCTTCGAAGCGGCCGAGGGCCTCGGCGCGCCCATCTACATCCACCCGCGCTCGCCGTCGGCCCAGATGGCCGGCCCGTACAAGAAGTTCGGCCTGGAAACGGGGATCTACGGCTTCCAGGCCGAGACCGGGCTGCACGCGATCAGGCTCATCTGCAGCGGCGTGTTCGACCGTTTCCCGGACCTCGTGGTCGTGCTCGGCCACCTGGGCGAGGGGATCCCGTTCTGGCTCTGGCGGGTCGACTACATGCACCCGGTGCGCAGTTCCTTCAACTCCCGGCCGCGGCTGGAGCTGAAGCCGAGCGAGTACTTCCGGCGCAACTTCCTGATCACGACCAGCGGCATGAACTGGCCGCCGGCCTGCGCTTCTGCATCGAGGCGGTCGGCGCCGACAACATCATGTTCGCCATCGATTACCCGTACCAGCTCACCGAGGGCGCCGTGCAGTTCATGAACGACGTCCCGATACCGGACGAGGACAAGAGAAAGATCTTCCACCAGAACGCGGAACGCGTCTTCCGCATCGCGCCGAGCAGCACCTAGCCCTGGCACCCCTCCGGACGCGAGGACGGCCACCCACAGACACACCAGACGCGAGGACCCCCACTTCCCTCACCCAGACGCGAGGCCACCATGCGAGCTGTAGGCATCACCGAGTTCGGCGGGCCGGAGGTCCTCCAGATCGTCGAGAAGCCGGTGCCCGAGCCCGGCCCCGGCGAGGTACGGATCCGGGTGGCGGCGGCGACGGTGAACCCGACCGACACCGTGCTCCGGTCGGGCCGGCACGGCCCGCCGGAAGTGCTGGAGCCCCCGTACGTTCCGGGTATGGAGCTGGCCGGCACCATCGACGTCGCCTCCGCCGGCGTCCGGATTCCGGCCCGGCGACCGGGTGATGGCCATCGTGTCGCCGCGGACCGCCCGCGGCGGAGCCCAGGCCGAGCTCGTGGTGGTCCCGGCCGACTCGGTGGTGCCGGTGCCCGACGGGATCAGCCTGATCGAGGCGGCGACGCTGCCGATGAACGGCCTGACCGCCCGGCTCGCCCTGGACCTGCTCGCGCTCAGCCCGGGGGAGGCCCTGGCGGTCACCGGGGCCGCGGGCGCGGTCGGGGGCTACACGATCCAGCTCGCCAAGGTGGCCGGCCTGCGGGTGATCGCCGACGCCTGGCCCAAGGACTCCGAGCTTGTCCGCGGCCTCGGCGCCGACGTGGTCGTCCCCCGCGGCGAAGAGGTGGCCACCGCGATCCGCCTGGCCACCGGGGACGGCGCGGACGCGCTCGTCGACGCCGCCGTGATGGGGCCGCTGGCGCTGCCCGCCGTGCGCGACGACGGGCAGCTCGCCGCGGTGCGCCCGTTCCGGGGCGAGACCGAGCGCTCCGTCAAGATCATCCCGATCTGGGTCGGCGACTACCTGCACGAGCAGGACAAGCTGGCCGACCTGGCCGGCCTGGCGGCGCAGGGCCGGATCACGCTGCGGGTAGCCCGGACGCTACCCGCTGAGCTGGCCGCCGAGGCGCACCGCCGGCTGGAGGCGGGCGGGGTCCGCGGCCGGCTCGTCCTGACGTTCTAGTGCCTGCCCTCCGGGCCAGCTAGCGCCTGCGCCGCCTGGCCCAGCCAGCGCCTGCGCAGCCGATCGGCCAGCGCCTGCGCCCACCCGGGCCAGCGGGCGGGCGAGGCGGCGGAGAGCTGAGGCGGAGGCGGGTGCTGAGGACGGTCAGGTCAGGCCGGCCTGATCGCGAAGGCGGGCCGCCTTGTCGGTGCGTTCCCACGTGAAGTCCGGCTCGTCCCGGCCGAAGTGGCCGTAGGCAGCGGTGGGACGGTAGATCGGGCGACGCAGGTCAAGGTGGTCGCGCAGCGCGGCCGGGCGGAGGTCGAAGTTCTGCCGGACCAGGGCGAGGATGGCCGCCCGCGGGATCCGCTCGGTGCCGAACGTGTCCAGGTGCAGGGACAACGGCCGGGCCATCCCGATCGCGTAGGCCACCTGCAGCTCGGCCCGGTCCGCCAGGCCCGCGGCCACGATGTTCTTGGCCACGTACCGCGCGCCGTACGCCGCGGACCGGTCCACCTTGGACGGGTCCTTGCCGGACAGCGCGCCGCCGCCGTGCCGGGCCGACCCGCCGTAGGTGTCCACGATGATCTTCCTGCCGGTCAGCCCGGTGTCGCCGCACGGGCCGCCCACCACGAAGCGCCCGGTCGGGTTGACGTAGAAGTTGCGGCGCAGGTCGGCCGGGTCGTACAGGTCGGCCGGCAGGACCTCGGTGACGACCTCGGTCCACAGGGCGTCGGGCAGCTTGTCCTCCGCGCCGTCGGCGTGCTGGGCGGAGATCAGCACCTTCTCGACCGCGACGGGCTTGCCGTCCCCGTCATAACGGACGGTCACCTGCGTCTTGCCGTCCGGCCGCAGGTAGGGCAGCGCCCCGGACTTCCGTGCCTCGGCCAGCCGCCGCGCCAGGCGGTGCGCGAGCGCGATCGGCGCGGGCATCAGCTCGGGGGTCTCGTTGGTCGCGTAGCCGAACATCATGCCCTGGTCCCCGGCGCCGACCTGGTCGTAACGGTCCTCCGCCGCGGCACCGCCCCGGGTCTCGTGCGAGCGGTCGACGCCCTGGGCGATGTCGGGGGACTGCCGGTCCAGCGCGGTCATCACGCCGACGGCGTGGCCGTCGTACCCGAGCTCTCCGGAGTCGTAGCCGATGTCGCAGATCGTGGCGCGGGCCAGCTCGGCGAAGTCGATGTGCGCCTCGGTGGTGATCTCGCCCGCGATGACCACCAGGCCGGTCGTCACCAGCGTCTCCACCGCGACCCGCGAGGCCGGGTACTCGCTCAGGGCCGCGTCCAGGATCACGTCGGAGATCTGGTCGGCAATCTTGTCGGGGTGTCCTTCGGTCACGGACTCGGAGGTGAAGTGGAATCCGTCCTGGTCGCGCTGGCTCACGTGGCTACCCCTTGCTCGGGACGGGTGGTCGGGCGGCAGCGCCAGGACGGCGGGTCTTGGCGCTGGCTTCGGCGGCACGGGGCCCGGCGGGCGGGGCCGCGGTGGGCTGGGCAAGCTCGGCGCGGACCAGGGCCGCGCCTGCCACCATGGCGGCGAGCTTGGCGCGGGCGATGTCGGGCAGCAGGTGGCGCAGCCCGCAGTCGGGATTGATCACGAGCTTCTCCGGGGCCACGAAGCGCAGCGCCCGCCGGATCCGCGCCGCGACGAGGTCGGGGGACTCCACCTGCTCGGTCTTCACGTCGATCACGCCGAGCCCCAGGCCGCGGTCCCAGTGGTGCTGCTCGAGCAGGCCCAGGTCCTCATCGCCGGTTCTCGCGAACTCCAGCGCCAGCTGACGGACGTTCGCCTCCTTGACCGCAGGGAACAGGAAGTCGTAGTGCCCCTCCCACAGCGGGCGGGCGTACCGGTTGCCGTAGCAGACGTGCAGCGTCCAGCTCACGTCCGCGCCCTCGGTCACGATGTTGACCGCCTCGATGGCCAGCTCGACGTCCTCGGGGTAGCCGGCCAGGAACGGCTCGTCGATCTGCAGCACCTGCGCGCCTGCCCGGGCGAGCTCCGCGGCCTCCGCGGCCAGGACCCGGGCCAGCGCCCGTACCAGGTCGGCGCGGTCGGCGTAGGCACCGCCCGGCACGGTGCGGATCCGGTGGGCCAGCGAGTAGGGCCCGGTGAGGGACAGCTTCACCGTCCGGTCGGTCAGCTGCCGGACGAACCGGAAGTCCTCGGCCAGCCCGAGATTGGCGCGGCCCGGAGTGGGCAGCGGCTGGCCGACCGTGGCCTCGTAGTAGTCGAAGTAGTCGGCCTTGTCCGGCTGCGGGATGTCGACGCCGGGGATCCTGGCCAGCAGGTAGTCGACGTCGTTGTCGCGGCGCAGCTCACCGTCGGAGATGATGTCGATGCCGGCCTGCTGCTGGTCCACGACCGCGGCCTTGATCGCCATCTCGTGGATCTCGTCCAGGTAGCGCTGGCTGATCCGGTGCCGGTAGTAGTCGTTCTTCAGCTGGCCGAGCCACTCGGGCACCGAGTACGATCCGATCACGGTGGTCGGGAGGATGGGAGGCCCGCGCCGCGCGTCCGGCGCCGGTCGCTGCGCGGCGGTCATTCCCGCACCGCCGCGGTGAGGGTCTTGACGTTCGAGGACGGCCGCGCCGCGAACGGCGAGATCCGGACGTCGAAGCCGGCCCGGCCGCCGATGTGGCGCAGCAGCGGGCCGTTGACCCAGTTCACGACCGACCCGTCGTACTTGCCCGGGCCGAAGAACCCGGTGTGGTAGCGGCGGACGTCGTCGAGGAACAGGTCGTGGCACTGGAGCCGGCCGAACGGGTGCAGCAGCGGCAGGGTCTCCGCGAAGCTGCTCAGCGCGCCGTTGTTGACGTGGACCCGGATGTCGCCGTGCGACTCCAGCTGCGAGCGCAGCAGCTCGCCGTTCAGGTCGGGGGTGACCTGGTACAGGTCCAGGCCCTCGAGCGGCCGGTACCGCTCGGCCAGCCGCACGGCGGCCCAGGTCTCCCGCCAGAACGTTACGGCCTGCGCGGCGTCTCGGAAGTGCCGCGGCAGCGCCTCGCACAGCAGCTCGGGGCCGAGCCGGAGCAGCTTGTCGACCAGCTCGGGAACCTGCTCCGGCGCCGCGGAGAACTGCTGCGCGATCCGCAGCGCGTCGGCGCCCGGCAGGTACGCCCGGGTCTCGACCTGGTAGGTGCGCCCCCCGATGCGGGCCACCTCGTCGCTGGGCAGGTTGTCGTAGACGTTCGAGATGTAGACCAGGAAGGCCTTGCCGCGCAGGAAGCCGAGGCTGACCGCGGGGCGGGTGGCGTCGACGACGAGCGCGCTGACGTGGTCGCCGTGGTGGGCGATGGCCTTGAGGGCCCGCCCGAGTACGTGCGGCGAGTAGTCGCACATGATGTAGTGCAGGCGGCGGTAGTAATCGCGGCTGTGCGCCCGCGACAGCTCCACGAACTCGTCCAGCCAGGTCCGGGCCTGGTTTCCGTTGCCGACCCCGAGTTCCACCACGTACAGCTCGGGCGGCAGCGCGCTCCTGGCGTCCAGGTCGTCCCAGGTCTTGAAGATCTCCAGGATCAGCTCGCGGACCGCAGCGGCGTTCCGGGCGTCGCTCTCCCCGCCGGGCAGGGCCTGCTCGTAGTCGCGGCCCGTCGCCTGCTCCCACAGCGACAGGGCCTGCCAGTACAGCGCGTTGAACCGCCAGATGCAGCTCTGCCGGCCGGGCCCCCAGGGCCCGAGCGGCACCCGCGTGGAGCGCTCGGGATGCGCGCGGGTGTCCAGCAGTTCGCTGACCACGGCCCGGAGGTCGGCCTCGCCGCAGCGGCGCAGGTCGACGGCCAGCTCGAAGGCGACTTCGGGGCTGGCGTCGGGCTCGGGATCGTGGTCGTCGGCCTGGTCCGGGGCGGCGATTCCGGCGCGGCTCGTCGCGAGGACCGGACGGTAGTCGGCGACCTCGCGGAAGCTGGACCGGTACTGGATCCAGTCGCACACCACGGTCAGCCGGGACAGGTCGACGTCGCTGGCGCAGAGCGTCTCGATGACCGGCCTCAGGGCCGCGGTCACGTCGACCGGGTCCGTGCCGCGGAGCCTGCCCACCGGGCGTATGTCAACCCGCATGCCCGGGCCTTCCGGTGGCCAGCAGCGGGGCGAGCCCGGCTTGCTGCAGGATGACCGGGATCCGGTGCTCGGCGCCGACGGCCATCACGTGCGTCCCGGCCACGCCGGGGATGCGCCTGAGCTCGCTGATCGTCTCGGCGCAGATCGCGATCCCCTCGTCGGCCACCCGGTCCTGCGGGACCCCGCGCAGCCTGCGGGCCACCTCGGCGGGCACCTGCACGCCCGGCACGCCCCGCTCCAGGTGGGCGAGCGCGCGAAGCGAGGAGATCGGCCCCACGCCGGCCAGGATGTGGCAGCGCTCGTGCAGCCCCAGGTCCCGGACCTGCGCCATCCACTCCGCGAACGCGGCCGCGTCGAACACGTACTGGGTCTGCACGAACTGCGCTCCGGCCGCGACCTTCTTGCCCAGCCGGGCCGCGCGGAAGCGGGCGGGCGGGGCGGACGGGTTCTCGACCGCGCCGAGGAACCAGCGCGGCGGCGGGCTGAGCTTGCGGTCGGACAGCAGCCTCCCCTCGTCGCGCATGGCCCGCGCGGCCCACAGCAGCTGCACGCTGTCCAGGTCGAACACCGGCTTGGCGTCGGCGTGGTCGCCGAACCGCGGATGATCACCGGTCATTACCAGGATGTTCGGTATCCCCAGGGCCGACGCGCCCAGCAGGTCGGACTGCAGCGCGATCCGGTTGCGGTCCCGGCAGGTCATCTGCATGATCGGCTCGACCCCGGCGGCCAGCGCGGCCAGGCTCCCGGCCCAGTTGGACAGCCGGACGGAGGCGCCCTGGTTGTCGGTGATGTTGACCGCGGTCACCCAGTCGCGCAGCGGGGCCACCTTGCGCTCGATCGCGCCGGCGTCCGCGCCGCGCGGCGGTCCGATCTCCGCGGTCACGGTGAAGGTCCCGCTCTCCAGGGCCGCGCGGAACCCGCGGGTCACGTTGTCGGGCCGGGTCATCCGCGTGCTTTCGCTCCGGGCAGGTCGGCGTCGGTCCACAGGTCCTCATCCCGGCCCTGCCAGTACCGGATCCAGGAACTCTGCCCCCAGAGCCGGTGATCAATCGGAAGCTGCAGTCGCAGCAGGTCGCCGGCCCGGCCCTGGCTCTCGGCCCGCTCGAAGGCCTCCAGCCACACGCACCGCATCTCCGGATACACCTCGCAGCAGCCGTCGGCGCCCACCCCCCCGCAGGGCCCGTTGCGAAGCTGCTTAGGGCAGGTCATCGGGCAGGCGTAGCCGGTGGACGGCAGCGTGCACTGACCGCACATCCGGCAGCCGAAGATCTCCTGCTTCACGGTCTTCTCGGCCGCGGTGAACAGGCGGCGCAGCCGCGGCCTGCCCTCCAGCCACGTGGCCAGCCGCCGGTAGCCGGCGTTGGGCTCCAGCATGTGGTGCAGCAGGTACATCGAGCGCACGGGCGCGCGAGGGGAAACCGGCCGGGGCGAGGTGGCCGGGCTGACGGGCGGGGCGGCCGCGGTGGCGGGTCTCGCTCCCGCCGTCCGCAGGTCGCTCCCGGTACTGCTGCTCATTGGCTTCAGGATCGGAGCGACCGGGTCATCCGATCAACATCCGGTTCCACAACGTCGCTGCTGGCTCGTTGTGCCGCCAGGACAACCGGGTCGGCGCGGCGCCGGGATCAGGTCGCCGCGCCGAGCAGGTGGTCCAGGTCGCCGGGATCCCAGCCCGGGAAGGTCAGCACCACGCCCTGCACCAGCGGGCGGGCCTCGGCGAACAGGTCGGCGGCCAGCTCGATTCCGGTCTGGGCCGCGCGCGATCCGGCCCGCTCCATCGCGGTGAGCGTCTGCTGCGGGATGCTGATGTCGGGCACCTCGTGCGACAGGTAGTCAGCCTCCTCGAAACTGCGCAGTGGCGCAATCGACAGCAGCACCGGGATGTCCTCCTCGGACAGCGCGGCCATCATGAGACGGAGATGGGTGAGCTCGTACACCGGCCGGCTGATCAGGAACCTGGCTCCGGCATGGATCTTGCTCGCCGTGCGGGCGATCTCGGCCTCCAGCGCGGCCGCGCTCGGGTTGAACCTGGCGCCCGCGTGGAACGAGGTCTTGGTGGCCAGCGGCAGCCCGTTGCAGTCGATGCCCTGGTTCAGGCCGGCGACGAGCTCGACCAGCCCGACCGAGTCGACGTCCCAGATGCCGTCCACGTTGGGATAGTCGCCCAGCAGCGGCGGGTTACCGGTCTCGCAGACGACGTTCCTGATGCCGAGCGCGTTGGCCCCCAGCAGGTCGGCCTGGAGCGCCATGATCGTCTTGTCCCAGGTGGTGACCGTGGCGATCGTCTCGATGCCCGCCCGCTGCTGTTCCAGCTGGAAGGCCAGGTCAATGGAGCTGAGCTGGGCCCGGGGGCTCTGCCGGGGCGCGACGAAGAACGTGCTGATGCCGCGCTCGCTGAGCACGGTGGCCTGGTCGGCGGCCTCGTCGGCCGTCCCGCCGACCGGCGGGGCGAGGCCGGCCGCGACCACGAACTCGCCCGCGGCCAGGCGGTCACTCAGGCTGCCGCCCGGGCCCTGCGTCACCGGCGGCACCGGGATCCTCGGCGCGGCCGCGGGCCGCGGGCGGCGGACCGGGGACATGCCGGAGATCTCGGCCGCGGCGGCCTGGATCTGGGCCGGGGTGGTGCCGCAGCAGCCGCCCACGAGCGAGGCTCCGGCCTCGACCAGGCGGCGGGCGTAGCGGGCGAAGTAGGCGCCATCCACGTTGTACTCGAACCGGCGGCCGGCTACCCGGCGGGGCAGGCCCGCGTTCGGCTGCGCGCTGACCGGGAGGTCGGTATGCGGCACCAGCGCCTCGACGACCGCGAGCGCGCCCTGCGGGCCGAGCGTGCAGTTGGTGCCGAGCATCACGATGGGCAGGCCGCTCAGCACGCTGGCCACCTCGCGCGGGGTCTCGCCGCCGAGCGTCCGGCCGTCGCTGGCGAACGTGGCCTGGGCGATGATCGGCAGGTCGGTCACGTCGGCGGCCTCCCGGACCGCCTCGGCCAGCTCGTCCAGGTAGCCGAACGTCTCCAGGATGACCGCGTCCACCCCGCCCTCGGCCAGGTACCCGATCTGCTCGCGGATCGCTGCGACGCGCTGCGCCTGCGCCACCCGGCGCCGCTGGCTGGCGGTGACCGCAGGGGAGACCGAGCCGGCCACGAACACCGGCCGCCCGGCTCCTTCCCGTGCCCGCGCGGCGATCTGCGCGCCGGCCAGGTTGATGTCCCGCACCAGGTCGCCGAAGCCCTGATCGGCCAGCCGGAGCCGGTTGGCCCCGAACGTGTTGGTCAGGATCATGTCCGCGCCCGCGCTGAGGTAGCTCTCGTGGACCGTGCTGACCAGGCCGGGGTTGGACAGGTTGAGCTCGGGCAGCGCGCGGTCCAGCGAGTTGCCCGCCGCGTGCAGCATGGTGCCCATCGCGCCGTCGCAGATCAGTACCTGCCCGCCGAGCGCGGTCACCAGATCGGTCATGGTCCGCGGCGCCGCGGGCGGGCGTGGCCGCCCGGGCCGGGCGCCGCCTCACCTCCCCAGGCATCTCGGCGGCCGTCGGCGGGGGCGCTCGCACGCCGGCCGGGGTCAGCGGCGGAGGCCGGCAGCACGTCCAGGCCGGCGCCCAGCGCGTCGATGATCTCGAGCGCGACCTGGGCCATGAGCCGGTCGCGGTAGTTGTCGAGCTTCAGGCCGGTGATCTCCTGGATCCGCCGGATCCGGTAGGCGACCGTGTTGGGGTGCACGTGCAGGCTCCGCGCCGTCCGCTGCGGGCTGCTGTTCTCCTGGAAGTAGCAGGCCAGCGTGGCCATTAGCTCGGTGCCCCGCTGGCGTTCCTGCCCGCCGAGCTTGCCCAGGATCTCGCCGGCGAAGGACCTCAGCTCGGCCAGGTCGGGGACCTGGAGCAGCAGCCGGTGGATGCCGAGATCCTCGAACGCCACCACCTGACCCTGGCGTCCCAGGCGCACCACGGCATCGATGGTCCGGCGCGCCTGGCCGTAAGAGCGGGCGATGTCCGCCGGGTCGCGGCAGGCGCCGCCGATGCCTATGGTGATCACCGTCTCCGGGAACAGGTCCCGCATCCGGGCCAGGCACCCCGAGCTCAGCCGGCCGCCTCCGCGGGCTCGGGGACCACGATCACCACCTCGTCCTCCCGGATCGAGGTGATCGCCCCGGGCATCCGGGTGGTGAAGAAGTGATCGATGGCGGCGGCCACCCGGTCGCGCGCCGCGGCGCCCCCCGGCCGCGCCGAGCCCGGGGCGTCGAAGGCCACGGCCAGGACGCGGTGCTCGCGGGCCGAGTCATAGCCCAGGTGCCGGGCCCAGCGGCCCACGTCGCCGTTGTCGCGTCCGCCGCCGAGCAGCAGCCCCTCGACCAGATCGTCCCGTACCTGCCGGGCCGCCGCGGCCACGACCCGCTCCCGGCCGAGGATCACCCCGCAGATGGTCGCGGCGTGCTCGGTGACCAGCAGGCTCATGTCCCCGCCGTCGTCCTGCCACCCGCCCTGGTGCCCCCCTTGACGGCCGCCACCGAACGTCATCAGGTACGCCGGCACGTCATCGCCGACCAGGATCGGCGCCACGATCACGCCCGCGGCGCCGCCGACGTCCGGCAGCCGTAGTGACCGGCGGGTCTGCACGGTGCTGTGTAGCACTGCGGCCAGCCGGGGGCTGGTCAGGTAGGCACGGACGTAGTCGGCTACGTCGTCGCGGGCGGGATCCACGGACTCCGCGGCCAGGACCTCGAGCGAGCGGCTCACCACCGCCACCGTGGCGACGGTCCGCTCGGCGAGCAGCCGCGCCACCGTCGACACGTCGGCGTCCTGCAGCGTCAGGCCGGTCAGGTGCTGGTACACCGTGACCAGTTCGCGCAGCAGCGCGTTCTCGTGCTGCACCGCGCGGTGGTCCACCACCACCGAGGGCTGACGGGGCTCCGGCCACCTGTCCGCCATGAACCAGCAGCCTACCCCGCCCGTACAAGCGATCACTTGTGGCTTTGGCACAAACGGCGTCGCACCGGGCTTGTGAGGCGTGTACCCGGGAATTCCTCAGCGATTACGCGATCGCGTTCAGGGCGCGGTCCTGACGGCGCCCACAGGATTGTGGTCGTCTACAGGGCTGTGAGGCCCGGTCTTGCCCTGGCCCGGGCCGGAACCCGCCACGCCCGGCGGGGCTACGAGCGGCCCGGGCCAGCGGGCGTCGCGGTGCGGCCGGACAGCAGCAGCGCGGGGAGCAGGGCCAGGGCGGTGAAGCCGACGCACCACCAGAACGTGTGACCGAACGCGGTGGCCACGCCGGCCGCGCCCGCAGCGGCGTGCGTGGCGATCTGCTGGTCGAGGATGACGGCCACCAGCACAGCGGCGCCGAACGAGCCGCCGACGAACTGCACGATCCGGGTGGCGCTGCTGGCGTGCGGCACCTGCTCCCGGCTCAGGCCGGTGAAGGCGCCGGCCATCACCGCGATCGTGGCGGTGCCGAGCCCGGCCCCGCGGACGACCAGGGCCGCGCCGAGCAGCCAGTAGCTGGTGTGCAGGCCGGCCAGCGCGAACGGGACCGTGCCCACGGCGGCCAGCACGATTCCGGCCAGCACGACCAGCCGGGGGCCGATCTTGTCGGTGACCTTGCCGGCCAGCGTCCGCGGCAGCAGGCTGCCGAGGCCTTGCGGGACCATCATCAGCCCGGCTGCCAGCGCGGTCCCGCCGCGAACCTGCTGGAAGTACAGCGGCAGCAGCAGCATGCCCCCGTAGATCGACAGGCCGGCCAGGAACAGCAGGCTGCTCGCCCCGGTGAACGTGCGCGACCGGAACAGCCGCAGGTCGACCATGGGCGTCGCGGACGTCCGCAGTGCGTGCACCGCATAAGCGGCGAGCAGCACCGCGCCCGCGCCCAGCGGGATGATCACCCTGGCGTGGCCGAAGCCGCCCTGCCCGCTCACCTGGGCCAGGCCGTACAGCAGCGCGACCAGCGCCGGCGGCAGCAGCAGCAGGCCGGCCAGGTCGATGCGCGGCCGCCCGCCCGCCGACCGCGCGGACGGCAGCCCGCGCCACGCGAGCGCCAGCCCGGCCAGGCAGATCGGGACGTTGACGTAGAAGATCCAGCGCCAGCTCACGTTGCTGATGATCAGGCCGGCTATCACCGGCCCGAAGATCGGCACGACCACGATCGGCAGGCTGACCGCGCTCATCAGCCGTCCCATCTGGCGGCCGCCGGCGGCCTGCACCAGCAGCGTGGTGAGCAACGGCACCATCAGGCCCCCGCCGATGCCCTGCACCACCCGGAACGCGATCAGGCTGCCGATGTTCCACGCGGCGCCACAGGCGACCGACCCGGCCAGGAACAGGGCCAGCGAGAACATCCACACCGCCCGGCCGCCGAACCGGGCCAGCGCCCAGCCGCTCAGCGGGATGACCATGGCGAACGAGAGCAGGTAGCCGGTGATCACCCACTGGATCGTGGACACGCTGGTGTGCAGGTCGCGGGCGATCGTGTCGACGGCCACGTTGACGATCGAGGTGTCCAAGCAGCACCGGGATCGCGCCGGTGAGCAGGACGACGATGAGCTTGATCACGGCGGGGTCCAGCCGCTCGCGCGCCGGCTTCGCGGCGGTGCCCTGGCCAGAGGCGGGCGTCGCCATCATGGTTGTAAACTACACCGTGCAGTGCATATATGTAAACTGGTGAGTGCAGAAAGGAGGCGCCGATGTCGAGCGGGCTGGCGGAGCACACCGGGTCCAGCGGGCTGGCGGAGCACTCGCGCCGCGCGGTCGGGGGATCGGGGCCGAAGGGCGAGGCGATCGCGGCGGCCGCGCTGCGGCTGTTTCTCCGTGACGGTTACGAGCGGACCAGCGTCGACGCGATCGCGGCCGAGGCCGGGGTGTCGAAGCGCACGATCTATAACCGGTACGGGGACAAGGAGAACCTGTTCCTGTCGGTGTTGCGGGACACCTACTCCGCGATGATGACCACCTTCCGCGCCATCGCGGACAAGCACCTCGGCGACGTCACCGACGTGGAGGAGGACCTGGCCGCCTTCGCCCTCGAGACCGCACACACCCTGACCACGGCACCGGACCGGATAGCGCTGGTCCGGCTGGTCCTGGCCGAGGCCCCATTCTTTCCCGCGCTGATCAGGGCGGAGACCGGACCGCTGACCATGCGCGGCACCGTGGCCAGCCACCTGGCCCGGCTGGCTGCGGCCGGGCGCCTCGCGATCACCGACCCGGCCGAGGCGGCCGATCACCTACTCGCGCTGACGCTCAATCAGGTCAACACCCGGACCCTGTTCGGCGTGGTCGCGATCTCCGACGCCGAGATCGACCGGGTGGTCACCAGCGGCGTCGCCGCCTTCGTCCGGGCTTACCGGCCGGCCTGACGCATTACGCCGGGGCGTTGGAGTACACGCGCTCCGGGGTCACGAGGACTGCGGCCCGGCGCTCCTCGGCCATCACCCGGTCGTAGGTGGGCCAGTCGTCGTGGGTCCCGCCCGCAGCGATGAAGACGTGCCGCAGCAGCCCGGCCAGCGCCTCGGGAGGAAAGCCGGGCAGCGGGTCGTCCGGGCCTGCGATCTCGGTCGGCCCCTCGGCGGCGACCCACTGCCAGCCGGCCCGGATCACGACGGTGGCCCGGGGCCGGGCCCGCAGGTTGACCAGCTTGGCGGTCCCGCCCCGGGTGGTGAAGGCCACCATCGAGGCGCCGGTCACCGGGTGCCCGAGCACGCCCGCGTTCACCACGGAGGACTGGATCGTGCCCGTGGCGCGCAGCGTGGACACCACGCACAGCCCCTGAGCGACGGGCACTAGCGCGGCGAAGTCGGCGAGATCGGTCATGCTGGGAGCCTAGCCGCCGGCCCGGCGGGCGGGCAGGCGCCGTACCGGGCGACGCCAGAGGACGGGCAGGCGCCGGCTAGCCCAGCTCGGCGCGGAGCCGGGCGGCCGCCTCGGTCATCGCGGCGAGCTTGCCCGCCGCGACCGCCCGGGGCAGGTACTTCATCCCGCAGTCCGGGGCGAGCACGATGCGCCCGGCCGGAACGTAGGGCAGGGCCCGGCGAACCCGCTCGGTCACCTGGCCGGGCGTCTCCACGGTGTGGTCGTTCAGGTCGAGCACGCCCAGGATGATCGTCTTGCCGTCCAGGGCGGCGAGCACCGAGCAGTCCAGCCCCGACTGCGCGGTCTCGATCGACACCTGCTCGGCCTCGCTCGCGGCCAGTTCCGGCAGGAACGAGTAGCCCTCCGGGCGGTCGTGGATGATCGCCGCGTACCCGAAGCAGAGGTGCACCGCGGTGGTCCCGCCCGCGCCCTCCAGGGCCCGGTCCACGACCGCCACTCCGTACTTGCGTGCCTCCTCGGGGCGGGCCTGCAGGTAGGGCTCGTCGAGCTGCACGATGTCGGCCCCGGCCGCGAACAGGTCCTTGACTTCCTCGTTGACCGCCTCGGCGTAGCCGAAGGCCGCCGCCTCACGGTCCGGGTAGTAGTCAATCTGCGCCTGCTGCGCCATCGTGAACGGGCCGGGCACGGTCATCTTGACCGTCCGGTTGGTGTGGGCGCGGAGGAAGGCCAGGTCGCCGGTGAGCACGGGACGGCGCCTGCGTATCGGCCCGGCGACGCGGGGCACCGGGTTCGGGTGCCCGCTGCGGTCCAGGGCCGTGCCGGGGTTGTCGATGTCGACGCCGTCCAGCGCGGTGGCGAACCGGTTGGAGTAGCTCTCGCGGCAGATCTCCCCGTCGGTGATGATGTCCAGGCCCGCCTCTTCCTGGGCCCTGATCGCGAGCAGCGTGGCATCCAGCTGCGCCTGCTCCAGGTAGGCGGGATCCACCCGCCATAGCTCGCGGGCCCTGACCCGTGGCGGGAACCGGTCGGCCAGCCGGTTCCTGTCGATCAGCCAGTCCGGCTGCGGGTAGCTGCCCACGAGCGAGGTGGGAAAGAGCATGTCTGCCTCCGTCTGCGCCCGGCGCGACAATGCCGAAGTGGACCGGGCCCTGCCACATTAGACGCTGGGCCGTCAGGCCGTCGGTACCCCGACGATGTCGGTGCTGACGCGGCGGCTGGTCACGCTCAGCGGGCCGAGCCCGGACACGGCCCCGGTCACCCGCTCGGCCAGCGCCGGGTGCGCCGACGTCGACTCCGCCAGGCCGACGGCGCTCGTCCCGCTCAGCATGGCCGGGGTGATGTCGCCGGGCTCGGCGATGACGTGCGTCCTGGTCCCGCAGGCGCGGGCGAGCCCCGAGACCTGCTTGCTGTCCGGCGAGTCGGCGGAGCCAAGCACGAGCATCACGTCCGACGCTGACGCGACGACGCGGATCGTCTCAGCCCGGTCGGAGGCGGCGTAGCAGAACCCGTCCGGGTGCGGGCCGTGCACCGCGGGGAACCGCGACCGCAACGCGGCGGTCGCCGGCGCGAAGTCTTCTACGGGGATGCCCGGCTGCAGCAGGTAGGAGACCTGCCGCGCGTCGGCCACCTGCAGCGCGGCCGTGCTCGCGGGGGTGGAGATGGCCACCACCGTGGTCTTGTCCGGGGCCTGGCCGACGATCCCGGCCACCGCGGCGTGATCGGGCTGGCCCAGCAGCACGAGGTCGTCGCCGCGTTCGGCGAACTTCCTGGCCTCGGCGTGCACCCGCGCGACCAGGGGGCAGGTCGCGTCGATGACCTTGAGCCCGCGGTCCGCCGCCTCGGCGTGCATGTCCGGACGGGTGCCGTGCGCCGGGAAAACCACGATGGCCCCGTCCGGAACCTGGTCCAGCGACCCGGCGAAGACCGCTCCCTGCTCCGCCAGCTCCGAGATCGTTTCCGCGTCGCCCGCTAGCTCGCCGCAGACGTGCACCGTGCCGTGGTCGGCCACGGCGCGCCGCATCGCGCGCAGCGCCTGCCGCGCGCCGTCGCACCACGGGCTCGCGGCCACCAGCAGCCTGCGGGTTCCGAACACGGCGGACCACTCGTCCACCGCCGCCCGGGCCGCGGCCACGGCGACGCGGTCCACCGGGCTGGCCGCGGCGGCCACGGCGGCCGTGCTGCCGTCCCGTTGCAGGCAGGTCGCGGCGAAGACCACCGCGCCGCCTTCGTCGTCGGAGGGGTCAACGCAGTGGCCGACCGGTGCGTAGCCAACCTGTTTCGCCTTGCGCAGCAGGCTGCCGCCCACCAGCGGGGCGGCCGGGCAGGGCACCGGGCCCCGCACCGGATCCCCCACCTCGGTCGGGATCAGGAGCTCGCCCGGGGGCACCTGAGTGCCGGGCGCCACGAACTCCCGCACTGCCGGTCGGTTCATCGGCTCGTCCATCCCCAGGGAGCCGAGACCTAAACCGGCCCCCGTGCCGCCCCCAATGTCCCGTTTTACCCCCGGCACCGCGATGCCGGCGGGAAGCTCATTCCCCGGTCAGTATCCACTCTCGCTCATGAGAGTCTCAAGGTACGGCAACGCGCCAAAAGTTGATTAAGCCGATCTAAATTAAGTAGATTGAACGGACCGTCGCCCGGCCGCCTGAGAAGGGAACCGAGCCATGTCTGCCACCGATGAGCTGCTTGCCAACAACCAGCGATACGCCGAGTCATTCAGCGGGCAGCTCCCGCTGCCGCCGTCCCGTGGCGTGGCCGTCATCGCCTGCATGGATGCCCGCCTCAACGTGTACGCGATCCTGGGGCTCGCCGAGGGTGAGGCGCACGTGATCCGCAACGCGGGCGGCGTGGTCACCGACGACGAGATCCGTTCCCTGGCGATCAGCCAGCGGCTGCTCGGCACCCGCGAGATCATCCTGATCCATCACACCGACTGCGGGATGCTGACCTTCACCGACGATGCCTTCAAGGAGAGCATCCAGGCGGAGACCGGGATCAAGCCGTCGTGGGCGGCCGAGGCGTTCGGCGACCTCGACACCGACGTCCGGCAGTCGATAGCCCGGATCAAGGCGAGCCCGTTCGTCCCGCACACCGACGCGGTGCGCGGCTTCGTCTTCGACGTCGCGACCGGCAAGCTCAACGAGGTCATCTAGGCCGGGGCCGGGGAGCGGAGCCCCCGCAGGTCAGGGTTTCGGGAGGAGCGCGGGGGGCGGAGCCCCCCGCAGGTCAGGCCTCCGGCTGATCGCCGCGGCCCTGCTGCTCGGCCAGAAACCGCTCGAACTGCGCGCCGATTTCCTCGGCGGTCGGCACGTTCTCCTCGTCGGCGAGCTGGTCGCCCTCGGCGAACGCGTCGTACTGCTGCTCCAGCGCCTGGACGACCTCGGCGACCTCGTCCGATCCCTCGACCTGCCGGGCTATCTCCAGGTCGGTCCGGTGCGCCGCCTCGCGCAGCGCGTCCGCGGGCAGGGACAGGCCGGTGGAGCGCTGCACGGACTCGAGCAGGGTCACCGCCGCCGTCGGGTAGGCGGCCTGGGCGAGATAGTGGGGCACGTGCACCGCGAACCCGATCGCCGCGCGCCTCTGCTCGCCCATCCGCAGCTCGAGCAGCGCGGCCACGCTGCCGGGGACCTGCAACCGGTCGACCAACGGCCGGTAGCCCTCGACCAGGTCGGTGCTCGTGGCGTGGGCCGTAACGCCGAGCGGCCTGGTGTGCGGGGCGCCCATCGGGATGCCGTGGAACCCGACCGCCAGCCGGACCCGGAGCGCCGAGGTCAGGTCGAGCACCGCGGCGGTGAACGAGTTCCAGTCATGGTCCGGCTCGGGGCCGTTCAGCAGCAGGAACGGGGTCCCGGCCGTGTCATGCAGCAGCGAGATCGTGATCTCGGGCGCGTCGTAGTGCTCCCAGTGGTCCTTGGCGAAGGTCATCACCGGTCGGCGAGACCGGTAGTCGAGCAGCGAGTCCACGTCGAATCTGGCGACCTCGGTGTGCTCGAGCGCGCCCAGCAGGTGCGCGGTGAGCAGGCGGCCCGCCCCGCCTGCGTCGATGAACCCGTCGAGGTAGTAGAGCATCGCGACGTCACCGAGCTCGGGCGCGTCGGGGCTCACCTGGTACAGGTCTCCCGGATCACGCGCCACGTTGCCTCCTCCTGAGCCGTTGCCCTGGTACAAGTCTTACCAACGTCTGGCCGTGGTCTGAAAATCCACTCCCGGGAAACTGGCCGCCCCGCCGGTCAGCGGCCCTGGCCCGCCCGGCCGTCGAGGGCGCCCCGGCTGTCCTGCCATCGGGCGATGACGAGCGGCAGTTCGGAGCTGACGAACTCGAAGAACCGCGCCGACTCGGCTACCCGCGCCCCGGCGGGTGTGTCGGCGCCGAGGACGTGGACTCCCTCCCGCAACACTCCCGTCCAGCGGGCCATGAGATGGTCGCGGATCCCGATGACCTCGCCCCAGACGTTGTCGGGCGCGCGGTAGTAATGGCGGCGGGACCCGGGTTCTCCCTCCCGGCGGACCATGCCGAGCTGGACCAGGTAGCGCACCGCGCCGGACACCGCGGCGGGGCTGGCCTGCAGCGTAGCGGCCAGCTCGGCCGCGGTGCGCCGGCCGGAATCCGAGGTCAGCACGGCGGCGAAGACCCGGGCCGGCATCCGCGGGACGCCCATCTCGACCAGCGCCAGCGCGAAGTCCTCGACGAACCGGCTCACGGCCGCCTCGTCGCGCTGCCGGGCCGGGGCGATCTCGGACGGGGCCTCGTCGCGCCGCGAGGGGGGAACGGTGCCGGGCGGAGCCTCGTCGCGCCGCGAGGCGGGAACGGTCTCGGGCGGAGCCTCGTCGCGGACAACGGTGGCCTCGTCGTCGCGCGTCGCGCGTGCCATGTCGCTCGTCAAGCCTCTTCGCCGTCCTGAGTTCTCCGGGTCGTCTGATTCAGAAGTTTCATGAAGTTATGAAATTAGTGTAACCTGACCGCATGACTGAGGCTATCGCCGTCTGCGGCCTGCGCAAGTCGTACGGCAAGACGGTAGCGCTGGACGGGCTGGACCTCAGCGTGGCCGAGGGCGAGGTCCACGGGTTCCTCGGCCCGAACGGCTCGGGCAAGACCACGACGATCAGGATCCTGCTCGGCCTGCTGCGCGCCGACGGCGGCACCGCGCGGCTGCTGGGCGGCGATCCCTGGCGCGAGGCCACGACGCTGCACCGCAGGCTGGCTTACGTACCGGGGGACGTGACCCTCTGGCCCAACTTCACCGGCGGCGAGATTATCGACCTGCTCGGCCGGCTGCGCGGCGGCATCGACGCCAAGCGCCGGGCCAGCCTGCTGGAGCGCTTCGAGCTGGACCCGACCAAGAAGGCCCGCACGTACTCGCGGGGCAACCGGCAGAAGGTGGCGCTGATATCGGCGCTGGCCTCCGACGTGGAACTGCTGATCCTCGACGAGCCCACCGCGGGCCTCGACCCGCTGATGGAGGCCGCGTTCCGCGACTGCATCGAGGAGGAAGCCCAGGGCGGGCGGACCGTCCTGCTCTCCAGCCACATCCTGTCCGAGGTGGAGGCGCTCTGCGAGGGGGTGACGATCATCCGGGCCGGCCGGACCGTAGAGTCGGGGACCCTGGCCGAGCTGCGCCATCTCACCCGGACCTCGATCGCCGCCGACCTGGCCCGCCCGCCCGCCGGGCTGGAGCAGCTGCCGGGCGTGCACGACCTCGACGTGCAGGACTTCAGCGGGCCCGCCGCCGGCCGGCTAGCGGCGCGGGTGCGGTGCGAGGTGGACACCGACAAGCTGGATGAGGTGCTGCGGCACCTCGCCGACGCGGGCGTCCTCAGCCTGGTCAGCCAGCCGCCCACGCTGGAGGAACTGTTCCTGCGGCACTACGCCGCGGACGCGCCGGCCGGCGCGCCCGGCGGCCACCAAGGGGTCAAGGCGTGAGCGCGGTAGCCGAGGCTCCGCGGCGGCCAGGGTCGCTGGCCGGGTCCGGCGCCCTGGCCAAGCTGGGCGCGCGCCGAGACCGGATCATGATCCCGGCCTGGATCTACGTGATCACGATCCTGGTGGTCAGCACCGGCTACAGCTTCAAAGGCCTGTACAAGACGCTGGCGTCGCGGGAGGCCCTCGCCGCGGGCATCAACCACAACCCGGGGACGCTCGCGCTGGCCGGCCCGCTGTACGGCACCTCGGTCGGCGCGCTGACCGCCTACAAGGTCGGCGCGGCCTCCGCGGTGGCCGCCGGCCTGATGAGCATCTTCATCGTGATCCGGCACACCCGGGCCGACGAAGAGGCGGGGCGCCTCGAGCTCGTCGGCTCGACCGCGGTGGGCCGGAACGCCGCGCTGGCCGCGGGCATGGCGCTCGCGATGGCCGCCAACGGCGTGCTGGCGGTGCTGATCTTTGCGGGGCTGGCCATCGTCGGCCTGCCGGCCGGCGGCTCGGCCGCCCTCGCGCTCGCGATCGGGTCGTGCGGGCTGCTGTTCGCCGCGGTCGCCGCGGTCGCGGCCCAGCTGTCGGAAAGCGCCCGCGGGGCCCGGGCGATCGCGATCTGCGTGCTCGTCGCGGCCTACGTGCTCATGTCGGCGGGCGCGGCGGCAAGCGGGGCGAAGGGAGCCGGAGGCCTGCGGTGGCTGCTGTGGCTGTCCCCGCTCGGCTGGTCAGGGGAGGTCCGGCCCTATGCGGGCGACCGCTGGCTGGTGCTGGCGCTGCCGGTGGCGGCCGCCGTGGCCGTGGCCGCCGCGGCCGCAGTCCTGGCCGGCCGGCGCGATCTCGGCGCGGGCCTGGTGCCGCCCCGGCCGGGTCCGGCCGGGGCCAGCCGGTCGCTGCGCAGCCCGCTGGCCCTGGCCTGGCGGCTGCAGCGGACCGCCCTGATCGGCTGGGCCGCCGGCGTGTTCGTCTACGGCGCCGCCCTCGGCTCGATCGCCAACAACATCGGCTCCCTGCTGGGCAGCGGCGCCCAGGCCAGGGACGCGATCGCCCGGCTCGGCGGCCAGTCCGGCCTGACCGACGCCTACCTGGCCGCGATGATGGGCATCCTGGGACTGATCACGGCGGGCTACGCGATTTCCGTGGTATTGCACCTGAGGTCGGACGAGACGTCGGAGCGCGCGGAGCCGGTGCTGGCTACCGCCGCCAGCAGGATGAGCTGGGGGAGCAGTTACCTGGTCGTGGCCGCGGCCGGGTCGGCCGTGATACTGGCCGCGGCCGGCCTCGGGACCGGCCTCGCGTACGGGCTCCGCGCCGGGGACGCCGGCACCCAGGTGCCCCGCCTGCTCGGCGCGGCGCTCGCCCAGTGGCCCGCCGTGCTCGCGGTGGCGGCCGTGCCCGTGGTGCTGTTCGGGTTGTGGCCAGAGTCCTGCGTGGCCGGCGGCTGGACGGCCCTGGCCCTGGCGGCCGCGGACGTGCTGCTGGGGCCGACGCTGCGGCTCGCCCAGCCGATCCAGGACATCTCCCCGTTCACCCACGTGCCCAAGCTGCCCGGCGGCACGGTGAGCGCCGCGCCGCTGGCCTGGCTGGCGCTGATCGCGGTGGCGCTGGCGGCGGCCGGCCTGGCCGGGCTGCGCCGCCGCGACATCGGCTGACCCGGGGCTCTCCCAGCATTTTGGATACAGTCTCCTATATGCTGTGAGGGCCTGAGTGGAGCGAGGGCGGGGAGGCCGCAATGAGCGTGGCCGGGATGTCCGGCGACGGTACGGGACCCGGGCCGATCCGGCCGGTGCAGCGGCCGGTACCGCTGCGGCAGTCCGTGTACGAGGCCCTGGTCGAGCTCATCGTGGCCGGCTCGCTGCGGCCCGGCCAGCACCTGGTGGAGTCCGAGCTGGCCCGCCAGCTCGGGGTGAGCAGGCAGCCGGTGCGCGAGGCCCTGCACCGGCTGGAAGCCGAAGGCTGGATCGACCTGCGGCCGAGCCAGGGCGCGTTCGTGCACGTGCCGACCGACCGTGAGGTCGACCAGCTGCTCGACGTGCGGGAGCTGCTCGAGGGAGCGACGGCGCGGCTGGCCGCCCGCGCGGCGACGCCTGAGGCCGTGGCCCGGCTGCGCGCGGCCTGGGAGGACGGGCAGGCCGCGGTCGACAGCGGCGACGTGGCCGCCGCGGTAGCCGCGAACAACGACTTCCACGCCGCCGTGGCCGAGATCGCGGGCAATGAGGTGCTCGCGCAGCTGGCCGAGATCGTCGCCCGGCGGGTGCGCTGGCACTACCGCCAGGTGGCCCCGGCGCGCGGTCACGAGTCGTGGGCCGAGCACGCCGAACTGGCCGCGGCGATCGAGGCGGGTGACGAGGACAAGGCCGCCGCCCTGGCCCGGCAGCACACCGAGCGGACCAGGACCGCGTACCACGGCGAGGTCACGGCAGGCGCACCACGCTGACCGGGTCGGCGGCGTAGGGATCCTGAGCATTGTCGATGAGCTCGATCTCGCCGCGATCCGACAGGATGTGGAACGAGCCGTCCGCGCGGTACTCGCGGATGATCGTCGTGGTGCCGTCGGCGTGCGTGTAGCGCTCTTCGGTGAACAGCCCGGTGGCGTTCTTCTCCGCGCCCACCGCGGGCTCGTCGCGCCACACGAAGCGGTACGGGGCCAGCGGCAGCTTCAGCTCGTAGGGATAGCGAGCGGGCACGGGCGCTCCCAACAGATCGCGGCATTCGTGAATGTACCGCTGGGCGGGCGGGGCCACCCAACGGCACATCCACCGCTCCCGGCCGCAGGGGGAGGAGACGACCGGGCGGTCTTCCAGCTTGGTGAGCGCGCCGTCAGGCGGCCGGGCCGCCCGACGGCACACCCACCGGTCCCGGTCGTGGGGGGGATCGACCGGGGGGCCTTTTCACTTGTTCACGGGTCCGAGAGCCCGAGACTGCGCAGCAGGTCGTCGCGGGCCGGGCCGTCCCGGCTCGCCTCGTACAGTTCGTCAAGCCCCCACCCGGCCAGGTCGAGCAGGTCCGCCGCCTGGCCGAACAGCGGGCTGCGCTCGCCCGGCGGCACGGCCTCGAGCACCAGGTGGTGCACCACCTGGAGCACCGCGTCCCGCATCTGCGCGCGCCGCTCGCCAGTGGGCCGGGCGATCCCCGGCTGCAAGGGAATGAGTTTGCGGGGGGGCCGGGCCATCGGGGTCTGGGGTGTCCCCAGGGGGTACTGCGTCCCCCCGGGCCGGTACTGTGCTCCAGGCCCGGGGGCGACGTGCCCGTTATGGCTGGTCATGCCGGTCACCCCCGAGCGCCGCCAGCTCCCGGCGCAGGCGGTCGGCTTCCCCGGGGCGGGCCAGGTCGATGACCTCGGCCAGGGCGAACCGCCGGCCGCCCGGCGAGCCGTCGGCCAGCCGCACCGGCTCGGTCTCGGCGAACACCTCGAACCGGCTGCTCGCCGCGTGCGGCGCGATGGCCAGGACGTACCGCAGCACCTCGCGGCGGTCGGCCAGGTACCGCTGCTGGTGACCGCCGTCGAAGCGAACCTGCCACTCGCCAGAGGGCACGACAACCTCCGGTAACGGGCTAGGCACCGACGCCCCGGTTCAGCGGCATCGAGTACGTCTCCTCCGCGAGGCGCTTGTGGTGCTCGGGATCCTCGCCCTCGCGCAGGTGCGCGGGCACGTCCATGCCGATGTCCTGCCAGTTCTGGTTGGCGCCGCGCTGCAGGGCCGCAATGTGCTCGGGCAGCAGGTGGCCGAACCGGCCCTGCATGGCCAGGTAGTCGATGACCGGCCGCTGCACCGGCGGGTGGAAGTAGCGGTACTCGCGGGTGGCCGGGTCGTACTCCCAGACCGGGAACAGGCCGGCCTCGACCACCCGGCGGCCGAGTTCCACGGTCATCGAGGTCTGGTAGACCCAGCCCTTCTGGCACGGCGTGTAGCAGTGCAGGAACGCGGCGCCCACGTGGTTGAGGCCCTTGCGGGTCTTGTTCATGAGGTCGACCGGGTAGCCGACCGTGGTGGTGGCCACGTAGCAGTGCGGGTGGCCTGCGGCCATCATCTTGGCCAGGTTCTTCGGCGGCAGCTTCTTGCCCTCCGGGACCGCCTTGCCGAACGGCGTGAACGTGGTCATGCCCGCGTACGGCGTGGTCGGGGAGGTCTGGATCCCCGTGTTGGCGTAGCACTCGTTGTCGTAGCAGACGAACAGCGCGTCGTGGTTGCGGTACAGGCCGCCGGAGATCGAGCCGAGCCCGATGTCGGAAGCGCTGCCGTCGCCCGCCATCACGATGATGTTCGGGTACGGGCCGGGGTGACGGCCCTTGCGGATCATCGCCTCGTAGCCGGCCGCCATCCCGGACGTGAACGAGCCGCCGCTGGCGATCGGCGTGTGCGCCCAGGGGACCGTGTAGGGGGTGCACAGGTACGTCGAGTTGGCCACGTACATGCAGCCGGTGGGCCCGGCCAGCACGCTGTCCTCGCCCGCGGCCTTGAGCACCCAGCGGTACTGGATCGCCGGGCCGCACCCGGCGCAGGTCCGGTGGCCCGCCGCGTACGGGTCCTCCTCAGGGAAGTCCGGCAGGTAGTGACGGTCGCGGCCCGCCTCGTCGTCGGCGGCCGCGGCGCGGCCCTCCTCGTCGAACAGCGGCAGGTTGTGCCGGACGACCTCGTATGCCATCGGTTCGCCTTCCTTACTCCTCGAACCCGACCCAGTGGGTTGCCTTCTCCACCCGGCCGCGGCGCATCGCCTCGCCGAGCTTGCCGGCCATCCAGTCGAACTCGGCGACCGGCACGGTCTCGCCGCCCAGGCCGGCCATGAACGAGGTGACCAGCGGGCGTTCGTAGTCGGCCTGGTAGAGCGCGGTCGTCACGTCCAGGGACAGGATGCCGCCGTAACTGGCCCCGCCGAGGCCGAGGTTGGTCTCCACCACCCCGACCGCCTTGACCCCGCGCAGCGCCGCGCGCAGGTCATCGCTGGGGAACGGCCGGATCCAGAGCAGCCGGGCCATGCCGATCTTGATGCCCTGCTCGCGCATCCGCCGGATCGCGGCCCGGCAGGTGACAGCGTGACCGCCGGAGATGACCAGCGCGATCTCCGCGTCGTCGAGCAGGTACTCCTCGACGAAATGCGGGTAACGCCGCCCGAAGGCCGCCGCGAACTCGTCGGTCTTGGCCCGGATGACCGGGATCGCGTCTTCCATCGCGCGGGCCCGCTCCAGCTGCAGCGGCGGTCCCTGCTCGGGGTGGATCTGCGGGCCGTGCGACACCGGCCGCCGCGGGTCCAGCGCAAACGGCAGCTGGTAGGGCGGCAGGTAGGCGTCCACGTCCGCGGCGGACGGCATGTCCACCTCGCCGGCGATGTGCGAGACGAAGTAGCCGTCCTGGACGACCATCTGCGGCAGCAGCACCCGCGGGTCCTCGCCGATCGCGTAGGCGATCAGGCTCTTGTCGAAGACCTCCTGCGGGGTGGCGGCCCAGCCGAGCAGCCAGCCCATGTCCCGGGTGCACAAAGCGTCGGTGTGCTCGGAGCCGAAGTCGCCCGGCGGGTCCAGGGTGCGGTCGGCGATCGACATCTGGATCGGGATCCGGGCCCCGGAGATGATCGAGTACATCTCGTACGCGTAGGTCACCCCGACCCCCGAGGAGCCGGTGAACGCGCGGGCGCCGCACGATCCGGCGCCGAACGCCGCGGATAGCTGCGAGTGCTCGCCGTCCGCGTGCAGGTACTCGGCGTCCAGGATCCCGTCCGCGATGAACTGGGAGAGGTTCATCATGATCGCGGTGTAGGGCCGGATCGGGTAGGCGGTGATCACGTCGACGTTGGCGTAGAGCGCGGCGTACGCCGCGGCCGCGCACCCGTTCAGCCGCAGCTTCTGCCCGGCCAGCTCACCCAGGAACCGCTCGCCATCGGCGGTCCTGATCGCGCGGTTCAGCTTCGCCGCCTGCGCGCTGGTCATGCGGTCACCCCCGGCTTCCCGTCCACCTTCCGCTCCGCGTCGTACGCGGCGATCGATTCCTCGATCAGCTGCCGGGTGAACGCCGACTGCTCGGCGTGCGCCCCGTCGTAGGGCGCGAAGGCGGTCTCCATCCTGGTCACCGCCTCCGGCTCGTCAAAGTCCATCTCGGGCACCTTCTCCAGGCAGCCGGTCGGGCACTCCTGCACGCAGACCAGGCAGCCCTTGCAGTAGGTGGTGCGGATCGAGTAGTGGCCGTTCTCCCGCGCGTCGCGCAGGACGCTGATATCCGGGCAGACGATGTAGCAGTTGTCGCAGCCGTTGCAGACGCCGCAGCTCATGCAGCGGTCCGACTCGGCGACCGCCTGGGCCCGGCTGTAGCTCAGCGTGACCTCGGCGGTCTGGCTGCGGCGGCGCACGACCGGGTCGGCGAGCGGCACCTTGATCCGCGGCGCGTGCCGGAAGTAGGCCGAGTTGAGCCGCTCGTACGGCATGACCTCGGGTTCCGGCTCAGGCTCGAGCGCGCGGGCGGTCAGCAGCCGGTCGATGTCGCGGGCGGCCCGCTTGCCGTCGCCGAGCGCGTCCACCACCATCGACGGGCCGCGCAGCACGTCGCCGCCGACGAAGATGTTGCCCTCGATCCGGCCGTGCTCGTCAGCCGTGATCAGCCCGCGGTCGGACAGGTGGCCGGGGAGCCAGCCCAGCTGCTGCAGTTGGCCGATGGCGATCAGGATCGCGTCGCAGTCGACCTGGTACTCGGTGCCCTGGACGATCTCGGGCCGGACGGTCCCGTCCTCGTCGGCGGCCAGCCGGGCCTGGCAGAGCACCGCGCCGGTCACGTGCCCGCCGGAGGACAGGATCGCCGTGCACGCGGTATTCGGGCTGAAGAGCACGCCCTCGTCCCGGGCCTGCTCCAGGTCCTCGGGCACGATCGCCAGCTCGCCCTCGGCCTCCAGGGAGACGATCGTGGCCGTGCCGCCGCCGATCCTGATCGCGCTGCGGGCCGCGTCGGACGCGGTGTTACCGCCGCCGATCACCAGGACGTTGCGGCCGGTCCGCACCGGGCGCCCCAGGCCGGTCTCGCGCAGGAACTCCAGGGCGCCGGTCACGCCGCGCGCCTCGCTGCCTGGCACGTCCAGCCGGCGGCCGACGTCCTGGCCGAGCGCGAGGAACGCCGCGTCGTAGTTGGTGCGCAAGGCGTCCCAGGTCAGGTCGTCCGTGCCCGCGCGCACGCCGCACAGGATGTCGATGCCGCCCAGGCTGGGCAGCTTGGCGATCTCAGCGTCCAGGACCTCCTCGGGCAGGTGCCAGTGCGGTATGCCGCCGCGCAGCATCCCGCCGGGCTTGCTCATGGCCTCGAAGATCACGCTGGCGTAGCCCCGGCGGCGCAGGTGATAGGCGCAGGCCAGGCCGCCGGGCCCGGAGCCCACGATGGCCACGGTCTGGCCGTTCAGCGGCGGCAGGGTCGCGGTGATCGGGTTCTCCTCCAGCTGCAGGCCGAAGTCGCCCAGGAAGCGCTCCACGCTGCGGATGCCGATCGGCTCGTCGTGCGCGGCCCGGTTGCACGCGGTCTCGCACGGGTGGTAGCAGACCCGGCCGGTGACCGACGGCATGAAGTTGTCCTCGACGATCGTGAGGTAGCCGTCGAGGAACCGCTCGTGCTTCACGAAGTCGAGGTACTTCTGGATCTGCTCGCCGGTCGGGCAGGCGTTGTTGCACGGCGGCATCTTGTCCCGGTACACGGGCCGGAAGAACCGGAAGTTGCCGGTCGGGAACAGCCGCTGGCCGTCCTTCTCGGTGGGCGGCGGGGTCACGCCCGCGATCGGCAGCCTGAGGTGCTCGGGAACGCGGGTGCCGCGTACCGACATCTAGCCTCCAGTTGTTAGCGAGCTCAGTCGGCGGCCTGCGGCAGCGGCCGCAGTTCGATGACCTGGTGCTGCTCGGCCCCCCGGTACATGGCGTCACGGTCGGCGACGACCTCGGCCACGTCGTCGAGGGGGAGCGTGCCGGTCGTCGCCACGAGCGCGCCGATGACCGGCGCGGCCACGCCCAGGCCGATGGCCAGCCGCTCCACCGCGCCCTCGGTGGACATCCGGTCGAAGGCCAGTTCGGACAGGTTGCGGACGAACATCCAGGGGCTGTCGCCGCGCTGCTCGGCCAGCCCCACGGCGTCGACCACGACCAGCCGGGCCAGCTTGGCCCGCATGGGACCGGGCAGGAACTTCAGCAGGTACTCGGGGTCGCGGGCGGAGTTGACCACCAGGACGCCTTCGCCGTCGCGGGTGCCGCGCAGGAAGTTCACCGCCTTGATGATCGTCTCCTCGATCAGCACCACCCAGTCGGGGTTCGGGTTCTCGTAGACGAAGCGGTCGAGGATCGGCTGGTCTCCGAACCGGGCGTACCGGCGCACCAGGCAGTTGGTCCGGTCCGGGTCGTCGATGTAGTCGCTGACGTTCTCGGTGTAGTAGCCGGCCTGGCGGGCGGCGGCGGCCACGCACGACGAGACGTCCCGCGCCTCCTTGTCCATGATGATCCCGCGAGACCAGACCGTGAGCTCGTGGTACACCGCTGCGCTCCTCCCTTGCGCCGGGCGCGGGCCGGGCTCGCCGGAATTGTATACCGTCGGCGGGATACCGACATCGTACGACTGGAGCGGCTCCTGCGTCGAGGGGCCGGCCGGCGCTAGCCGCCCGGCGGCCCCCACGGCTGGCCGGCCAGGACGGCCAGGTGCAGCGCGACCAGCGAGTCCTCGAGGCTGGTCACCGCGTCGGTGCGGCCGCGGCGGACCTCGGCGCGCACCAGCTCGGTGGTGGCGCCGGCCAGCGCGTAGTAGGCGTGGTACGGGACGACTGGCCACGCCGGGTGGTCGCGGCGGGCGCGCTCGTGCCAGGCGCGGTTCAGCCCGGCGAACGCGTGCAGCGCGGCCTCGATCTGCCGGACCGCCTTCGGGCCGGCCATGGGCATGTCGATGTAGAACACGCGCGCGAACGTCTGCTCCTGGACCAGGAACTCCAGGAAGGCCGCGATGCTGGCGCGCAGGATAGCCTCGGCGCTCGCGTCCGCGGGCTGCCGCCGGGCCGCGGTCATCACCCGGTCGGCCATCAGCAGGCCGCCCTGGCGGGTGGCGGCGAGGAAGCAGTCCTCCTTGTCGCTGAAGTGGGCGTAGAACGCGGCCCGCGACACCCGGGCCCCGCGGACGATGTCGGCCACGGTGACGTCGCGGAAACCGGCCTGGCCGACCGCGGCGATCACCGCCCGCAGCAGGCGCTCCCGCTGCACCCCGCGGACCGCGTCCAGCGGCAGGCCGCTGCGGCCCCGCGGCAGGCCGGGCTCGCCCTCGTGGGTCCGGGCCAGCACGCCCTCTTGTCTCACAGCAGCCACGCTCTTACGATAGCCACAGCTTAAAAGTACGCGATCGTACTTCTGAGGTGTGGGTGTCGCAGCGGGGCCACCTCGACGCCCTGCGCATCCGGCGTAGGAGGTCCGCATGAGCACGACTGCAACAGACGTTGCCCCGCGTCGCGGGGGCGGCCTGTCGTGGGTATGGCACCGGCAGCTCGACTTCTATCCCGATACCGGTCCCCGGATCATGTTCCTGGCCATCACCGTGCTGGCCACGGTCACGCTGTACTACGAGCTGTACGTCGGCGGCTCGGTGTCCACGCTGATCCTGGCCAACCTGCACATGACCTTCACGTTCTTCGTGATCGCCCTGGCCTTCGGCGCCCTGATCGGGGCCTTCGGGTCGCTGTTCGCCGGGCTGGCCGACCGGTTCGGCCGGGCCAACATGGTGGTCTTCGGGCTCCTGGCCGTCGGCCTGGTCGTCACCTTCCTGCTCCCCCACGCGACCAACAAGTGGACCTACACGATCTTTACCTTCGTGGTCGGCTTCGTCGAGGGCATGTGCCTGGTGGCCACCCCGGCGCTGATCCGCGACTTCTCCCCCCAGGTGGGCCGGGCCACGGCCATGGGCTTCTGGACCAGCGGCCCGGTGCTGGGCAGCCTGGCCGTCGCGGTCGTGGGCAGCGCCACCATCCCCGCCATCGTCCACAACGACCGGTTCTGGACGCACGAGTACCTCATCGCCGGCATCGTCGGCCTGGTCGTGTGGCTGATCGCCTTCATCGGGCTGCGCGAGCTGTCCCCGCGGCTGCGCGACCAGCTCATGGTGACCATGCACGACCGGGCGCTGATCCAGGCCCGGGCCAAGGGCCTCACCGACGCCGACATCGCGAACGCGCTACGCCATCCGTTCCGCCAGCTGCTCAAGGTCGACGTGGTGGTGTCCTCGTTCGCGATCTCGATCTTCCTGCTCATCTACTACACGGCGGTCGGATTCGCCGTGATCTACCTGACCACGGTGTTCGGCTTCTCGGTCAAGGACGCCAACGGGCTGGGCAACTGGAACTGGGGGTTCAACGTCCTCGCGGTGATCGTGATCGGGATCGTCTCCGACCTGTTCCGGGTGCGCAAGCCGTTCATGGTGATCGGCGGGGTCGCGGCCGCGATCATGACCGTGGTGTTCTTGCTGCAGTTCGGCCACCATCCCAGCTACTACACGATGGCGGCCATCCTGGCCGTGCTGTCGTTCTGCCTCGGCGTCGCCTACGTGCCCTGGATGGCCAGCTTCACCGAGACCGTGGAGGCCCGCAACCCGGCGCTGATCGCCACCGGGCTGGCGATCTGGGGGTGGATCATCCGGATCGTGGTGTTCGTGTCCTACCTGATCATCCCGCTGATCATCACCTCGGTGACCCCGCTGGTGAACTACGGCACCACGGTGGCCACGTACGCGGCCACGTACAAGAGCGAGATCGCGTTCGCGACCACCCACCCGGCGGTCGTCGCCGCGGCCCAGAAGACCCCGCCGTCGGTCATCGCCACGGCGGGGAAGATCCCGCCGTCGGTGCTGGCCACGGCCAAGGCCGACTCCACCCAGCTCGCGAACGCGGTGAAGTTCGCGCCCGAGCTCGCCGTGATCAAGGCCAACCCGGCGCTGTTCACCAAGCTGGCCGCCTACTCCAACCCGGCCAAGATCCCGCCGGCCCTCACGGCCCAGGCGGTCAAGGCGGCCGGGGGCGGCGCCAAGGGCCTCGGCATCCTGACCACGATCGCGGCCAACAAGCCGGCCATCCTCGGCGTGATCGCGGCCGCCCCGGCGCTGGCGACCGTCGCCCCGTACGCGACGGACCTCAAGACCATCGCCCCGTACTCGGCGAACCTGACCCTCATGGCCCCGTACTCGGCCCAGCTGACCGCGCTGTCCAAGGTCCCGCCGGGAGTCTTCCCCTACCTGAAGGCCCACGCCACCGCGGTGACGACGGCCGCGGCCCAGGCCCCCAGCCAGTGGCGAACCTGGTGGTGGGTGTGCTTCGCTGGAATGATCTTCTTCCTGGGCAGCATCCCGCTGCTGAAGGGCCGCTGGAGGACGCGCGACGCCAAGCGGGACGAGGCCGAGCACGAGGCCATGGTCCAGGCCGAGCTGGCCAAGCTCAAGACCACCGAGGCCAGCGCCTGAGCTCCGCGGCCTGACCGGCCGGGGAGCGGGCCGGCCGGTCAGGCCTGCGGGTAGATCGTCTCGTGCGCGGCCAGCATGGCCACGTACTTCTCGATCCGCCGGGCCCGGGTCGGGGGGCGCTTGGCGTCGGCGATCCGGTACAAGATGGCGTACCGGTTCACCCCGGACAGCGTGGCGAAGAACGCGCGGGCGGCGTCGTTGCCCGACAGCGCGCGCTCCAGGTCCGGCGGGACGCTCATGGTCCGCTGCCCGGCGTAGGCGGCATCCCACCGGCCGTCCGCCCGGGCCCGCTCGACCTCGCGCAGCCCGGCGGGCCGCATCCGCCCCGCCTCGATCAGTTCGGTGGCCTTCTCGGTGTTGATCTTTGACCAGCGGCTGCGCGGCTGGCGCGGGGTGAAGCGCTGCAGCCAGTAGTCGTCGTCGAGCCGGGCCTTCTGGCCGTCGATCCAGCCGAAGCACAGCGCGATCGCGAGCGCCTCGGGGTAGGAGACGCCCGGGACGGCCGACCCCTTCCTGGGGATCTTGAGCCAGATCCCGGGCGAGGCGGCGTGCTGTCCGGCCAGCCAGGCCTGGAAGGCGGCCGAGTCCTCGAAGCCGAGGACGGGAAGATCCTCACGTGGCACGCCGTTAGTCAACCATGAGACCGCGACCCGGGAGAAGACCGCCCGGAGATAGTTAGTTGCAGCCGAGCAAATAAATGTGAGGGATACTTCGGGGATGGGCCCGTCCGAACTCGGCCGCCGCCGCCGCATGCTAGTGCTGGCGGTCTGCTGCACGAGCCTGTTCATCGTCGGCATCGACGCGACGATCGTGAACGTCGCGCTGCCCTCGATCCAGCGCGAGCTGCACGCCTCGGTCTCCGGCCTGCAGTGGACGGTGGACGCCTACACGATCGTGGTGGCCAGCTTCCTGATGCTGTCCGGCTCCACGGCGGACCGGATCGGCCGGCGCCGGACCTTCCAGGCCGGCCTCGGCCTGTTCACGCTCGGCTCGCTGCTCTGCAGCCTGGCGCCCGGCCTGGGCTGGCTGGTGGCGTTCCGGATGCTGCAGGCGCTCGGCGGGTCGATGCTCAACCCGGTGGCGATGTCGATCGTCACCAACACGTTCACCGATCCGGCCGAGCGGGCCCGCGCGATCGGCCTGTGGGGCGCCGTGTTCGGGTTCAGCATGGCGTTCGGCCCGATCGTGGGCGGCGCGCTGGTGGCCTCGGTCGGCTGGCGCGGGATCTTCTGGGTCAACATCCCGGTCGGCGTGGCCGCGATCATCCTCACCGCGCTGTTCGTGCCCGAGTCCCGGGCGCCCCGGGCCCGCCGGGTGGACCCGGTGGGCCAGCTGCTGGTCATCACGGCGCTGGCGTCCCTCACCTACGCGATCATCGAGGGTCCGAGCGCGGGCTGGACCTCGGCCCCGGTCCTCGGCTGCTTCGGGCTCGCCGCCGTCGCGCTGGTCGGCCTGGTCGGCTATGAGCCGCGGCGCGACGAGCCCCTGGTCGACCTGAGGTTCTTCCGCAGCGCGCCGTTCTCCGGCGCGACCGTGCTCGCGGTGTGCGCGTTCGCCGCGCTGGGCGGGTTCCTGTTCCTCAACACCCTGTACCTGCAGGACGTGCGCGGCTTGTCGGCGTTGCACGCCGGGCTGTACACGCTGCCGATGGCGGCGATGACCGTGCTGCTCGCGCCGCTATCCGGCCGGATCGTGGCCGCCCGGGGACCGCGGCCGCCGCTGGTGGCGGCGGGCATCGCCACGGCGGCGGGCGGGGCCCTGCTGACCCGGCTGACCGGCGATACCTCGTTCGGCTACCTGATCGTGAGCTACGTGGTCTTCGGCATCGGGGCCGGGCTGGTGAACCCGCCGATCACCAACACCGCGGTGTCGGGCATGCCCGTGTCGCAGGCCGGGGTCGCCGCCGGGATCGCGTCCACCAGCCGCCAGGTCGGCTCCGCGCTCGGCGTCGCGGTGGCGGGATCCGCCGTGGTCTCGGCCCTGCACGGGCCGTTGCGGCTGGGCTTCGTCGACGCCAGCCGCGTGGGCTGGTGGATCATCACCGCGTGCGGCGTGGCGATCCTGGTGGTGGGGCTGGTCACCACCGGCCGCTGGGCCCGGGGGACCGCGGAGCGCACCGCGGCCAGCCTGATGCCGCCGGAAGGTCAGCGCCCGGGAGTGATGAGGCCGGTCTCGTAGGCCAGGACGACGGCCTGGGCGCGGTCGCGCAGGCCGAGCTTGGTCAGGATCCGGCTGACGTGGGTCTTGGTGGTCTGCTCGGCGATGACCAGGGCGGCGCTGATCTCGGTGTTGGACAGGCCGCGGGCGATCAGCGTCAGGACCTCGGTTTCCCGGCTGGTCAGCGCGGCCAGCGCGGCGGGCGGCGGGGAGGCGGCGCGGGGGACGCGAGTGAAGTCCTCGATCAGCCGGCGGGTGACCGACGGGGCGAGCAGCGCGTCGCCCGCGGCGATGACCCGGACCGCGTGCACCAGCTCGGCGGCGGTGGCGTCCTTGAGCAAGAACCCGCTGGCCCCGGCGCGCAGCGCCTCGTAGACGTAGTCGTCGAGGTCGAAGGTGGTCAGCATCAGGACCCGGGGCCGGTCCGAGCCGGCCGCGGCGGACAGGATCTGCCGGGCGGCTTGCAGCCCGTCCAGCACCGGCATCCGCACGTCCATCAAGATCACGTCGGGGTGCAGCGCGGCGGCCAGCCGGACCGCTTCGGCGCCGTCGGCGGCCTGGCCGGCCACGGCCATGCCCGGCTGGGCGGCGAGCACCGCGGCGAATCCCTCCCGGACCATGGCCTGGTCATCGACGATCAGGCACCGGGTCACTTCGCTCTCCGGGCCCTGTTCGCCGCCCGGGTCCGTCGCGGGCGCCGGGCCGGTGCCCGGGGCCGGGCCGGGCACGGTCCTGGTCACGCGGCCTGGCCGGTCGGCAGCACCGCGGACACCACGAACCCGCCGCCGGGCTCGGGCCGGCGGTCAGCGACCCGCCCAGCAGGGCTACCCGCTCCCGCATCCCGGCCAGCCCCTGGCCCGGGCCCCCGCGCGCTTTCACGGCGGCCAGCCCGTGGCCCGGGCCGTGGCCGTCCCCCGGCGGGCCGCCCGGCCCGTTGGCCACCCGCAGCAGCACCACGCTGGCCTCCTGATCCACCGACACCGTGACCGCGGCCCCGGGGGCGTGCCAGGCTGGCGTTGGACAGCGATTCCTGCACGATCCGGTACGCGCACACGCCGACCCCCGAGGGCACCTGCTCCAGCGCGGCCACCGCGGTCAGCTCGACCGGCACCCCGGCCTGCCGGGCCGCGTCGATGAGCACCGGCAGGTCCGCCAGCTGCGGCTGCGGGGCGCGGGCGGCGGGCTGGTCGTTGCGCAGCACGCCGAGCAGCCGCCGCATGTCGGTCAGCGCCTCGCGCGCCGCCTCACTCAGCGATCCGAACTCGCCCTGCACCGCCGTCGGCAGGCCGGGCAGCCGGTACGGGGCGGTCTCCGCCCGGACCGCGATCAGCGACATGTGATGAGCGACCACGTCATGCAGTTCCCGCGCGATCTTGGCTCGCTCCTCGAGCACCGCCCGCCGCGCCTGCTCCAGCTCGGTGCGCTCGGCCAGGTCGGCCAGGGCCTGCTGGGCCCGCCGGCGGGAGCTCATGCTGTCCGCCGCGACCGCCACGGCGGTGAACGCCACGGTACCCAGGGCGCACCCGAGCAGGTGCGGGGCCGCCCACAGCCACCAGGGGATCAGGGTCAGCGCCCACATCCACCACAGCACGGGGCGCTGGTGCCGTACCCCGGCCGCGCAGAACACCCCCAGCAGGACCAGGATCTGCACCGGCCCCCACGGCCAGCGCCCCAGCCAGCTGGCCCCGGTCAGCGGGACGGCCAGCAGCCCCAGCCACGCGATCCGCCAGCCCAGCAGCGGGTACCGGGCCGCCAGCGGCACCGGCACCACCACGGCCAGCGCCGCGAGCACGGCCAGGACCATCGTGAAGGCGATCGACATCGGTCCCGGCCCCGGACCGAACGCCCAGGCCAGCGGCACCCTGGCGAAGGCGAAGTGGATGCCCGCGGGAGTCGCGACGTTGTTCACGACCGCCTGGTGGGGGCTGCGGAAGACCGTCACCTGGGCCGTCTGGAACAGGTAGCTGGTCACGCCGGTCAGGCTGATCAGGCTGGCGGCGCAGAGCAGGAGGGTGGCCGCGCCCAGGCCCAGGTGAACGGCGCGGCGCGACCACGGCGACCGCCACATGGGGCGCGGGTCGGCGCCGACCAGCACCTGAACCAGCCCCCGCCCGGCCTCGCTGGCGACCGGGCGGGCACGGCGGGCGGCCTGCCCGGCGCGGGACATGAGGGTCATCCTGCCAGCGTAGGCGGCCCGGGGCCGCCGGGGCGTCCCGCGCGAGATTGTCATACCCCGGTATGACCTGGCCCGGTGCCCGTGCCGGGCTGGCGCCGCCGTATGACCTCCGATCTGGCTCCCCGGCGTGACGACGCGCCCCCCGGCCCGCCCGGCAGCCTGGGCCGCAGGGATGCCCGGCCCGCGGCCGCGGGGCGGCTGCTCGGCTTCCCCGAGGACAAGACCTGCGCGTTCCTGATTACCCTGGGCTACCCGGCCGGGCGGCCGCTGGCCCCGGTCAGCCTGCCCGACCGGCGCCCGTTCGACGAGGTCGTGCACTGGGGCCGCTGGTAGCCGCGGTTCCGCCGTCCGCGCCCACGTCGAGCCTGGCCGTCCACGCCCCACGCGGCCGCAACCTCCGCGGGGGGCGCGCCGTCTGGGGTTACGGGTGAGCCGGCCACGCCGGCGGCGTTACCATCACGAACCGACGACTAGGGCCGACCGCGGCGGCGGCTCGGGAAGGGCAGGCCGTTGCGGAGATCGGGGTCTTCGATGCGGGTCGCTGCCGCGATCCTCGCCGTGGCCCTGGCGGCCGCGCTCGTGGTGAGCGCGGCGGCCGGGCGCTTCCCGCTCTGGCTGCGTTCCGCGCCGTCGCCCAGCCCGGCGGCGAGCGGGGGCACGGCCTCGCCGCGCCCCGCCACCGGGACCGGGAGCCAGCCGGCGGCCAGCCCGCAGCCCACGCCCCTGCCGCCGCTCTCCCCGCAGCAGATGGCGGGCCAGCGGGTGATCTACAGCTATCCAGGCCTCCAGCCGCCCGCCACGCTGCTCCGGCTGATCCGGCACGGAGAGGCCGGGGGAGTCATCTTCTTCGGCCAGAACGTCTCCAGCCTGCCGCAGCTCGCCCGCGTCATCGCCAAGCTCGATCAAGCCAACGCCAGCCCGCTGAACCCGGTCCGGGCGCCGCTGCTGCTGATGACCGACCAGGAGGGCGGCCTGGTCCGCCGGCTGCCCGGGGCGCCGCTGCTCTCCGAGCGGCAGATCGGCGAGTCGGCCGATCCCGCGGCCGCGGCGGCGAGCGCCGGATCCGGCGCGGGGCTCAACCTGCGCGGCGTGGGAATCAACGTCAACCTGGCGCCGGTGCTGGACGTATACCGCCAGCCGGGTGACTTCGACGACCAGTTCCAGCGGTCTTACAGCACGAACCCCGCGGTCGTGGCCGAGCTCGGTCCCGACTTCATCAGCGCGCAGCAGGGCGAGGGCGTCGCGGCCACGGCCAAGCACTTCCCCGGGCTGGGCGCGGCCGCGCAGCAGCAGGACACGGACCTGCGGCCGGTCACGCTGAACGTGCCGCTAGCCACGCTGCGGGACGTCGATGAGTTCCCCTACCGGGCGGCGATCACGGCCGGGGTCCAGCTCATCATGGTGTCGTGGGCGGTCTACCCGGCCCTGGATCCTGGCCGCCCGGCCGGCTTGTCGCCCGCGATCGTCGGCGGCGAGCTGCGCCAGCGGCTCGGGTTCACCGGCGTGACCATCACCGACGCCCTGGAGGCTGGCGCGCTCCGCGCGTACGGCTCGTTCGGCCACCGGGCGTTGCTGGCCGCCGGGGCCGGGATGGACCTCATCCTCTGCTCGCAGCAGGACGTCGCCGAGGGCGAGGAGGCGGCGGCCGGCCTGGAGGCCGGCTACCGCGACGGCCAGCTGGGCCAGCCGGCGTTCCTGGCGGCGCTGCAGCGCGTGCTGGCCCTGCGGGCCAGCCTCGCCGGCTAGGGCCAGGTCGGCGTCCCGTGCTCGACGTAGTTGGCCACCTGCTTGCCGAACATGAGCGAGACCGCGTAGTCGCCGTGTGACACCGCCAGCCCTTGCAGGTCCGGCGTAGGGCTCACGGTCCAGCCGTGCAGGTCCACGCCGCGGGTGGCAAATTCCTGGACGCGGCGGGCCCGCTCACCCCCCGTGTGGCACCGGCGGCCGTCGTCGTTCAGGTCCAGGGTGAGCGCGTACTCCAGGTCGTCGCTGTCTCGCAGCATGGCCAGATTCCGCTCGATGTTGATGAGCACGGGCGCCATAGCCAGGTCGGCTGGGGAGTGCGGATGGGGATCAGACATCGGTATCACCGTGCTTCCGGCGTGAAAGACCAGGACCAACTCCGATCATGCCCGCGGCGAGGGCCTGGGCACCAGGGACCATGGTCACGTCCGAGCCGGCCAACGTCCCGGGTTGCCGCGGGCTTGGCCCGGGATCGGCGCGCGGGACGCGGCTCGGCCCGCGGGCCCGGCGGAGCACCCGGGGGCCCGGCCCGGGACCGGCGGAGCATCCGGGGCCCGGCCTGAGACCGGCGGAGCACCGGGGGCCGATCCCGGGTGGTCAGGCCCGACTGGCCGGCTCAGCCGGGCGGTGTCGCCGGCGGAGGTCGATGAAGGCGAACAGGCCCGCGGCCAGGATCAGGAAGGCCGAGAGGAACAGTGCCGCGCGAAGACCGGCGTAGAACGCGCTGTACGCGGCGTGCGTCATCTCCACGATCAGCGCGCCCTGGCCGGCCGCGCCCGAGCCGACCGAAGCCTGGCCGCTTCCGCCGGTGAGGCCGCCGGTCTCGATGATCTTGATGGCGATGGCCTGGAAGGTGTCCGGGATATGCAGCGCGTTCATGCTGGCCGTCAGGCTCGACCTGAGCTGGGCGTTCACCAGCGCGCCCAGGATTGCGACCCCGGTAACGGCGCCGATCTCGCGGCTGGTGTTCGTCGCCGACGCGGCCATGCCTGAGCGCTCGGGCGGCACGGCCGACAGCGCCGAGGAGGTGATCGGGACCACCGTCGTGCCGACGCCGATGCCGACCACCGCGAGCGAGAGGGCCAGCGGAGCATAGGACGGGTTCGGGTTGAGCGTGGCGGTGGTCAGCAGCAACCCGGCGCCGAACAGCAGGCAGCCGATCAAGATCGCGGGTCCCTCTCTGGCCCCGGTGGTCCAGCGGCCGGCCAGCAGTGCAGAGAGGATCAGCAGCACGGTCATCGGCAGGTAGGTGAGGGCGATCTTGTAGCCGGTTTCGTTGGCCACCTCGTAGAGGTACAGGGCGGTGAAGAAGAACACGGCGAAGGTGGCGAAGTAGGCACAGAACGCGACCACGATGGCGGTGAGGAACCGGGGGACGCGCAGGTACTTCAGGTCGAGCAGCGGATGGGCCGCGCGGCTCTCCCGGTAGAAGAAGCCGGCCGCGGCCACCGCGGACAGGCACAGCAGCGCGATCACGACCGGGTCGCCGAAGCCGTCGTTCTCGGCGTTGATGATCGCGAACGTGAACGCGGTCAGCGCGGCGGCGAAGAGCACCGTCCCGGAGATGTCGACCCGGTGCGCGTCCGGGTCGGAGCTCTCCGGCAGCACGATCATCCCTGCGATCAGGGCCGCCAGGCCGAACACCAGGTTGAACCAGAAGATCGCGCGCCAGCCGTCCGGTGACGGGCCCGGCGGCAGGCCCGGGACGGTGGCAGGCGCGGACCCGCCGATCGTGGTCCACAGGCCGATGAGCGCCCCGCCGATGACCGGACCCAGGGCGAGGGCCAGGCCGGACACGGCCGTCCACACGCCGATGGCCCGGGCGCGAAGGCGCTCTTCGGGGTAGATGTGGCGCAGCAGCGACAAGGTGCCGGGCTCGCTGGCGGCGGCCCCGAGCCCCATCACGGCCCGCCCGGCGATCAGCACCCCGACGTTCGGCGCCAGCGCCGACAGGACCGATCCCGCGCAGAAGATCCCGGCCCCGATCAGCAAGGTCCGCTTGCGCCCGAACTCGTCGCCCACCATGCCGAACGCGAGCATGGCGGCCGCGAACGTCAGCGCATACGCGCTGACCACCCACTGCAGGGAGCTGACGCCGGCGTGCAGGCCAACCTGCACGCTGCCGAGCCCGACGCTCACGATCGTGTTGTCCAGGAACGTCAGGAACAAGATCGTGCACAGCACGCCCAGGGCCAGCGAGCGCCCTCCGTGGCGCGCCACCGCCTGCTCGGCGGGCACCCCTACCGAACGAACCACCCGACTACCCCGCTGCCTTGCAGACCGACGGCGTCTTCCCGCTGTTCTCCAGGGTGAGCAGGCCGCAGAAGCTGGCTAGCCCCACTTTCCAGGTGCCGTCCTGGTACACGGCGACGCCTTTTTGGTTCGACAGCGCGGGCGTGCCGGCCAGCAGGACCGTGTAGATGACCGTGGCCTGAGACGGCGAGGTCACCGTGACCTTCGTGACCTGGGCGCTCGCCTCGGACGCCAGGCTTGACGAGGCCTGGGCCCTGATGACCGAGGCGAACGCCGACCCGTTCTGCAGCAGGCTGACCCGCTTGTCCACCGGGGTCTTCGGGCTGAAGAAGGCGGTCCAGTTCGCGGCGATCGTCTTCTCGGCGGAGGAGGAGCCCGAGGACGTCGATGTGGCCGACGGCGCGGCCGCGGCCGGCGCCGAACTGGTCGTGCTACTACTGCTACTGCATGCGGCCAGGCCTGCGCCGATGGCGCAGGCCAGCAGAATGCAGGAAATCAATCTTCGAGTCTTCACCCAGACATTCTCCAGCTTTCCTCTTTCTGAGGCGATGTGGTTCCTGACGCAGACGTCAGCGTCATGGCGGGACCAATGGCCTGCCAGGACGGCCCGAATGTCCCTGGCCTGCTTTCGTCAGGTGGTGAACGATCTGGGAAACTCCCTACGCCCTGGAGGAGACATGAAAGCCGCGAATCGCGTCGTGGCCGGGACGGACGGCTCTGAGCAGTCGCTGCGGGCCGTGGAGTGGGCGGCCCACGAGGCCGCGTGCCGTGGCGCGGCGCTGCGGATCGTGTCCGTGCCGGTATTGCCGTCCCGGATGTCCTGGTCGCGGCATGAGCCGGGCACGCCGGATACCGTGGCCGATGCCATTCACCACTCCAGCCAGAAGGCCCTCGCCACGGCGGCCGCCCGCGCCTCCGAGGCGGAGCCGGGCCTCGATGTGGATACCACGCTGCTGGCCGGCTCGCCGGCCCGGGTCCTCACCGAAGCCGCCGCGGACGCTGCGATGCTCGTGGTTGGCTCCCGCGGCGCCGGGGGCTTCGCCGCGCTGGTTCTCGGCTCGGTAAGCCGGTATGTCGCCACCCAGCCGGGGGGGCCGGTGGTGGTCGTGCGCGAGGAGACCACGGCCGCGCATCACGAGATCGTGGTCGGCATCCGCGATCTGGACCAGCCGGCGGCGATCAGATTCGCGTTCGAGGAAGCGGAACTGCGCCGGGCCCGGCTGCGGGCCGTGCACGCCTGGCAGGTGTTCCTGACGCAGATGCGGCTGACCGGCACCGAGCGGCCCGGGGCCGACGCCCGCGACGTCACCGCTGAGGCGGCCGGTTGGCTCGCCGGCCTGCTGGCGCCCTGGCGCCGGAATTACCCGGGCGTGGAGCTGGTCGAGGACGTGGTGCACGCCGCGCCCGGGCGGGTGCTGGCCGGGGCCTCGGCCCGCGCCGACCTGGTCGTACTCGGCCGGAACAGCGCCGAAGACTCGGCCCGGCCGACGACGGGCGCGGTCACGCACGCGGTCCTGCACCACGCGCACGGTCCGGTCGCGGTCATCCCCGAATGAGCGAGGTGACGTGGTCGGGCACGTAGGTCTGCATGTCCCTGGGCACCCGCACGTACCCCTGTGACGGCGGGCGCGGCGGCAGCTTGATCCGTGCCGGCTGCACCTCGTAGTAGGGAAGCGTGGACAGCAGGTGCGAGATCATGTTGATCCTGGCCCGCTGCTTGTCCTCGCTCTCCACGACGTACCAGGGCGCCTCCGGGATATCGGTGTGCACGAACATCTCGTCTTTGGCGCGCGAATAGTCCTCCCACCGGGTGATGGAATCTAGGTCCATCGGGGAGAGCTTCCACTGCCGCATGGGATCGTGGAGCCGGGCCCGGAACCGGCGTTCCTGCTCGTCGTCGCTCACCGAGAACCAGTACTTCCGCAGCAGGATGCCGTCCTCGACCAGCAGCCGCTCGAAGATCGGGCACTGGTGCAGGAACCGGTGGTATTCCTCCTTCGTGCAGAATCCCATGACATGCTCGACCCCGGCCCGGTTGTACCAGCTGCGGTCGAACAGCACGACCTCGCCCGCGGTCGGCAGGTGAGCGACGTAGCGCTGGAAGTACCACTGCGACCGCTCGCGCTCGGTCGGCGCGGGCAGCGCGGCGATCTGGACCACGCGGGGGTTGAGGTACTGGGAGACTCGCTTGATCGTGCCTCCCTTGCCGGCCGCGTCGCGGCCCTCGAAGATCACCACGACCCGGGCCTTCTCGGCCCGCACCCACTCCTGGACCTTCATCAGCTCGGCCTGCAGCCGGTACAGCTCCTTCTCGTAGCGCTTCTTCGGCAGCCGCGGCGCCGGCTCCGTGTTGTCGCGGTCTTGACCTTGCCGTTCTTGCTAGCCACCGCCGCACCTCCCACTGCGAGCCTTGATCCCATCCTCGCACTGGGTGCGGTCTGCGCCCAGCCGCAACGGCCGGGGCGGAAAGTCCCTGGACGGGCCCTTGGGCTCTGCCCGGCCGGGCGCGCGGCGGCTGGGATGGGATGACGGGCCGTGATGGCTGCGGCCCGGGCCCGGGCGTAACGCGGCCCGGCCCGTGGCGAGGCCGGCCACCGCGCCGGATAGCGCGTGCGAGTGTCCCAGCATCAGCCGCGCACCTCCTCTGGTTTCCCGAGGGTATGCCCGCCTGTGGTGGGCGGGCCCGCGCGACACGCGGGGGGTGGAGCACCCGGCCCGGCGGGACCTTCGACCCTTAGCAGGGCGTGGGCAGTTACCCCATGCTGGAAGCTGACGACGCGGCGCCCAGAGCGAGGAGACGACGGTGCCCGAGCAGCGGGATGGAAGCGGCCACCGGATTGTGGCCGGGGTCGACGGTTCGGCTTCCTCGGTAGAGGCATTGCGCTGGGCCGTCTGGCAGGCCGAACTGACCGGCGGCACCGTGGACGCCGTGATGGCGTGGCAGCCCCCGGCGGCCAGGGGCCTCGCGTGGGGGGTCTCGATGGCCGACGAGACCGACTACGGGGAGATCGCGGCGAAGGTGCTGGCCGACGCGGTCGGCCAGGCCGTCAGCGCGGGGAGCAAAGTCAGGGTGCGGCCGGTGGTCGCGGAGGGAAACGCCGCAGAGGTCCTGCTCGACGCGGCCGCCGGCGCGGACCTGCTGGTGGTCGGCTGCCGCGGCCACGGCGGGTTCGCCCGCGCCCTGCTCGGCTCGGTCAGCCAGCACTGCACCCACCATTCGCGCTGCCCCGTGGTCGTGATCCGCGGGCCGGACGAGCGCTGACCAGGCGGTCCCGGGAGTCGCTCGGTCAAGGGGCACGCATGAGGACTTTCGGCCCTGGCCGAGGCCATATGCAGGCGTGATGATCCTTATTAGCCAGGGGAACCGGGCGCTGAGCCGAGCCAGGGAGGACTAGATGTACGACAAGCTGCTGGTGGCGGTGGATCACTCGAAGGCCACCGAGCGCGTGCTCGCCGCCGCCCGGGACCTGGCGTTGCTGTCCAAGGGCGAGGTGTGGGTCGTGCACCTGAGGGAGCGCGAGTACGCGGCGAAGACGGGGCTGGTGCCGTCGGCCGAGACGGTCGACGACGCGCAGGCGCAGGTCGACGCCGCGATCAAGGAACTGGCCCAGGCCGGGATCACGGCGCACGGCGTGGTGCGCAACACGCTGTTCGGCTACGCCGCCCGCGAGATCATCCAGGAAGCCAAGGACGTCGATGCCGGCGTCATCGTCATGGGCTCCCGGGGCAGGGGTGACCTGACCGGGCTGCTCCTCGGCAGCACGGCGCACAAGGTGATCCACCTGGCCGACCGGCCCGTGCTCGTGGTCCGCTGACGCCGGATTCGCCTACGATCGCGTGATGCACCCGCCTGACTACCCGCTCAGGACGGACCGGCTCATCCTCCGCCCGTACCGCGCGGACGACCTTAGCGCGGTCTACGACATCCAGTCCCGGCCGGAGGTGACCCGGTACCTGCTGTTCGACGTCCGCACCCTGGACCAGGTGCGGATCGCGCTGGAAGAGCGGATCCAGGCCGGCACGCCCGGCCACGACGGCGACCGCCTGATCCTGGCCCTGGCCGTGGTGCTGCCGGAGACCGAGACCGTGATCGGCGACGTCGTGCTGTTCCGGCAGAGCCGGGAGCACCGGCAGGGCGAGCTTGGCTACATGTTCCACCCGGACTACGGCGGTAAGGGTTACGCCACCGAGGCGGCCTGGATGATGCTGCGGGTGGGCTTTGAGAACTTCGGGCTGCACCGCATCGTCGGCCGCATCGACGCGCGGAACGCGCCGTCCGCGCGGGTGCTGGAACACCTCGGCATGCGCCGTGAAGCCCATTTTGTACAGAACGAGTTCGTCAAGGGCGAGTGGACTGACGAGGTGGTGTACGCGATGCTCCAGGACGAGTGGCGGTCGCAGCAAGCCTGACCGCGCTGCCCAGCGACGGCGGCCTTCTGGTGCCCGGCGGGCCGCGTTATCGTTGGATCACCTTGGCCCCCCGCTCAGCTGCAGGAGCCGCCGGTGGAGTCTTCGCAGTCACGTCCGCTTCTCCCGCATCTGCGGCTCGACGACCTGCTCGCCGAGCTTCAGGTGCGGCTGCAGGCGGTGCTGTCCACCCGCGACCGGGTGCAGGCCCTGCTCGAGGCCGTGGTCGCGGTAGGCAGCCAGCTCGACCTAGAGATCGTGCTCCGGCAGATCGTCGAGGCCGCGGCCGGGCTGGTGAACGCCCGCTACGGCGCCCTGGGCGTGATCGGGGACGCGGGCAAGTTGGTCGAGTTCGTCCCGGTCGGCGTGGGCGAGGACGAGATCGCCCGCATCCATCACTGGCCGGAGGGGCGCGGGCTGCTCGGGGCGCTGATCACCGATCCCCGGCCGGTCCGGCTCCCCGACCTGTCGGCCGACCCCCGGTCATCCGGATTCCCCGAGGGGCACCCGCCGATGCGGTCGTTCCTCGGCGTGCCGGTACGGATCCGGGACGAGGTTTACGGGAACCTGTACCTCACCGAGAAGCAGGACGGCGGTCAGTTCGACGAGGAAGACGAGGCGGTCGTCACCGCGCTGGCCGCCGCCGCGGGCGTGGCTATCGAGAACGCCCGGCTCTACGAGGAGGCACGCCGGCGGCAGCGGTGGCTGCAGGCCAGCGGCGAGGTCACCCACAGGCTGTTGTCGGGCGCCGACCCCGGCGGCGTGCTCGATCTGGTGACCCAGCAGGTGCTGGAGATGTCCGGCGCCGACCTGGCCGTGCTCGCGCTGCCCGAGGGTGAGCACGGCCAGCTGGTGGTTCGGCACGCGGCCGGCGAGGACGCGCCCCGGACCCAGGGGATGGCGCTTCCCGACACGTCCCTCTCGGCCGAGGTGCTCACGACCGGCGAGCCGGTGACGCTAGAGGAATTCAGCCAGGACGACCGGGTGGCGCAGGTGGCCAGGGAGCGGATGGCGCTCGGACCCGCGGTGATCTTCCCGCTCGGCGGGCCGGGCAACGTGCGCGGCGTGCTCACCGTCGGCCGCCACGCTGGGTCGATGCCGCTGACGCACGCCGCGCTGGAGATGGTCGCCTCGTTCGCCGCCCAGGCGGCCGTCGCGCTGGAACTCGCCGACGCCCGCCGCGACGCCGAGCAGGTCACCGTGCTGCAGGACCGGGAGCGCATCGCCCGTGACCTGCATGACCTGGTGATCCAGCGGCTGTACGCGACCGGGATGTCGCTGCAAGGGGCCATGCCGCTGATCAGCCGCCCCGAGGTGGCCGACCGGGTGAGCCGGGCCGTGGACGCCCTGGACGATACGATCGCGGACATCCGGTCGGCCATCTTCGCGCTGCAGGCCCGTCACGACGTCAAGCAGGTCGGCCTGCGGGAGCGGATCCTGGAGATCATGGACGAGATGACCGGGCCGCTGGGGTTCGCCCCGTCGCTGAGCCTCACCGGCGACCTGGGCGATCGCGTGCCTGAGGAGATCGCCGGGCACATGCTGGGCGCGCTGCGGGAGTCGTTGTCCAACGCGGCCCGGCACGCGGGCGCCAGCCGGGTGGACGTCACCGTCGACGCCGGAGCCGACCTGGTCCTGGTGATCCGCGACGACGGCGTCGGCCTGCGGGAAGTCACCCGCCGTAGCGGGCTGGCCAACCTCGCCGACCGGGCCGAGCAGCTAGGCGGCATGCTGAAGGTCGGGTCGGCCGACGGCGGCGGAACCGAGCTGCACTGGCAGGTGCCGCTGCCCTGAGCCGGGCGTTGGGCATCTCACCGCGGGCCCTTAGGCCCCGGCCGTCCCGCTCGTGCGACGATCGCCTGGAGGGATGCGCAGCGAGAAGCAGCGGCGAGCGAACGGAGTGTCGACATGACCGGATACGCGGAGGCCTTCCGGCGGAGCCTGACCGACCCCGACGGCTTCTGGGGTGACGCCGCGAAGGCGATCGACTGGGACCGGCCCCCGGAGACAGTGCTCGACGCCTCGGGCGCGCCGTTCTACCGGTGGTTCGCCGGCGGCATGCTGAACACCTGCCATAACGCGGTGGACCGGCACGTCAATGGCGGCCGCGGCGACCAGGCGGCGATCATCTACGACAGCCCGGTCACCGGTACCCGCCGTCACATCTCCTACCGCGAGCTGCAGGCCGAGGTCGCTGTCCTGGCCGGAGCGCTGCGCGGGCTGGGCGTCGGCCGGGGCGACCGGGTGGTCATCTACATGCCGATGGTCCCCGAGGCCGTGATGGCGATGCTGGCCTGCGCGCGGCTCGGCGCCGTGCACTCGGTCGTGTTCGGCGGGTTCGCCGCGCACGAGCTGGCGGTGCGGATCGAGGACGCGCAGCCGCGGGTGGTCCTGTCGGCGTCGTGCGGCATCGAGGGCAGCCGGATCGTCGAATACAAGCCGCTGCTCGACCGGGCGATCGGGATGTCCGGCCACAAGCCGGGCCACTGCCTCATCCTGCAGCGCCCGCAGGCGGCTGCCCCGCTGGTCGACGGCCGGGACATCGACTGGGCGCAGGCGACGGCCGCGGCCTCGCCTTGCGAGTGCGTGCCGGTGGCCGCGACCGATCCGCTGTACATCCTGTACACATCCGGGACGACCGGGAAGCCCAAGGGCGTAGTACGCGACAACGGAGGCCACGCGGTGGCGCTGCGCTGGAGCATGGCGAACGTGTACGACGTCCAGCCCGGAGACACCTACTGGGCAGCCTCCGACATCGGCTGGGTCGTCGGCCACTCCTACATCGTCTACGCGCCGCTGCTCACCGGGTGCACCACGGTGCTCTATGAGGGCAAGCCGGTCGGGACCCCCGACGCCGGCGCGTTCTGGCGGGTCATCGCGGATCATGGCGTGAAGGCGATGTTCACCGCGCCCACCGCGCTGCGGGCGATCAAGAAGGAGGATCCGGCCGGGGAACTGGCGCGGCGCTACGACCTGTCCGGGCTGAGGTACCTGTTCCTGGCGGGCGAGCGGCTGGACCCGGAGACCTACCGGTGGGCGGGCGGCCTGCTCGGCGTCCCCGTCATCGACCACTGGTGGCAGACCGAAACCGGCTGGGCCATCGCCGCCGACCTGATGGGGCTGGAGCCGATGCCGACCAAGCCAGGCTCGCCGAGCATGCCGGTGCCCGGCTATGACCTGCGCATTGTCGACGGCTCGGGCGCGGTGGTGCCGGCCGGATCGACCGGGGAGATCGTGCTCAGCCTCCCGCTGCCGCCCGGCTGCCTGACCACGCTGTGGGGTGATGACCAGCGGTTCGTTGACTCGTACCTGTCGGCCTATCCGGGCTGCTACCGGACCAGCGACGGCGGCTACCGGGACTCCGACGGCTACCTGTACGTGATGGGCCGCACCGATGACGTCATCAACGTGGCCGGGCACCGGCTGTCAACGGGCGAGATGGAAGAGGTGCTGGCCAGCCACCCGGACGTTGCCGAGTGCGCGGTCATCGGGGTGCGCGACACGCTCAAGGGCCAGATCCCGCGCGGGCTCGTGGTGCTGAAGGCGGGCAGCGCCATCGACGCCGAGACGCTGCGCTCGCAGCTCGTGGGGCTGGTCCGGGACCGGATCGGGCCGGTGGCCTCGTTCCGCGAGGTCGACGTGGTGGCCGCGCTGCCGAAGACCCGGTCGGGCAAGATCCTGCGCAAGACCATGCGCGGGATCGCTGACGGGGCCGACGAGCCGGTGCCGCCGACCATCGAGGACCCGGCCGTCCTGGACGCCCTCCGGCCCGTCCTGCGCCGTAACGGCTGAACCGCCTCACGACGGCAGTCCGCGGGCCGGCCGGGTGGCCTGCCCGCGGGCTTTGTGCTGCTTCGGTCGCGGGGCCTGCGGCCTGTTAGCTAGCCCGCACCACGACGACCGGGCATTCCGCGTGACTGACGACCTTAGAAGTCACCGAGCCCAGCCTCAGGAGGGGGAAGCCGCCGGCGCCACGCGAGCCGACGACCACCATGTCGGCGTCGCTCGACGCGTCGATGAGCAAATTGGCCGGACTCCCGCTGACTCCGCGGACGGTCACCGATTCCGGCTTCGTGCCCCCGAGCTGACTGATGATCTTGTTGACTTCCTCCTGGGCGGCCTGGCGGGCCTTCTCCTCATCGGGTCGGTCTTCGGGGTAAACGATCGGACTGCCCGTCCATGCGCTCGCCGCTACCTCGTGAACGGCCAGGACCGTAAGCGGGACGTGCTCGAGCGCGGCGTGCTTTATGGCCCATTCGAGCGCTTGCTGAGAGCTATCTGAGCCATCAACGCCCACCACGATTCCAGGCATCTCACTCTCCCTTTTCCGGGGGCTGTCATCCGCGGCAGCCATGATCCCCTTTGCATAGCATCGTCGCACGGCGCGATCTTCGCCAGAGGCATTGGTCACCATCTCGCGACGTTCTGACGCCGTCACGTCTGGGACGGCAGCGGCACGGGTGACGGGCGGGGAACGCTTGGCCGGGATCGGGTGCGCCCGGTCGGAGTCAGGACGCGCGGCTCAGCACGACCTTGAGCGCGCCGGTCTCGGCGGCGCGGCCGAACACGTCGTAGGCCTCATCGAACTCATCCAGGACGAAGCGGTGCGTGATGAACCGCGCCGCGTCGATGTTGTGGCTGGTGAGCAGTCGCAGCAGCGTCGGCCGGTCTCTGGTCGCCAGGATGCGTCAGTCGCGCTCGGATGAGCAGGGGCGTAGGCAACGGCCACCCAGGCCTTTGGTCCATAGCTTTCATCGCCTCTGATCTCCGGACGAAAACAGCCCGCAGTGGGCCGAGCGCCAACCGTCCTGTGCGTGGAGGCCGTTCGTCCCTAGCCAGACGGGAGCAATGACTCTGCCACGCATGCGCCCGCAACGGCGAGGCTCTAGCCATGACGACTTACGCCGTGGCCGAAGCCACCCAGCACGTTCAGCCACAGGATCGCGGTCAGGGCGCCGTGCCCGCCTCCAGCTGGCGAGCTTTCCGGGCTGCCGACCGGGCCTGCTGCTGCTCGGCGAGGCCGACGGTCCTGGCGGTCATGCCGCCCACGCCTGAGCGTGAGCACCCCACTGAACTGCTGTTCTGCGGTCATCACTACCGGGAATCGCGTTCAGCACTGGCAGCGGCTGGCGCAGCCGTCTTCGACGCCCAAGGCGTGCAGATCGCGGCGTGAGCGCTGGTATGCCGCTCTGGGCATGCGTACGGGATGGGGTCACGCCGGGGCAGAGGCCGGGAAGCGGCCGCGCTGGAGACAGGACTACCCGATGAAGATGAGCGATGGTTGCTGCCGCCTGGTGTTGCTGCGGCATGGCCAAAGCGAATGGAACGCGGGGAACCTGTTCACCGGCTGGGCTAATCCGGACCTGACCGCGGCCGGCGAACGCGAAGCGGTTCACGCCGGGCAGTTGCTCACCGCTCACGGGCTGGCGCCCGGCCTCGCGTACACCTCGCTGCAGCGGCGGGCGATCCGCAGCGCCGAGCTCGCCCTGAACGCGTGCGACCGTGACTGGATCCCGGTCCGCCGCTCCTGGCGGCTCAACGGACGCCATTACGGCGCGCTGCAGGGCCAGGACAAGGCTCAGGTGCTCGAGAAGTACGGTGCGGATCAGGTTCTGCTCTGGCGCCGCTCGTATGCCGTGCCGCCACCGCCCATAGACGCCGACGCCGAGCATTCCCAGTCCGCCGATCCCCGTTACGCCGGGCTGCCGGCCGAACTCCGGCCGCGCGCCGAGTCCCTGCGCGACGTCACCGCCCGGCTGCTGCCGTACTGGTACGACTCGATCGTCTCGGATCTGCGCACTGGCGCGTGCGTCCTGGTCGTCTCGCACGGCAACACGCTGCGGGCATTGATCAAGCACCTCGACGAGATCGGTGACGAGGAGATCACCGCGCTGAACATCCCGAACGGCGTCCCGCTGCTCTACCAGCTAGGTCCCGACATGCGTCCCCTGACCAGCGGTGGCCATCATCTCGACCCCCAGTCCGCCAGCGTTTAAAGCGTGTCCATTCACGGGGGTGAGGTCGCTGCATGCCGGTCATGCCGACATCCTGCGGGAGCGGATACGGCGCCACTGGCCTGTGATGAAGCGTGCCGCCAGACTGGAAGCCGGACCAGCGCGCAGCTAATGCTGCATCAGGCAACGTCCGCCCTGTTGGCGATCTGATGTAGGCGTTGGCAGGTGCGGCCCGTTGACCGGGATCTGGTGCAGCGTGAGGGTCGGCGAGGGCAGCTCTCCAGCGCGGCCAGCGGCGAGGAGCGCACCGGCGGTAGGCCAGCGGTGCAACGATGCGGATATCCGATATCCGGGGTCGCATGCCGTCCGGGAGAATGATCAGGTGGCAATCTCTTCTGAGAGAGCATCGCGCGAGTCTGTCCTGGTTCATGCTGGTGCTGAGCGAGTGCCCGGTTCTCCGCTCAGCCCGCCGCTGGTGCCCGCGAGCGTGTACGTGTCGTGGGGCGAGCCGGGCGGGTACGGGCGCGACGGGAACCCGGGCTGGGAGGCGCTTGAGCAGGCGCTCGGCGCGATCGAGGGGGCGGAGGCGGTCGTGTTCGCCTCCGGGCAGGCGGCGTCGATGGCGCTGATGCTCTGCCTGGCGACGGGCAGGCAGCGGATCGTGCTGCCGGACGACGGCTACTACAACACGCGGGCGCTGGCCGCGCGGCTGCGTCCGCACGGAGCCGAGCCCGTTCCGGTTGACCTGCTCGACCCCGGGGCTGTGGAGCGGGAGCTGCGCGCCGGGCCCGCAGTGCTGTGGGCCGAGACGCCGACCAACCCGCTGCTGCGCGTTGCCGACCTGGCCCGGCTCGGGGGGCTCGCGGCGGACGCAGGGGCGCCGATGATCGTGGACAATACGGTCGCCACGGCGTTGCTGCAGCGGCCGCTGGAGCTGGGCGCGGTCGCGTCGCTGTACTCGCTGACCAAGGCGATCTCCGGGCACTCCGACGTGCTGCTGGGCGCGGTGGTCACCGGTGACGGCGAGCTGCTGCGCGGGCTGCGGGAGTGGCGGTCTGCCGGAGGCGGGATCCCCGGGCCATTCGAGAGCTGGCTGGCGCTGCGCGGCATGAAGACGCTGCACCTGCGGATCACCCGGCACTCGGAGAACGCGCTGGCGATAGCGCGGTACCTGGCCGGCCATCCCCGGATACGCGCGGTGCACTACCCGGGCGTCACCGCCGCGACGCTGGACGTGGCGGCCGCACAGATGACTGGGGGGTTCGGGCCGCTCCTGTCGTTCGAGCTGGCCGGGGACCAGGCGGCGGAGGCGGACGCAGTGATCGCGGCGGCGCGGCTGATCGTGCCGGCGACGAGCTTTGGCGGCGTCGAGTCGAGCTGGGAGCGGCGCGCGCGGTGGCCTTCAGAGACCGCGCCGGCCTCGCTGATCCGGCTGTCGGCCGGCATCGAGCCGGCCGCAGACCTGATCGCCGACATCGCGCAGGCGCTGTCGGCTTGATCGGGCCGCGACACGACGTGCGAGGAGCTTGGGCCTGCAGCCGAGGGTGAGCATGATCGGGCTTGTGTCCGATGTGCCTGGTCTGCCTGCTGGTGCCGGGGAGCAGCGTGCGCTGCTGGCCCGGTTGCGGGCTGTGGTCGAGGCGAAGAACGCCGAGGTCGCGATGCTGCGGGCGGAGCTGGCGGCCGAGCGGAAGCTGCGCCGCGGGATGGAGCTGCGGATCGCGGAGCTGGAGCGCCGGCTCGGGCAGGACAGCACTAATTCCGGGACGCCGGCGTCGAAGGAGAGCATCGGGGCGAAGGAGCGCCGCAAGGCGGAGCGGACGAGGCGGGATTCTTCGGAGCGGGAGCGCCGCAAGGACGCGTCGTGGACGCAGGTGTGGGACGTGAGGATCAGCAGGCTTGTCACCGAATGGCTGCTTCCCGGGCTGATCTGCCGGTGCTGCGGGCAGGTGACCACCGCGGACGCCCCGCCCGGCGCATACCCGGGCGGCATCTGCTACGGGCCGGGCCTCAATACCGCGGCGCTGCTGCTGGCCGGGTACGGGAACGTGCCCGCCGAGCGGACCGCGCACCTGATCGGCATGCTGCTCGGCGTGCCGGTGTCCGCCGGGTTCGTGGATAAGGCCGCCAGCCGACTGGACGGCCGGCTGCTCGACGCCGGGTTCGATGACGCGATGCAAGCCGCGCTGGCAGCCGAGCCGGCGCTCGGCGCGGACGAGACCCCGGTCAGCGTGCTCACCCCGGACAGGGACCCGGACACCGGCGAACGGGACGGCGGGTCCCCGCACGTACTGATCATCCGCCCGCCCGGCGGGAAGCTGACCTGGCTGCGGGCACTGAGGTCGCGGCGCGCCGCCGCGATCACCGCCATCCTGGGATTCTTCACCGGATTCCTGATCACCGACGGGTACACCGCCTACCAGCAGCTGCTGCCGAAGCTGGCCGGCATCCAGCAGTGCGCCGCGCACGTGATCCGCCGGTGCCGCGCGGTCACCCAGCTGGGCCCCGGCAGCCTGCAATCCTGGGCCGCCGATGTGATCGAGATCCTCCGCGAAGCCCATCTGGCCATCGAAGAAGCCCGGGCCAGGGGCGAGCCCGCCGCGGACATAGAGCTGCTGGCCAAGCTCCGCCAGCGCTACGACGAGGCCATCGCCTTCGGGATCACCCACAACCGGCACCGCGACTGGCACGACGGCAACTACCCCGGCTACACGCTCGGCTGCTGGCTGCACGACTACGCAGACCAAGTCTGGCTGTTCACCCGCGAGCCCGCCGTCGACTGGACGAACAACGTCTCCGAACGCGGCGCCAAGGCCGCCAAACGGCGCCAGGCCGTCTCCGGGTACTGGCACGCCCAGACGACGCTCGCCCGGTGGTGCCGGATCCGCAGCTACCTCGACTCGGCCGCGTCCCACGGCCTCACCGCACTCGATGCCGTCACCACAGCCCTCAACGGCAGACCATGGCTGCCGCTACCGGCCATCGAAATCGCAGCCTGAAACCGCAAGTCGCGAGCACCCCTGAATGGACACTTTAAAGCGCTCCTGCATGAGCCGGCCGCGAAGCGGCATTCTGACGCGATATGCGGCCGCCAAAACGCCTCGCGCGACTATTCATTTCCCCCTCGGGGATGACCGGTGCCGCGCGTACGCGTCATCAGCTGGTTCAGCCGGCAGGGTGAGGCGTGGGCATTGTACTTGCGCAAGCGCGAGGCTATGCCGCGGACCGGACTGACGGCGCACAAGGTGATCCACCTGGCCGACCGGCCCGTGCTCGTGGTCCGCTGACACACGACGTTGGCGGCACCGCCGACGGTTGCGGGCTCGCGGTTGGTCACCGGAGAACGAAGGGCGGGCGGCCCCGGCGCGGGCCGCCCGCTTCGTGTTCCCGGGATCTGGTCCCGGGTCAGGCCATTACGGTCAGGCCGTGACCTTCTCGGTGTGCTTGGGCATGAACTCGGCGGTCGGGGAGACCCGGCGCGAGTGGATGAAGCCGAGGACCGACAAGATCAGCAGCAGGCCGCCGCCGATGAAGGAGACGATCGCGCCCCACAGGGCGATCACGCCGATCTGCCAGAACGCGTAGGCGTTCAGCAGCAGGCCGCGCAGCGTGGTGCCCTTGAACACCACGTTGACCAGGGCGGCCAGCTTGGCGTTGTTCGGCTGGGCCAGCGAGGCGGCCGACAGCTGGGAGTAGGTGCCGCCCATCTTCGACAGGTGGAAGGCGATGAAGTTGTCGGCGTAGACCTTGGCCTGCGCGCCGGTGGTCATGGTCTGCCCGGCGTAGGCGCCCATGGCCGCGGCGTCCGCCGGCGGCAGCGCCTTGAACTCCGGGTTGGTCGTGGCCGGGAACACGATCTTCTGGGCGGTCAGCTGGGTGGAGACCTGGTTGTCGACGAAGTTGTGGCCCCACAGCAGCAGCCCGCCGGCCACCAGCAGCACGGCCGCCAGGACCAGCCCGCCCACGCCCGCTAGCGCGTCGAATGTCCTTCTGCGCATCTGAGATCCCTCCTCGGATCCGGCCGGGCCCCTGGCCTGGCGTGGTGTCTCATTGCGCTTTCATCGTCTCTTTGACCGGGTCATCCCCAGCAGTGCTAATGGACCTCGATAGGCAGGGACCAATGTCACGGGTCGGGCCGCGAAAAGTCCGACCGCAAGCAGGAATTCACATAAGGGGACCATGTAGGTGAATGACCGATGCACTGACGCTGAGCTGGAACCTGGGGCGGGAGGATTTTGGTGGCCTCAGCGGGCCGGATGCTCCTGATCTGGAGAATCCTGATTCTCGAAGACACGGGCGGCGTACGCGGCGGCCTGCGTGCGGCGCTCCATGCCCATCTTGGCGAACAGCGCGGACACGTAGTTCTTGACGGTCTTCTCGGCCAGGTACATCCGCTCGCCGATCTGCCGGTTGGTCAGCCCCTCGCCGATCAGCTCCAGGATCCGCCGCTCCTGGCCGGTGAGCCCGGCCAGCGGATCGGTCCGGGCCGCCTGGTCCCGCATGTGCTTCATGACCCGGCTGGCCGCCTCCGGATCCAGCATGGACTCGCCCGCCGCCACCGTCCGGACCGCGCCGACCAGGTCGGTACCGCGGATCTGCTTCAGCACGTAACCCGCGGCCCCGGCCATGATCGCGTCGAACAGCGCTTGGTCGTCGCCGAAGGAGGTGAGCATCAGGCAGGCGACCTCCGGCATCCGCGACCGGATCTCCCGGCACACGGTGACCCCGTCGCCGTCGGGCAGGCGTACGTCCAGCACGGCGACGTCCGGGCGGAGCGCCGGGATCCGCGCCAGAGCCGAGGCCGCGGTTCCCGCCTCGCCGATCACGATGATGTCGGGCTCGGCCTCCAGCAGCTCCCGCACCCCCCGCCGGACAACCTCGTGGTCATCGAGCAGGAACACGCGGATCTGCCCGTGTCCCGTGCCGTCATCCGGCCCTGGCTGGCCCGAATCGCTCATCCGCGGCTGGCACCCCTATCCCTGGAAGACGCGGTCACACCACGGCTAGCCTAGCCCGTAAGCTCAGGGTGTCACGCGTCGAGGATGTCCTCCACCCTGCGCCGCGGTGTGTCCGGCCCCGGCGGCCCGTAGCCGAACCGGATGATGACCTGCGGGCATTCCGGCCAGGGCCACCAGCCGTCATGCTGGTGCTCGGTGTCGTGCCGCTCGATCGGCTGGTAGAGAAGCGACGTGGCGAGCCCGTTGCGGGTCGCCGTGAGCAGCACGCACTGCAGCGCCTGCCCGGCCCGCAGCCAGTCGCCCGGCTCGTCGCGCGCGGTGGATAGCACCGCCAGCCGCGGCTGCGGCTCGAAACGGCCCGGCGGCTGCTCGACGGCGGGTGTGGCGTAGCCGAAGTCCCTGACCGGTGCGGGCCGAGTCTCCGGACGGTAGGCCAGCGCGCGGGCCGGGACGCCGTCCTCGCCCTCGGTGCCGATCCACCGGGCGAGTTCGACCCGATGGTCGAAGTCGCATTCCAGCGTTCGATCGGCCGCGGCGGCCAGCTCCAGCACCAGGGCCGCATCGCGATCGTTCAGCATGCGGAGCAGCGCGAACTCGGATCCGGCGGCCTGCTCGAGCTCGATCTGCACCGCACCGGGGATCGGGCGGGAGGAGAACGGCGCGCGGCTGCTATGCCGCTGACCGATTACCTCGAACAACTCACGCTCGGCGGACGTGGCCGGGCGCGACGGTTCCAGCTGCACCGACGCCAGCAGCGTCGGCTCACGCTGCGGGTCGGGAAGCGGCCACACCAGCGGCTTGGCGCCCAGCATGCGGATCGCGAGCTTGAGGTTAAACAGGGCAGCACCGCAGCTCAGGTGCAGGGCGCGGCCGCGCGGGTCGGCGACCCAGAGCATCCGGTCGGGGTCGCCGTGCAGCTCGATGAGGTCGTCGGTGATCCGGAACCGCCACGGCTGGGTGTTGTGGATCGACGGTGCGGCGCCGGCCGCGCCGATAAGCCTGCGGACCACGTCGTCCTCTGCCAGCGGCCGGTACATGTCGCGCTCCTAGAGTTGTTCGCCGACGATAGCGGTGAGGTCGGCGAGCCGGCAGGTGTAGCCCCACTCGTTGTCGTACCAGCCGAAGACCTTGACCAGGCTGCCCGCCGCCTGGGTCAGGCCGGAGTCGAACACGCACGAGGCCGGGTCGCCGATGATGTCCCGTGAGACCAGCGGGTACGTGCTGTACTCCAGGATGCCTGCCATCGGTCCCGCTGCAGCCTGCTGGAATGCACTGTTGATCTCGGCCGCGGTGACGTCCCGGCCGAGCACGGCGGTGAGGTCGGTCAGCGACCCGTCCTCCACCGGGACACGCACGGCCACTCCGTCCAGCGGCCGGCCAGCTCGGGGATGACCTCGCCGGTGGTCCGGGCCGCGCCAGTGGTGGTCGGCACCATGCTGACCGCGGCGCTGCGGGCCCGCCGCAGGTCCTTGTGCGGGCCGTCTATCAGCATCTGGTCACCGGTGTACGCGTGCACGGTGGTCATGAACCCCTGCACCAGGCCGAACCCGTCGTTCAGAACCTTGGCCATCGGCGCCACGCAGTTGGTCGTGCAGGACGCGTTCGAGATCACGTCGTGCCGCTGCGGGTCGTACTCGCGGTCGTTGACCCCGACCACGACCGTCAGGTCCGCGCCCTTGCCCGGGGCGGACAGCAGCACCTTGCGCGCGCCGCCCTTCAGGTGCAGCGCCGCCTGCTCGCGGGCGCGGAATTTGCCGGTGGACTCCACCACGATGCCGACGCCGAGCCCGCCCCAGTCGATCTCGGCCGGATCGCGGCGGGACAGCACCCGGACCGGGCGGCCGTCGATGACGATCGCATCATCGGCGTAGGCAACCGTGGCGGGCAGGCGGCCGTAGGTCGAGTCGAACTCGAGCAGGTGCGCGAGCGTCCGCGCGTCCGTAATGTCGTTCACGGCCACGACCTCGATGTCGCCCCGCTCCAGCGACCGGCGCACGAAGGTACGCCCGATACGCCCGAACCCGTTGATTCCGACGCGGATGGTCATCACATACCTCCAGCTCGTGCGGGCCGCGGCTCTGGCCGACCCCTCTGACCAGCTTCCCTGGCTCGCGTGGCCGCAGGTACAGGCGTAGGGCACCTCGTCCCGGGCCCTTGGACCCTGGCCCCGGGCTCGTGCGACGATCGCCTGGAGGGGGAGGCAGAAATGATGCACCGGGATGGTGGACATGACGCACCGCGGTGATCGCACGCTGGCGGCGGCCGGGCTGGCTCGCGTTGAGGGCGAGGGCGCCATGTACGTCCGGGTCAGCGACGGGCGGGTCGAGGAGGTGCGCCTCGATATCTACGAGCCGCCGCGCTTCTTCGAGGCGTTCCTGTCCGGCCGCTCCTACACCGAGCCGCCAGACATCACCGCGCGGATCTGCGGCATCTGCCCCGTGGCGTATCAGACCAGCGCCTGCTGGGCGATCGAGGCGGCGTGCGGGGCCAGCCTGCCTGACCCGCTCGGCGACCTGCGACGGCTGCTGTACTGCGGCGAGTGGATCTCCAGCCATGCGCTGCACGTCTACATGCTGCACGCGCCTGACTTCCTTGGCTATCCGGGTGCCGTGGAGCTCGCACGCGATCACCGCGAAATCGTGGAGCACGGGCTGTCGCTCCGGCGGGTCGCCAACTCGGTCATGGAAACGGTCGGCGGGCGATCGGTGCATCCGGTCAACGTCCGCGTGGGCGGCTTCTACCGTGCGCCATCCGCCGACGAGATCACGCCCCTCGCGGAGCAGCTGCGTCGGGCCCTTGACCTGGCGCTGGAGACGGTGCGCTGGGTGGCGGGCTTTGACTTCCCCGACTTCAGCTGCGACCACGAGCTACTGGCGCTGCGCGATCCGGGCCGGTACCCGATCGAGCGCGGGACGGTGGTCACCAGCGGGGGACTGGAGTTCGCCGCCGCCGATTTCGAGCGGCACGTGATCGAGGAGCAGGTCCCGCACTCCACCGCGCTGCACGCCAGGCTGGCCGGCCGGGCCGGAAGCTACCTCACCGGGCCGCTCGCCCGGTACACGCTGAACTCGCAGTGGCTGCCGCCCGGGGCAGCCGAGGCCGCTCGCGAGGCCGGGCTCGGGCCCGGCTGCCGTAACCCGTTCCAGAGCATCATCGTCCGGGCGGTGGAGATTGTCTGCGCGATCGAGGAGGCGCTCCGGCTGATCGAGGCGTATCAGCCGCCAGCCCTCCCGTTCGTCGAGGTGGCGCCGCGAGCCGGAACGGGTCACGGCGTTTCCGAGGCGCCGCGCGGTGTCCTGTACCACCGGTACGAGCTCGACGGCACCGGAACCGTGCGCAGCGCGCGTATCGTGCCGCCAACGTCGCAGAACCAGGCCGCGATCCAGGAAGATCTCCGTGGCTTCGTGCAAGACCGGCTCGATTATGACGACGAGCGGCTGACCCGCGATTGCGAGCAGGCGATCCGGAACTACGATCCGTGCATCTCGTGCGCGACCCATTTCCTCACCCTGCGCATGGACCGGGGATGACAGACGGGTCAGCGGCGGTGTGCCGCCGGGTGGTGGTCATCGGCATCGGCAATGAGTTCCGGCGCGACGACGGCATCGGGCCCGAGGTGCTGACCCGGCTGCAGGGGCAGGCGGCTGGCTCAGCACCCGCAGCTGGCCCTGTGCGGCCGGGGACCGTGCAGGCGGATACCGTGCAGTGGGTGACCAGCGATGGCGAGCCAGCCAGCCTGATCGAGACCTGGACCGGCGCGGCGCTGGCGGTGGTCGTCGACGCCGTCCTGGCCGACCCGCCGACCCCCGGCCGGCTGCACCGGCTGGTCCTCGACCAGCCGGACCGGCCGGATGTGCACCAGGTCAGCTCTCACGGCCTCGGCCTGGATGAGGCGATCGGCCTGGCCCGGGCTCTCGACCGGATGCCGGAGCGCCTGATCATTCACGCGGTCGAGGCGGCCGACGTCAGCCACGGCGTCGGCTTCAGCCCGGCGGTCGCGGCGGCCGTCATGCCCCTGACTGTCGCGGTCCTCCGCGATCTGAGGCGGAACTCATGATCGTGGAAAGTTTTATGGGTTATATGCCGGCGGGTTCAAGGAGTCGTCGCAACCTGGCTGGTAGCGGCTTCAGCCGCTGGCGCTGAGATTACCTGTGCCCGGGGGTGGAGGCGCCGCGTGCTGGGCGGGGCAGGCTCTGGCCTGCCCGCGGGTTGACTGCCTGGAGGGGCCGTAGGGGTCCCCGGGGTCAGGACCCGCCCGCAGGGCGGCCGCGCAGCGGTGCGCAGCAGTCTTGAGGCCGGGGGGGCGGGCCCGTAGCATGCGCGGCGCCGGGGAGGACAGCGGCGGCGAAGCCGCCTCCATCAGGCCGCGGCCTGGTCCAGTATCTCGCCGAGGGCCTGGGCCGGGGTGCGCCAGCCGAGGGTCTTGCGGGGCCGGGCGTTCAGCTCGGCGGCGACGGCCTCCAGGTGGTCTTTGCTGTGCCCTGCCAGGCTGGTGCCCTTGGGGAAGTACTGGCGCAGCAGCCCGTTGGTGTTCTCGTTGCTGCCGCGCTGCCACGGCGAGTGCGGGTCGCAGAAGTAGACGTCCAGGTCCGTGGCCAGGGTGACCTTCCGGTGGGAGGCCATCTCCTTGCCCTGGTCCCAGGTCAGCGGCCGGCGCAGCTGCGCGGGCATCGAGGCCATCGCCCCGGTCATCGCCGCCGCCACGGCGGCGGCGTCATGGCCGTGCGGCAGGTGCAGCAGCAGCACGAACCGGGTAGACCGCTCGACCAGGGTGCCGATCGCCGAGGAGCGCGTCCCGATGATCAGGTCGCCCTCCCAGTGGCCGGGCACCGCCCGGTCCGCGGCCTCCGCGGGCCGCTCGCTGATCATCACCATGTCCTTGATCCGGCCGCGCCGCTCCCCGGCCTGGCGCCGCGGCTTGCGCAGCGCCCGCCCGGTCCGCAGGCACGCCGCCAGCTCCCGGCGCAGCGCACCCCGGCCCTGCACGTAGATCGCCTGGTAGATGGCCTCGTGTGACACCCGCATCTCCGGATCGCCGGGGAACTCCCGCCTGAGCATCATGCTGATCTGCTCCGGTGACCAGCGCCCCTCCAGCCGGTCCTGAACCCAGCCGCGTAGCCGGGCATTCCCCGCCAGCTTCGCCGTCTTGGGCCGCCGTGCCCGCTCCTGCGCCTGCGCCTGCGCGGCCAGCGCCCGGTACCGGCCACGAGACCCGTTACGGCGGACCTCCCGGCCCACCGTGGCCGGATGCCGCCCCAGCCGCGCCGCGATCTCCCGCAGCGACTGCCCCGCCGCCAGCCCGACCGCGATCTCCTCCCGCTCCGCCACCGACAGGTACCGCCCCGACACCGGGCCCGGCCCGTTCCCCTTCACCCCGCCAGCCTGCCGGAACCACTCCTGCGCCTTACTCGCCTTGCACCCCGCAGCCACACCCGCCTCTGCCACCGACAGCCCGCCCCGGATCCCCTCCCAGAACACCACCTGCACCACCCGGGGCAGCCCCGGACGCCCGTTCTTCATCGCAACGACCTTTCCGATCAACCGTTGCGACGACCAAATGAATCCGCCGCCGAAAACTCTCCACGATCATGGAATCGGGTCGGCGCCGGGCGATCGGCCGCGGGAATCCGGCGCGAAGCCCGGCGCCGCGGCGTTGAACGTCGCGAAGACCCGGTCGATCCCGCCAGAGGTCATGCCGAGCTGTCGCAGCTGGGGGATGAGCGAACCGGTGTTCGGCGCGGCCACCGGTCCGAAGCAGCCATAACAGCCCCGGCTGAAGGCCGGGCAGATCGCGCCGCATCCCGCCTGGGTCACCGGGCCGAGGCAGGGCGTCCCGTGGGCGACCATGACGCAGGTGTTGCCGCGCCGCTTGCACTCGTAGCACACGCTGTGCTGTGGGATATGCGGCTTACGGCGGGCCAGCAGCGCCGAGACCAACTCGATCAGCTGGCGCTTGTCGATCGGGCAGCCCCGCAGTTCGAAGTCGACGGCGACATGGTCGGCGACCGGCGTAGACGTGGCCAGGGTCTGCACGTACTCGGGCCGGGCGTAGACCGCGGCGGCGAAGTCGGCGACGTCGGCGAAGTTGCGCAGCGCCTGGATGCCGCCCGCGGTGGCGCACGCGCCGATCGTGACGAGGGTCTGCGACTGGTCGCGGATCCATCGGATGCGCTCGGCATCCTGCGGGGTGGTGACCGATCCCTCGACCAGCGAGACATCGTAGGGCCCGGCCTCGTCGGTGGAGGTGGCCTCGGTGAAGTGCACGATCTCGACCTCCGCCGCCAGCGCGAGCAACTCGTCCTGGCAGTCCAGCAGGGTGAGCTGGCAGCCGTCACAGGAGGCGAGCTTCCAGACCGCGAGCTTCGGGCGTGCCATGTCAGAGCTCCTTAACGGACAGCAGCGGGGCGGCTCGCTGGTAGCTGATCACCGGGCCGTCCCGGCACAGCAGCAGCGGGCCGAGCTGGCAATGGCCGCACTCGGCGATGCCGCACCGCATGTTCCGCTCCAGCGAAATCCGGACACTGCCGGGGCCGACCCCCCGGGCCAGCAGCGAGCGGGCGGTGAGCCGCATCATCACCTCGGGGCCGCAGACCAGGGCCAGGGTCGCGGCCGGGTCGACGTCTACCCGGTCGATGAGCTGGGTGACGACGCCCACGTGGCCGCGCCAGCCGACCGCGGCCCGGTCCACGGTGACCCGCACGTCGGCTCCCTGCTGGCGCCAGGCGTCCAGCTCGCCGGCGAACACGAGATCGTCCGGGGTCCTGGTCCCGACCAGCACCGTAACCCGCCGGTACCGGCTGCGGGCCGCGAGCGCGGCCAGCAGCGCCGGGCGCAGCGGCGCCAGGCCGATCCCGCCGGCCACCACGATCACGTCCTGCCCGGCCGCGTCGGCCACGCCCCAGTCGGTCCCGTACGGTCCCCGCACGCCGATCAGCTCTCCCCGGTCCGCCTTGCAGAGCGCCCGGGTCACCGCGCCCACCGAGCGGATCGTGTAGACCAGGCCGGGCCCGCCCGGCCCGCCGCTGATCGAGATCGGCACCTCCCCGCTGCCGAACGCGTACAGCATGGCGAACTGCCCCGGCCGGTGCGGCGCGATGGGCTCGTCGACGGGCTCCAGCACGAGCGTCACGGTGTCGTAGGTCTCGGCCGCCCGGGAGGCGACCCGGTACCGGGCGGGTACCGCCTGCAGGCTCATCGCACGTCAGCGCTCTGGCTGGGCACCGCGTACAGGTCGAGCAGCCGGATCCGGGTGGCCTGCAGCCGCTGGACGGCTGCGGCCAGGAACCGAAGGGCGAGCTGGTAGCCGAGTTCCGGATGGCTGTCGCACAGCGCCATGACGGTCGCGCCGTCCAGTTCGAACGCCTCGGTGGGTTCCACCGCCTCGGCCCCGAACTGCCATTGGTGGGGCGGTGACAGCCAGGAGAAGCCGAGCACGTCGCCGCGGCCGAGGGTCTCGATGATGAGGTTGGCCCGGCCGGGCATGTTCAGGTCCAGCGCCACGTGACCGGACGTGACCAGCCAGCACTTCTTGGCCGGCGTGCCCTCGTCGAAGAGCCGGTGGCCGGCGGGCAGCCGGACGGCCACGGCGGCGCGGGCGAGCCGGGCCACGTCGTCGGCGGGCATCCCGCGCAGGAAGGCGTGCTCGGCGAACACGGGCGCTGGGACGGCGTCGTTCATGAGGGCTCGCTTCCGGTCTCGGCCTGCGGCGTCTCTTCCGACGGTGTCTGCGCCGCCTGCCGGGCCTCGGCCTGCAGGGCGGCTACTTCCTCGGTCAGGTCGATGCCCACCGGGCACCAGACGATGCACCGGCCGCAGCCGACGCAGCCGGAACTGCCGAACTGGTCGTGCCAGGTGCCGAGCTTGTGGGTGAGCCACTGCCGGTAGCGACTGCGGGACGAGGAGCGCACCGGGCCGGCGTGCAGGTGGGAGAAATCAGGATCGAAGCAGGAGTCCCAGAACTGCCAGCGCTCGGCATGATCGCCAGACAGGTCGGTCACGTCCTCGACCGTGGTGCAGAAGCAGGTCGGGCACGCCATCGTGCAGTTGCCGCAGGTCAGGCAGCGGGATGCGACATCATCCCAGCGCGCGGCGCCCTCGCTGCCCGCCATCAGGTCATGCAGGATATCGGCGGGCATCGACCGGCCCATCCGGTCGGCCGCCCCGGCGACCGCGGACCGCGCGCCGCCCGCGGTGGCGTCGTCGGCCCGCCGGACCGGCACGTCGGCCAGCATGTCGGCACCGGCCGGGGAGCCGACGTCGATCAGGAACCGGTGGGTGCCCTCGCTGACCATCTCGGTCAGCGCGAGGTCATAGCCCGGCCCGGCCTGCGGGCCCGTGCTCATGGACGCGCAGAAGCACGTCGCGCCCGGCTCGGTGCAGTTCACCGCCACGATGAACACGCCCGCGCGGCGGGCTGCGTAGCGTGACCCGGCGTGCTCGCCGCGCCCGAGTACCTGGTCCTGGATCTCGATCGCGCGCAGGTCGCACGGGCGCACGCCGAAGAACGCCAGCCGGGGGGCGGACTCATCGGCCGCCGCGACCTCGAATCCGGTGGCCGTCCGGTGCGCGGACCATACCTTCTGGCGCGGGGGATGCAGGAACTGCTTCCACGACTGCGGTCCGGCCGAATGGCCGAACGCCGCGCTGTCGTCGCGCCTGCGGATCCGGTAGCCGCCGGGCTCCAGGGATACCCCCCAGCCGAACGGGAGATCGCCGGCTGACCCGAGTTCGCCAAGGATGATCGCGCGATCCCGGACGGTCGGACCGATGACGCGGTATCCGGCGCCGCGCAGCGCATCAAGCAGCGGGTCCAGGGCCGCGGCCTCCATCAGCAGCGGGCCGTCCGCCGGGATCGGGCCATCCACGGTCTGCTCCTTGCCTGTCGGCGCCTTACGTCATGGCTTCTCTCCATGGTGACGGCCGCCCGGGCGCGCCGCTAGGGGCCTGGGGATCGGCCTGGGGCTGGTCATCGCGACATCCTGACGGCCGCCTGAGGCGCCCCGTCCGCCGCGGCCCGCGGGAGCGAGCGGCCGTGCCTGCCGGGTCAGCCATCCGGCAGGCACGGGGCCGGTCAGTCTCAGGACGTACGGCTCAGCACGACCTTGAGCGCGTGGGTCTCGGCGGCCCGGCCGAACACGTCGTAGGCCTGGTCGAACTCATCCAGCGCGAAGCGGTGCGTGATGAACCGGCTCGCGTCGATGTTGCCGCTAGTGACCGAACGCAGCAGCGTGGCGGTGGAGTACGCGTCCACCAGGCCGGTCGTGATCGTGATGTTCCTGATCCACTGCTCCTCGAGGTGCAGGGTGGCGGGCTCGCCGTGCACGCCGATGTTGGCGATGTGGCCGCCCGGCCGGGACAGCTTGACGGCCAGCTCGAAGGTGGCGGGAATGCCGACCGCCTCAATGGCCACGTCCGCGCCCAGCCCGTCGGTAAGCGAGCGAACCACCTCGACCGGATCCTCGGTGGCACTGTTCACGGTGATATCCGCGCCGAACAGCTTGGCCGCCTCAAGCCTGGCGTCTGCCAGGTCGATCGCGACGATGTGGCTCGGGCTGAACAGGCGGGAGCCGGTGATCGCGGACAGGCCGATCGGTCCGGACCCCACGATCGCGACCACGTCGCCGGGCCGCACACCGCCGTTGAGCACGCCGACCTCATAGCCGGTCGGCAGGATGTCGGCCAGCATCAGGATGTCCTCGTCGGCGGCGCCTTCCGGCACCGGGTAGGTGGACAGGTCGGCGAACGGCACGCGGACGTACTCGGCCTGGGTGCCGTCGATCTTGTGCCCGAGGATCCAGCCGCCCCCGCCGAGGCACTGCCCGGAATGCCCCTCACGGCAGTACCGGCAGGTTCCGCACGCGGTGATGCAGGAGACGAGGACGCGCTCGCCGGCCTTGACCGTCTTCACGGCGCTGCCAACGGCCTCGACGGTCCCGACCGCCTCGTGGCCGAGGATCCGCCCGTCGGTCACGGCCGGGACGTCACCCTTGAGGATGTGCAGGTCCGTGCCGCAGATCGTGGTGGCGTCTACTCGCACGATCGCGTCCGTGTCCGCGGTGATTTCTGGCTTCGGCACTTCCTCCCAGGCCTTCGCGCCGGGGCCGTGGTAAACGAGAGCTCGCATGGCGTCTATCTCCTCTGCGTTTGTCAGGATTCCGACACCACGCTGCCCGCGGTGATTTTCCCGGGGCAGGGCCAAAGGTCCCCCGCGTGCCGAGCCGGACGTCGGCCACGACCGGGACTATGGTCCGGGTGCGCTCAGGATGGCGCGGCCGTGAGGCCCCCGGGCTGGCGGCTTCGCGCTCGTAGAGCCAGGTCAGGACGTGCGGGCGGCGGCCTCCAGGGCCACGCCCGGAAGCCAGCCGTCATGGCTCCAGACGATCTTGCCGGAGGCCGAGGTGAGCACGAACCACGGCTGGTCCTGCACGCCGTACCTCTTCCTCCCGGATCAGCACGCCGCGGAAGTCGAAGACCCGCTCGAACCAGTCGCTGCTGCGCATGACGTCCGTGGCCGGCAAGCACACGTGGTGGAGTCCTGATACCTGCGGCACAGCCATGGCTCCAGGTCACCACCGCGCCCGGGCGCCGCCAACGGCGTTGGGCCTCGGCTGCGGGGCCCTTGGTCCCTGGTCCGCGGCGGGTGGCGGGTGGATAGTGGGTAGCTAGCGAAGCGCCCTGCGGAGGTGCGGTGAATCCTGAAGCACGACCAGACATGGCGCAACTCCCGGACCTGCAGCACGGGCGCTCCCGTGCCGGGCCGGTCCGGGACCAGCGTCCGCTCTACGTGGACCTGCTGCCGCCCTGCAACGCGGGCTGCCCGGCGGGCGAGAACATCCAGGCGTGGCTGGCGCACGCCGAGGTCGGCCACCACGAGCAGGCGTGGCGGCAACTGACCGCCGACAACCCGATGCCCGCCATCCACGGCCGGGTCTGCTACCACCCGTGCGAGAGCGTCTGCAACCGGGCCAGCCTCGACAGCGCGGTCTCGATCCATTCGGTCGAGCGGTTCCTGGGCGACCTGGCGCTCGAGCGGGAATGGGCGTTCGACCGCCCGCCCGCCCGCTCCGGCAAGCGGGTGATGGTCATCGGCGCCGGCCCGAGCGGGCTGTCCGCCGCCTACCACCTGGCCCGGCTCGGGCACGAGGTGGAGATCAGGGACGCGGGCGAGGTGCCCGGCGGCATGATGCGCTACGGCATCCCGGCCTACCGGATGCCGCGCGACGTCCTCGACGCCGAGATCGCCCGGATCGCGGAACTCGGCGTGCGCATGACCCGCAACCACCGGGTGCAGGACCTCGACGCCGAGCGGCGCGAGGGCCGCTTCGACGCCGCGTTCGTCGCGGTGGGCGCGCACCTGTCCAAGCGCGTCGACATACCGGCCAAGGACGCGGGGCGGATCGTGGACGCGCTGTCGTTCCTGCGCAGCGTGGCCTCGGGCGAGCGCCCCGTGATCGGCCGGCGGGTCGCGGTCTACGGCGGCGGCAACACCGCGATGGACGCCGCCCGGGTGGCCCGCCGCCTGGGCGCGAACGACGCGCTCATCGTGTACCGCCGCACCCGCGCCCAGATGCCCGCCCACGCCGAGGAGGCCGAGGAGGCGGAGCGCGAGGGCGTGCGGATCAACTGGCTGCGCACGATCACCGCGTTCGACGGGCCGGAACTGACCATCGAGGCCATGGAACTCGACGAGACCGGGTTCCCGCAGCCGACCGGGCGGTTCGAGACGCTGGCCGCTGACACCGTGATTCTGGCCCTCGGCCAGGACACCGACACCACGTTCCTGCGCGAGGTGCCCGGGGTGGAGTTCGCCAGGGACGGCACCGTGCAGGTGTCGCCGTCGATGATGACCGGCTGCCCCGGCGTGTTCGCCGGCGGCGACATGGTGCCCGCGGAACGCACGGTCACCGTCGGCGTCGGACACGGCAAGAAGGCGGCCAGGAATATCGACGCCTGGCTTCGGGGCGACGGGCCGGCGGACCAGGCCAAGCACCCGGGCGTGGCGTTCGAGCAATTGAATTTGTGGTACTTCGGGGACGCGGCCCGCCGCCAGCAGCCTGAGGCCGCGCCGCAGCAGCGGATCGCGGGCTTCGGCGAGGTGGTCGGCGGCCTGTCCGAGCAGGAGGCGACCTACGAGGCGCAGCGGTGCCTGTCCTGCGGCAACTGCTGCGAGTGCGACGGCTGCCTGGGCGCGTGCCCCGAGGACGCCGTGATCAAGCTAGGGCCGGGGCACCGGTACCGGTTCGACTACGACAAGTGCACCGGTTGCGGCGCGTGCTACGAGCAGTGCCCGGTGCACTCGATCGAGATGATCCCGGAAGGCGGCGGATGATGCGTGCCACGGTCGACGGCAACGAGGCTGCCGCTTCTGTCGCCTTTCGGCTCAGCGAGGTCTGCTGCATCTATCCGATCACGCCCTCGTCGCCGATGGCCGAGCTGGCGGACGAGTGGTCCAGCCAGGGCCGGCGCAACCTGTGGGGCAGCGCGGTATCGGTGGTGGAGATGCAGAGCGAGGCCGGGGCCGCGGGCGCCCTGCACGGCGCGCTGCAGAACGGGGCGCTGGCCACGACGTTCACCGCGTCGCAGGGCCTGCTGCTGATGATCCCGAACATGTACAAGATTGCCGGGGAGCTGACCCCGGCCGTGCTGCACGTCGCGGCCCGGTCGCTGGCGGCCCAAGGGCTGTCCATCTTCGGCGACCACTCCGACGTGATGGCGGTGCGGCAGACCGGGTTCGCGCAGCTTGCCTCCGCGTCGGTGCAGGAGGCGCACGACCTCGCGTTGGTGGCGCACGCGGCCACGCTGGCCACCCGGGTGCCGTTCGTGCACTTCTTCGACGGGTTCCGCACCTCGCACGAGCTGAACACGATCGAGTTGTTGACCGACGACGACCTGCGCGCGCTCGTCCCCGAGCACCTGGTCCGCGCGCACCGCGGCCGCGGGCTGTCCCCCGATCACCCGTTCATCCGCGGCACGGCGCAGAACCCGGACGTCTACTTCCAGGCCCGCGAGACCGTGAACCCGTTCTACGCCGCCGTGCCGGGCGTGGTGCAGGAGACGATGGACGCCCTGGCCGCGCGTACCGGCCGCCGCTACCGGATCGTGGACTACACCGGCCACCCGGAGGCCGAGCGGGTGATCGTGGTGATGGGCTCCGCCGGGCAGACCGTCGCCGAGACCGTGACCCACCTGTGCGCGCGGGGGGAGCGGGTCGGCGTCGCGCAGGTGCGGCTGTACCGGCCGTTCCCGGTCCGGGCGCTGCTGGACGCGCTGCCCGCGACCGCGGCGCGGATCGCGGTGCTCGACCGGACCAAGGAGCCGGGCTCGGCGGGCGAGCCGCTGTTCCTGGACGTGACCGCCGCCCTCGCCGAGTCCTGCGCGGATGCAGAACGCGAGCGCTTCCCCCTGATCACCGGCGGCCGCTACGGGCTGTCGTCCAAGGAAATGACCCCGGCCATGGTCGCCGGGGTGTTCGCGGAACTGGGCCTGGAGCGGCCGCGGCGGCGGTTCACGATCGGCATCACCGACGACGTGTCCGGCACCAGCCTGCCGTACGAACCGTCGCTGGACATCGAGCCGCCGGGCACGATCCGGGCGCTGTTCTTCGGCCTCGGCGCGGACGGCACGGTCGGCGCGAACAAGAACACGATCAAGATCCTCGGCGAGGAGGAGACCCTGAACGCGCAGGGCTACTTCGTCTACGACTCGAAGAAGTCAGGCTCGCAGACCGTGTCGCACCTGCGGTTCGGCCCGGTGCCGATCCGCGCGCCGTACCTGGTCGAGCAGGCCAGCTTCGTCGGCTGCCATCAGTTCGGGCTGCTGGACCGGGTCGACGTGCTCGGCCGGGCCGCGCCGGGCGCGACGCTGCTGCTCAACTGCGCCTATCCGCCGGACGAGGTGTGGGACGCGCTGCCCCGGCCGGTCCAGGAGAAGATCCTGGCCAAGCGGATCGACGTGTACGCGATCGACGCCGCCAGGATCGCCCGGGACGCCGGGCTGGCCTGCCGGACCAACACGGTGCTGCAGACCTGCTTCTTCGCCATCTCGGGCGTGCTGCCCCGGGACGAGGCGATCGCCAAGATCAAGGCGTCGATCGCCAAGACCTACGGGCGGCGCGGCGCCGAGGTGGTCGCGCGGAACGACGCGGCGGTCGACCACACGCTGAAAGGGCTGCACCGGATCGAGGTCCCCGGGCGGGTGACCTCCGGCCGGGAGCTGCCCGCCGTGGTGCCGGCCGGAGCGCCGGAGTTCGTCCGCACGGTCACCGCGGAAATGATGGCCGGCCGCGGCGACGCCCTGCCGGTCAGCGCGCTGCCCGCGGACGGGACCTACCCTAGCGGCACCGCGGCCTACGAGAAGCGCAACATCTCCGACCTGGTAGCCGAGTGGGACCCGGACCTGTGCATCCAGTGCGGCAACTGCAGCTTCGTGTGCCCGCACAGCGTGATCAGGTCCACCTACTACGACCAGTCGCTGCTGGACGGAGCGCCGGACCCGTTCCGCTCGGCCCCGCTGGACGCGCGCGGCCTCCCGGATACCCGCTTCACGCTCCAGGTGTACGTGGAGGACTGCACCGGTTGCGAGCTGTGCGTGCAGGCGTGCCCGGTAAGCGCGCCGGGGAAGCCGGAGCGCAAGGCGATCAACCTGACCGCTCGCGAGCCGCTGGTGGCCGCGGAGCGGGAGAACATCGCGTTCTTCGAGACGCTCCCGGTGGCCGACCGGTCCCGGGTGGACTTCGGCACGGTGCGCGGCACGCAGTTCCTGCAGCCGCTGTTCGAGTTCTCCGGCGCCTGCGCGGGCTGCGGGGAAACGCCGTACGTCAAGCTGGTGTCGCAGCTGTTCGGCGACCGGCTGCTGGTCGCCAACGCGACCGGCTGCTCGTCGATCTACGGCGGGAACCTGCCCACCACGCCGTGGACGACCGGACCCGACGGGCGCGGCCCGGCCTGGTCGAACTCCCTGTTCGAGGACAACGCCGAGTTCGGGCTGGGGTTCCGGCTGGCCGCCGACCGGCACACCGAGCTGGCCCGCAGCCGCCTGGCCGGGCTGCGGGACGCGGTGGGTGCCGGTCTCGCGGACGAGATCCTCGGCGCGCCGCAGCTACGCGAGTCGGAGCTGGCGGCCCAGCGTGACCGGGTGGCCGAGCTGAAGCAGCTGCTGTCCGGCCTGGGAAGCGGGGAGGGCCGGGACGGTCATCGTGACGGCCTGGTCGCCGACCTGCTGAGCGTGGCGGACTACCTGGTGCGGCGCAGCGTGTGGATCGTCGGCGGGGACGGCTGGGCCTACGACATCGGGTCCGGCGGACTCGATCATGTGCTGGCCAGCGGGCGTAACGTGAACGTGCTGGTGCTCGACACCGAGGTCTACTCCAACACCGGCGGCCAGGCGTCCAAGGCGACGCCGCTGGGCGCGGTGGCCAAGTTCGCCGCGTCCGGCAAGACCATGCCCAAGAAGGACCTCGCGCTGCAGGCTATCGCGTACGGCTACGTGTACGTCGCGCGGGTCGCGATGGGCGCGGACCCGCAGCAGACCCTGCGCGCGCTGCGTGAGGCCGAGGCCTACGACGGGCCGTCGCTGATCATCGCCTACAGCCACTGCATCGCGCACGGCATCGAGATGCGCGACGGCCTGGACCAGCAGTACCGCGCGGTGGCCAGCGGCTACTGGCCGCTGATCCGGTACGACCCGGTGCTGCGCGCGGCCGGCGCCAACCCGTTCCTGCTTGACTCGCCGCGGCCGCGGATCCGGCTGGCCTCGTACACCCAGCGGGAACTGCGGTACCGGACCCTGGGCAACACCGACCCGGCCGAGGCCGAGCGGCTGGGCGCCCTGGCCCAGCAGGCGGTGGACCAGCGGTGGGACACCTACGAGGAGATGGCCAGCCGCGGCCCGGCCCACTTCCCGGCCGACGCCCGGAAGGAGGGCTGATGGACCTGTCCACCCGGTACCTGGGCCTGGAGCTGCGCAACCCGCTGGTGGCCTCGGCGTCCCCGCTGTCGAACACCGCCAACGGCGTCCGCCGGCTGGCCGACGCCGGGGTCGGCGCGGTGGTGCTGTTCTCCCTGTTCGAGGAGCAGTTGCGGCAGGAAGCAGCGCGTAACGCGGCGTTGGCCGACGTTGGCACCGAGAGCTTCGCCGAGTCGCTGTCCTACTTTCCCGAGGCCGCCGACGCGACCCCCGGGCCGCGCCGCTACCTGAGCCTGCTGGAGCGCGCCGCGGCCGCCGTGGACATCCCGGTGATCGCCAGCCTGAACGGGTCCACGACCGGCGGGTGGACCGACTACGCCCGGGCCCTGGAGCAGGCCGGCGCGGCTGCCATCGAGCTGAACATCTACCACCTGCCCGGCGATCCCCTTTTCCCCGGACGCGACGTCGAGCAGCGGCACGTCGAGATCCTGACCACGGTCAAGGCGGTGGTCCGGGTGCCGGTCGCGGTGAAGATGACCCCGTTCTACAGCTCCGCCGGCGAGATGGCGCTGCGGCTGGACCGGGCCGGGGCCGACGGCCTGGTCCTGTTCAACCGGTTCCTGCAGCCCGACATCGACCCGGAGACGCTGACCGTGACCGCCGGGTTCGGGCTGTCCAGCCCGGCCGAGGCCCGGCTGCCCCGGACCTGGATCGCGCTGCTGGCCGGGCGGGTGCGCGCCTCGCTCGGCGCGACCACCGGCGTCGAGGACCCGGCCGACGTGGCCCGGTACCTGCTGGCCGGCGCGGACGTCGTGATGACCGCGTCCGCGCTGCTGCGGCACGGCCCCGGGCACGCGCGCGTGCTGCTCGACGGGCTGTCCGAGTGGATGGTGCGCAAGGGATTCGCCTCCGTGGCGGACGCGCGCGGGCTGCTGTCGGTCCCGGCCGGGACCGACGAGGCCGCCTACGAGCGCGCCGCCTACGTCGACGCGCTGCAGGCCGCCAACCAGGGCCACGGCCCCTGGTGACCGGAGCTGGCACCACGCTTAGAGCGGGAGCGCTGCCGCCACGGGCTGACCGCCATGACCCTGGGCGCCGTGCTGGAACAGGACGCTGGCCGGCGGGCGGCGGACGCTGGCCGCGGTCTGGGTCACGGTCCCGAGCCGGAGTACCAGCTGCGGGTAGCTGCCGTCGGCCAGCCGGGTGCGGATGGACTCGCGCAGCCAGCCGAGTTCGAGCGGCTGGCTGTGCAGCGCGGCCGCCACGCCGTAGGCGGCGGCGGTGAGCAGGATCCGTTGCAGCGCCTGACCGGCGTTCACCCAGTCGACCGGACGGTCATCCGCGGTGGTGAGCAAGCAGATCACACCCGCGGACCGGGCTGCCGCATCAGCGCTGGCCGGGGGGAGTCCCCAGCCGCGGCCATGGGCGAAATCACGGCCGGGAAAGTCCGGAACCGTGTGCACCGGCCGGGCCGGGTACGACGTGGCCGGCACGCCGTCGCGCCGCGGGCTGGCGGGCGGGGACACCCAGACGGCCAGTTCCTGGACGCGCCGGCTGTCGAGCCGCAGCGTCTGCTCGGCGGTCTGGACGGTCGCGGCGAGCACCGCCTGGCTGGCCGCGTCGGTGATGACGCGCAGCTCCCCTCCATCCCGCCGGGCGCCTGCCTGCAGCACGGCCAGGAATTCCGGCGCGAGCGGCAGCGAGTCGAACCCGCCGCGGTGGGTGCGCCGACGCAGCACCTGGCCGAACAGCTGCCGCTCGTAACCGGTGGGCGCCGCCTGCTGCGGCCAGCGGAGCCGGGCGACCAGCAGCGGATCGGCCGGGTCGGGCAAGATCCAGGCCTGCGGGATCCGGCCCGCCGACCGCAGCGCGAGCCGGGCGGTGAACAGCGCCGTGCCGCAACTGATCAGCATCTGCCGGCCGACCGGATCGGCGACCATCAGCTGCCGGCCGGCGTCGGCGTACAGGCGCAGTTCCTGCCCGCCGGTTCCGAACAGCCACGGCTGGGTGTTATGCAACGACGGAGCCCACACCGCCGCCGCGACCACGTGGGCCGCGACCTCCTGCCCGGTCAGCTCCTCAGGTTCCCCGGGCGGTGAAACGACGTCCACATTCCCGCCGGCGCCCGCACAGCGATTCGTGGCCATGCTGCCAGCAGACCCCCGGGCCGGCACCCGTCGCAGATGCGAAGGTCCGCACTCGCCGGGACCTTCGGCTTAGGTGGTCGATGCCCCGGCTGGGCTGACGGTGAGTGCTCGGGCGCGTGCGGCGGAGAACTGCTTTGGCCGCGTTATCGGCGGTGCGTTCCGTGAGGCGGTGTCTCCGGCCGCCGGTGCGTAGCGCGCCGGGACAGCCGCTGCCCGCGTCAGGACCTGCGGGCGGCGGCCTCCAGGGCCGCGACCGGAAGCCAGCCGTCATGGCTCCAGACGATCTTGCCGGAGGCCGAGGTGAGCACGAACCACGGCTGGTCCTGCACGCCGTACCCGTCGGCGAGCCTGCCGGTGGTGTCCAGTGCCACCGGGTAGCTCAGTGGCTGGCCGAGCTGTTGCAGGTAGGCGCGCGCCGCGCCGGGGGACGGCTCGCTGACCGCCTCGTCGACCGCGACGAGCGGCGGCAGCCCGGCGCGGCGGGCCGCCGCGGCGTAGGCATTGAGTGCGGTCAGCCGGGCACGCAGGTCCGACGTCTCGCTCAGCCAGGTGGCGAAGAACATCACCAGGCGGGGCTGGCCGGGACCCAGGGTGACCGAGCCGGACGGCACCGCGCCCAGCGTCGCGCGTGATGCCGGGCTGATCCCGTTGATGTAGGCCAGCGAGCTCTGCCGGGCCAGCTTCGGATGGCCGGGCAGCAGGCTGGCCACCTCCTGGGCGAGGACCTGCCCCTCCTGGCCGACGCTGGCGTAGGCCATCGTGGTCAGGTAGATCTCCCGCTCCTGGCCGCGCTGGTCGATCACGTACAGCGCAGGCGTGTGGTCGATCTGGCCGGCCTGGATCTGCACGTAGATGTGGTAGGCCCGCCACACCGCGCGCAGCTGGGCCAGCGAGCCGGTCAGGAAGTCCCACTGGTTGACCATGGCGTGGGCCTGGGAGTAGGCCATCACGTCGCGCACCGAGGTGGCGGCGGGGTTCGCATCCACCCCCAGCAGCTGCACCTGGTCCCCGGCCGCGCCGAGCAATTCCCTGGCCGCCGTCATGCTGACCGTGGTCAGCGGGCAGACGGTCGTGCACTCCGAGTCCACGAACGCCAGGACCACCACCTTGCCGCGAAACTGGCTCAGCGACATCGGCTGGCCGAACTGGTTGACCAGCCGGATCCCAGGCGCGGCCAGCCCGCCCAGCGACGTACCCGTATCCAGGTCGGGATTGCCCGCGGCCGCCCGCGCCTGCGCGCCGTCCATCTGGCCTGTGGCGGAGGCCGTTCCGCCGCCGCCGCCGCTGGCGCCGCACGCGGCCAGGGCCACCAGCCCGGCCATGGCCCCGGCCCGCAGCAGCATCCGCCCGCCCGGCATCCTCCTACGCACGGTAGTAATCCTGTCATGGTCCGGAGCGTCATCCCGCCGCAGAGCGGACGCCAGGGGTGCATCTCACCACGTCAGGCGCGGCCGGTGCACCCCGATGAAATGGCTACCCGGCGCTCATTTCTTGGCGGCGGCCTTGGGGATGGTGCGGCGGCCGGCGGGCGCATGGCTGACGTCGATCCGCCGCGGCTGCACCTTCGGCGAGGCCGGGATCGTCACGTGCAGCACACCCTCGGCGTAGTCGGCCGCGAGGTGGTCCGCGTCCACCCCCTCGCCGAGGGCCAGCTGCCTGCTGAACGTCCCCTGGGGCCGCTCGGCCACGATGATCTGCGCGCCCTCGCCGTAGCCCGGGCCGCGCTCGGCCCGGATCGTCAGCACGGCGTGCTCGACGGTGACGTCGATGCTGGCCGGGTCGACGCCGGGCAGGTCGGCCTCGACGTGGTAGCTGCCGTCGTCGGTGCGGTAGATGTCCAGCGGCATGCCGACCGGACCGCGGTTCCCGGTCGCGGCCAAAGACATGAGCCGGTCGAAGGGATCCCGGAAAGGCTCGTACCTGAGCACTGCCATCACTGCCTCCTTGCGCGAGATTGGTGCTGGTTGGCGCAGGGCCACAACGGCGCCGGGGCCGGCGCGCCCGGTTCGCCACGGCACCAACGCTGGTCCGCAACCAGCCGGCTGTTCAGGGCCGAAGGTCCCGAATCGCGGGCCGCGCGGGCCTGGCCCGGCGAAGGTCCCGGCCGCGCCGGGTCCTTGGGCCCTGGCCGGTGAGGTGCCGGTGCGATGCGATCAAAGTGACGGTTGCGCCGCCCAGGCGGCGCAGCGAGACGCGGAAGAGGTGCCGCGGTGAGATCCGTGATCGTTTACGAGTCGATGTACGCGAACACCCGGGTGATCGCTGACGCCATCGGCCGGGGCCTCGGGCCGGAGAACGAGACCGCGGTGGTCCCGGTGGCCCGGCCGTGACGACCGCCGCAGGCCGGGCCGGGTAGGCCGAGGCGAGCCATGACCGATGCGACGCTCGCTCCTGCCCTGATCTGGACCGATGACCTGATCAGGGGCTACGCCGCGCGGCTCTACCCGACGGCGTTCCGGATGACCCGGAACCGGGCCGACGCGGAGGACCTGGTGCAGGAGACGTTGGCAAAGGCGTTCGCCGCGTCCGCCCGGTTCCGCCCGGGCACGAACCTGAACGCGTGGCTGTACCGCATCATGATCAACACGTTCATCAGCGGCTACCGGAAGCGCCGGGGCGAGCAGGCGCTGGTGGTCGAGGACCCCGCCGACTGGCAGACGACCCGCACTCGGCCAGCTGCCAGCGCCGGGTCGGCGGAAGACGACGTCGTCGGACGCGTGATCGACGCCGACGTCATGGCGGCCATGCGGGCACTGCCGGCCAAGCACCGGGTCACCGTGTACCTGGCCGACGTGGAAGGCTACCGCTACGGGGAGATCTCCGCCCTCACCGGTATCCCGGTCGGGACCGTGAAGTCGTGCCTGCACCGCGGCCGCGGCCAGCTCCGGGCCCGGCTAGCCACCCGCGCGCCCCTGCGGCGGCCGAGCGGGGATGGGGGCGCGGCCAGGCCGGAGGCAGGGCAGCCGGGCCCGGCCGTGCGGTCGGCTACGGGCCATCCCCGCTGATTTCCTCGCGCGTGTGCAACTGGATGCCCAGCCCGTCCGGGCCCGTCACGTCCAGCGCCACGCCGAGATGGGCTGGCCGCGGCGAGGTGTGCTCCACTCCCAGCTCGGCCAGCCTGTCCTGCCACCGTGCCAGCGCTGCCTGGTCAGCCACGGACAGGCCGAGCACCGCCATCCCGGTTCTCGACAGCCGCCAGGCCTCCACTAGCCCCGGAGCGTTGTGGATGTACAGCACGGCCCCGGAGGGATGCTCCATGGTCACCATCGTGACCTGGTCCTCTTCCTCCCGGATCAGGACGCAGCGGAAGCCGAAGACTCGCTCGAACCAGTCACTGCTGCGCAGCGCGTCGGTGGCGGGCAAGGTCACATGGTGGAGGCCGGAGATCTGCGGCATGCGTCGTCACCTCTCACTCGCCGGGCGCGGCGCGCTGGGCGGTCGATGCGGCCGGGTCAGGGAGATCGTCGCCGGCGGCCAGCCACCGGCGGGTGGACGGCCGGCGCGTGGCCGGGCGCGCCGGGGGGTACGTGCCTGTCTTGGTAGCCATGCCCCCAGGTCACTAGGCGGTCAAGCCGCAGGCCAACGGCGTTGGCCCTCGCCTGCGGGGCCGTTGGTCCTTGATCCCGACGGGGGGCCTTGGAGTAGTGGATACCCGGCTACGTCGAGGCGCTGCAGGCGGCCGACCGGAGCGCGCGGCCCTGGTAACCTGGCGCGGTATGCCTGACCGCGACCGGCCGCCGCCGGTTCCGGCTACCCGCGGAACCGCCCTCGGACTGCGACTGGCACTGGCCTTCCTCGCGGTCGCCCTGGTGGCGGTGGCCCTGCTCGCCGGGCTGATCGCCGCGTTCGCCGCCGCTGATGTGGCCACCCTGGCCAGCCACCAGCGCCAGGAGCTGACCACTGCGATCGCGGTGGCCGCCGCCGCGGCGTTTGACAAGAGTGACAGCTGGGCTTCGGCTGACCTGTCCCCGGTGCTGGACCTGGCCGGGCAGACCGGCGCGGATGTCCAGATCCGCGACCGGTCCGGCCAGGTGATTGCGCACTCGCCGGGGTTCGCCGCGCAGGCGTCGGCACCGCAGTACCACGCCCCGGTCACGGTGCGGGGCGCGCCGGAGGGGGAGGCCGTCGTCCGGTTCACCGGCTCCGGCCTCGGCGGCGCCGACCGCGGCCTGGAGAACGCGCTGCTGCGGGCCATCGCGGGCGCGGCCGGCCTGGCGGCGCTGCTCGCGCTGCTGACCGGGCTGGCCGTCGCCCGCCGGATCACCCGCCCGATCGAGCGGATCATCGCCGTGACCAGGGCCATGGCCCGTGGGGAGCGCACCGCCCGGGTCGGCCAGGTCGCCGCGCCTGGCGAGCTGGGCGAGCTGGCGTCGGCGTTCGACCAGATGGCCGACACGCTGGCCCGGCAGGAGCAGCTGCGCCGCGACCTGGTCGCCGACGTCGCCCACGAGCTGCGCACCCCGGTCGCGGTGCTGCAGGCCGGGCATGAGGCGCTGCTCGACGGGGTCACCGAGCCCACCCCGGACGAGCTGGCCTCGTTGCGTGACGAGGTGCTGCGGCTGGCGCGCATGGTCAGCGACCTGCAGGGCCTGGCCGCGGCCGACGCGGCCGCGCTGCACCTTTCCCGCGGCCGCTGCGACCTGGCCGACCTCGCGGCCGACGCCGCCGACAGCCTGGCCAGCCAGTTCGAGGCGGCCGGGATCGCCCTGGAGCGCAACCTCCGCCCGGCCGGCGTCCTGGCCGACCCGCGCTGGCTGCACCAGGTCATCACGAACCTGCTCACCAACGCGCTGAAGTTCACCCCGGCTGGCGGGCAGGTGACCGTCGAGGCCGGGCCGGACGGGCCCGACGCGGTGCTCACGGTCACCGACACCGGCATCGGGATTCCCGCCGACGAGCTGCCGCACATCTTCGAGCGGTTCTGGCGCGGGCGGCAGGCGGCGCAGACCTCCGGCAGCGGCATCGGTCTCGCCGTCGCCGCCGAGCTCGCCCAGGCGCACGGCGGGGAGCTGACCGCCGTCAGCCACGCCGGGCTCGGCACCCGGATGACCCTGACGCTGCCCCTCGCCTGATTCCCCTGCCCCGGCGGTCCCACCGCCCCCACCGACGACGCTGCCCCCCGGCCGGCGACCCCGGGGCGCTGGCCCCTGGGTCACCGGGCTCGGTGCCTGACGTCGGCGCGCTGCCCGCATGCGCCCGGGGGCGACGGCATGGGGCAGCGGCCGCCGGGCCTAGGCCCGGTCCTCGAGGATGTCCAGGTCGTAGAACACCGGCTGGCCCGTGGTCGCCTTCTGGTACTGCTCCGCGGCCGCCTGGGTCTCCGGCAGGCTCGAGTTCTCCATGGCTGACTCGTACGAGTCGAAGAACACGATCGCGAAGTAGCGGTCCGGGTCCGAGTGGTCTCGGGCCAGCAGCTCGCGGCGCGCGGTGCGCTTGCCCTCGGTGGCCCGCCGCCACTCGTCGTCGATCCGGCGGACCTCCTCCACGTCGGCGGCACGGAACTCGATGAGCTGTACAAACGCCATGACCTGTCTCCCTCGGTTCGCTCGTAGCGGGCGGTGCCCGCCAGCCGTGGGGACGGCCTGCGGAGCGCTGGGTCACCCGGCGACGCCGGTCACGCCCCCATCGGACCGGAGCTGGTGACCGTTGCGCGAGGCGGGCACCGCCTGCTACCCCCCGCGGGCGGTGTCTTGTCTGATCGAGCCGCCCGGCTTACTGGGTCCAGCAGACACCGGCGCCATGCAGGCCCGGTGCAGACCGCATGGACGAGATGTGGAGCGCTATTTCCCTTGACAGGCCTGCTGGATAACGGCTAACTATATAACCGTTAGAGGAGGCGGGCTCATGCAGCAAGAGGTGATCCTGGCCATGCTGGCCAAGGAGCCGTCGCACGGCTATGAGCTGCGCTCGCGGCTGCGGCAGGCCCTGGGCCCGCTCGGTGACGCCATGAACGACGGGCACGTCTACGTCACGCTGACCCGGCTGGAGAAGGCGGGCCTGGTCACCTCCGAGCAGGCGGCCGGGCTGCCGGACCGCCCGGACCGCAAGGTGTACGGCCTGACCCCGGCCGGGCAGGAGCGAGTCACCGGCTGGCTGGCCGAGGTCAGCTGGCCCAAGCCTGACCTGGCGGAGTTTCACCTCAAGCTGATCGCGGCGGCGGCGGCCGGGCTGGCCGACCCGCTGACGATCGTCGACGCCCAGCGGCGTGAGCTGCTGCGCCTGCTGCGCGACGCCCAGCGGGCCGCGCTGGCCGAGCCGGACGGCTCGGCCGCCGGGCTGCTGCTCGAGGGCATCGTGCTGCGGTTGCAGGCCGACCTGCGCTGGCTGGAGGCCTGCGAGCGGAACTGGACCCCCCGGAAGGATCCATCATGAACGACACCGGCGCATCGGTGCTGCGTGCCCGCGGGCTGCGCAAGGAGTACGGCAAGGGCGAGGGGCTCGTGCGCGCGGTCGACGAGGTCGACCTCGACGTGGCCGGCGGCGAGACCGTGGCGGTCATGGGGCCGAGCGGCTGCGGCAAGTCGACGCTGCTGCACCTGCTCGGCGGGCTCGACCGGCCGACGGGCGGCGAGCTGTGGCTGGCCGGCCAGCGCCTCGACCAGATGGGGGAGCGGGCCCTGGCCCGGCTGCGGCGGGACGCGGTCGGGTTCGTGTTCCAGGCCTTCCACCTGATGGACGAGCTCACCGCGCGTGGAGAACGTCGAGCTGCCCGCGCTGCTGGCTGGCCAGTCGGCCCGGGCGGCCCGGCGCCGGGCGTCCGCCCTGCTCGACCGGGTCGGCCTGGCCGACCGGGCCGCCTTCCTGCCGTCGGCGCTGTCCGGGGGCCAGCGCCAGCGGGTCGCGATCGCCCGGGCCCTGGTCAGCGACCCGCAGGTGGTGCTGGCCGACGAGCCGACCGGCAACCTGGACAGCCAGGCGACCGTGGAGGTGCTCCGGCTGTTCGAGGACCTGCACGAGGCCGGGCAGACGCTGGTCATCGTCACCCACGACTCGCGGATCGCGGCCACGGCCGACCGGCTGATCTCCATGCGCGACGGCGCGTTCGTCGACGAGACCCGGCTGACCGGCGGCAGCACCGGGAACCTCGGCTCCCTGGCCGGGCTCAACGGGCTGACCTAGCGGAAGGGCTGAGAACATGGGCAAGATCCGCCTCATCGGCCGCCTGGTCGGCCGGGACCTGCGGCGCAGGCCCGGCCCGGCGGTGCTGCTCGTGCTGGCGATCACCGCGGCCACGGCCACGCTGACGCTCGGGCTGGTCCTGCGCGGGGTCACCAACCAGCCGTACCAGCAGACCCGGTCCGCGACGAACGGCCCGGACGTGGTGGCCCAGATCTCCGGGACCGGGCCGGTGACGACCGGACCTCCGCACGGGCAGGTGACGCGGGGCCAGGGACCGCCCCCCTCCGCGCCCGTCACGCACGCGCAGATCGCGGCCGAGGTCAGCACGCTGATCCGCGCGCCGGGCGTCACCCGCTACAGCGGGCCGTTCCCGGTCGCGTCGGCGGTCGTGCGGGTCCGCGGCCTCACCGCGGACGTGGAGGCCGAAGGAAGGTCGCTGGCGCCGGCGCCGGTCGACCAGCCGAACGTGACCGCGGGGACCTGGGTGCGCAGCGGCGGCATCGTGCTGGAGCGCACGTTCGCCGAGGCGCTCGGGGTCGGCGTCGGCGACCGGGTCACGCTCAACGGCCGGCCGTTCCGGGTGGTGGGGCTCGCGGTCACCGCCGCTGGCCTGCCCTACCCGAACCTCTGCTACGACCCGGGCGGGAGCTGCATGTTCGATCTTCCCGGCCCGTTCGCCTCCCGCAACGTCGGGTTCGCGTGGGTCACCGGGCCGGATGCCCGCGCGCTCGCCTCGGCGCACGCGCCGCTCTCCTACGTCGTCGACCTGAAGCTGAAGGACCCCGCCGCGGCCCCGGCGTTCGCCAGCACGCACGGCAACCGGCCCTTGCCCACCTCGCCGACCCTGATCCCGTGGCAGGCCATCCAGAGCTCATCCGGCCTGCTGGTGCAGGACGAGCAGTCCGTGATCTCCCCCGGGGCCTGGCTGGCCGGTCTGCTGGCGATCGCCAGCGTGGCCGTGCTGGCCGGCGGCCGGATGGCCGAGCGCACCCGGCGGGTCGGGCTGCTCAAGGCGGTCGGCGGGACCCCGGGGACGGTCGCGCTCGTGCTGCTGGCCGAGAACCTGCTGCTGGCCCTGGTGGCCGCGGCGGCCGGGCTGGTGATCGGCTGGCTGGCCGCGCCGCTGGTCGCCAGCCCCGGTGCCGCCCTGGTCGGCACTCCCGGCGCCCCGGCGTTCACCCTGTCCATCGTCGGCGTGGTGGTGGCGGTGGCCCTCGTGGTGGCGCTGGTCTCGACGCTCGTGCCGACCATCCGCGCCGCCCGGACCAGCACGGTCAGCGCGCTCGCGGACGCGGCTCGCTCGCCCCGGCGCCGGCCCAGGCTGATCGCGTTCTCGGCCCGGTTGCCGGTGCCGCTGCTGCTCGGGATGCGGCTGGTCGCCCGCAGGCCGCGGCGGGCCCTGCTGAGCGCGGCCAGCGTCGCGGTCACGGCTACCGGGATCGTCGCGGTGCTCGCCTTCCACACCACCGTGCGCCTGAAGACCGCCGGCCTGGCCAACGGGCTGAATGACCCGGTGGTCGACCGGGACCAGCAGATGCTGATGATCGTGACCGTGGTGCTGGTCGCGCTCACGGTCCTGAACGCGATCTGCGCGGCCTGGGCCACCGTGCTGGACGCCCGGCATGCCTCGGCGCTGGCCCGGGCGCTCGGCACGACGCCGCGTCAGGTCGCCGCCGGGATAGCGGCGGCGCAGGTGATCCCGGCGGTGCCGGGGGCGCTGCTCGGCATCCCGCTGGGCATCGGGCTGTTCGCGGTCGCGGCCCAGGGGGCCGGGGTGGTCGTGCCGCCCGCGCCGTGGCTGGCCGCCGCGGTGCTCGGCATCCTGGTCGCGGTCGCTGTGCTGGCCGCGATCCCGGCGCGTGTCGGCGCCCGCCGGCCGTGTCCCCGATCCTGCAGGCCGAAACCGCCTGACGTCATGGGCCGGGTCTGGCTCGTCGCGCGCCTGGCCGGCCGGGATCTGCGCGGCCGGCCCGGGTCGGCCGTGCTGCTGGTGCTGGCGATCACCGCGGCCACGGCCACGCTGACCCTGGGACTGGTCCTGCACGGGGTGACCGGCCGGCCGTACCTGCAGACCAGGGCCGCGACCAAGGGGCCGGACGTAGTGGCCCAGCTCGGCGGGCTGACCGTCGGCCAGGTCACGGCCCAGGTGAAGACGCTGACCCACGAGCCGGGCGTCACCGGCTACAGCGGGCCTTACCCGGTTGCCTCCGCGGTCGTGCGAGCGCGCGGCCTCACCGCCGGTATTGAGGCCGAAGGGCGGGCCCAGGCGCCGGCGTTGGTCGACCAGCCGAAGGTGATCGCGGGGACCTGGGTGCGCAGCGGCGGCGTCGTGCTCGAGCGGACGTTCGCCGAAGCGCTCGGGGTCGGCGTCGGCGACCGGCTCACGCTGGGCGGCCGGCCTTTCCGGGTGGCGGGGATCGCGGTCACCGCCGCGGGCCTGCCCTACCCGAACCTCTGCTACCACCTCGGGGGCGGCTGCGTCTTTGACCTGCCCGGGCCGGTGACGGCCACCGAGATCGGGTTCGCCTGGGTCACCGAGCCGGATGCCCGCGCGCTCGCCTCGGCGCAGGCGCCACTGTCGTATTTCCTGAACCTCAGGCTCAAGGACCCGGCCACCGCGCTGGCCTTCGCCAGCGCGTACGGCAACCAGCCGTCCCCCGGCTCGCTCACCTTGATCCCATGGCAGGCCATCCAGGCCGGAAGCGGCCTGCTGGTACAGGATGAGCAATCCGTACTCTCGCCGGGCGCCTGGCTGGCCGGGCTGCTGGCAATAGCCAGCGTCTCCGTGCTCACCGGAAGCCGGATGGCCGAGCGTACCCGGCCGGTCGGCCTGCTCAAGGCGGTCGGCGGGACCCCGGAAACGGCCACGGTCGTGCTGCTGGCCAAGAACCTGGTCCTGGCCCTGGTCGCGGCCGCGGCCGGGCTGGCGATCGGCTGGCTGGCCGCCCCGCTGGTCTCCAGCCCGGGTGCCGCCCTGGTCGGCGCGCCCGGCGCGCCCGCGTTCACGTTGTCCGTCGTTGGCCTCGTGGTGGCCGTGGCGCTGGTGATGGCGGTGGCCTCGACGCTCGTGTCCGCCATCCGCGCCTCGCGGACCAGCACGGTCAGCGCGCTGGCCAGTGTGTTTTACAGCACGGGTGCCCGCCGACCGCGGCGCCGGGCCAGGCTGCTCGCGCGCTCCGCCCGGCTGTGGGTGCCGCTGCTGCTCGGGCTGCGGCTGGCCGCCCGCAGGCCGCGGCGGGCCCTGCTGAGCACGGCCAGCGTCGCGGTCACGGCCACCGGGATCGTCGCGGTGCTGGCCTTCCACGCCACCGTGCGCCTGAAGACCGCCGGCCTGTCGCATGGGCTGGGTAATCCGGTGGTCGACCGGGACGAGCAGATGCTGATGATCGTGACTGTGGTGCTGGTCGCGCTCACGGCCCTGAACGTGATCGGCGCGGCCTGGAGCGCCGTGCTGGACGTCCGGCAGGCGTCGGCGCTGGTCCGGGCCCTGGGCGCGTCGCCGCGGCAGGTCAGCTCCGGGATAGCGGCGGCGCAGGTGCTGCCCGCGGTGCCGGGCGTCCTGCTCGGCATCCCGCTCGGCATCGGGCTGTTCGCGGTCGCGGCCCGCGGGGCCGGGGTGGTCGTCCCGCCGGCGCCGTGGCTGGCCGCCGCGGTGCTCGGCACCCTCGCCGCCATCGCTGTGCCCGCCGCGATCCCGGCCCGCGTCGGCGTCCGCCGGTCTGTGATCGTGATCCCGCGGTCCGAGAAAGCCTGATCCGGTACCGCGCCGGACGTTTCCCACGTGACCAGCGGCCGGCCGGCATATTTCCGCCGGTGACGGAAATGGAAGGGACATACCCCGCGGTCCGGCTGTGGAGGCGCTCCATGAGCATCGGCGGGACCCTAGCCCAGGCACGGCGCGACGCGGGTCTCTCCGTCGCGCAGGTAAGCGAGCGCACCCGAATCCGGGAAGCGATCATCCGGGGCATCGAGCAGGACGACTATTCCGGCTGCGGGGGGGACTTCTACGCCCGCGGCCACATCCGCAGCATCGCCCAGGCCGTGGGCGCCGACCCGGCCCCCCTGATCGGGGAGTACGACGCCACCCTGCGCGCGCCGCACGAGATGACCGCGGCCGACGCCCTGCGGCCGAACATGCCGATCAGGGCGGCCAACAAACACGGGCCGAACTGGACCGCGATCTTAGCGCTGGTGCTGCTGGCCGGGCTCGGCTTCCTCGGCTACCGTGTCGTCTCGGGCCTGCGGCACGCACCGGCCGCCCCGGCCGGCCTTCCGCCTTGCGCATCCCGCGGCGAAACACCCCGCCAAGCACCCCGCGGCCACGCCCCACGCCACGCCCTCGGTCAGCCCGACCCCCACGGCCCCGCCGATCGCCGTGCTGAACCCGGTCAGCGTGGTGGCGTTCGGCCCCGGCGGCGCGGGCCAGGGCGACAACCCTGGGCTCGCCTCGCTGGCAATCTCCGATAACCCGGCCACGCCCTGGTATTCAGACTGGTACGGGACCGCTCAGTTCAACGGCCTGCAGTCGGGCACCGGCCTGCTGCTGGACATGGGCCAGCCGGTCGTGATCACCAGCGCCCGGATCACGCTCGGCAGCATCCCCGGCGCCAGTGTCGAGCTGCGCGTCGGCGACGTGCCCGCGCTGGCGGACCTGCAGACGGTGGCGAGCGCGGTCAACGCGGGCGGCACGGAGCGGCTGCATCCGGCCCGCACGGTGCGCGGCCGGTACGTGCTGATCTGGTTTACCCTGCTGCCGCCCAACAGCTCCGGCACCTACCAGGCCTACGTCTCCGGCATCCGCCTCAAAGGCCAGGTGTGACCCGCGCTCACGCGCTGTGCGCGGTTCGCTGCAGCAGGGCGGTCACCTCCGCATCGGGCACCGGCGCGAAGTCGGCGTACCACTGCCCGACCGAGCGGAAGGACGCCGGGGTGTGCGGGCACACCACCTCATTGCAGCTGCCGCGCAGGGCCTGTGCCGACCTTGGCGCGCCGACCGGCGCGGCGAACACCACCCGCGCCGCGCCCTGGGCTCGGGCCACCTCGCAGGCCGCGCGGGCGGTAGACCCGGTCGCGACGCCGTCATCGACCACGACCACGGTACGGCCGGCGATGTCCACCCGGTCCCGGCCGGCCTGGAACCGCCGGGCCTGCCGCTCCAGCTCCTGGCGCTCCCGCCGCTCGACGCCCGCGATCTCCTCCGGCGCGACCCATGACCCGCGCACCACCTCGTGGTTGATGATCCGGATCCCGCCCTCGCCGATCGCGCCCATGGCCAGCTCCGGCTGGAACGGGACCCCCAGCTTGCGTACCACGATCACGTCCAGCGGGGCGCCCAGCTCCTGAGCCACCTCGAACGCGACCGGAACGCCGCCGCGGGGCAGGCCGAGCACCACGACGTCGCGGCCGCGCAGGTACGCCAGTTCCCTGGCGAGACTCCGGCCGGCGTCAGCCCTGTCCGCGAACAGCACCGATCACCCTCACTCACCACCTCACCCCAACCGTTACCCGCAGCCAGCCCCGCGAACCGGCGCGGTCTCGGCCATCACGCGCTGGCGGCGGTGGAAGCAGGGAGCGCGGGTTCCCCGGCCTCGGCCAGCGGGAACCGCAGCCGGGCCGCGATGCCGTCCGGCGGGTCACCGACCGCGTACACCTGCCCGCCGTCCTCGAGGACGGTGACGGCCATCTCCTCGATGAGGTCGGGGACCGCGAGCGAAGCCGCTCCCCAGTCCGGGCAGTCGGTGCCCGTGCTGCTCAGCGTGGCGCAGCGCTGGCAGACGAATCCCGGGATCATCCCGGTCTCCGGCACGATGAGGAGCCTCGCGGCGCGCTGGTTGACCGCGGCCAGGCATGGCTGCACGCCGATCGCGGTCAGGGCTCCCGGTTCCCGCGGAACCTGCGGGGCCTGGCTCGGCTCAGGCCGGCCAGCCGCGCGCCGGCCGGTGACGGGCCGCTGCTGCAGGGCGGCCAGCAGCGGCCGCACATGCGGCCGGGTCGCGAACACCGCGCGGTCGGCGGGCGCGCCGGGCAGGACGATCGTCTCCGCAAGCCGCGGCCTGGCGCAGGCAAAGACCGCGACCGTGTGGCCCAGCCACTCGCGCGCGTGCATCTCCAGCATGCTCCGGGCAATGCGCCGGCTCTCACCCTGCGCCTCCTGGACGTCCGGGTCGTCGGTGCCGCCGTGCCCGGCCCGGGCGAGCAGCTCCTCAGCCCGGGCCGGCAGGCCACGCAACGCCGGCGGATCGCCCGGTACCCGCAGGTACAGCGAGAGCACCGTCGGCTCGGCCGCGCGGACGTCCAGCAGCCTTCCGATATCGGCGTGAGTAATCATGGCTGCGCATCCCCTCGCTCGTCAGGGTCCGGGCGTCGCGGAAATGCCGTGATCGCCTTAGCTGCGCACCACCATGACCGGGCAGTGCGCGTGGTGCACGACCTGGTCGCTGACCGAGCCCATCACCAGCCGGGCGAACCCGCCCGCGCCGCGAGACCCGACCACCATCAGGTCGGCGTCGCGGGACGCGTCGATGAGCTCCTTGGCCGGGAAGCCGTTGATGGCGCGCACGGTCACCGACGCCGGCCGCGCTCCGTTGAGCTGGCTGGTCACCTTGACCGTCATGTCCTCCGCGGCCTGGCGCAGCCTGGCCAGCACCTCCGAGTCCTGCGCGAGAACGGTCGGGTTGCCGGTCCACGGGCTGGCCGGGACCGAGTTGACCGTGATGACGGTGACCGGGGCGTGCTGCAGCGCCCCCTCTTTGATGGCCCACTCCAGGGCCAGGGCGGAATGGGCAGATCCGTCAATTCCCACCATGATTCCAGACATTTTCGGCCTCCTTCTGACCGAGCCGCCGCTGCAGGCAGCCGCGAGTCCCACGTTCACGGTCCCGCTGCCCGTCGGCCCGCACCAGGGACCTTGGGCCGGCAGACGGCTGCCTTTCGGCCCGTTCCCGGGCACACCCCAGGTCCGTATCGGGGCCGCCCGCGCGCTGGCGTAGGCTTTGCTCATTCCGCCCGATCATGAACAGGATCACGCATGTCTGAGAGCATGAGCGGCGCTGCACCCCAAGGCTCAGCCCCGGCCGGGCGGAAGAGCCGGCGGCCCAGGGGCGGGTAGAAGAGCTGGACGAGGCCGAGTGCCTGCGGCTGATCTCGCCGGGCGGCATCGGCCGGATCGCCTTCACCGGCCGGTTCGGTCCCACGGTGCTCCCGGTCAACTACAAGCTGCACGAGGGGACCATCGTGTTCCGCACGCAGCAGGACAGCCCCACCGACGAGGACCTGCGCACCGGCATCGCCAACGCCGAGTACAAGGTGGCCTTCGAGATCGACGAGTTCAGCCCGTCGACCCGGGAAGGATGGAGCGTCCTGGTCCAGGGTCCCGCGCACCACGTGGAATCCGAAGCCGAGCGGGCATCGGTCCGGGAAGCGGGCGTCGAGCCGTGGGCCGGCGGGCGAGCGGGAGCTCTTCCTGCGCATCACCCCGTCCCGCATCACCGGCCGGCGGATCGTCCGGGAGCCGGGGACGGCACCCCGGTAGCCGGCCGCGGACGGTCGGGCCGGCCGTCCGCGGATCAGAGCAGCGGGAGCATCCCGTGCAGCGGGAACACGGCCCGCTCCGTGGCGATGATCGCCTGGTCAACCGGGTCGCCGGGGTCAAAGCCCGACTCGAACGGCACGTACTTCCCGGGCTCGCCCTCGGTCATCTGCTCGGGGGCGTTGCGGCCGGTCCGCCGCTCGACGTACTCGCGCCACGCGCCGGGGGTCGGCGCGGCCGGGTCGATCGGCTGGCCCGCGGCCTCGGCGAGCAGATGCGTCCAGGTGCGCGGCACCACCTGGACCAGCTCGTAGCCGCCGCCCCCGGTCAGCAGCCAGCGGCCGCCGGCCGTCTCGTGGGCGAGCCGGTGGATCGCGGCGTGGGCGGCTCGCTGGCCGTCGATGGTCAGCTCCAGGTTGGCCAGCGGATCGGCCCAGTGCGTGTCGCAACCGTGCTGGCTGACCAGCAGCTGCGGCCGGAACGAGCGCAGCAGCGGCGGCACGACCGCGTGGAACGCACGCAGCCACCCGGCGTCCCGGGTTCCGGGGGGCAGTGCCACGTTGACCGCCGAGCCCTCGGCGTCGGGGCCGCCGGTCTCCGAGGGGCGCCCGGTTCCGGGGAACAAGGTCGCCGGGTGCTCGTGCAGGCTGATCGTCAGCACCCGCGGGTCGTTGTAGAACGCCGCCTGCACCCCGTCGCCGTGGTGCACGTCGATGTCGACGTAGGCGATCCGCTCGGCGCCCTGGGCCAGCAGCCAGGCGATGGCGATCGCCGGGTCGTTGTAGATGCAGAACCCGCTGGCGTGATCGGCCATGGCGTGGTGCAGGCCGCCCGCGATGCTGGCCGCGTGCTCCGATCCCGACCAGAGCGCGCGGGCCGCGGCCAGGGTGGCCCCGGCGACCAGCGCCGATGCCTCGTGCATGCCGGGGAACACCGGATCGTCGGGGGTGCCGAGGCCGAAGCGGAGCAGCGCGGGATCGGGCGACGGCGACGCGCCGGCCCGCCGCACCACGGCGATGTAGTCCGGGTCGTGGACCAGCTCAAGCTCGGCGTCGGTAGCCGGGTCCGGCGCGGTCACGCCGACCCCGGGCCCGGTCAGCACGCCGAACGCCCGCGCGAGCTCCATCGTGAGCTCCACGCGCACGGGTGCCAGCGGGTGACCGGGCCCGAAGTCGTACTCGGTCAGCCGCTCGTCCCAGGCCACGTGCAGGGTGCAGGCCACCGGTCCCCTCCTCACCGCCGCCAGGCCGTTGCGGACGACGGGCCTGGTGCCGGCCTGGCCTGGGGCCTGGGACGTTGGTCCTCTTGTCTAGCCTGGCATATAGGCACAGCCTGAACGGAAGGCCCTGCGACGGGCACCGGGACGGAAGGGAGCTGACGAATGGCCGTGACGGAGTCACCGAAGCAGGAACGAACCGGCATGGTCAGCCAGCGGGTGGCGCTGGTGACCGGCGGGACCGGCGGCATCGGCGCGGCCATCAGCCGCGAGCTGGCCAGCCAGGGGGCCGACGTCGCGGCTGGTTACCACCGCGGCCGTGAGCGTGCCGAGAAGTTCCAGGAGGCCCTGGAGGCCGACTACCCGGAGCAGCGCGTCACGCTGCACGAGGGCAACATCGGCCAGGCCGCCGACTGCCGCCGGGTGGTCGGTGAGGTCATCGACCAGCATGGCCGGCTGGACATCCTGGTCAACAACGCCGGGATCACGATGGACCGCACCGTGGCCAAGATGACCGACGAGGACTGGCACCGGGTGATCGCCGTCAACCTGTCCGGCTCGTTCTTCATCGCCCAGGCGGCGCTGGACCACATGATCGAGCGCGGCACCGGCCGCATCGTCACCGTGTCCTCGGTCATCGGGGAGACCGGCAACATCGGCCAGGCCAACTACGCGGCGTCCAAGTCCGGGCTGTTCGGCCTGACGAAGTCGCTGGCCAAGGAGGCCATCTTCCAGCTCAACCGCGCGGGCCTGCCGGTCGGCGACGGGATCGGGCTGACCGTGAACGCCGTGACCCCCGGCTTCATCGCCACGGACATGCTGTCCGCGATCCCGGACAAGGTGCTCGACCGGATCAGGGAGCAGATCCCCGTCGGCCGGCTGGCCCGCCCGAGGAGGTGGCCCGGGTGGTCGCGTTCCTGGCCGCCGACGGCGCGGCCTACGTCACCGGGCAGATCTGGTCGGTCAACGGCGGCATGGACATGTGACCGGGCGTGAGTGAATAACGCCGGCGCGGGAACCGTTTACGAAGCGAGCGGCTCAGCCGACTACGAGGAGGGTCAGCACATGACCACGCAGGAACAGGCATGGCAAGCGGCCGAGGCAGCCATCACGGCGCTGGCCCCGGAGGCCAGCGAGTTCGCGTCGCTGGACGCCGCGGGCTTCGGCGAGGCCACTGCCTCCGTGCTGATGCGGGCCGCCCGGCACCCGCTTGACGTGGCCGCGGCCATGACCCGGTATTCGGCCAGCCTGCTCCGGATCGGCCCGGTGGCCACCGCGCGGTGGTTCGGCCTGGAAGCCGAGGCCCCGGTCCCGGTGGCCAGCGACAAGCGGTTCGCCGACCGGACCTGGTCCGACAACCCGGCGTTCTTCGCCATCCGGCAGGCCTACCTGGCGGCCGTGCAGCTCGAACCGGGACCTGCTCGCGGCCGCGCTGGCGACCCCAAGGCTGAGCTGAAGGCGGAACTGGCCACCGGGTTCCTGCTGGACGCGCTGGCGCCGACGAACTTCCTGCTCACGAACCCCGCCGCGCTCAAGCGGGCCTTCGAGACCGGCGGCACCAGCCTCGCGGCCGGCGCGGCCAACTTCGTCTACGACCTGCGCACCAACGGCGGCCGGCCGCGCCAGGTCGACATGCGCCCGTTCAAGATCGGCGAGAACCTCGCCGCCACCCCCGGCAAGGTCGTGTTCCGGAACGACCTCATGGAGCTGATCCAGTACGCGCCGCAGACCGCGAAGGTCCACTCGGTGCCCGTGCTGGCCAGCCCGCCGTGGATCAACAAGTACTACATCATGGACCTGGCCCCCGGGCGCAGCTTCCTGGAGTGGGCGGTCCAGCACGAGCGCACGGTCTTCGCGATCTCCTACCGCAACCCGGACGCCTCGATGAGCGGCGTGACCCTGGACGACTACCTGATCCACGGCCCGCGGGCGGCCCTCGACGTGATCTCGGACATCACCGGCGCCCCCAAGATCGACATCATCGGCCTGTGCCTGGGCGGCGCCCTGACCGCGATGCTCGCGTCCTACCTCAACGGGACCGGCGACGACCGGCTCGGCTCGATCACGCTGCTCAACACCATGCTCGACTACCGCGAGCCGGGCATACTCGGCGCGTTCACCGACGACCGGACGGTGGCGCTGATGGAGCGCGACATGGCGGCCAAGGGCTACCTCGAGGGCAACCAGATGGCCGTGACCTTCGACATCCTGCGGGCCAACGACCTCATCTTCAACTACCTGGTGTCGAACTGGCTGATGGGCGAGGACCCGCCCGCGTTCGACATCCTGGCCTGGAACTCCGACAGCACCCGGATGCCCGCCGCCATGCACACGTTCTACCTGCACCACCTGTACCTGCAGAACGAGCTGGCCCAGGGCGAGATGGAACTGGCCGGGCAGCAGCTGTCGCTGTCCGACGTGAAGAACGACACCTACGTGGTCGGTGCCATCAACGACCACATCGTGCCCTGGCACGCCTCATACGAGACCACCAGGCTGCTGGGCGGCAGCGTCCGGTACGTGCTATCCAGCGGCGGCCACATCGCCGGCATCGTCAACCCGCCCGGGCCGAAGGCCTGGTACCAGGCGTCCGCCCGCACCCCCGCCTCGGCGGACGAATGGCACGAGTCGGCCACCAGGCACAACGGCTCCTGGTGGGAGGACTGGACCCAGTGGTCGCAGAAGCGGGCCGGTGACCTGGTCAAGCCACCGCCGATGGGCAGCGAGCGGTATCCGGCCCTGGCCGACGCCCCCGGGAGCTACATCTCCGGCTGACCGCCCGCGCCGCCACCCGGCTCGCGCGCTTGACAAATCAACCGCGGCGCTTGACAAGTCAACCATCCTGTGCGTACTTTAGTTAGCACCAGAAGATGCACAGGAGGAACCATGGCCGACTACCGCACCGTGACCAAGGAGTTCCAGGACGAGTTCCTGAACGTGGTCAGCAAGAGCCAGACCGCAGTGATCGACGCGATCCAGACCTGGGCCAGCGCCGTCCAGGCGATCACGCCGGACCTGCCGGGCCTGAGCCTGCCGTACGCCGAGAAGCTGCCGCGCCCCGAGGAGTTCATCTCGAGCGGCTACGACTTCGCCGAGCAGCTGCTGGCCAGCCAGCGGAAGTTCACCGAAGAGGTGCTGCAGGCGACCGCGTGGGCGCTGCCGACTTCGGAGGACGCCCCGGCCAAGCCGGCGGCCGCCGCTCCGGCCAGGAAGACCAGCTCCGAGGCCAAGTAACGCACGGCGGTCACGCGGCGAACCGGACCGGTTCGCCGCGTGACGCTTTCAGGGCTCCGTAACGGGCTGCGGCGCGGGCCGGCCGAGCAGCCGGCGGCTCTCGACCAGGGCGAGGGTGGCCCGCGCGGTCCGCTCGGCGGCGAGCTCGACCGCCGCCGCGTCCTGGCCGGGCGTGCTGTCGAGCAGCAGGACGGCGTGACCGTAGGCGGTGGCCTCGATGGCCGTGGCCAGGTCCCCGGTCAGCGCTTCGTCGCCGCCCGACAGAAGCCGCACACGCCGCGCTCGCCGATGATCAAGGAAACGGCCGTTGGGCCCGGGTGGCGCGGGTACAACGGCCCTGTCCGGCGGCTGGCCCGGCGGCGACCGTGGGTGCTTACCTACGAATAGGCAGGTGAGCGCCATGAGCGAGAGCACGCGACCGGCTGCCGTGCATGATGCCCGTGATCCCGGGCCGGGCCCGGGCCGTGATCCTGGGCCGCGCCTGGGCCGTGGTCCGGGGCCGCGCGCGGGCCGCGATCACCCGGCCGTGCCCATACCGGCCGACCAGGTCGATCACCTGATCGCGACCGCGGCGCGGGCGCCGTCGGTGCACAACACGCAGCCCTGGCGCTTCCTGGCGCGAGAGTACGCGATCGAGCTGCACGCCGACACCGGGCGCAGGCTCCACGTGGACCGGGGCGGCCGGGAGATGCTGATCAGCTGCGGTGGCGCGCTGTTCGGGCTCCGGCTCGGCATCAGGGAACTCGGCTACCGGCCCGTCGTCGACCTGCTTCCGGAGCCGTCCCGGCCGGGCCTGCTGGCCCGGGTCGGGCTGGGCGGGCCGACCCCGGTGACGGCAGAGGAGCGCCAGATGCTCGCGGCGCTGCCGCACCGGCATACCCACCGCGGGCCGTTCCGCGCGGGTCCGCTGCCGGCCGGGCTGCTGCCCCGGATGCAGCACGACGCGCTCGCCGAGGGCGCCACCCTGGCGCTGGTCACCGATCCGGTCATGTACCAGCGGCTGGTCACGCTGGCGGCGGCGGCCCGGCGGCGCGGCGTGGCCGACCCGGTCATCCGGGCGGAGACCAGGCGCTGGAGCCGCCGGGCGGATGCCGCTGCCCGGGACGGGGTGCCGGCCCAGGCGTTCCCGGCGGACGGGGCCTGGCCGCCGGGACGGCTGCCGCAGCGGGACTTCGACCTGGGCCGCGGCATGGGGCTGCTCCCCGACGGTGGGGCGTCCGCGCTCGCCACCGCGATATTGATCACGACGGGTGACGGCCCGGCCGACTGGCTGCGCGCGGGGCAGGCCATGCACCGCCTGCTGATCCGGGCCGCGGCCGACTGGGTCTTCGCGAGCCTGTACACGCAGCCGCTGGAGATCCCGGCTGTGCGCGCGGAGATCCGCTCCCGCCTGGCCCTGCCGGGGGAGGCGCAGATGCTGCTGCAGTTCGGCCTGTCCGGGGTCACCCGGCCCACAGCGCGCCGCCCGGCCCGGGAGCTGCTGATCAGCCCGCGGCGCCGGGCCTCCGCCGAGGCGGACCGCTGAGGCCCAAGGTCCTTCAGATCCGGGTCACATTCCTCCTGACGGGCACCGTCGGCTGCGGCACCGTGACAGTGACGACCGAGGACGGAGGTGCCAGGCATGGAGACCATGAACCCCGGCGGAGGAGCGTGCCGCCGCGTCGTCGTCGGCGTCGATGACTCCCCGGGCGGCCTGGCCGCGCTGCGGCACGCGGTCGACATGGCCAGGGCCGGCCACGCACAGCTCGTCGCAATCCGGTCCTGGGGGCTCGGGCTGCCCCGGCATGGCGGCCGTCGGCGCCGGCGGGTGGGTTCCGACCGCGGGCCCCTGGTCCCGTTCTTCAACGGAGCCGAGCAGCGCCAGAAGTCCGCCCTGCTGATCCGCCTGGCCTTCAGGGACGCGGTCGGCGGTATCCCGGACGATGTCGCCGTGGCCGTCAGGACCCCCGAGGGCGACCCGGGCCGGGTGCTGGCCGAATTCGCCTCCGACGGTGACGTCGTCGTGGTGGGCACGGGGCGCGATCAGGCCGTGAAGCGCTTCATGCACGGCTCGGTGAGCCACTACTGCAGCGTCCACGCGCGGTGCCCCGTGGTGGTCGTGGTCCCGCCGCCCCGCACCGCGGATAAGCCGGGCGCAGCCGCGGCTGCGTGACGGACCGCCGGGCGCATGCTATCGGTCGGCTGGAAGAGGAGACTGCGATGAAAGCTCATGTCGGGGACCGGCTGGTACTCGCCGGCGGCCCGGACCGGTATGGAGTCGTCATCGGCGTACTCGGCCAGCACGGAGCGCCGCCCTATGTCATCAGGTGGCGGAGCGGCCACGTCGCGATGGTGCTTCCTGACCAGTACGCCCGCATCGTGCCCGGCGGGCACCCGGCGGGCACCGGGCGTGAGCTCGGGACCGAGCGGTGACCGTCCCGGCCTTCGGGACCGGCACGTACGCGTTGCTGACCGACGGCAGCACGGTCGAGATCAGGCACGCCAGGCCGCAGGACGTCGACGCGGTGCGGGAGATGCACGCAGCGATGTCCCCGGACAACATGTACCTGCGGTTCTTCAGCGCGAGCCGGCACATGGCCGAGCGGGAGGCACGGCGGGTGTGCCGCGAGCCCGGGCCGGATCACGAGGCGCTGCTCGCCTGGCTCGGCGGCCGGCTGGTCGGCGTGGCGGCCTATGAGGACACCGGGAGGCCAGGAGTAGCGGAGATCGCGTTCGCCGTTCCCGACGACATGCACCACCGCGGCATCGCCACCCTGCTGCTTGAGCACCTGGTCTCGCTGGCACGGCGGCGCGAACTGCGGGCCTTCACCGCGGAGACGCTGGCGGAGAACGCGGCCATGCTGCAGGTGTTCGCGGAAGCCGGCCTGCCCGTGCAGCGCCGTTCCGCCGACGGCGTGGTCGAGCTGACCTTCCCCCTGCCGGGCAGCGCCGGCCAGGGCCTGGACAGCTACCTGGAGTCCGTCGCCCGCCGGGAGAGCCGGGCGGACGTGGCCAGCCTTCGCCATCTGCTCCGGCCCGCGTCGGTCGCGGTCGTGGGCGCCAGCCGCAAGCCCGGCAACGTAAGCCACGCGATCCTGCGTAACATCATGAACTGCGGCTTCCAGGGCAGCGTGTACGCGGTGAACCCGCGCGCCACGCAGACCAGGACCATGGAAGGCGCGCGCTGCGTGACGTCAATCGCCGACCTGCCCGAGCCGGTCGACCTCGCGGTAATCGCCGTGCCGCCGACGGCTGTGCCGCAGGTGGCGGCGGAGTGTGGCCGTCAGGGGGTGCGGGCCCTGACCGTGATCACCTCGGGCCTGGGCCACGAGGGTGCCGACCTGCTGGCCATCTGCCGACGGTACGGGATGCGTCTGGTCGGGCCGAACTGCTTCGGCGTCAGCGTGCCGGAGATGGGCTGAACGCGACATTCGCCGCCGGCCAGCCGGCGCCCGGCGTGGCCGGGCTCGTGGTGCAGTCGGGAGGCTCAGGAGTCGCGCTGCTCGAACAGCTATCCCGGCTGGGCATCGGGGTGTCCTCGTTCGCGTCGGTCGGTGACAAATACGACGTGTCCAGCAATGACCTGCTGATGTGGTGGGCCCAGGACGGCGTGACCCAGCTGGCCATCCTCTATGTCGAGTCCTTTGGCAGCCCGCGCAAGTTCGCGCGCACCGCGCGCCGGGTGGGTCATCAGATGCCCGTGCTGACCGTCGTCGGCGGCCGGTCCACAGCCGGCCCGCGCGCGACGGCCTCGCCAACCGCGGTCGCGGCCACCCCCTTGGTCACCCAGGAAGCGCTCTTCGGCCAGGCGGGCATCATTGCGGCCGCCAGCCTCGGCGAGCTGACCGAGGCCGCGGCGCTGCTGGCCGGCCAGCCGCTGCCCGCCGGCCCCGGGTGGCCATCGTCACCAACGCGGGCGGCGCGGGCGTCCTGGCCGCCGACGCGTGCGGCGACTACGGCCTGCAGGTCGCGCAGCTTTCCGGGGCCACCCGGCGGCGCCTGCGCCGGCGGCTGCCCGCAGGAGCGGTCGTGACCGGGCCGGTGGACACGACTCCCGCCATCGGCAACCACGCCTTCCGGACCTGCCTGGAGGAAGCCGCAGCCGACGACGGAGTCGACGCGGTGCTCGCCGTGGCCATGCCCACGGCCATCTCCGACCTGCGCACGGCGATCGCTGGGGCGACCGTCAGCAAGCCGATGGCCGCCGTGCTGCTCGATCAGGCCGAGTCCGTGCGGATGCTCACGCCCGGGCGGCCGTGCTACGGCTTTCCGGAGGACGCAGCCTGCGCGCTCGGCCACGCGGCCCGCTACCGGGCCTGGCGCGACCGGCGGCTGCCGGCCGCTGAGCCGCTGCGAGCCGTCGGAGCGCTAGCCTCAGAGCGCCAGTTCCGAGCGCGCGGACGCGTCGAGCAGCCGGGCGCGGGTGGCCTGCAGCCTGCGCACCACGGCCACCGAGAACCGCCGGCTGATCTCGTACCCGAGGGCAGGATCGTCATCGCAGGCGTCACGCACCGCGCGGGCGTCGAACTCGAACGCCTGTGTGGGCTGCGCGGTGACCGCGCCGAACCCCCACTGATACGGCGGCATCATCCAGGACAAGCCGACGATGTCGCCGCGGCCAAGGCTCTCGACGATCAGCCGGCTCCCGCCGGGCACCATAGCGTCGAGCTTGACCTGGCCGGCGTCGATGAGCCAGAACCGGTCGGCCGTGGCGCCTTCCTCGAACAGGCGATGCCGCGCTGGCACCGTGACGTGCTTGCACAACGCGGCCAGCCTGGTCAGATGCTGGTCGGACAGTCCGCGCAGGAACGGCTGCGCTCCGAGTACCGACTTATCCTGTTCGGCCATGGTGGGCTCCCTTCCGCCGCCCAGCCGTCCTTCTGTAATCAGGCTGCCGCACGAGCAGCCGGGCGGACAGGGCCGAAGGACCCCTGGCGGGCCGCGATCGGCTCTGGCTAGCGGTCCGATCCGGCAACCACGCCTGGGTGTGGTCGTTCGAGCTGCGGCCTGCGGGCGGGGGCACACCCGGCTGATCAGCCGCGACCGCTTCGACACGTCCGCGTTGGCGCTCAGGGACAAGCTCGCGCACCCTGGGTCCGACTCCCAGGTGTGCCACGCTTCAGCCCGACCCCCGGCTCGGGATCATCCGAGAACCCCGGGCGTCCCGGGCCAGGCGGCCCGGTGAGGGCCGAAAGGGCTCGCTAATCGGGACCATTGGCCGGTTCGCGTCGCGGGCTGATCTGGTTACTATCCGTTATGGAATGTGATCTTCAGCCTGTTCCTGGCTGGATGTGAGGGATCGATACGGCTCAGGAGGGGGCCATGGAGCGGTTGAACCCCCTGGACGCCCAGTTCATCGACGCGGAGGACGAGGACCGGCAGACGTCGTTCGCGATCGCGTCGATCGCGGTGTTCGAGGGCCCGGCGCCGTCGTATGAGGAGTTCCTGCACGCCATCGAGGGCCGGCTGCCGCTGGTGCCGCTGTACCGGCGCAAGCTCCGCACGGTGCCGTTCCGCCTCGGGCCGCCGGTGTGGGTGGACGACCCGAACTTCGACCTGCGTTACCACATCCGGCAGGTCGCACTGCCCGCGCCCGGCGAGGATGAGCAGCTCGGCAACCTGATGGCACGGGTGATGGCGCAGCGGCTCGACCGCGATTACCCGCTATGGGAGTACTGGCTGGTCGAGGGGCTCAGCGAGGGCCGCTGGGCGCTGATATCCAAGGTGCACCACTGCATGGTCGACGGGGTCTCCGGCACCGACCTGTACCGAGTGATCTTCGATGCGTCGCCCGAGCCGCCGCCGCGTCCGGTCGATCGCTGGACCGCGCCCGCGGAGCCTTCCTCGCTGTCGCTTGCCGCTTCCGCCTACCGGGACATGCTCCTGATTCCGGTGCGGGAAGGGCTCGCGCTGACCGATGCCGCCCTGTCCCGGCCGGGCGAGGCCGTCCAGCAGGCGTCGCAGGCGGCACGGGCCGTGGCGAAACTGGCCACGTCCTTCTGGCCGGCCACCGGTTCGTCGCTGAGCGGTCCCATCGGCCGGCAGCGCCGGTACACCTGGGCCCGGGCATCGCTGGACGACATCAAGGTGATCAAGCGCGAGCTGGGCGGCACCGTGAACGATGTCGTGCTCGCGGCGATCAGCGGAGGCTTCCGCGCTCTGCTGCTCGTCCGCGGCGAGCGCCCGGAACCGCACATGGTCCCGTCGCTGATCCCGGTGTCTGTGCGCAGCCCGGGCGAGGAGAGCATCTACGAGAACCGGGTGTCGGTGCTGGTGGCCAGCCTGCCGGTGCACCTGGCCGACCCGGTAGACCGCCTGGCCGCCATCCGGGCCGACCTGGCCGACCTGAAGGAGAGCAAGGAAGCGGCGGCGGGCGAGGCACTAGTCACCCTGGGCCGTTACACGCCGTATCCCCTGGCCTCGTGGGCCGTCCGGCTCACCTACCGCCTGCCGCAGCGGGAGATCGTCACGGTCACAACCAACGTGCCCGGTCCCCGCCAGCCGCTCTACGGGCTGGGCCGCAAGCTTCTGGAGATCATCCCGTACGTCCCGATCGCCACGAGTCTGCGTACCGGGGTCTCGATCTTCAGCTACTGCGACAAGGTCACGTTCGGCCTCACCGGCGACTACGCGACAACACCCGATCTCGACGTGCTGGCCCGCGGCATCGAGAACGGCGTCTCCGAGCTGCTGGCCAGGGCCCAGGAGGGCAAAGCCAGCGCCCCGGCGGCCCAGCGCAAGGCCCCGGCGGCCCAGCCCAAGGCGCCGGCGGCCCAGCCCAAGGCGTCGGCGCGCCAGCGCAAGGCCCCGGCGGGCAGGACGCCCCGGCGAGCCAAGCAGAAGGGAGCGGGGGGATGAACTTCAACCTTGCGGTCATCTTGAGCGAGACGGCCAAGGCGTCGCCGGGCAAGCCCGTGGCGCTCTACGACGGCGGGCAGCTGAGCTCCCCAACATCCCGCAGTTCCTGATCGCCTACTTCGGGATCCTCAAGGCCGGCGGCGCTGGTCGTCATCTCGCTGGGCTCGGCGGTCGTCGTTGGCGAATGGGTGGAGGCGCACGAGCGGCTCGGCCGTAATCGGCCGTAACGACCGGCCAGCGCGCCGACCGTTCGCGGCCAGGACGGGTCGATGGTCCCCCGGGACGGGCCGTTGGCCCCTGCTAGCGCGGGCCAGGTCCTGTTCCGATGGTGTTGTGAGGTTATCCGGTGCGGCTGGGGAGGTTGCCATGGCTGGCACGGCGTACGGGGTTCTGCTCGGATACGACGGCTCGCCCGGCAGCGACCGGGCGCTGGGCTGGGCGGCCCGGGAGGCGAAGTCGCGGGGGACGGTGCTCACGGTCTGCCTGGCGTGGAACGAGTGGTATGACGCGGGCCGCGTGTCCGTGGAGCCGCCTGGTGACGGTGTCGCCGATCATGCCAGGAGGGCCGCGGAACAGGTCGCCGCCGAGGGGCTGCGCGCGGCACAGAATCTGCTGGGCCGCGAGAATGTCCGGCTGCTGGTGGTGTACGGGTCACCGGCCGCGGTGCTGTGCGACCACGCCGTGGCGGCCGACATGGTCGTGGTGGGCTCGCGGGGCCGCGGCGGCATGTCCGGGCTGCTGCTGGGATCGGTCGGCGGGCAGGTCGCCGCGCATGCCCCCGGACGGGCGGTCGTGGTGCGCGGGCACTGGCGGCGCAACGGCTATGTCCCGGGCCCGGTCGTGCTGGGCGCCGACGGCTCGGCGTGCTCGCGGGCGGCCGCGGCGTTCGCTTTCGAGGAGGCCGCGCTGCGCGGTGTCCCACTGCTGGCCGTGTGCGCTCTGGCGGATGCGCCGGGGAGCCTGGGCGGCGCGGACCGGCTGCAGGAAGGGTTCGAGCAGCTGGTCAGCCGGTTCGAGAAGGAACATCCGGAGGTCACGGTGCTGCGGCAGGTCTCGCCCGGCGGCCCGCGTGACGCGCTGCTGGTCGCCTCCCGCCGCGCCCAGATGCTCGTGGTGGGCGCCCGGGGGCTGGGCGGGGTGCGGGGGATGATGCTGGGCTCGGTCAGCCATGCGCTGCTGGGCCACGCGCCGTGCCCGGTCGCGGTCGTGCACCTGCCCTGACCGGCACCTCGCGGCGCGGCCCGCGCCGGGGGAGGTCACCGGCGGGTGGTCCACCGCGGGCCGGCCGCCCGCCATTCGGATGCCCACGCGGCCAGCCGCTGCCGGTCCAGCACCAGCCGGCCCAGCCAGTAGCACGAGAACGCGGCGATCGCGGCACCGGACACGATCGCGGCGGTGATCACGATCGAGGCAAGCAAGGCCCCGAACGGGCCGGAAGGCTGGGACTGCGGCTGGCCGGAGGCGGTCAGCCACACCGCCACCCGGTCGCCTTTGCGCGCGTTCCACAGCAGGGGCACGGTCGACGGGCAGCCGCTTGACGTGGTGGTGGTGCATCAAGCTGGCCGCCCGGGGGATCGGCGCGTCCGAGTGAATCGTGATCGCCGGCGAGTACATGAGCTCCTCGGCGATCCGCCCCGGATGCTGCCCGGCCGCGTGCCGCCAGGGCAGGCGGGCCTTCCCGGCCCGGGCCGCGCGGGCATCCTGATCCTCCGCGGCGAGCAGGTCGGCTTCGGACACCACCCCGGCCACGTGCCGGCCCATGGTCAGCACCGGCACGGCGCTGATCTTGTGCCTGGCCAGCAGCTGGGCAATCTCCTTGTACGGAGTGATCCGGTCGACGGTCACCACTTGGGTCGTCATGACGTCACGCACCGTGCTGTGCCACCGGCCGTGATGATGCGCGACACTCGGCGGCGTCCCTCCCTGCTTGGTGCCGGCACCGGGCCGGTCGCTATGGCCCGGCGGCTCGGCCAGGTGCTCCTCGATGGCGGCGCGCGCCCGCGCCACGTCGGCCGCGCTCGCCCGGCCGTGCAGCGACTCGTAGTAGGCCGCGCCCAGGTGGCGGAGCATGCCGTCCGGGCCGTTTCGGGGGCCAACGGCCCGCTGACTGGTGACTTCGGACCGCTGCGCCGCAGGGCATTACGGCCGAGTATGTGAGGTAGAGCGCTTCGGTCTCTGGGTGCAGGGCACAGGCGGGATCGCGGTCTCGCGGGAGGTCATGATGAGCGGTGCAGCAGGCGATCGGCCGCCGAAAGGTTGCCCGGCCAGCGCGTACGCGCTGCTGGCGGACGGCACGGTGATCGAGATACGGCCCGCCAGGCCAGGTGATTTCAACCGGGTCAAGGCGATGCATGCGGCCATGTCGCCCGATAACGCGTACCGGCGCTTCTTCGGCCTGAGCAAGCTGTCCGCCGGGCGTGAGGCCCAGCGGGTCTGCCGCGTGCCAGCGTCCGATCATGTGGCGCTTCTGGCGTTGAGCGGCGGCGACCTCGTCGGCGTCGGATCCTATGAGATCACCGGAGAGGGCACGGCCGAGATCGCCTTCGCTGTGGCCGACGACATGCACGGGCGGGGCGTCGGAACGCTGCTGCTCGAGCATCTCGAGTCGGCCGCCTGCCGTCAGAGCGTGCGCAGGTTCACCGGTCCGGTCCTGGCCGAGAACGCCGAGCTGCTGAAGGTCTTCGCCGACGCCGGGCTGAGCGTGCAGCGCCATACGGAAGGCGGAGTGATCGAGCTTGCCTGCGACCTGCCCCAGCTGGAGGCCGACCCGTCCTGGGAGCCTTACCAGGAGGCGGTCGACCACCGAGAGATCCGGGCGGACGTGGCGAGCCTGCGCCACGTGTTCATGCCGGACTCGGTGGCCGTCGTCGGCACGAGCCGCCGCGCCGGGACCGTCGGCCGCGCCATCTTGCACAACGTCGTCACCGAGGGCTACCGGGGTCAGGTCTACGCGGTCAACCCGCACGCCACCCGCATAGAGGGCATACCCTGCCTGCCGTCGGTAACTTCCCTGCCCGAGCCGGTCGACCTGGCCGTGATCGCCGTACCACCACACGCCGTAGCTTCCGTCGCCGACGAGTGCGGACGCCGGGGCGTGAAGGCCCTGATGGTGATCACTGCCGGGCTGGACGCTATGCAGGGCGCGGACCTGCTGGCCGCGTGCCACCGTTACGGCATGCGGTTGATCGGCCCGAACTGCTTCGGCGTGGCGGTGCCCGGCATTGGCTTGGACGCGACCCTCGCCGTCCGCCATCCGGCGCCGGGCGTGGTCGGCCTGGTGGTGCAGTCCGGCGGGCTGGGCTTCGCCCTGGCCGACCGCCTGTCCCGGCTGGGGCTGGGGATCTCCTCGTTCGCCTCGGTAGGCGGCAAGTACGACGTTTCCGGCAACGACCTGCTGATGTGGTGGGAGCACGACAACACGACCAGGCTTGCCTTGCTGTACATCGAGTCGTTCGGCAACCCGCGCAAGTTCGCGCGCATCGCTCGGCGCGTCGGCCGCACGATGCCGGTCCTGGCCGTGCGCGCCGCGGGGTCGGCGGCCGGGCAGCAGGCCGCCGAATCGCATACCGCAGCGGCGGCCGCGCCGCTTGTCACCCAGGAGGCCCTGTTCGAGCAGGCCGGCATCATCGCCGCCGACACCCCCGGCGAGCTGGTTGATGCCGCCGCGCTGCTGGCCAGCCAGCCGATCCCGGCCGGATACCACGTCGCGGTGATCTCCAACGTCGGTGGCGCCGGAGTCCTGGCCGCGGACGCCTGCGCCGACGCCGGCCTGATCGTTCACAAGGTGAGCGGGAAGACCCGGCGCCGCCTGCATTCGCTGGTGCCCCCGGGCGGAGCGGTCACCGGGCCCGTGAATACCACCGTCGCCGTCGCCGGAACATCCTTCAGGCGCTGCCTGGAGCTGGTGGCCGCCGATCCGGGGGTAGACGCGGTCCTCGCGCTGGTGCTGCCGACCGCCGCCACCGGCGACCTGATCACCGCGCTCCGCGCCGCCGAGGTCGGTGTCCCGCTTGCCGCGGTCGTCCTCGACCAAGCCGAGGCCGTGCGGCTGCTGCCCCCCGCCGGTAACGAGGCACCGGGAAGGAGCGCAGGCCGAACGGGCTCGATACCCGCCTACGGCGACCCCCAAGTAGCTGCCCGCGCGCTGGCGCGTGCGGCAGCCTACGGTGCCTGGCGCGCGCGGCCACCCGGGCAGCTTCCTCAGTTCAGTGACGTGAAGGACAACGACGCGCGAGAACTGGTGCGGACCTTCCTGGCCCGGTCACCTCGAGGCGGCTGGCTGCCTCCTCACCAGGTGACCGAGTTGCTGGACTGCTACGGCATCCCGCTGGTCGGCCCAACGCCGACCGCCGGAACGGACGACGACGGCAACGGCGCCTACCGTCGCGACGGAACCGAGGTCATGATCGGAGTCAGGCAGGAACCCGTCTTCGGCCCGCTGGTCATATTCGGAACAGGCAGCGTTCGTCCGGGCGCGCTAGCCGATCAGGCGGTGCGGCTCGCCCCGCTTACCGACACCGATGCCGAGGAGCTCGTCCGCTCGGCGCCGTTGATGCCGGACTCGCGTCGCGCCCTGCCGGCCAACCGTGCGGCCCTCCAGGAGATCTTGCTGCGAGTCTCCCGGATGGCCGACGACCTTCCCGAGGTCGCCGAGCTCGACCTCAGCCCGGTCATCGCCCGCGCGGACGGGATATCCGCTGACAGCGCCAGGATCCGGCTGACCCCCGTCCACGCCCACGACCCCTTCCTGCGGGAACTTCTCTGACCGGTTACTGTACCCGTACTTCGACCGGCACCTGCGGTCGTGGACGGTCACCCCGGGCCAGCAGGATGACGAACTGCGCGTCACCCGCAATCGCAGTCTGTGGGACACACTCGCCGAGGCACTGGACATCGACAAGGTGACCGTCCTGACGACCGGCTTTACCGGGGCCGCCCTGGAAGCCGTCACCGGCCGGGAGTTCCCGGCGTTCTACGGCTGGGCACCAGCCATTCCCGACGACGTCGACTTCGGCCAGTTGGCTGAGCGTGCCCTGACCGACGCGATCGACGAGGTGTTCGGCGCCGACCGCCCGTCGCGGCTGGTGACCCGCGTGGTATGCCGGCACCCAGCGCTGGCTCTGGTGGAGGCATCGGCGGGCGCCGAGCTCCTGGTGGTCGGCAGTCGCGGGTACGGCGGCGTCAAAGATGCGCTGCTCGGCTCGGTCAGCACCTACTGCGTTCATCACGCACTGCCCGGTTACGGTCATCCGGCCAGCCGACCACCAGGACGAGCGATAGGTCTGAGATGCTGACGCAGCGTGGGTAGTTACTGCGTCGAAGCGCCGGGAGTGATCTGCTGGCGCTCACGCCGCGATCTGCACGCCTTGGGCATCAAAGACGGCTGCGCCAGCCGCCGCGAGCGCTGAACGCGATGCCCGGTTGTGGTGGCCACAAAACAGCAATTCCGTGGGGTGCTCGCGGTCGGGCGTGGGCGGCATGACCGCCAGGACCGTCGGCCCCGCCGAGCAGCAGCAGGCTCGGTCGGCAGTCCGGAAGGCCCGCCAGCTGAAGGCGGGCACGGTGCGCTGACCCGGATCCCGTGGCTGAATGTTCTTGGTGGCTTCGGCCACGGTGTAAGTAGTCATGGATAGAGATTCGCTGTCGGGGCGCATGCGGGGCAGGGTCCTTGCTCCCGTGTCGCGGGGGACGAACGGCCTGGGCGCACGGGACGGTCGGCGGCGAACGCAGAATGACGGCCGCCAGGGCCATGATCCCTGACGGTCACATCGGCGAGTGGTTCCGCTGGCGTCCTTCGCGTTCACATGCTGCGCATGCGGCGGAACCGGCGGATGTCGTCCTTGCCCGCGACCACGGCCAGGGCCAGGACGACGGTGGCAGCGAGCGCTGCCCATGTCGTGCGCTTCATGGTCGAACCTCTTTCTGTCCGAGGCGAATCCGAGTACGCCTGTCATTACCCACAGTCGCTTCTCCTGGCCGGACCGCCCAGGGCCGAAGGTAGGTTCTGCGAAGGCCATGAGTCCTGCCTCCGCCGGTCGTGGTAACGACAGTGCCGATCAGCGGACGGAGCCGGTCAGCGCATCGGCTTGCCCGGAGTTCGTGGCCCGGTGCTGGCCAGGCCCAGCACTGTGCGCACCTGCCGGGCGACCTCGACGTCTTCTCGTGCCGTGATCACCAGAGTGCGCACGCGCGCCGATCTCGCCGAGATATCGCTGTCACCAGCGGCATCGTCGTTGTGTCCCTGGTCGATCGCGACTCCCAGGAAGCCGAGCCCGGCCGCGGCCTCGGCCCGGACCCGTGGCTGGTGCTCACCAATGCCGCCGGTGAAGAGCAGCGCGTCGAGCCCGTCCATGGCGGCGGTCATGGCCGCGATCTCTCGCCGCAGCCGGTGCGCGTGTACCTCGATCGCCAGCCGGGCGCCGGGGCTGCCCGCGTCGGCGGCGAGCCGCACCTCGCGCATGTCGCCCGAGCCGTCCGGCAGGCCCGCCAGACCGGCCAGGCCTGATGACTGTTCCAGGCCCCGCGAAACCTCAGCCAGGCTGAGTCCGCCGTGCTGCTGCAGCCAGATCAGCAGGCCCGGGTCGACACTGCCGCACCTGGTCGCCATCACCAGGCCTTCCAGCGGCGTGAAGCCCATGGCGGTGTCCACGCTGGCGCCATCTCGCACCGTCGCAAGCGATGACCCGGCACCGAGATGACAGGTCACGACGCGAAGCCCCGAATCGGTGCCGAGCAGCTGCGCGCACCGGCGTGAGGCGTACTGATGCGACAACCCGTGGAACCCGTACCGGCGCAGAGCGAAACGCTTATTCCAGGTGCCGGCCAGGGCGTAGGCGGCAGCCGCAGGGGACAGTCCGGCGTGAAATGCGGTATCGAAGCACGCGACCGTCGGCAGATCGGGCAGGGCGGCAGCCGCAGCCCGGATGCCGCACAACGCCGACAGCTGATGCAGGGTGCAAGGTCGGTCAGGTCCGCGATGGCCGCGATGACAGCGTCGTCGATCACCGTGGCGTGAGTGAACCTGTTGCTTCCGTGGACGACCCGGTGGCCGACCGCGTCGAGGCCGGCACTGCCGGGCCGGCCCAGCCCTTGGGGGAGCGCAGCACTATCATCGGCCAGCGGATCCTGGGTTCGCCAGCCCCAGGCCGTCGCGTAACGGCTCCTTCCCTGGCCTCGGCCTGGATCCGCCGGATCTGAGCAACACTCTCGTCCAGCACTGCAGCCATCTGCTGATGCATCGCGACCGGCTCGTGGCCGGTCACATAACGCGGCTCGTAGCCGAAGCCGCGCAGCAAGGCGTCCAGTTCGTCCTCGGGGATCCGGGTCAGCAGCGCCGGGTTCGCGATCTTCCAGCCGTTCAGGTGCAGGATCGGCAGCACCGCGCCAGCCCGCGCCGGATTCAGGAACCGGTGAGCGTGCCAGCTTGTCGCCAGCGGGCCCGTCTCGGCCTCGCCGTCGCCGACCGCGCAGGCCACGACCAGGCCGGGGTTGTCGAACGCCGCGCCGTGCGCGTGCGAGAGCGAGTAGCCCAGCTCACCGCCCTCGTGGATCGAGCCCGGGGTCTGCGGCGCCACGTGGCTGGGCACCCCGCCGGGGAACGAGAACTGGCGGAACAGTTCCCGCATGCCGGACGCGTCGCGGGACACGCTCGGGTACACCTCGCTGTAGCTGCCCCCCAGCCAGCTGTTCGCCAGCGCGGCCGGGCCGCCGTGACCGGGCCCGATAACGAAGATCATGGGCTCGTCGTGGATCCGGATCACCCGGTTGAGGTGCGCCCAGATGAGGTTCAGGCCGGGCGTGGTACCCCAGTGGCCGAGCAGCCGCGGCTTGACGTGCTCGGGCCGCAGCCGCTCGGTCAGCAGCGGGTTGGCCATCAGGTAGATCTGGCCCACCGCCAGGTAGTTGGCGGCCCGCCAGTAGCCGTCCAGCGTGCGGATCTCGTCCTCAGTCAAAGACCTTTTTGCCGCCGTAGTCACCTGGCCCCCTGGTCGGTCAGCTGCCGCGGGCTGTCTACGACAGGACAGGCTGCGTGGTTGGCGGGCTGAAGGCCATCGGAGCCAGTCAACATCCCGGTGAACCCGTGCCATGGTCCTCGGAGGACATGAGCGACGATTTCAGCATGTCAGTGCATGGATAGGGCGTGCGTCGACTGCTTATCCAGGAATAAACGCTTCACTACGTGCGTGCCGCGGCCGGGCGTCGTGACGACCAGGCCCTCGTCTCGCAGCACTGCCACGGCCCGGCGCGCGGTCGTACGGGCTACTCCGGTCACGTCCATAATGTCCTTCTCGCTGGGGATCTTGCGCCCAGGCGGGAGCTCGCCGGATTCGATCTTGCCCCGGAGCCAGGCTGCTATCTGCCGGTGCGGCGGCTCGGGGGCGTCGTAATCGATCTCGATCTCCACCAGATCATCGTGCCCGTAGCTGATAGTAACTATCCGCCGGGCTACAGATCAATACGTATCGAGCGGCATAAAGACGGATCGATACGTGTCGCTATATGCTGAGGCTCCATCGCCAGCCCAGCGCCCGGGTGCGCCTCGGAGCCAGCCGAACCTAGGAAGCCCCACAGATGTCGCATGTTGCCAGTTCCGGAACGGGGGAGCCCTTCGATCCCTGTGTCGCCCACCCGGCCCGGGTCTATAACGTCTGGCTGGGCGGGAAAGACCACTACGCGGCCGACCGCCGGGCCGCGGCCCAGGTGATCAGCCAGCGTCCCCAGGTCGTCGGCGCGGCCCTGGCCAACCGCCAGTTCCTCGGCCGCGCAGTGCGGTACCTAGTCCGGTGCCACGGCATCCGCCAGTTCCTCGACATCGGCACCGGCCTGCCCGCGCCTGGCAACACCCACGAGGTCGCACAGCAGGCCGACGTTTGGTCCCGGGTCGTGTACGTCGACAACGATCCGCTGGTCATGTCGCACGCCCGCGCGCTGCTGACCAGCAGTGACGAAGGCTCGTGCGACTATGTCCAGGCTGACCTGCGCGACACCGCTTCGGCCCCTCGGCTGGCGTTTCCCTCCAGCCCTTCGACCCGGAGGGGCGGGCTGCGGTGGTCGTCCGCCGGGGTGATGAGGTCGTGGCGGTGGTCCGCCTGGATGACCGTGAGGGCCGGATCTCCCACCTGCACGCTGTCGCGCGCCCGTCCCGGGCCCGCTGAGCCACGCCTGTTGTCACATTCCTGGCGGCTGTCGCGTCGTCGCATGACGTGAAGGCGGCTACTAAGCCGTTCGGCGTGACAAGGAGACGATCATGGCAGCGCGAAGCGCCATCCCACGGCCGGCCGGACCCGGGGGCGGCCGGAACGACGACCAGGAGCTCAAGGCGCTGGCTGATCCTCGCCGGCAGTCTGCGTCGGCTACCTCACGGTCACTCCTCGACCTGACCGTGACGAACCTCGCGTTGCCGTCTGCGCAGCACGCGCTGGGGTTCACCATCGTCGACCGGCAGTGGATCGTGACCGCGTACTCGCTGTCGTTCGGGAGCCTGCTGCTGTTCTGCGGCGGCCGGCCGACCTGATCGGCCGCAAGGTGATCTTCCTGGCCGGGCTGCCGACTTCGCGGCTGGCGGCGCCCCGGACAGCTGGTCTATGGCTTCTCCAACGCTGCGACGCACGGGGTGGCGCCGCTGGATCACGGGCATCCGCGCGGCCGTGCCCCGGATGGCCGTCGAGGCGCCGTCTACGGCCGGCATTGCATTGAGGGTCCCCGCCGACCAGGTCGGCTGCAGAATGCGGAAGCGGGCGGGATTGTGACGAAATGGAGGCAGCAGGTATGAAGCGGCTATCCAGCGTCCTGGTTATCGCGCTGGTTGTTGTCGCTGCCCTGGTGGGCTACAACATCACCTTTCCGGCGGGGAAATCAGCGACCAGCAACTGGACGTTCGTGCTCACCCATCCGACCCTACTGCTCCATGTCATTGTGGCCACAGGAATCCTGGTCATGGCCGTGATCGCGCTGATCAGATCGCGCTCAACTAGATGAGCATCGTCGGTCAGGGGCGGCCGTCCCCTGGCTCGAGGAGCCTGCCGTTCTTCGACAGGTCCGGGTCGGTGCATGCGGAGAGGTTGAAACAGCAGGGCCGTCTCTTCCCGCTCTTCATCTTCGAGATGCTCACGTCGACCCGTCGTGCGCGCGTGTCAGGGTTCTTCGTGGCGTTGACCCAGCGAGCCCATTCCCAGCGCGCCATCGGGGTGATTTCGTTCCACAGGTCCTGGATCTTCTGCGGGGCAGCCGCCAGAGCTGTCGCAAGATCCTGGGGCACGCTCGGCTCTGGCCAATCCTTGGTCACGTCGATGTCGAGCGTCGCGGTGTCACCCGCGCTGATGCCAGCAGCGTGCTGCAGCGTGTCATCGACCCTCATCCAGTGGCCGGAATTTCCGTCTGGTTCGAGCACCGTCTGGAACTCGACGCCATTGATCGTTCCGTGGACGGCCACCTGCCCGCGCGAAGGCAAGTCCTTGCTCGCCGTCTCAGGCAACCGCAACACAGTCGATGTGTCGATCGTGGACAGCGTGGCATCGAAGCGAATGGCCGCTCCCTCTGTGCGCTCAGTCACCGCCGTCTCTCATCTTCTCCGTTCCGGACACGGCACCCCGACGGGGACACGGTCATCGAGTGCGTCACGGTTGACACTCTACGGCGAGAGTCCCCTGACAGGGGCCGGGCAGGTTGACCAGCTTGATCGTGGGCGGCCCGTGGTATCGGGTGCCCGCGTCGCCTGGCCGTTTGACTCGGTAGGAGTTGTGCCGGGCGCGGCGGACCAAGCGGGGGTAGGAGCGGTGGCGCCGCGCGGGGTTGAGGTTGCGCGGGCTGAGCTGATCGTTGCCGGTTTCCTCCTCCCAGCGCTGGCAGTAAGCCTGCGCTAGCTCCTGGGCGAAGGCGGCTGCGGGGTCGGTGATGGTGGTGATCAGGACGATCAGCTCACCGCCGCCGCCGCGGTCGCGGTCACCGATCTCGTACTCGATGACCCGCACCCGCATCGCCTGGGCCGGGTCGAGATGCTCGCCCGCGCGGGCGGCGGCGATCAGCTTGGCCAGGGCCTTGTCGTGCAGGCTGGGCCGGGCCACGGCCGAGAGGTAGGAGCCGTCGGGCAGCAGCTCCAGCACCGGCAGCCGCAGGTCGGCTTTGACCCGCCACAGCAGCGTGGCGCCGGTGGCGGCGGCGGCGCGCCAGTCCGGCCAGTTATAGAACCCGCGGTCGGCGATCAGCAGCCAGCCTTCTTCCAGCCGCCCGAACATGGCACGGGCCAGGGCCTGCTCACAGCTGTCCCTTCCCGCCGACCGGGCCCAGCTGCGCCGCGATCTTCGCGTGCGAGCCGCACTCGCCGATGGTCACCACCCGCGCCTTCGGGAATGCCGGGTGCTCCCGCGCGCCCGCGGGGTACCCGAACGCGGCGGCGCTGGCCGGGGTGTCGGGGACGTTCAGCTCGAACCGGTCGATGGCCATCAGCCGCCAGTCCCGCAGGAACGCCCCGGGTCAGCGCCCCGGCCACCGGCCCGGCCACCTTGCCGAACAGCAGTTCCAGCGGCTCGGGCCCCAGCCGCTTGCGGGCCTGGGTGATCCCGCCCGAGGTCGGCGTGCTCCACGAATCGTCCCAGCACCCCCACGACGCCAAAGTCTCGGTCAGCCGGGCGGCGACCTCCTCGTAGTCCTCCTCCGCGAACAGGGCCAGCGCCATCGCGAAATACACCATCACATGCGGCGGCAGCTTCCCATCCGACCGCCTCGCGGCCTTGCCCTCCGCCGCGATCGCCTCATCAACGGCATCCCTGGGAACTGAGGAGGCCAGCACCCCCAGCGAGATCCAGTCCGTCAGACGACCACCAGCGGCCACCACGCCAGCCGGGCTCCTTCGTGCACTGGTCGATTTTCTATGTGTCGGTGGCGAACCTGGTCCTGATCGCGGTGATGGTCGTGATCTTCGGCGCGGCGCTGCTGCTGCCCTTCCCCAAGGGACACCCCGTCGAGCCCGCCGTGGCCGGCGGCCCGGCCGGGGGTGACGCCGATACGGCCGCGCCGGCCCGACGATGACACCGCGCGGATGTGGACGTCGCGGGTGCGTGCCGCCGGTCACCATCGCCACCTGGGCGCGGGTCGCGCCCGCCGACTTCCTGGGCACCGCGGCCAGCGAGCTCAACGGGACCAGCGAGACCGCCACCTACGGCCCGCCGTACAACAACCAGTCCGCCGGCAGCCAGTCGCTGCTGTTCATCGAGGACGGGGCCTACTTCGTCAACAAGGCCACCGCCATGGGCCTGTCCGGCGCCCAGTGGGGCGTGATGAACGAGACCGGCAGCTACCCCGGCCAGCCCTGGCTGTGGCTGTACACGCTGTGGTACCAGGTCCCCGGGTGGACCAACTCCGCCAACATCGACATGATCGCCATCTACATGACCGGCCTGGCCACGATCCTGCTGCTGCTGGTGCCGTTCATCCCGGGCCTGCGCGACATCCCCCGCCTCATCCCGGTGCACCGGCTCATCTGGCGCAACTGGGACAGCCCACCGCCCGAATCCGGAGCAGCAACCGGCCAGGTCACCACCACCAGCGCAGGCCCCTCGCGGTCGTGACCGATCCATCGGCCCCGTTCCTGGTCCTCTTCGTGTTCCTCGCCGCTGCCCCGGCCCCATGAGCGGGTCCCGGGTCAAGTCAGCGGAACTGATCGCGGAGCCACGCCGCCAGGCGCCCTCGCGGCGGCGGCTTGCCGTAGGTGGCCAGCCGCGGGCGAGCCGACCTCGGGATAGCCCATAAATCCCCGCGGCCGCGCCGAAATGCACGGCCAGGGCGGCGAGGAGCGGTTCGGAGGCGGCGGCCGGGACTCGGCGTTGTTCGGCGTCGTGCCGCAGCGGATCATCAGCTGGGGCATCGGGGGACCAGCGTTCTCAGAGGCCGGGCGCAGTATCCGCTCAGTCACGACGCCATTACCGAGAGGCGTGGGCAAACGCCGGGACGCCGGGCGGCAGTCGCGCGCGCCTAATGGATGAGGAGATCACATGGCATTCGATACGCCTGCAGGCACGCGTGGCGCCCGTCAGCCCCGCGCTGGCCTGATGATGCGATGGGTGAACAAGACGGCCGCCGGCCGTATCCGCCGCTCGGGGAAGATGATGGGGTTCAACGCCCTGATCCTGACCACTGTCGGGGCCAAGAGCGGGGCCCAGCGCACGAACCCGGTCGGCTGGTTTCCCGGCAAGGACGATAGCTGGCTGATCGTGGCGTCAGCGGCCGGGGCGGCGCGGAATCCGGCCTGGTATTACAACATCGCCGCGCACCCCGACAAGGTACGCATCGAGGTGAACGGCCAGACGATCCCTGTCACGGCAGAGCAGCTGCATGGGGCCGAGCGGGACCAGACATGGCAGCAGATCACCGCCTCCGCGCCCCGGTTCGCCCAGTACCAGCGCAAGACCGACCGCGAACTACCGATCATCCACCTGGTACGCCAATCCGGCTGAGCCGATGCCTCAGCCGGCAGGAGTTCAGAGCCCCCGAACATCGCGCCGCCCAGGGCTGTAGCTCGACAGCACGAGGGAGCTGGATCTCGCAGCGTGGCGACAGAGGGCTGTGATCCCCGCACCTCCCTGCCGAATATTTGCGGCTCTCATCGATTTGTCGTCGGCTCCGCGACAAGTGCAGATTGACGTGATCTGCGTGCCAACGATTGGGCCGCCTTCCGGTGCGGGCAGCGGTCCAGCGGTGTCATCCAGCGCTGACCTCGTAGCCGGGTCCATCCGCGGTGCGGGCGCCGGCGGCGTGCGCGGCCCGGGTCGTGGCGGAGCGGGCTTTGGCGGCCAGGAGGGCGGTGCGGCCGAGCAGCATCGCTATGGACACGAAGATGAGGCTGTCGGTCAGAGCGCCGACGGTGATCTGGCTGGCCGCCAGCCAGCTGCCGAGCTGGGTGCCGAAGACGTGGCTGGCGCCGTAGGTGAAGTAGATGCGGCCGGCGGTGACGGCGACCCAGACGGCGGCGTACGGCGGGCCGGCCCGGGAAACGGCGCGGCCTGCCTGGTCGTCGTAGGTGACGTGGATCTGCGTGGCGGCGAGGACGCCGAGGGCCAGCCCGGCCGCCAGCCCGGCGATCTCAAGGAGCAGGCCGTGTCCGGAGGACGCGGCTGCCTTGAAGAAGAACGGGATGATGATGGCGGCGGCGATGACCGGGCGCAGCAGCCGCATCGGGGTGATCTTGCGGTAGCCGAGGTCTGCGGTCAGCACCAGAGCCAGGACGACAAGGTTGAGGATCCAGACGCTGGCGTCCATTCGGCCTCCTTAGTGAGGCACTTCAGCACGGTGTACAGGTGCCTGACAGGCGAGAACACCGGTGCGTCGGCGCGGGACGGCTCATATCCGCAAGTCTTGGCCGCGCCGGCCGGGCGCAGCTAGTGCGGCGGGCACCAGACCGGTGTGGTGTTTGCACCGACGGTGTGTGCAGAGTGCACGCTCCGGCGGCTCAGGGTGCCCGCCGGCTGGCTTGCCGGGCCCACCGGTGCGGGTCATAGTGGTGCGCATGACCAGTTCGCCGTCGCCTGGGGCCACCGGGTGAAGGGCCTTGGGCTGGCCGGCGCGGCCGGGGGGCGGGCCGTGAAACTCCCGCGTGCTGTGATAGCAGAGAGCTGGCGGCAGGCGGACGCGGCCGAGGTGGCACCATGATCGCCGGGACCGGCGCCGCCGAGACAGAAGGTAATGCGTCCCGGCGTGCCAGCGTGATTGCCGTCGCGGTCCTGTGCATCGTGCTGGTCGCGAGGCTGGCTGGCGCCTTCGCCTCGGACGAGGGTGACCAGGCGCCGTTCATCATGGCGTTGTTCGTTCTGCCGTTGCTGTATGCCGTCCCGGGCACCAGGCCGCTGCTGGCCCGCTACACCTGGCCGCTGCTGGCCGCGCAGGCCGCGCTGACCTATGTTCCGTTCGCCGTGTTCGGCGGGCAGTGGGCGCAGGGCGTGGCGGGCCTGCTGGCCGGCATGGTGCTGCTGACGCTTCCGGGCCGGCTGTCGTGGCCGCTGGCTGGCGTGCTGCTGGTGGCCGATGTCGCGGTACGCGCCGGCCTCGTCGGCCTTCCCTGGGCGCCCGCCTGGTCGGCAGTACTGTGGCTGGTCATCGTCTTCGTGGACGACTGCGTGGCCTTTTTCGGCCCGGTCCGGCTGTCCGATCTCGTCGCGGAGTTGCAGTCAGCGCGCGGGCGGTTCGCCGAGCTCGCGGTCGCCCATGAGCGGCTGCAGGCCGCCGAGGACCTGCAGGCCGCGGTCGGCGGCCGCCTGGCCGACGTCACGGGGATGACAGCGGCGGCCCAGCAGGCCTTGCCGGGTAACCCGGCGGAGGCACGGGCACAGATGGAGGCGGCGGGCGTGGCCGCCCGGGACGCCATCGCGCAGGCGCGGGCGGTGACCGCAGACCACCGCACGGCACCGAGCCCCGAGCCAGCGACTGCGGCGACCGGAGCCGACATCGCCCCGCGGTTGGCGTGGACCATCCTGGTCGTGATCTTGTGCGGGTTCGGGCTGCAGACCGCGAATAACATCTATCTCGCGCACCTTGACCCCCGGGGCGCCGCCGCGCTGCTGGCCAGCGTCGCCGTGTGCGTGGCCTTGCAGCTGTATCACTCCCGGCACGCGCCGGAAGGCCGACCGCCTCGGGCCTGGCCGCTGACGCTGGCCCTCCAGACAGTGCTGGTCTATATGCCCTTTCTCCTGCTCCGCGGCTACGTCGGCAGCCTGGCAGGGTTTGCCGCCGGGTCGTTCCTCCTGCTTGTTCCCGGCCGCTGGCGCTGGGCCGGGTACGCGGCAGTGGTGGCCAGCTGGTCCGCGCTGTATGCCACGGTGCCCCAGGCCGGCGCAGCCGCCGCAACAGGGATGGGCCGACGTGCTGTACGAGACGGCTGTCATCGCGGGAGTCGGCCTGCTGGTGTACGGGCTGGCCTGGCTGGCCGGGACAGCCCGCCAGCTGGAGACGCTGCGCGGCGAGCTGGCCAGGATGGCGGCGCTGGCCGAACGGCTGCGCGTAGCGCGGGACGTCCACGACCTGCTCGGCCTGGGCCTGTCCGCGATCGCGCTGAAGGCCGACCTGGCCGGGCGGCTGATCGACCGGGACGACACCAGGGCAAAAGCCGAGATCGCGGAGATGACCCGGATCTGCGCCCATGCCCGCGCGGACATCCGGCTGGTCGCCGAAGCCAGCCGGCATCTGCCGCTGGACGCCGAGCTCGCCGCCGCCCGGGACATCCTGGCCTCGGCCGGCGTGAACGTCGCGCGCCGACATCGGTGCCGGGCCGCGGCCGGCCGAGGCGGACGCCGTGCTGGCGCCAGTGCTGCGCGAGGCCGTGACCAACATCCTGCGCCATTCCGCCGCGACGGCCTGCACGATCGAGGCGACGACCGCGGACGGCCCGCTGCGGCTGCGGGTCAGCAACGACGGCGTGCCCGACGGGACGGCCGTCGGCGGCGACCGCGCAGGCCAGCCGGCCGTCGGCGACGGCACCGGCAGCGGCCTGGGCAATCTGGCCGCCCGGGTGCGCGCCGCCGGCGGCCGCCTGACCGTCAGCCGGGCCGGCGGCTGGTTCGACCTCAGCGCGGAGATCCCGCTGCCTGGTCCTCTAGGCCCTGGCCCGGTTACCGGGCCTGCCCCGGGTCCCCCTCCGCCCGGTGCCCCGCGTCGGCCAGCCGCGAGTCGACGACCCGTTCGCCCCGGGCCACCGCCCGTACCGCGCCGATAAGATCTTCCGCCGGCTTGTCCTTGAGCACGAACCCGTGTACCCCGGCGCGCATGGCCGCGCTCAGGTTGCCTGAGGCCTCCAGCCCGATCAAGATCAGCACCCGGCAGCCGGGCAGCGCAGGCCAGCTCGGCCGCGGCAGTCAGACCGTCGCCCCCGGGCAGGCCGATGTCCAGCAGCGCCACGTCCGGGCGGTGCTCCAGCACGGCGGCCACGATCTGGTCACCGGACGGCACCGCGGCGGCCACCTCAATGTCCGCCTCCAGGCCCAGCAGCGGGACCAGCGTGTCCCGCACTACGCGGACGTCCTCCGCGACCAGGACGCGGATCACCGGGCGCTCCGCACCGCCCCGGCGTCCGCGCCGGGCGTGCGACGCGCCGGTGACGCCGGAATCTGCGTGCCGCCCATTCCCCCCAGTCTCGGCCGCCGGGCGGCCGTCGCGTAACGTGCACCCCGCATGACACCGGCATGCAAACCACACCCCCCGGCCATGCATTCTGCACACCGTCGGCGCCCAGCTCCCGCTGGCCCGTTGGCGGTGGCCGCGGCGCCGGTTACAGCCAGCCGGCCTCCGTGGCGATGCGCACTGCGTCCACCCGGTTGCGGGCGCCGAGCTTGGTGACCGCCGAGGCCAGATAGTTGCGCACCGTGCCATAGGACAGGTGCAGCGCAGCGGCGATCTCGGCCGGCCCGGCGCCCGCCGCGAACTGCCGCAGCACGTCCGCCTCCCGCGGTGACAGCGGATTCCCGGCGACCTCCAGCGCCTTCAGGGCCAGCTGCGGGTCAATTACCCGCTCGCCCGCGGCGACCCGCCGGACCGCGTCCACCAGCTCCCCGGCCGGCGTGTCCTTAGCCAGGAAGCCCGAGACGTGCGCCGCCAGGGCCCGGCGCAGGTCCCCGGGCCTGCCCAGCACCGTCAAGATCAGCACGCGGCACTGCGGACACTGCTCGCGCAGCACCGCCGCGGCAGTCAGCCCGTCGGCCCCGGGCAGGTCAATATCCACCACCGCCACATCCGGGCGGTCCGCCAGCACCGCCGGCACGATCGCCTCGCCGTCGGCCACCTGGGCGACCACATCGATGTCGTCTTCGAGATCCAGCACCGCGACCAGCGTGTCACGCAGAATCCGCATGTCCTCAGCCACCAGAACGCGGATCACTTTCCCTCCCGAGCCGGGCGGACGGCAGGCAGCCGCCGAGGACAGACCCTACCGCAGCAGTGATCACACCGCCCTTGGCACGATCCTCGAGGCAAGGCGAGCAGCAGGATCAGGGGCCGCCCAGAATGTACCCAGCGGCCAGGTCGGGCTGCTCTGGGCCGTCTCCGCGGCGGCCTGACCACCAAGATTCACGAGGGGACAACGCTGAGCACCGGGATCTGCTCGGGGGTGAACCCGGTCATCACCTGCGAGTACTCCTCGCAGGTGGGCTGGCGGCCCAGCTCCACAGTGAGCGTGCTGATGTAGTCGGTGACAAAGCCGTCCATGGTCGGCTTCTGGCTCGGTTCGGGGGCGTTGTACGGCGCCGTCATCTCCCCGGCAGGCTTGAGCCGGTTCTGCTCGTTAAGGATGTTGTACAGCTGGGTGTTGGTGTGCTGATGCTCCTCCCCAGTGTCGGGATTGGGGCTGTCCATGTCGGTGGCCACCGCGTACGGCACCACCTTGCGGTCAGCGCCGTGCTCGGCCCACCGCGGGATCGGGTTCGACAGGTCCTTGCCGATCGCGCCCTCGAACGTCCGAGAACCCTCGCCCACGTGCCCTCACCACCGTGCCCGGCTCGCTGCGGATCCGAAAGCGCCTCTTGGTGCAGGCGGTCGTAGTCTTCCTTAATCTCTCGCTCTACAGATCGGAACCAGGCGACGTGCGCAGGCTCAGGTCGGTCACTTTCTGCGGTCATGTCTGAACGGTGCCACGCCGCGCTAGCTGAGGGGCGACATCCTACTCAGGTGCATCCCAGAGCGGGGGCTAGAGCGCCGTCGCTGCACGCCCGGCACTGTCCGAGGTGCTGGACTGCCGTCCGTAAACATTCAGGCCGCAGGCTCTGCGTGAGGGACTGGCATTGCCTGCCGCATCTGAACGACAGCTCAGCTGCTGAGGCGGGCCTGCCACTCTTGGACGAGATCGCCCCCCGCTGCGCGATGTTCCTTGAGGTGGCCGAGCCAGGCCGGGCCGAGTTCGGTGAGCTCGATCAGGTTTCCGTCCGGGTCGCGGATCGCCGTGATCCGCGATTGGGTGCCGAATTCGGCCGGCGGGTAGCAGAGAGGGACACCACGTGTCTCCAGCCATCGGGTGAGCCGGGTCATGTCGAAGATCATGAAGGCCAGTTTGACTGCACCGGTCGCGGTCGGCTCGCCTTCGTAGTCGGCCACCGGGTGGATGGCGAAGTGAACGTCGCCGAGTTCGCATGCCCAGTGCGGGGCCGTATCGCCATGCCGTTCCTCGGCGAGTGGTAGCCCGAGCACGTCGCGGTAGAAGCCCGCCAGCCGTTCTGGCTGCTCGGACACCAGGATCACTCCCGAAAGGAACCGTATGTCCTCCGGTCGTCGGGCACTCTGGTCCATCATGGCTCCCTCTGTCGTCATCGCGTCACGGCACCGCGCTGGCGCTGCGGATTCCAGGATGCCCCGGCGTGGACAGCCTGGTGCCAAGGAGCGGTCGCAGCCATCGGCGTCCTTGCGCGCTGTCTGGCCGCGCCGGAGCCGGGTGAGCATGGCAGGGAAGTTATCACCGTCGGCTCAGCGTGCCGGCTTGATCATGGCCGGATTGTCCTGATCATGGTGGCCTGTGACCGAGCTACCGCCGCCCGCTGCCGGGTGCGCGGCCTGCGCCACCCGGGATGAGGTGATCGCCGAGCTTGGCCGGGCGGTTGAGGAGCTGCGGGCCGAGATCGCCGGACTGCGGCGGGATCGTGCTGCTCGTCTGCTACTGGCTGTGCCGCCGGGCGCTCGACTGGCGCCGCCTGGCCGCGTGGGCTTCGGAGTGGTCCGTAGCGGGCCCGCGGTGGGCAACTCGCCGTTGATCCCGGACCGCGCTCATGGACGGGCGCTGCTGCTGCCTCGCTGCCGCCGCATGGGGTCCCGGTCGTGATCGCTTCCGGGCCCCCGCGGCAGCCGGTTGCCGAACATCCCAGGTCGCCGCTGGCCATCCCGTGGCGCGGCCCAAGCGAGATGTGCTCAGCGCTCCCCGGTTGCCGCCGCGGTCTCCGCCGGCGGCGTTGCCCCGGCCGGGGCGTCGGATCTGGGCACGATGAGGACCGGCCGGGTGGCCGTGTGCAGCAGCCGGGTGGACACGCTGCCCAGCGGTACGCGGGGCAGGTCGGTGCGGCTGCGGGAGCCCAGCACCACCAGGCGCGCGCCGTGCTCGTGCGCGGCCCTGAGGATGGCCGCCGCGATGTGACCATAATTGGCCTCGCGGATCTCGCCCTCGGCGCTGACGCCGGCCGCCCGGAGGCCGGACACGATCTTTTTCACCACCTGCTCGCCGGCCCCCTCGGGGCAGTCGACCTGCAGGCGGCCGAACCGGCCGGTGGCGAACTCGTGGACGTGCAGGACGATGACATGATCTCCGCTGTCGCGGCTGAGGTCGCGGGTCATGTCCGCGGCCGCGGAGACGTGCCGGGGCGGATCTCCCGATGCCGCGTCAACGGCCAGCACGATGTTCTTGCTCATCGGATCCTCCAGGCTGGTGATCACCGTCCTTGATCGCCAGCGTACGGCCTGGCCCGCCTCTTGGACAGGCAGGTAATCACGCAGTGCGGAGAGCCCGGGCAATGCTGGTGCGCATGGCCGTGTAACACCGCCGTCATAGCGGCCACAGTCCGTGCCGGGGGAAGATTTCGTTGCGGGAGGCCATGATCGCCCGGTCGGCCGGGTCGTCCGGGTCGTAGCCAGACTCGAACGGGACGAACGTGGCGGGTGCCCCGTCGGTCATCTGCTCGGGCGCGGCCAGGCCCGTTCGCTGTGTGGCGTACTCGCGCCACGGCAGAGGGGTCGGCGTGGCCGGGTCGATCGGCTGTCCCGCGGCCTCGGCGATCAGGTGCGTCCAGGTCCGGGGCACGACGCCCACCAGCTCGTAGCCCCCGCCGCCGGTGAACAGCCAGCGCCCGCCGGCCAGGTCGTGGGCGAGCGCGTGGATCGCGGCGTGGGCGGCGCGTTGCGCGTCGATGCTCAGCTCCAGGTTGGCCAGCGGGTCCAGCCGGTGGCTGTCGGCCCCGTGCTGGCTGACCAGGATCTGCGGCCGGAACTGGCGCAGCAGCGGCGGGACGACCGCGTGGAACGCGCGCAGCCAGCTGGCATCGCCGGTCCCCGCGGGCAGCGCCACGTTGACCGCCGACCCTTCGGCGTTCGGCCCGCCGGCCTCGGCGGGCAGCCCGGTGTAGGGGAACAGGGTCGCCGGGTGCTCGTGCAGGCTGATCGTCAGCACCCGCGGATCGTCGTAGAACGCTGTCTGCACCCCGTCGCCGTGGTGAGCGTCGATGTCCACGTAGGCGACGCGCTCGGCGCCCTGCCCGAGCAGCCAGGCGATCGCGATCGCGACGTCGTTGTAGACGCCGAACCCGCTGGCGTGGCCGGCCATCGCGTGATGCATGCCGCCCGCGATGCTCGCCCCGTGCTGCGCCGATCCCGACCAGGCGGCGCGGGCCGCGGCCAGCGTCGCCCCGGCCACCAGCGCCGACGCGTCGTGCATGCCGGGGAACACCGGGTTGTCCTCGGTGCCCAGGCCGAACATGTGCGCCACGCGCAGCTGCCGTCCCTCCAGCCCGCCGCTGGCATCAGGCCATCGCTGAGCCCACTGGCTGACCGCCTCCACCACGGTGATGTACGACTCGTCGTGCACCAGCCGCAGGTCCGCGTCCGAGGCCGGATCCGGGGCAGCCATATCCAAACCGGGCTGGTCCCAGAGCCCGAACTCGTGCGCCAGGCGCATGGTCAGCTCCACCCGCACCGGCGCCATCGGATGGCCAGGCCCGAAGTGGTAATCGGCCAGCTTTTCATCCCAGGCCACATGCACGGTGCAGCCCATCCGGCATCACCTCTCCGCGGCTGCGGGCGCCATGCCAGTTAGACCGAAGTTACGACTAGCTGGGTTGGCCTTTGTGGTTTTGGCCTGGCGTTTTGCCGGGCTGGCAGGGTTGTGTTCTGGCTACTTCAAGGTCAGCGGGATCGGGACGTGGATCAGGTCGAATGCCTGGCGCTGGGTGGCGGTGGGCTCGGTGAGCATCGGCACGGTGAGGCTGGCGCCGGCGTACCGGACGTTGTCGCGGGCCAAGGTGGCCAGGTGTTCTAGCAGGCCGCGGAAACTGCGGTAGGGGCGGCCCTCGGGGTCGTGCTGGGCGGATGCCTTGGCCTGGGCGGCGGCGGAGCGGCGGGCGCGGGCGACGGGGGTGTCCGGGGCGGGCGGGTTCTCGTCGGTGAACGTCAGCGGCGCCCAGGCCCTGCGCAGGTGCCAGGTGAGGTAGCAGGCGAGCATGCAGATCAGCACGTGCGCCTTGACGCGTTCCTCCAGCCGGTGGAACACCGGCCGCAGGTCCAGGTCGTCGGACTTGATCGAGCGGAAGTCCCGCTCGACGTACTTGAGGTTCTTGTAGGCGGTCACCACGGCGGGCGCGTCCAGCCCGGCGGCGGGGACGGGGGTGCGCAGCACGTAGAACCCGTCCAGGGCGGCCTCGGCGTCGATCTGCGCCTGCCTGCGGCTGATGGTGAGGCTGTCGCCGGTGATGGTGACCTCGAAGTGCTTGCCGGTCTTGTACTTGCTGATCACCTTGCCCACCTCGACGCCGATCGCCGCGGCGCCGGCCAGCCGCCCGGCCGTCACCCGGGCGGCGACGGGAGCCAGCAGCTTCTCAGTCGCGGCCAGCAGGTCCTCGCGCTTGCGGGCGCGCTCGGCGGCCAGCACCGGGTTGCGGCAGGCGACCAGCCGCTCGCCGGGGAAGTCCGGTGAGGTGATCTCGGCCAGGTCCTGCTCATCGAACAGGGACAGCTGCAGCGGACCGTCGTCGGCCATCAGCTTCTTGATCGCCGGGGCGCGCAGCGCGGTGATCCACCCGTAGGGATCCGGCCGGGCCGTACCGTCCGCCAGCTTGTTCAAGGCGGCGATCCGGGCGGAGGTGATCATGCCGCGGTCGCCAACCATGATCATCTTAGCCAGCTTGAACTTGTCCCGCACCACCTGGACGATCTCGGTGAAGGCGGCTGGGTCGCCGGTGTTGCCGGGGAACACCCGGACGGCGACCGGGCGGCCCTGAGGGTCGGTGAGCAGCCCGTATTCGATCTGCAGCCGGCCCTTCTTGCCGTCCCGGGAGTAGCCGCGGGCGGCCAGCGGGCACTGCGAGCCTTCCAGCCAGGAGGACGACAGGTCGAACAGCGCCATCCGCGCCGGGTTCGGCTCCCGGCCCAGGTGCCGGCGGCCCAGCGCCGCCTCGATCGCGTCCTGCCGCCCGGCCAGCCAGTCCATCGCCGCGTAGATGTCATCGGTGGACGCCCCGGCCACCCCGAGGTCGGCGCCCAGGGTGGTATCGCCCCACCAGGTCAGGGTGGGCAGCTTCGAGCCCGGCCGGACCACCCGGGAGATGACCAGCGCCAGGGCCAGGTCCCGGGTCCGGCCCGCCGGGCCGAGCAGCGCGGGCAGCCCCAGTTTCGCGGCCAAGGCGTGCACCGCGGCGACGTGCCCGTGCGGCAGCGACCCGGTGATGGTGACTGCCTGTCCGGCCGGCACCAGCCGCTCGCCTTTCAAGGTGGCCTCGATCGCGGCGACCGCCTCGGCCGGCAGCGCCGAAAGGTTCGCCAGCGTCTCATGCCGCACCTTGCCGCCGTCCCGGTAGGTGCGGCGCACCAGCACCGACTCATACACCCGCCGCTCGCCGGACTTCGCCACATAGGTGCGCCTGTTCCGGGCTACGTGCATCGCGCTGCTACGTGCCGTCATACCACGATCCTAGACGGAACTTATCAGGAACGACCCGAAACGACACGCATATTTCGTGGCTACATACGACGACTGCACCTGCCGGCCTTCAGCACGTCAGGCCCGTGATCGCTACACAGCGCTACAGCAACTTCGGGCTAGTCCCGATATCCCCTGCGGCAGACGCCGCGCCGGCGTGAAAATCGGGTTCGGGTTGCCCGCCGACGCCGGTGCTCCTCTGGGACGTGAGCCCGCGGGCTAGTCTGGCGCGGGGTCTTGACCTACGGGTCGCGCACTGTTGCCACGAGCACGCCGGTCAGACTTTCGGTTCCCGACCGGACCCCGCGGGCTTCCCTTTTTCGCCTGTCCTGTTGTGATGCGTGAGATGGCCGGTGGGGAGATGGTGGCGGTGATGGAACCGCAGGAGATCGAGGACGAGGAGCACGAGCAGGTCCTGGAGCGCGTCGCCGCGGTCGATGTGGCGAAGGCGCCGGGGATGGTGTGCACCCGGGTGCCCCATGAGGCGCGGCCGGGCAAGCGCCGGACCCGGGTGTGGCAGGTGGACGCAACGACGAACGCGGTCCTGGAACTCGGCGAGCACCTGGCCGCGGAGGGGATCGAGAAGGTCACTTTGGAATCGACCTCCGATTACTGGCGGATCTGGTTCTATCTCCTCGAATCGGCCGGGCTAGACGTGCAGCTGGTCCGGGCCGCGGACGTGAAGCAGGCACCCGGCAGGCCCAAAAGCGACAAGCTGGATGCGGTGTGGCTGGCCAAGCTGACCGAGCGGGGCATGCTGCGGCCCTCGTTTGTCCCGTCGGCCGAGATCCGGCAGCTGCGGGACTACACCCGGCTGCGGACTGACTTGACCCGCGAGCGCACCCGGCACTACTCCCGGCTGGAGAAACTGCTGGAAGACGCCCTGATCAAGGTCTCCGCGGTGGCCAGCAAGCTGGACACGCTGTCGGTCCGCGCCATGCTGGAGGCGCTGATCGCCGGCGAGCGGGACCGCCGCAACGACTGCCGACAAGGCGAAGGTCTCTTGCTACCGCGCGAATGCCCGCCGTTCTGGCCCATTCCCGCGTGGGTGACCTTCCGAAAGAGCGAGCCGAACGGCCCGGTTCCCTGGGGCGCCAGCGCCTGCGGCTCGGGCTTTTCAAACGAAGAAGCGCTGGTTATCGACGCTCGTGGGTGTGGCGGAAGAAGCGGACGGCGAGGCAGACGCTCGCGACGAGGAGGACCGCCACCAGAACCGGCGTGAGCGAGAAGACCCGGCTGCTCTGGGTTATGACCATTGAATGGCCGCCGAGCCCGGCGTGTGCGACGGCTACGCGTCCGGTGCTGCCGAGCGAGCTCGCCGCCGCGATCACGAGGCAGCCGAGGAGGCAGATGAGCGCGAGTGGCGCCATGGGCCTCCGAGCTCGACGGCGCGGTGACGGCCGCACAGGCCGGTTTGCGACGAGTCGCGGGAGGTCATCGAGCAGTGCCGTCAGCTCACCGCGCGTCTTCGCGCTGAGGGCGGCGCCGAGGCGCTCGTCGAACTCCGCCTGGTCGAGGCGGCCGTCTATAAAGTGCTTCTTGAGCAAGTCGGCCACCTCAGCTCGCTCCACATCCGAGGCGCGGAGCTCGGTGAGCATGTTCGCCTTCATCGCCTGCGGCTCAGCCATGGCTCCCTCCATCTTTCGGAGACCGACCCCTAAAGGTTACGCGCCGGCGAGTGCCTCGGCGGGGTCGGCTCTGGGGGCTCTTCGCACGCATCTCCGAGGCAGGGTGGCGAACAGATCGTCAACTGATCCAAGGCCCTCGCGGCGCGACATAATCGGCGTGCCTCTGGGCATCCATTACGACGCTGGCTGGCTCACGCTCGCGGCACACGGTCTGTTCGGCACAGACCCAGTTCGGCAGCAAACCTCTGGCCGCACCGATCGGCGGGAGTGCGCGCTTGGGCTTCTTTCGCTGCGCAGCCGCGGAGTGATCCAGGGTGTTCAGCTTTCAGGTCCGCCAGGAACCGGACGGCAGGCACCGGCGGACCTTCAGGGCGCCACAACGGAACACCAGCCGGCGATTGTGGCACTGCACCTGGAAGCGGCTAACGTCAGCCAGACGGTCGTGATGCCGGGCGGACACCGGGTTGGCCCGACGGCCGGATGTGGGCGGCTCGGCCAGGGCCGGCGCGCTTCACGCCGCCCGGGCCGCCGATCGTGACCCCTGGGCCTGGCTTCAGCTCGACCGTGCCGCCCGGCCCGTGCACCACCTGCAGCTGCCGCCCGAACGGGAACTGGTACATGTCATGGAAGGCCCAGCCACCAAGCCCGAACAGCGCCGCGACCACCGCGAGAGTGGTGATCGCGACGAGCGGCTGCCGGCGCGGCACGCGGACCATCATCCAGGCGCCCAGCAGCGAGATCGCGCCCAGGGCCGGCGCGTAGAACCGAACCGCCTGCAGCGTGCTCAGGCCCGGAGCCGCGGTCCAGGTATAGGTGGCGTACAAGGCCCAGCTGGCAGCCCACGAGGCGGCCAGCGCAGCCCCGACCGCCAGGTCACGCCTGGACGCCGCGGCTTGCTCGCCACCTGCCCGGCGGCCGCGCAGCCAGACTACGGTGATGCCCGCACCGGCGCGATCGTCGCCGCGGACCTGTTCCCGGCCCAGGCCCTCAACCCGCAAGGAACCCCCGTGCCGGGCCCGCTGGCGGTGTTCATCACGATCCGCCCCGGCGTCACCCCGGCCGCGGCGCGGCGCTCACTCGGCCAGGTCACCGCCGTTCTCAACCGGTCATCGGACCCCGACAGCCCGGTCGGGGGCGTGGTCTCCGTGCTCCGCCCGGCCGAGATCGCCGACTACCACGCCGTCGGCTCCACCCCTCGGCGCTCGCCGCCATCCTCGCCGCCGGCGCGATCGGCGCGCTGGGGCTCACCCTGATCGCCTCGGTCCGCCGCCGCCGCCGCGAGTTCGCACTGCTCAAGCCTTGGGCTTCACCCAACGGCAGCTGGCCGCCACGGTGGCCTGGCAGTCGTCCGTGCCCGCGATCGTCGGAGTCATCTTCGGCCTTCCCTCGGCATCGCCCTCGGGCGATGGCTCTGGACGCTCTTCGCCCGGGGAATCTCGGCCGTTCCTGATCCGAATGTGCCCGTACTGTCGATGGTCGTGGTCGCGGCCGGCGCCATAGTATTCGCCAACCTGGCGGCCGTATTCCCCGGGCGCGTCGCCGCTCGCACGCCCACCACGGTGCTCTTGCGGACCGAATAGCCAGGACACGACAAGAACAGGCTGGCGGGCGCCGCCCCCCGGGGCAGCGCAACCGGCGTGGCGCCACGGGCCCGGAAAAGCCGCAGCCCAACAAGGCATGGACAACCAGCATTCATGCACCAAAGCGGGAACCGTTCTCAGCGCGACAGAATGTCTATATCGTGTCCTCACAGCGTGTGGTGCATCCAGACGTTCGGCTCCCAGTAGCTGCCGCGGTCGCGCTCGCGGTCGATGTGCACGGTGGTAAGCCCGCCGGGGAACCAGTAGTCGCCGCTTTCGGGGAAGGTCATCCGCGTCCAGTCCTCCCACTCGGTGGTGGTGCCCGTGATCCGCAGCGACAGCGGTTCGGGCTTTAGGGCGGCGGCTCCGATCCGCTCGTGGACGCGCATCCAGGGGTCAAACAGCAGGCCGTCGGGGCGCCGCCAGCAGGCGTACCGGCCGATCGGCACAAGCGGGTAGCGTTCCTTCCAGCTCGGCCGAACCGGCGCGATCAACGCTTGCAGGCCGTGGCGGCGGGCGATGTCGCCCATCGCGCGCACAGCGGCCGCGCTCACTCCCCGGCCCTGGATGTCCCGCGGAACCATGATCACCAGCGCGCAGAGCACGTTGGCGTCGGCCTCGTCGAAGCCACGCGCGATCGCGCCGTCGATCCCCGCAGGCAGGTCCTCCAGCGTGCCGTCCCAGCTGATCCTGGACGCGGCGCGGGCCAGTATCCAGCTACGGCCCGAACGCGACGGCTGACAGCGACGAACACCGGCCGCACTCAAATCGACCCAGCATCAGGCAGCCGTACCGCGGCCGCGCAGAACTACCCGATTTGAGCGGGTCACGAACCACGATCGACCGTTCGCGGATCCGCCCATATCGGCGGATATCGCGTGTCAAGCGATGCGCAGCGCAAACTACAGCGCGTGACGAGGTGACGGTAGCCCTTCGCGCCTGCCGATTCGGGCGTGGCGATCCGGCCTCGGGTGCCCGACAGCAGGGCCGCCCCGAACTTCTCGTTCTGGCATCGGGGAGCGTCAGCGATCGGGCGGGCCCGTGCCGAGTGGCAGCGGCGGGTCAGCAGCGGTAAGCCTTCCGGGTGTGCGGTCTGGCGTGATGGCGCGTGCCAGCTGGCAGCTGCCGCCTGGCCGGCCTTCTAGGCTGTGGCCGTGGAGACCCTCACGTTCTTGTTCACCGACATTGAGGGCTCGACGGCGCTGCTTGGGCGGCTGGGAGAAGACGATTACGCGCGGATACTGGCCGGGCATCACGCGCTGATCCGGTCGGCGCTGGCCGCGCATGAGGGCACGGAGGTGGACACGCAGGGGGATGCGTTCTTCGCGGTGTTCTCCTCGCCGCAGGGGTGCGTGGCGGCGGTGCTGCAGATGCAGCAGGCCATCGCGGCGCATGCGTGGCCGGGCGGGGAGCGGGTGCGGGTGCGGATGGGTATCCATTGCGGGGAGGCGGCGCGGACGGCGGCGGGCCTGGTGGGCCTGGAGGTGCACCGGGCCGCCCGGGTGGCCGCGGTCGCCTACGGGGGGCAGGTGCTGGTGTCGGAGGCGGCGGCGGTGCTGGTGCGGGACGGGCTGCCGCCGGGCGCGGCGCTGGCCGATCTGGGCAGCCACCGGCTGAAGGACCTGGGCCGCCCTGAGCGGATCTTCCAGCTGCGCGCGGCGGGCCTGCAAGCGGAGTTCCCGCCGTTGCGCTCGCTGGGCAGCCCGGCGCTGCCGAACAACCTGCCGGCCCGGCTGTCGGCGTTCATCGGCCGCGAGCGGGAGGTCTCCGAGGTCCGGGCGCTGGTGGAGTCGGCTCGCCTGGTGACCTTGACCGGGGCCGGCGGGGCGGGTAAGACCCGGCTGGGGCTGCAGGTGGCCGCCGAGCTGCTGGATGGGTCCGGGGATGGGGTGTGGCTGGCGGAGCTGGCCGCGGTCACCGACCAGGACGCGGTACCGGCGGCCATCTCGCAGGCGCTGCGGCTGGCCGTCAATCCGGGCCGGCCGGTGCTGGAGGTCCTGCTGGATGCCCTGGCGCCGCAGGATGTGCTGATCGTGCTGGACAACTGCGAGCATCTGATCGGCGGCTGCGCCAAGGCCGCGGAGGCGATCGTGCGGAGCTGCCCGCGGGTGCACCTGCTGGCCACCAGCCGCGAGCCGCTGGGCATCGACGGGGAGACCATCTACCGGGTGCCGCCGCTGTCGCTGCCCGGGCCCGGCGATCCCGGCTCCGGGACGCCCGGGTCTTCTGATGCGGTGGCGCTGTTGGCCGAGCGGGCCCGGACGCAGGGCGTCGCCTTGCCCGTTGATGAGGAGGGCGGGCCGCTGGCGGTGTCGGTGTGCCGACGGCTGGACGGGATGCCGCTGGCGATCGAGCTGGCCGCGGCCCGGCTGCGGTCGATGTCGCTGGCCGAGTTGCATGACCGGCTGGATCAGCGGTTCCGGCTGCTGACCGGGGGCAGCCGCACCGCGCTGGAACGGCAGCAGACGCTGCAGGCGACGGTCGGCTGGTCCTACTCGCTGCTGACTGCCGCCGAGCAGGTGCTGCTGGGGCGCCTGTCGGTGTTCGCCGGCAGCTTCGACCTGGACGCCGCCGAGGCGGTGTGCGGGTTCGGCAGCCTCGACGCTCTCGATGTGTCCGGCCTGCTCGGGTCGCTGGTGGACAAGAGCCTGGTCGTGGCCGAGCCGGCCTCGACGGCCTTGCGGTACCGGCTGCTGGAGACGATCCGGCTGTTCGCCGCTGAGCGGCTGGCCGAGGCCGGCGGCCAAGAGGTGGCGGCGGTCGCGGGGACGCACTGCGCGCATTTCCTGGCCGTCGCCGGGGCGGCCGCTGCTCACCTGACCGGGCCGGAGCAGGGCAGCTGGCTGGCCCGGCTGGACGCCGATCAGGCCAACCTGCGGCGCGCCGCCGGGCATGCGGCCGGCCGCCCGGACGGGACCGCGCTGGTGCTGCGCCTGGGCGTCGCGCTCGACCGCTACTGGAGAGCCCGTTCCCGGCTGCAGGAGGCCTTCGGGCTGCTCGTGCCGGTGCTCCGGCGGCCCGACGCCCGCGCGGACCCAGCGCTGTTCGCCGCGGCGCTGGTCACCGCCACGTGGGCCGCTTGCTGGATTGACATCGCCACGGCGCGCCACCTTGCTGAACGGGCGGTCCAGGTCGCCCGGCAGCTGGGCGACGACCGGCTGCTCAGCAGGTCCCTTGCGGCACTGTGCGACGCGTATTTCTGGGCTGGCGAGCCGGACATAGGGCGCCCTTTCGGGCAGGAGGCTGTCGGGCTGGCCCGCAGGCTCGGCGACGACGTCCTGCTGGCCAGGAGCTTGCTCCTGTATCTCCTGACCATCGACCCGGCCAGGTCCGGGCAACTGTTCGCCGAAGCGATCGCCTGCACCGAACGATCCGGCGACCATCTCACTAACTCCGCCCTGCACAGCAACGCCGCCCTCGCTGCCCTGGACACTGGGGACATCCCCGCCGCCCGGGCTCACCTGGAAGCCGCGGCGCAAGCCGAGCAGCAGATCGGACACCAAGACACGATCGTGATGGCGATCATGGGCCTGGTCTTGCGCGCGGAGGGAGACCTCGACGGCGCCCGGTCCATGCTCGAGGCCGCCCTGCGGATCGGCCGCCGGACCGGGGACAGCAAAGGCATCGCCGGCGCCTGCCTTTACATGGCGTGCCTGGCCGGCGATGCAGGCGACTGGGACCGGGCAGCTGCGCTGCACGGCGCCGCGCAGGCGCTTCAGGACCGGATGAGCATTCCGTGGGAGGAGTTCGACGCGCGCCGCCGCCAGGACAGCCTCGACCAAGCGCGTGCGCACCTGGGCGACGAGCAGCTGGAGCGGGCCTACGCCCAGGGCATCGCACTCAGCCTCGAGAAGGCCCTCGACCTGGCCCTGCGAAGACCGGGTCCGGCCTGATCGCTGCCGTCACCTGACCCCAGGGAGGTCATGATCGGCCAGACCCGGCGGCCAGGCGCGGATACCGCGGTCGCGGTCGAGCCGGAGACCACCGAGCATTCAGATCATTCGCTATGCGCGGCCATGACCACAGCGACTCTGCGCCCGATGGCCGCCCAGAACGGCGGAAGTGCGCGCGTCAGCCAGGTGCAGGACAAATCACGGAAAGTGACGCCGAGCTTGAGCAGCCACGCGACCGGATCGCCGACTATGAATGCCTACTAGAATTGTAGGAATTTGTGAGCCCATACGTGCAGAACATCCGATCTGTGTGCCAATAGTTCCTGCCTGTCGGGGTTCAGACCCGGGAGCCCGGCTCGGTTTGCCGATCTGCGGGCCTGGGGTCCTGTCGGCTACGCGCTATCCGCCTCATTGAGGCATTCATATCGCCTCGACGCCGCTTAGGACATGGCTCGCGCGTATCTGGATGTTTGGCGCTGCTATAAGCAAGGGCGGGCATCCAGACACGCGGCAAGTGTGACCTTACTAAGGAATTCGGAAGTAGTCCGACTTTGATCTTGTGATCTGGCAGGATTGTGCCGTGCGGGACAACGACGGCCGGAAGCTTGATCACAAGACCCTTGAGGCGCTGCGGATCCGGGCGGTGGATCAGGTCGGGGAAGGCACTCATCCGGAGGATGTGGCCGGCGCGCTCGGGCTGCACCGCAAGACGGTGTACAGCTGGCTGGCGAAATACCGCGAGGGCGGCAGGGATGCGCTGAAGGCCCAGCCGGTGCCCGGCCGCCCGCCGAAACTGGGCGGCGGGCAGTTGTCCCGGCTGTATGCGCTGATCGCCGGGCAGGATCCGCGGCAGATGCAGTTCGAGTTCGCGTTGTGGACCCGGGAGATGGTCCGCGAGCTGATCCGCCGCGAATTCGGCGTCGCGCTGTCGGTGGTCAGCGTCGGCCGGCTTCTGCGCAAGCTCGGCATGTCACCGCAGCGGCCGTTGCACCGCGCTTACCAGCAGAACCCGAAGGCCGTGGACCGGTGGAAGCGCGAGGAGTATCCCGCCATCCAGGCGCGGGCCGAGGCGGAGGAAGCCACGATTTACTTCGCTGATGAGGCCGGGATCCGCTCGGACTACCACGCGGGCACCACCTGGTCGCCCGTCGGCCAGACCCCGGAAGTGAAGAACACCGGCGCCCGGTACTCGGTGAACATGATCTCCGCGGTGTCCGCGAAAGGCGCGCTGCGGTTCGCCGTCTACGAGGGAAACACGAACGCCGCCACCTTCATCGACTTCTGCAAGCGGCTGCTGCACGACGCGGCCGGGCCTGTCTACCTCATCGTCGACGGGCATCCCGCGCACCGCGCCACCGCGGCGAAGCAGTACGTCGCCTCCACCGGGGGCCGCCTGAAGCTGTTCCGCCTGCCCGGCTACTCACCCGAGCTCAACCCCGACGAATGGGTCTGGAAAAACGTCAAGCACGACCGGATCGGCAAGACCGGCGTCACCAGCAAGGAAGACCTGAAATCCAAGGCCGTCGGAGCCCTGCGGCGGCTCCAGAAACGCCCCGGGCTGGTCCGGGCATTCTTCGCCGACCCGCACCTGCGCTACATCACCGCATGACCGGAATCAGTCGGCCTACTTACGCACTCCTTGGTAGTTCGGTAGTTCTGGCAGGCCGTGAATCGTCCCGGCGAGTCGGCTTGGCAGCAGTGTTGGCGAACAGTCGTCCGGGGCCCCGGGCCTGGCCGGTCAGGCGGGACGATCTCCGCGAACGGCCGACTGCATCTCTGGGGTCAGGTTCTGAAGCAGTGGGGTCGATGCGGACTTGAGAGCTTGTACCGCGCCGTCGAGCCGTCCGGCCGGGATTTCTTCCTGGCCGGGCGCCGTGGCCAGCACGTTCAGCGCCAAGGCCATGTCACCGTCGAGGTGCTGGGCTTGCTCGAGGAAGTTCCTTGACTTCTTGGCGTCGATCAGTACCGGCGCGACGGCCAGCAGCATCATCGTGTACGCCCGGAATTCTTCGCGTGCTATGTCCCGGTCGCCCGAGCCGGCCAGTACGTGGGACACTGCCTGCGCCGCGGTGTTGGCCTGAGTCATCAAGATGGCGACCTGGACCGCCACGGCGCGGGCCTTGCTGTTGCCTTGCCGGAGCCGGACTACCTGGTCAACGACCAGGACCGTGATCATCAGTACGAGCAGCCCGGCGACTGTGTCGGTGGTCAGGGCGTGAGCGTCCCACCAGCGCCGCAGCCCGGCGTCGGTCAGGTCAAGGATTACCAGGACGCTAGCCACCAGCGCAACGGCGGCGGCGGCGAGCCCGCCTAGCCAGCGTGACAGCATCAGCGGACTGCTAGGCCAGGGGACGGATCTCGGGTTTAACCGGGACTGTGATCACCGTCGGCGAGTCGGTTCCCAGTGCCGCCGCGAAAGCATCCTTGACTTCTGCCTTTGATTTCGCCACGATTGCCTGGCAGCCGAAACCTTTGGCGATGGCTGGGATATCAAGGCCGGGAAGGTCGAGACCCGGTGCGTTCGGCGCCTCTTCAAGGACAGCGAAGTCCTTCAAGACTCCGTACTCGCCGTTGCGGACAACGACGAATACCACCGGCAGCTTGTGTTGTGCGGCGGTGTAGAGGCACTGGATCGAGTACTGGAACGCGCCGTCGCCGATGACAGCGACCACCGGCCGCCTGGCTTCCTGGGTCTTGAGCGCCAGGGCGACGCCCACGGCGGCGGGAGCTCCCCAGCCCAGGCCGCCGCCGGCGAAGGAATAATATGACCCCGGCGCGGTAATCGGCCAGGCGTTGAGCAGCTCGGTCACGTTGGATGTTGTCTCGGTGACAAGAATCGTGTCGGCCGGCCGGGATTCGGCAAGGGCGGAGAAGACTTCATCTGCATACAACGGGTCTCCAGCGCTGGAAACCTTAAGGGGGGGACGGCGCGAACTGGGCCATTCGCGCTTGGGGTTCTCCGGAACCAGGTCGATCAGCGCCTCGAGAGCCAGTTGCGGATCGCCGAGCATGCTGTCGCCTACGAATGCCGTTCCTGCTTCGTTCGGATCCGAGGTGATCTGAAGCAACTCGGTTCCGTCTGGAAGATACGATCCGGCCACGTAGGGGTAGTAACGGAAGACCTGCGCTCCGACGACTATCGCCAGGTCGAATCCGCGCAGGCGTTCGCATGCCGGGCCGATCGCTGGCGGAAGGGCTCCTTGGAACTGCGGGTGGGTAACCGGGAACGAGATGCTTTCAGTAAATGGTGAGAACAATACGGGGGCCTGAAGTTTCTCGGCGAACCTTACGCCAGCGTCCCACCCGCCCGCCTTTTCGAGGCCTGGTCCGTAGATCAGTACTGGATTGCGAGCACCGCTTATCTTGTCGGCGAATCTCTTTACTCGCTCGGGATCCGGGGCGACTCGGGTGCTGACAGTCCTCACGACGGCGCTGCCCAGCGCAGGCTTGTCCCAGTCGTCCAGCGGAACCGAAAGAAATACGGGGCCGGCCGGAGGCTGAAGCGCTACCGCGTAGGCTCTCATGATGGCGGCCGGTACGTCCTCGGCTCGCACGGGCTGATAGGACCACTTGACCCAGGGTTCAGGGAGGACGGTTTCTTCTACGTTGGTCAGGTACACGTCGCCCACCAGCATTTCCCGGGTCTGGTTACCGCCCAGGATGATGAGCGGGGCCTTGTTCATGTAAGCATTGCCAATGTTGCCCATACCATTGCCGGTGCCGGCAAAGGTATGCAGATTCACCAAGGCCGGCTTTCCCGTTGCCTGGGCATATGCATCAGCCATCGCGACAGCCGAAGCTTCTTGCAAGGCCAGTACATATTTAAAATCTGACGGAAAATTCTTGAGGAAGGGCAACTCGGTCGAGCCAAGGTTCCCGAATATCGTAGTCAGGCCAAGCCGCCTCAGGAGTTCGTATGCGGCTTCCTGGACGCTGAAGGTCATGGTCTTCTCCTTCTGCTTGCGACCGGGGGCCCTCCGGCCCCCCGGTCTCCTGCCGGCTGGTCGTGGCAGCTATGAGATCTGGACGGTCATGGCTACCTCTTCGTGGCTGCTGGCTGCGAGCCTGACGCCGGCCTGCGTGAGATTTCATCACGCAGATTGCGTGATTACCCGACGTCGCCCCCGTCTTCGGCTACATTGACGACCTCAACGGGGCCATCACCACCGCCCGCGCCAGCGGCGGCCCCGCGCTGCGCGCCGCCGTCAAGGGCCGCCGCCTGGTCGGCCCGGCGTCCTGCCAGCTGATCCGCGCCACGCTGCGCTCCGCGATCAGCACCTGATGAAGCAGCACCCCGGGACGCTGCCCGCCAACATCGCCGCGCTCGGGGGAGCTGCCGCCCGGCGGCCGGCCCAAGGCCATGGTCCGGACCGGCGAGCGTGTCCGCGCCTGGCAGAAGGACTTCGGCGCCTGGCCCGCCGACTCGGCTTGCCTGCCTGCGTTCCCGGAGTCCTGTTGCCGGCGTGGGCGTTCTGCGACTGCCGGGCGCGAGCGTTTTACGACTGCCGGGCGCGGGCGTTCTGCGACTTGTACTGCTGCACCGAACGCCCCAGGTACCCCAGGAGCTCGGGATCCATGCGATGGAGTCCCTTGCGGTCATACCACCTCACCACCACAGCGCCCAGGATCAGCCAGAAAACCAGCCCCAGCGCCGCGGCCGTGGCCGCGCGCGCCAGCCCGGCGTCGGCCCGGGCGTCGAAGTACAAGATCGCCTGGGTACCGGCGAGGATCTGCCGCAGCGGCTCGATCTGGGCCAGCCACCGCAGGACGCCGGGCAGCGCCTGCAGCGGCACGGTGCCGCCCGCGGCCGCCAACCCCGCATAGACGAACAGCAGCAGGGCCAGGAGCTGGCCGAGTGAGGCCCCCAGGACCGCGCACAACACGATGGTCCCCGCGGCCACGCTGGCCGCGCACAACCAGGCCAGCAGCCACAACAGCCCGAGGTGGGGGGCGTCATCCGCAAGATACCGGCCGCCACCAGTAGCAACAACCCGGTCATCAAGCCGGTGAGGACGGCGGCCATGACCCACTTGATGACCAGCGTGTTCCACCGGTTGACCGGCAGCGGCTGGCGCTGCCGCCATCGCGGCCCGATCTCGCTGGTGGCATATCCGGTCGCGGCGTCCACCGAGGGGTTGATGATGGTCCCGGCCAAGAACCCGCACATCAAGATCAGCAACGCGATGTAGAAGGCACTCAGCCCCAGGGCAGAATGAGGGGGCAGCGGCCGGTACCCGGCCGTCGTGACGGTCACCGGATCGGCCAAGAATACCCTGGTCAGCGGGTCGGACGCCCGAACCCGGGCGGGCACCAAAGGCGTGAGCTGCCGCCCGATCTGGCGTGATGCCGCCGCCAGGCCCCGCTGCAGCACGCCGGAGGCCAGGCTGGCTCCGATCGTGCCAGCACGCTGGTTGGTCAAGATGCCAATCTCCGGTCGTCCCGGCCTCGGCCCGGTGGCCCTCACCCCGGCCAGGTGGAGCAGCGACGCGGTGAAGCCGGGCCGGATCACCGTCGCGTAGGAGGCTCCGCGGTCCATGGCCTGCTGCGCGGAGCGGAGCGTGGTGTCCGCCAGCGCCAGCCGGCCGGAGACTGCAGTGCTGCCTGACAGGCCGCGCTGCACCTGCTGGCCGATGTTGATCCGCCGCGTGCCGATCACCGCCCCGCGGTCCTGGTTCACCACCGCGACGGGCAGGCCGTACAGGTGACCGAGGGGGTCGACCACCGACCCGACGTAAAACGCCGTGATCAGCACCACCACCGCCGACCCGAGGATCAGCGGCAAGATCCACACCGCCCGGACCTTCAGCAGGTCGCGTGCTCGAACCGGGAAGGCACGCCTCGACGCACCGCTATGCCGGGTCGGACCGGACGATTCGCTGCTCATATCCGTTCTCCCTAATTACGAGAGGCACCTGGTCACCGGTCACTGCCCAGGCACAGTGCGAGATCCGTCTTCCCTGGCAGCCAATTGCAGCCTGCTAGGCCAAGCGATGGCTCTCGGGTTGAACCGGGACTGTAATCACCGTCGGCGAGTCGGCTCCCAGTGCTGCCACGAAAGCCTCCTTGATTTCTGTCTTTGATTTCGCCTCGACTGTCTGGCAGCCAAAACCTTTGGCGATGGTTGGAATATCGAGACTGGGGAGGTCGAGACCCGGTACGTTTGGCGTCTTTTCAAGGACAGCGAAGTCCTTCAAGACTGCGTACTCGCCGTTGCGGACAACCACAAATACCACCGGCAGCTTGTGTTGTGCGGCGGTATAGAGGCATTGGATTGAATATTGGAACGCGCCGTCGCCAATTACGGCGACCACCGGCCGCTTGACTCCTTGGCTTTTGAGAGCCAGGGCGATACCCACCGCGGCGGGAGCTCCCCAGCCCAGGCAGCCGGCGGCGGACGAATAAAATGAATCCGGCACGGCAATCGCCGGCTTGGTAAGCGCCAAGGAGTATACCAACTCCAGAATATTGGATTCTGTCTCGACCACTAGAACCGTATCGGTCGGCCGAGATTCAGCCAGGATGGAGAACGCTTCATTTGCGTACAAG
>CAWIDQ010000041.1:0-244778 GCA_963834695.1 uncultured Actinomycetota bacterium
CCCGGATGCTCTCCGGCGGCGAGCAGCAGATGGTCGTGCTGGCTCAGGGCCTGGTCTGCGAGCCGCGCTACATGCTGATCGACGAGCTCTCGCTGGGGCTGGCGCCGGTGGTCGTCAGCCGGCTGGTTCCGAGGATTCGCGCGGTCGCCGAGTCCGGCCTGCTGATCGAGCAGTTCGCGACCATCGCGCTGGGGCTGGCCAATCAGGCTCATGTCATGGAGGGTGGCCAACTCCGGTTCTCCGGCCTGGCCAGCGAGCTGCGCGAGAAACCGGAACTGCTCCGGTCGGCGTACCTGCTGCGCGGCAGCGTCGACCTGCCCGGTCAGCCCGGTCAGCCCGGTCCGCCGGGAGCGACCTGATGCGCGCGGCGGTCACCGAGGGCGTGGGCACCATGGTGGTGCGGGAGCGCCCCGAGCCCGCGGCGCCCGGTCCGGGCGAGGTGGTGATCCGGCCCGAGGCGGTCGGGATCTGCGGGTCGGACTACCACTTCTTCACCGGGGAGCTGTCCGACGCGGCGGGCGGGTCGCAGTTCCCCCGGATCCAGGGGCACGAGCTGGCGGGCACGATCACGGCGCGGCCTGCCGGGCTGCCGCGCGGAACTCGGAATCGGGCGGCGCGTCGCGGTGTGGCCGCTGCACCCGTGCGGGCAGTGCTACCCGTGCGGCGCCGGGCGGCCGAACGCGTGCGACCGCCTGACGCTGACCGGGATTCACCTCGACGGCGGCCTCCAGGAGCGCCTGGCCATCGGCGAGCGGCAGGTGTTCCCGGTCACCGTCGGCGATCCCGCGATCGCGGCGATGGCCGAGCCGGTGTCGATCGCCGTGCGCGCCGTGAACCGGGCGGCGATCAAGCCCGGCGAGCGCGCCGTGGTCCTCGGCGCCGGGCCGATCGGGCAGTGCATCAGCCTGGTCGCGCGCGAGCGCGGCGCCGAGACGCTAGTGATCGATCTTCAGGAGAACCGCCTCGCGCTGGCCCGCGAGCTGGGCGCGCAGGTACATCCGTGGCGCGGCGCCGACGACGCGATCGCGGCCGCGCGCCGGTGGGCCTGCCCGGCGGGGCCGCCGGCGGCGTTCGACGCCACCGGCGCCGCGGCCGCGACGGCGGCGATGGTCGGCATGGTCGCCTCGGGCGGGCGCGCGGTCCAGGTCGGGATGTCGAACGAGGAGGCGCCGATCAGGATCGGCCTGCTGACCGAAAAGGAGCTTGACCTGCTCGGGGTGAGCTGCTGCGGCGAGCAGGAATTCGCCGACGCCGTGGCGGTGACCGAGCGCAACGACGCGCTGCTGGGCCGCCTGATCAGCCACGAATTCGGCCTGGACCAGGCGCCCCAGGCGATCCGCTTCGCGATCAGCCACCCGGCCCAGGTCATGAAGGTAGTGATCCGGTGCTGATCACGGAGGCCTGGGCATGACCCCGACCGGGAGGTACAGCGAGACCACTGCTAGCTGCAGGAATCCTGATGAATGAAGGGCTGTACCTGCCATCGGGCCGATGTCAGAATGCTTAAGCGCTGCGGCGCTTCGCGGCCTCGCGGCCGCCCAGGGGCTGTGGCGAACGTCAGATACCGGAAGGCGGAAAAGCTATATGAGCATCCTGGGTACCCGCGTGGTGCGCACCGAGGACCCGCGGCTGCTGACGGTCGGCGGCACGTACGTCGATGACCTGCGAGTGCCGGAGCTCGCGGACGCGGCGCGGGTCACGTTCGTGCGCAGCCCGATCGCCCACGCGCGGATCACCGGCCTCGACACCACGGCGGCGCGCGAGGCGCCGGGCGTGGTGGCGGTGCTGACCATCCAGGACATGGACGACCTGGTCCCCCCGCCGCCTCCGGAGCCGGGCGCCGAGGTCGCCGAGGGCGCGCCCCTGCCGCTCGGCGGCGTATGGTCCGAGCCGCTGCTGGCCGTGGACCGGGTGCGGTACGTCGGCGAGCCGGTGGCGATGGTCATCACCAACGACAGCTACCAGGGCGAGGACGCGGCCGAACTGGTCAGCGTGGACTACGAGCCGCTGCCTGCGGTGGTCGGCATCGGCACCGCGCTGGAGACCGAGACGCTGCTGTTCGAGGGCGCCGAGTCCAACGTCTGCGTGACGTCCGGCGAGGCCACCGACGACGTGATCTTCAACGGCTGCGATGCGGTGATCAAGCAGACGATCGTGAACCAGCGGCTCGCCCCGATGCCGATGGAGGGGCGCGCCGCCGCCGCCCGGTTCGCGGACGGGAAGCTGACCTACTGGGTGAGCACGCAGAACGCGCAGATCACCCGCTTCATCCTGTCCGGCGTGCTGGGCATGGACCCCGGCGCGATCCGGGTGATCGCCCCCGACGTGGGCGGCGGGTTCGGCGCCAAGGTCGGCGCCGACCGGGACGCGCTCCTGGTCGCCTGGGCCGCCCGGAAGACCGGCCGGCCGCTGCGCTGGGTGGAGACGCGCAGCGAGAACCTGGTCGGGATGACGCACGGGCGCGCCCAGGAGCACACCGTGACGATGGGCGGGACCTCCGACGGACGCATCCTCGCCTACCGGCTCGAGGTCGTACAGGACACCGGGGCCTACCCGCGGATGAGCGGCTTCCTGCCCTTCCTGACCAAGCTGATGGCGGTGGGCGCGTACGACATTCCCAACGTGCAGACCGCGGCCCGCACGGTCGTGACCAACACCACCCCGATCTCCGCCTACCGGGGCGCCGGCCGGCCGGAGGCGACGGCCGCCATCGAGCGAGCCGTCGACCTGTTCGCCACCGAGATCGGCATGGATCCGGCCGAGGTGCGCCGGAAGAACCTGATCGCGCCGGACAAGTTCCCATACTCCACGCCCACCGGCGCGGTCTACGACTCGGGCGACTACGCCACAGCGCTGGACAAGGTGCTGGCCGGGCCGGCTACGGCGAGCTGCGGGCCGAGCAGGCGCGGCGGCGCGGGCAGGGCGACGTGGTCCAGCTCGGCCTCGGGCTGGCTAGCTACGTGGAGATCACGGCCGCGGACGCGGCGGGCGGGGAGACCTCCCGGCTGATGGTGCACGGCGACGGTACGGCCACCGTATACACCGGGAGCTCCGCGCACGGCCAGGGCCACCACACGGCCTGGTCCATGCTGGTCGAGGCCGAGCTGGGGATTCCGATGGCGAACGTCACTGTGATCCACGGTGACACTGACCTGATCCCCGACGGGGTCGGGACGTACGCGTCGCGGTCGCTGCAGCTCGGCGGGATGGCCGTGGTCAAGGCCGCACAGGACGTCAAGGACCAGGCAGGCGGGTGGCGGCGGACATGCTCGAGGCCGCCGAGGCCGACCTGGAGCTGGATACCGAGCACGGGACCTGGCAGGTTCGCGGGGACCCAGCGTCGAGCCGGAGCTGGGCGGAGGTAGCGACCCACGCCGGGACGGATGGCCTGGTGGCGTTCGTCCAGTACATCGGGGGCGCGCCCACCTTCCCGTTCGGCACCCACCTGGCCGTGGTCGAGGTCGACACCGAGACCGGCAAGGTCCGGCTGATCCGGCACGTGACCGCGGACGATGCCGGGATCGTGATCAGCCCGGTGCTGGCCGAGGGACAGCGGCACGGGGGCATCGCCCAGGGAGTCGCGCAGGCCCTGCTCGAGGAGATGATGTACGACGCTGACGGCAACCCGCTCACCGGCACGCTCGCGGATTACGCCGCGATCAGCGCGGCGGAACTGCCGAGCTTCGAGCTGCTGCAGAGCGAGACGCCGACGAACGTCAACCCGCTGGGCGTGAAGGGAATCGGCGAGGCCGGGACGATCGGCGCCACGCCGGCCGTGCAGAACGCGGTCGTCGACGCGGTCAGCTACCTCGGGGTCACCCACATCGACATGCCGACCACGCCGGCGCGGGTCTGGGCCGCGATCAGCGCGGCGCGAGAGAGCGGAGAAAACTAAGTGAAGGTCATCGTGACCGTCAACGGCAGCCAGATCGAGGCCGACGTGCCCGATCGCACGCTGCTCGTGCACTTCCTGCGCGACGTGGCCAGCCTCACCGCAACCAACGTCGGCTGCGACACCACGTCCTGCGGGGCGTGCACGGTCCTGCTCGACGGCAAGTCGGTGAAGTCGTGCACCGTGCTCGCCGCCCAGGCCGACGGGCGCGAGGTGACGACCGTCGAAGGGCTGGCCGACGGCTCGGGCGCGATGCACCCGGTGCAGCGCGCGTTCCACGCCGAGCACGGGCTGCAGTGCGGGTTCTGCACCCCCGGGATGGTGATGGCGACCGTCTCGCTGCTGGCCGAGAATCCCGCACCCACGGAAGAAGAGGTCAGGTCGGCCCTGGAGGGCAACCTGTGCCGGTGCACCGGCTACCACAACATCGTCAGGGCGGTGCTGGCCGCCGCCCCGGCCGCGAGCGAGAGGCGGTCCAGTTGATCCCGGCCCCGTTCACCTACAAGCGCGCCTCGTCCGTGGACGAGGCCGTGGACCTGGCGGCGCAGGACGGCGACGACGCCAAGTTCCTGGCCGGCGGGCATTCGCTGCTGCCGCTGATGAAGCTGCGCCTGGCCGTGCCCGAGGTCCTGATCGACATCGGCCGGATCGGTGAGCTCAGTTACGTCCGCGACGATGACGGCCAGATCCTGGTCGGCGCGCTCACCAGCCACGATGAGCTCGCGCGGTCCAGCCTGCTGGCCAGCGAACTGCCGCTGCTCGCGCACGCGGCCTCCCAGGTCGGCGACCCCCAGGTCCGCCACCGCGGCACGATCGGCGGTTCGCTGGTGCACGCCGATCCCGCCGCCGACCTGCCCGCGGTGGTCCTGGCCCTGGACGCGACCCTGGTCGCCCGCGGGCCGTCCGGCAGTCGCGAGATCGGGGCCGGGGAGTTCTTCCAGGGGCTGTTCGAGACCGTGCTGCAGCCCGGTGAGCTGCTGACCGAGATCCGGATCCCCAAGCCGCGGGCTCGCGGGTGGGCGTTCCAGAAGTTCACCAAGCGCGCCATCGACTGGGCGATCGTCGGCGTCGCGGTGCAGGGCGGCAGCGTGGCCCTGGTGAACATGGGGCAGACGCCGGTCCGGGCCAGCGGGGTCGAGCAGGCCCTGGCCGCGGGCGCCGGGCCGCGGGACGCCGCAGCCCGCGCGGCCGAGCAGACCAGCCCGCCCGCGGACATCAACGCCGACAGCGGCTACCGCGAGCACCTGGCCCGGGTACTCGTGGGACGCGCGCTGGAGGAAGCCGCCGCACGCGCCTGACCTGCGGCCGCACCTGCGTAAACAGCGCCAGCGGGAGGCTTCGCCCCCTGGTCAGTGCTCGTGGATCAGGACGCCGCGAACGTTCTTGCCGTCCAGCAGGTCCTGATAGCCCTGGTTGACGTCCTCCAGCCGGTACCTGTTGGTGATCAGCTCGTCCAGCTTGAGCCGGCCCGCCCGGTACAGGTCGAGCATCAGCGGGATGTCGTCGAACGGGTTCCCGCCGCCGAACAGCGCGCCCTCGATCCGCTTCTGGAACAGGGTGAGCTCGAAGCTGGACAGGTGGATGTTCTTCTGCCCGGGCCCGGCCAGCCCGGTCACCACCACGGTGCCGCGCTTGCGGATGGCCGCGAAGGCCGCGTCGATGACGTCGTCGGTGACCACGCCGACGGTGATCAGGGCGTGGTCGGCGCCGACGCCGCGGGTGAGCTGGGTGACCAGTTGCTGGGCCTGTTCCGCGTTGGCCACGCTGTGCGTGGCGCCGAGCTCCTCGGCCATCTCGCGCTTGTTCGGCAGCGGGTCCACCGCGATGACGTTGATCGCCCCGGCGATGGACGCGCCCTGCACCGCGTTGATGCCGACGCCGCCGATGCCGTAGATCACCACGGTGTCGCCCGGCCGCACGCCGCCGAGGTTGACCGAGGTGCCGAAGCCGGTCGGCACGCCGCAGCCGACCAGGACCACCGTTTCCAGCGGCAGGTCGTCATCCACCTTGATGCACGAGTGCTCGGACAGCGTCGACCACTGGGAGAACGTGCCGAGCAGGCACATCTGGCCGAAGTCCTGGCCCTCGGCGTGGAACCGGAATGTGCCGTCGGGCAGGCAGTTGTCGACGAACAGGGCGCCGAGGTCGCACAGGTTGGTCTGGCCTCGGGCACAGAACCGGCAGTGGCCGCACGCCGGCAGGAACGAGCAGACGATATGGTCGCCCGGCTTCAGCCGGCTGACCCCCGCGCCCACCTCCTCGACGATCCCGGCCCCCTCGTGCCCGCCGACGATGGGGTACCTGACCGGGATGTCGCCGGTCTGCAGGTGGTTGTCGGAGTGGCACAGGCCGGAGGCCACGAAGCGCACGAGCACCTCCCCGTCCTTGGGCGGGTCGAGGTCCAGCTCGATAACCTCCCAGTCCTGGTTGACATCGCGCAGGACCGCTGCCTTGGTCTTCATCTGCCCTCCCGCCGGCCGCGGCGTCCGCGTTCGGGACGCCTCACGTCACTGATCATGCCGTGGCGCTGGCGTTCCCGCCAGGCTGCCTGCCATCCTGCGGAACAACGACCCGACGGCTTTCCGCAACGGGCCGCCGCGTGGCCGAACGTGCCGTCGGCCGGCCTGGGCTGGAGCGGCGCGCTCCGGAGCTTGTATGGCTATCCCGGCCGCGTCCGCGGGAGGCCGAATCCCCAGTTCAGGATCTGGGCAGCGGCCTGGGCACCGGATGCCGGGCCGGTGGCGGGACTGCCGAGGACGTCGCCGATCAAGGTGAGGTCCCCGCGGGTGGCCTCGAACAGCAGGCAGTGCAGGGCGGCGTTGGTGAACCCGTCCTTGATGCCGTCGGCACCCGGATAGGTGCCGATCAGGTCGTTGGTGTTGTTCCACCAGTAGGCGTGGTGCCCGGGGCCCTTGTGGATCTGGTACCAGGACTGGGCCACGATCGAGCGGAAGGCCGACAGCTTCATCGCCGCCAGGCCCAGGGTGACCAGGTCGGCCGGGGTGGAGTAGGTCGAGTACTCGGTCGGGTACGGCAGCCCGTCCGGGCTGGTGAAGTGCGTGTGCAGCATGCCCAGCTGCCGCGCGGTGGCGTTCATCTTGGCCAGGAAGGCCGGCATGCCCGGGCCGTAGGCCACGGCCAGGGTGTAGGCGGCGTCGCAGCCCGACGGCAGCAGCAGCGCCTCGAGCAGTTGCTGCGCGGTCAGCACGTCCCCGGGGTGCAGCCCCGCGCTGTTGCCGCCGTACTTGTCCACGTAGGGGATGACCGCCGCCGGGACGCGGATCTCCCGGCCCAGGTCCCCGGCGCTGATCACCACCAGCGCGGTCATGACCTTCGTGATGCTGCCGATCGGCCGTTCGACGCCGGCGTCCCGGCTCCACAGCAGCGTGCCCGTGGCGGCGTCCGCGAGCACGGCGCCCCTGGCCTTCACGTTGCGCGGCGCGCCGATCACCCGGACGGCGGCCGCGGACGGCCGGGTGGGGGTGGGCGTCGGCCGGGCGGAGTCAGCCGGGGAGGCGGCGGGATGAGGGGGGCTGACGGCCGCCACGGGCGCGGGCCCGGCGGCCGAGCAGGCGGTGAGCGCCCCGGCCATGATGCCGCCTGCGGCGGCAATAACCGCAGCACAGACGGGGATGCGCATGTCGCTGGTGTCCTCATCGCCGGTGGTCCATAGCCTGACAGTAACGCCGCTGCTGTCCCCGCGCGACGGTGCGTTCGCCGGTGATGACCCAGCGCCACAAATGGTACCGAATCAGGTTCGGCCAGCTCCCGGATATCGGCGAATAATGATCTCTGATCGCGGCCGCGGGCCCGCATACTGAACCTTTTCATCCGTCGATTCCGTCTCGGAGTGCGTGGGTAGCCGAGGAGAGTATGAAAAGGGTTCACTGGTGGCATGCCGGTAAGACTGCATCACGTCGTGGTGGACACTCATGACCTGCCCGGGCTGGCCCGGTTCTGGACGCAGGCGCTGGGCTGGCGCGTGCTGTCCGAGCGCGAGAACGAGATCGTCATCGGGCCCGACGAGCACGCGCCGGTCGGCATGTGCTTCATGCCGGTGGCCGACGCGAAGACCGTCAAGAACCGCGTTCACGTCGATCTGACCACCAGCGCCGAGGACCGGGACCAGGAGATCGAGCGCCTGCTCTGGCTGGGCGCGCGACGGGTGGATATCGGGCAGACCGGCAAGGAATCGTGGACGGTCCTCGCTGACCCCGAGGGAAATGAGTTCTGCGTGGTCCGCCCGAAGGAGACGCTGACCGGCTAACGCCGCCCGCCCGCCGGGTGGTGCTCGACCACGGTGTCGGGCTCGTCTCCCGCCTTCGCTTGCATCGTCATGCACCTCCTCAGGGCCTCAACATGATCAGCTGACGCTGCCGGGCGCCAGGGCCCAAGGACCCGTGGCCGAATGGCCTATGCCCCTGCACGCCCGCGCCGGGATTGCCGCACACTAGAAGGGAACCGCCGGAGGTGATGACCATGCCCGGTGAGGCCGGAGGGGCGGCCCGTGCGTGGCGGCGGCTGGCACGCCTGCTGATAGGCCGGAACAAGCTGCGGCGGCCTTCCGACCGGATCGAGGGCGCGGTCGTGCTCCTGCTGTCGGCCGCGTTCCTGGCCGCCGTGCTGGCCGCGCCCTTGTTCGGCGCGGCCATCTACCATTCGCAGCGCGCGGCCGCGGCCCGCATGCACCCGGCCGTGGCGGTGCTGACCCAGAACGGGCCCTACGACGGCGGCGTGACCGGCGACGGGCAGGCCATGGCGCGCTGGCCGGTCCCGGGCGGGCAGCAGGGATCGGGCCTGCTGACCACGCAGACCGCGCCCGGCATCTGGGGCGCGTCCGCCGGGACCCGGGTCCGAATATGGCTGACCGCGTCGGGCGTGCCCGGCCGAACCGCCTCCCGGCGCCACCGTGGTGCTGTTCACCGCGATCGTCATCGCGATCTCCGCGGCTTGCGGGGCCGGGATCGCGCTGATCCTCTGCTACTGGCTGTTCCGCCTGGTACTCGACCGGCGCCGGCTAGCCGCGTGGGAATCCGCCTGGGCCCTGACCGGCCCGCGCTGGACCACCCGCCGCTGAACGCGCCACGCGGCCGCCGCGTAACGGGTCACCCGCCCTGGCGCTCCCGCTGCGCATGATCATCATCGGCGAACGCGCGCGCCGCGTACGCGGCGGCCTGCGTGCGGCGCTCCATGCCCATCTTGGCGAACAGCGCGGACACGTAGTTCTTGACGGTCTTCTCGGCCAGGTACATCCGCTCGCCGATCTGCCGGTTGGTCAGCCCCTCGCCGATCAGCTCCAGGATCCGCCGCTCCTGGCCGGTGAGCCCGGCCAGCGGATCGGCCCGGGCCGCCTGGTCCCGCATGTGTTTCATGACCCGGCTGGCCGCCTCCGGATCCAGCATGGACTCGCCCGCCGCCACCGTCCGGACCGCGCCGACCAGGTCGGTACCGCGGATCTGCTTCAGCACGTAACCCGCGGCCCCGGCCATGATCGCGTCGAAGATCGCTTGGTCGTCGCCGAAGGAGGTGAGCATCAGGCAGGCGACCTCCGGCATCCGCGACCGGATGTCGCGGCAGACCGTGATCCCGTCGCCGTCGGGCAGGCGCACGTCGAGCACGGCGACGTCCGGGCGGAGCGCCGGGATCCGCGCCAGAGCGGAGCCCGCCGTCCCGGCCTCGCCCACGACGGTAATATCGGGGTCGGCCTCCAGCAGTTCCCTGACGCCGCGGCGGACTATCTCGTGATCGTCCAGCAGGAACACCTTGATCTGCTTCGGGCCGCGCTCCGGCCCCGGCTCGGTCATCAGTAGCTCATCCTCTGTCTGCGATCCAGGCTGTCTACCCCGGTGGACGACACGCTAGCGCCCGTCCGCCTCCTACTCTCTTACCTCGCGGGCTCCGGTACCCGCGAGGGCCGAAAGTCCCCTCTCGGGGCACTTTCGGCCCGGGCCGGGGTCAGGACTGCCCGGCGCCGACCGGCGGTTGGCGCGGGAACCGCCAGGCCAGCCGGGTGCCTCCGGGTACCGGCTCGATGTCGACGCGGACCCCGGCCCGGTCGGCTGCGTCCCGCAAACCGGACAGCTCCCGGACGGAGCCATTCCGCGTGGCCGGGCCCGGCCTCAGCCCGGCCTCGACCACGGCCACGCACGAGTCGTCGCCGGCGGCGATGCTCACCCGGGCCGGGACCGACTGCCCGTCGAGCACCTCCAGGGTCTCGTGCAGCATGTCCAGCAACTGGGCCTTGGCCGGGGGCGACAGCGCCCGGTCGACCGGGCCGCTGAAGATGACCTCGGGCGCCGGCGTCAGCCGGCCGCACAGGTCAAGGACGTCCCGCCGCAGGCCGTGCCCGGTCGCCTCGCGCTCCAGGCCGAAGATCGCCTGCCGGACCATCCGGGCCGCCCGGTCGAGGTCTGCCACCGACGACTCGACCCGGCGGCGCACCTCCCGTTCCGTGGTCAGCGACGCGGTGCCCTGCAGGGCCAGCCCGGCCGCGAAGATCTGCTGGATGACCTGGTCGTTAAGGTCGGCGGCGATGCGCTCCCGGTCCTCTAGCACGGTGATCTCGCGCAGGCGGTCCTGCAGCCGCGCGCGCTCCTCCTGCGAGCGGCGGATCCGGTCCCGGAGCCCGTGCACCGCGACCGAGACCAGCGTGCCCAGCGCTCCCCACAGCAGTACCCGGCGGGCGAGAACCGGGTCGTCCACGGCCACAGGCAGCCGCGAGATGATCACTTCGACGGTCATGACCGCGGCCACGACGCAGCCCGATTCCCACCGGCGGTGGAACAGGGCGGTCCAGAGCACCGGGATCAGCAGGGCCATGCCCACGCCCGAGGTAGTACCCGCGGCCAGGATGAGCGCCAGCACCGACCCGGTGTAAGCCAGCGGCACCAGCACCGAGGCCCAGCCGGGCAGCCGCCGCCAAGGAAGGGCGAACGCCGCCGCGGTCGCCAGCAGCAGGACCACGCTGGCGATGAGCGCCGGCTGCGACTGCGGCCCGGGCGGCAGTGCCAGGCTCGCCTCGGCCAGCACCGCCACCGCCGCGAACGGGATCACCCGGGCGAGCAGCCCGGGCCCGCGGAACGGATACCCGGCGACCTGGTCAGAGGACTCGCCGACCTCCCCGGAATCCGACGGCAGCCGGGGCTGCGCCGCAGACCCGGATCCTGACGCCATCGGCTACACCTCCCGCCACCGCGGACGCACAGCAGACGGGCCTCGCCTCCAGCAGTCCGGCGCGACACGGCGACCATGCCCGAGCGATACGAGTCACATGCACCTGCGGGCGCCCGGACGCGGCTGGGCAGCGGGGATGAGCGGGCGCGTCGGGCGAGCCGGTGCATTGGTACGGACAATTATCCAAACAAGATCCTACGCCGGGGCCTGCGGCCTGCCTAGCCGCGGGGGGTGCCGAGATGGGGCGGAACAGGGAGATTTCCGGCGGCCGACCGGTCCTCGATGCCCCGGCGGCCGTAGCACCCGCGTCCCCATGACGGGTACCCCATCGGTTTGTGTACAAGCCGGAAAGCACGCGTAAACGGATCGCCGGGATGGAGCGTCCTACCCCTGAGGGAAACGCGGTTCCTGGGGACCATCCACCCGATGGCCGCGCTCGTACTCAACGCTTCCATCGGCCTGATATCAGGAGGAATCCCGCATGAGAGCTCACCGGCCGCAGGGCGCGGCCAGCAACCCTCGCGGTCACCGCTTCGGCGCCGGCGTCGTCCGGGTGCTGTCGGTGACGGCCGTGGCCGCCACCGCCTGCGCCATGATGGCAGGCGCGGCGTCCGCCGCGACCAAGCACGCCACGACGACCACCGTGTCGGCCAGCCCGGCGCCGCACTGGGTCGGCGCGGTCGTGAAGCTGTCGGCGACCGTCAAGGGATCGGGCAAGGTCCCGACCGGAAAGGTCACCTTCAAGTGGGGCAGCATCAAGCTGTGCACCGGGCGCCTGTCCGGGGGAAAGGCGTCCTGCAGCGTCACGGTTCGGCGGGCTGCGGCACCTACGCGGTGAAGGGCTTTTACTCGGGCAACGCCACGCATAAGGCGTCGTCCTCAGGCAAGATCCGCGTGGTGGTCCGGCGCTCCGCCACCACCACGAAGATCACCAACGCCAGCCCGAGCACCGTTGCCGTCGGCAAGCCATTCACTTTCCACGTGACCGTGACATCGCGGCCAGTACCCCGGCTGCGACCGGAACCGTGCTTGTCGCACCGGTCCCGCCCACCCCAGCTGGTCTTCCCCCTGCATACTCGTGCACGGCCAAGGTGACAGGCGGGAAGGGCTCGTGCACCATCACCCCGCCCGACTACGGGGTCGTCTACTATCGGCGCCAAGTACTCCGGTAACGCGGCCCACCTGGCTCGACACTTCGCCGGCCCAGCTGACCTGGCCGTGCAGAACGTCACTACCACGACCATAACCGTGACGTCGGCTACAGCCGGTGCCGTGACGCTGACGGCGGACGTAGACGCCATGGGCGCGAATATCACCGACGGCATGGGGTCGGTGGCGTTCTACGTCGGCACGTCGGCGGAAACGCTGACCGCCATACCGGAGTGCGCCGCCGTGGCGCTGACCACCTTCGACGCACCCGACAACGTAGCCACCTGCACGGGCAGCAAGACCCTGGACGCCCTGAAGGCGGGGACGTACACGATCTCGGCCGTGTTCTCTGGTGACGTCGTCAACGAGGGATCCGCGTCAGCCAACGGATCACTCGACGTCAGTTAGCCGCACAGTCTCAGTCGCCGGGGCCGTCTCTTGGGGGGACGGCCCCGGTGCTGTGTCTGGGCCCGGCCCGGTGCTGTACCCGGCCCGGCGCCGCGCCTGAGCAGACCGACCCGATTTGCCAAGGTTCTGAGCTCGCCCGTAGTATACTCAGTATGATTCTCAGTTTGATACCGTCGTGAGCGTGCGGCACGCCCTGCTCGCGCTGCTGAGCGAGGGCCCCAAGTACGGCCTCCAGCTCCGCCAGGAGTTCGAGGCGAGAACCGGCGAGGTCTGGCCGCTCAACGTGGGCCAGGTGTACACCACGCTGCAGCGGCTGGAGCGCGACGGGCTCGTCGAGTCCGACGACACCGCAGAAGACGGCCCGCAGAAGGGCTTCCGGATCACCGCCGAGGGCGAGGGCGAGCTGGCCGCGTGGCTGCGCACGCCGCCGGACCTCAGCATGCCCCCGCGCGACGAGCTGGTGATCAAGATCCTGGTGGCCTGGCGGGTGCCCGGCGTCGACGTGCACGAGGTGATCCAGGTGCACCGCCGGTACCTGGTCGAGCTGATGCAGCAGTGGACGCGGCTGAAGGAGGACGAGGCGCGATTCGACCTCGAGTTCGCCCTGGCCGTCGACGCCGAGCTGTTCCGCCTGGACTCGGTCATCCGGTGGCTCGACACCGCCGACGGCCGGTTCAAGCGGGCCGCCGCCGAGCCGCCCGCCGCCCCGGGGGCCGCGCCGATGCCGAGACTGCGACGGACTGTGGGGGTACGGCGATGAGCTTCCTTGAGCTGCGCCACGTCTCGAAGATCTATGGCGAGGGCCCCACCGAGGTACAGGCAATCGCCGACGTCAGCCTGTCGGTCGACCGCGGCGAACTGGTCGCGGTGATGGGTCCCAGCGGATCCGGCAAGAGCACGCTGCTGACGATGGCCGGGAGCCTCGAGGAACCGACCAGCGGCCAGATCCTGATCGACGGCGCGATGCTGTCGAAGATGTCCCGCAACGACAAGGCGCGGCTGCGGCGCCGGTCGGTCGGCTACGTGTTCCAGGACTTCAACCTGCTGGCCGGGCTGACCGCGGTGGAGAACGTCTCGCTTCCCCTGGAGCTCGACGGGGTCAGTTCCAGGAAGGCGCGCACCGCGGGCCTGGCCGCCCTGGATGAGCTGGGGCTCGGCGAGCAGGCGTCGCGCTTCCCGGACGAGCTGTCCGGCGGCGAGCGCCAGCGGGTCGCGATCGCCCGCGCGGTGGTGGGTGACCGGCATCTGCTCCTGGCCGACGAGCCGTCGGGTGCGCTGGACTCGGTGAACGGCGAGGCGGTGATGCGCCTCGTGGTCGCCGCGTGCCGGCGCGGCACGGCCGCGATGATCGTCACCCACGACGCGCAGCTGGCCTCGTGGGCCGACCGGGTGGTGTTCCTGCGCGACGGGCGCGTGGTCGACCAGACCCTGCCGCCACCCAGTCCCGAGTCGCTGCTGCAGCCCGGAACACCGTCTGGCCCGAGCCGATGACCACGGCGCTGCGAGAACGGCCGGTCCAGACCGGAGGCGGGGGCGCGCCCGCGCGGCGGGCGGTCATGCGCTGGGCGCTGCGCCTGTTCCGCCGCGAGTGGCGTCAGCAGCTGCTGGTGCTGACGCTGATCACCGTGGCGGTCGCGGCGACGATCTTCGGCGCGGCGGTGGGCACTAACACCCCGCTGCCGGCTAACGCCGGGTTCGGGTCCGCCCAGGACCTGGTCAACCTCCCGGGCAATGACCCGCACCTGGCCGCGGACATCGCCGCGCTCAAGGCGCATTTCGGCACGATCGACGTGATCGAGAACCAGACCTTCGCCACCGGCCTGGTCCAGGGGGCCCAGCTACGCGCCCAGAACCCGGACGGCGCCTACGGCCGGCCGATGCTGGCCCTGGTGAGCGGCCGCTATCCGCACGGGCCGGATGAGGTAGCGATGTCCAGCCCGCTGGCGTCAGCGTTCGGTCTCCGAATCGGGGACACCTGGCACGCCGACGGGCGGGCGCTGCGCGTGGTCGGCCTGGTCGAGAACCCTCAGAACCTGCTGGACGAGTTCGCACTGGTCGCTCCGGGGCAGCTGCGCACGCCCGGCCAGGTGACGGTGCTGTTCGACGCGACGCCGCTGAGCGTCGCGACGTTTAACTTCCCGCCGGGATCGGCGCCGCTGACCCCGCAGCCCGCCACCGGTCTCACGCCGGCGTTCATCGCCATCCTGTTCGCGGTGGTCGGGCTGTTCTTCATCGGCCTGGTGGCCGTGGCCGGCTTCACGGTCCTGGCCCAGCGCCGGCTGCGCTCGCTCGGCGTGCTCTCCTCGCTCGGCGCGAGCGATAAGAACGTGCGCCTGGTCATGGTGGCCAACGGCGCTGTCGTCGGGGTGGTCGGCGCCCTGGCCGGGGGGGTGATCGGCCTGGCCGCCTGGATCGCGTACGCACCGCGCTTCGGGGTCAGCGCCGACCATCGCGTGGTCTGGACCAGCCTGCCGTGGTGGGTGGTCGGGCTGGCCATGGTGCTCGCGGTCGTGACCGCGATCCTCGCCTCGCGGCAGCCGGCCCGCGCCGTGGCCGAGGTCCCGGTCGTGGCCGCGCTGTCCGGTCGGCCCGCGGAGCCGAAGGAAGGACACCGAACGCCCCGGCTCGGCCTGGCCCTGCTGGCCCTCGGGATCCTGCTCCTGGCTTTTTCCGGCGGCTTCGGCGGCAGCGGAAGCTCCTCCAACCTCGACGCGGTCGGCGGCCTGCTGGCCACCGTCGCCGGGCTGGTGCTCCTGGCCCCCGTCGTGATCGCACGGCTGGAGCCGGTCGCCCGGCGTGCCCCGGTCTCGGCCCGCATCGCGCTGCGCGACCTGGCCCGCTACCGGGCCCGGTCCGGTGCGGCGCTCGCCGCGACCAGCCTCGCGGTCCTGATCGCGATGTTCATCGCCCTCCTGGCCACCTACCGCTTCGCCGACGGGCTCGACTACGTGGGCCCGAACCTGCCGCCGAACCAGCTCATCGTGTACACCCCTGGCAACAACGCCGACACGAGCAGCGCCCGCGTCCTCCCCACCGCGAAGCAGGGCGCCGCCGGGCAGGCCACCGCGGCGTCGATCGCCGCGACGCTCGGCACCCACGACGTCCTCGCCCTGCAGACACCCGTCGCGCCGACCGATGTCGGCCTGATCCGGGTCGGCAGCACCTCCCAGAGCACTATCGACCTCTACGTGGCGACGCCGGCCCTGCTGCGGTACTTCGGGATCAACCCCGGCGCGATCGCGCCCACGACCGCCGTCATCACGTCGCGGCCGGGCATCGCGGGCACGTCCGACCTGCTCCTGCAGTCCGCCGACTACCTGGTCGGGAACCCCACCAACGCCCGGAACATCCCGACTCCGCAGATTCAGACCTTTGCCAGCCTCCCTCCCGGCGTCTCCGACCCCAACCTGCTGGTCACGGACTACGCCGTGCGCGAGCTCCGGGCGCGGGTGGCCACGGTGGCCTGGCTGATCCAGGGCCCCAAGCCGCTCACCGGGCTGCAGATCAACAGCGCCCGGCGGGTGGCGGCCGCCGCTGGCCTGACGATCGAGACCAAGAACGACGCTCCGTCCATCGCCGTGGTCCGCAACTACGCCACCGCGGCGGGCATCCTGGTCGCGCTCGGGGTGCTCGCGATGACCATCGGCCTGATCCGCAGCGAGACCTCGGGCGAGTTGCGGACCCTCACCGCGACCGGCGCGAGCGGCCGGACCCGCCGCAACATCACCGCGGCCACGGCCGGCGCACTCGGCCTGCTCGGCGCGGTGCTCGGCACGGCCATCGCCTACCTGGCCGTTATCGCATACTCCTGGCACGACCTGCTGACCGGGGACGCCAGCCTGCTGCCCTGGTTCGACCTGCTCCTGGTCCTGGTCGGCCTGCCCGTCGCGGCGGCGGCCGGCGGCTGGCTGTTCGCGGGGCGACAGCCGCCGGCCATCGCCCACCAGCCCCTCGAATGACGCGGACCCGCCGGCCCTGACCCGGCGGGTCAGGCGGGCTTGCGGGCCTCGATGAGGAACCGGCTTGCGTAGGCGACAAACGGGCCCTCGCTCTGGATGCGATCGTCCAGTGCCCTGAGCTCGCCGCGGTATCGCTCAACGGTGAAGTCCGGCACCATCCAGATCACCTTCCGCAGAAAATAGATCACCGCGCCGATGTCGAAGAATTCGGTACGGAGCCACTCCAGGCGCAGATCGACGATCTCCAGGCCGGCCGCCTTGGCCGCCGCCCGGGCATGGTCGGGATGACGCGAGTGTTCGGCGGCGGGCGGCTGCGGGCCGAGAAACCACTCCACGAGCTCGAAGACGCTGTTCGGGCCGACCTCCTGGGAGAAGTAGGTGCCGCCGGGCTGCAGGACCCGGGCGATCTCCTCCCACCAGGCGTCCACCGGGTGACGGCTGACCACCAGGTCGAAGGCCCCGGCCGCGAACGGCAGCGGTGGCTCGTCGGCATCCGCGACGACCGCCACGCCGCGCGGGCGCAGCAGCTGAGCGGCCCGCGCGAGGTTCGGCGGCCACGACTCGGTGGCCACCGTCCGGGCCGCCAGCTTCGGCACTCCGGCCAGTACTTCCCCGCCGCCGGTCTCGGCGTCGAGCGCGGTAGCGGACCGGGCCATCCGCTCGCCGATCAGGCGCTGGTAGCCCCAGGACGGGCGCTGCTCGGTGGCCCGGCCGTCCAGCCAGGAAAAATCCCATCCGTCCACGGAAACGGACTCGGCCTCGGCCACGAGGTCCTCGAACGAGCGCGGCATACCTCGATCATCGCGCCGTGCTCACGCCGCGCGCACCCGGGTTTTGGGGCCATCCCATGATCGCGGTCGATCGGGTGCGGCATGCGCGCCAATTCCGCTACGACCATGGCGGAGCTCAGTAAGGCTGGACCGATTCCTCGTGCTGCAATTCGGTGATGTACCGCATCCCGCGCGTCCTGATCAGCTCGCCGTTGACGACCGTGGAAAGCTCCGCGAGAAATTCGTCCCGGTGCTCGTTCACCAGAATGTAGTCGTACACCCAGGCCCAGGTCTGCTGCAGGCTCCGGACGCGCAGGCGGTTGTCGGTGTCCCAGGCCTGGCCCCGCTCGGCGAGACGCAACCGCAGCTCGCTCTCCGTCTTGGTGGTCACGAAGATGCCGATGACGCGCCGCGCAGACATCGCGCGGACCTTGACGTAGCCGGTCGGCTCCAGCTCGGCGGCCAGGGGGGTCGGGTCCTCGCTGTACAGCAGCTCGCGCGGTGATCCGTAGTAGCTGTCCGCGTAGGTGCGGGTGTACTCGATCAGCTGCCCTTCCTCGCGGAGCTTGGCGAAGGCCTCGTCGCTGACGAAGTTGTACTCAGCCCCGTCCCGTTCCGTGGGACGCGGCGGCCTGGTCGTGTACGTGGGTACCCGGCGCACCAGCCCGGACAGCACCATCCAGTCCAGCGCGGTGCCCTTCCCGGCTCCGCTCGGGCCGGAGACGATGAATAGAGGTGGCCTAGCATTCAATTCCGGTGCTCCTCGATTCAAGAGCCGCACAGGGCACCCCAGGCCCGCCGCTGTCTGGTACCTGAACCTACCAGTCCCTGCTCAGGCGGCTTCCCGTGCTCCGGCGGGCCCGTTATGGCGCGAAGAACGGCAGCGTCGGCACGCCCTCGCTCATGAACCGGAGGCCGTGGCGGGTGCGCGGGGCAGGCTGGGTGCGCGGGCGAGGTCCGTATCTGGTTCGCTTCTGGTCATGGCTTCACCTGAGTCGGAAGATCCCGCCGCGCCGCCGTCGTGGTTCACCGCGACGGTCGGCACGCCGGCCAAGCACGGCACGGTCGATGTCGACGGGACCACGATTGCCTACCGGACGTACGGCGACCGCGGGGATGGCGGGATCATGCTGGTCCACGGGGGCGCGGCCCACGCCCGCTGGTGGGATCACATCGCCCCGCTGCTGGCGACCGGCCGCCAGGTCGTCGCGCTCGACCTGTCCGGGCACGGCGACAGCGGGCGTCGCGACGACTACAGCCTCGACGAGTGGGCGCACGAGGTGCTCGCGGTCGCCGCCGACGCCGGGCTCGACGCCCCGCCGATCGTGATCGGGCACAGCATGGGCGGCTTTGTCGCGCTCCGGGCGGCGAGCATCTACGGTGACCGCATCGCCGGGGCCGTGGCGATCGACTCCCCGGTGCGCGACATCACCCCGGAAGAGCGGGCGGCCCGCGAGCGGCGCGCCTTCGGTCCGCTCAGGGCCTACCCGTCACCGGAGGCCGCCATCGCCCGGTTCCATCCGATCCCGGACCAGCCCGGCCTGCCGTACGTGGTCGAGCACGTCGCCAGCACCTCGATCCGGGCCGTCGACGGCGGCTGGAGCTGGAAGTTCGACCCGCGGATCTTCGCCCGGCACCCGCTCACGCCGGAGTTGCTGACCCGGCTCGACTGCCGGGTCGCCTTGTTCCGCGCGGAGCATGGCATCGTGTCACCGCAGATGAGCGACGTCATGTACGACCGGCTCGGCCGCCTCGCCCCGGTGATCGAGATCCCCGCGGCCGGTCATCACGTCATGCTCGACCAGCCGCTCGCCCTGGTCACCGGGATCCGTACCCTGCTGTCCGACTGGGACCACTCCACGCCCGCGTCCCCGCGCTGAATCCGCCGCCCGCACCCGCCCGGCCAGGGCGAATTCACAGCAGCCTCATCCGGCTCTCGGGGCGTCATGCTGTCGTCATGTTCGGCCGGTAGACCTGCGTGCACCGATGACTCCCTGCGGCAGGAGGGCGTGTGCACCGATCCGTCAGGCCCGGGCCGGATGGCTGGACCGGCCCGCAAGGCCACGGCACGGAAGACTACGGCCGGGATCCGGCCGACTCAGAGAGCGACCCCGGGCTCGCCGCCGGGCCGGGCGACGACTGGGATCCGGCGGCCCAGGAGAGCGACCCCGGGCTCGCCGCCGGACCGGGCGACGACTGGGACCCCGCGAGCGCCCCCGGGCCCGGCGGCGCGTACGGCTACGGCTGGGCCCCGGGCGGCTGGGCGGCTCCCCGGCCGCCTAGCCGGCCGCCCCGCCACGGGCCGTCCCGGACCGCGCCGTCCCGGAACGGGCCTGCCGGCGGCCGGAAGCGGCGCCCGCTGCGCCAGTGGCTGTGGGTGCGCATCACGCTCGGGCTGCTGGCCACGTTCCTGGCCGTTGTCGCCTGGTCGGTCGGGAACGCGCTCACCGTGCCGGGCGGCGGCACGGTATCCGACCGTCTCGCCGAATGGGCGCGCGATCATTACCTCGGGCCGGTGGTCACGTTCGGGGAATGGCTCACCTACCAGCCGCCCAAGGTCGGCGGCAAGCCCTCCTTCGCGCTCACCGCCCCGGGAGCCCCGCGGCCAGCCCCGGCCAGGTCCCGGGCGCCGGATACGTCCGCGCCGCCGGCCCCGTTGCGGTCACTGGCCGGCCGCCCGCTGCCGGGCGAAGGCCAGTGGCGGGTGCTCGGCACCGTGCACGGCACGCCGGCCATCTACGGCACGTACCTGCGCGCGAGCAGCGTGTACTCGTCCTACGTGGCGGGCATCGCGTCGCTGAACCAGAACCTGGTCCGGTTCGAGCTCCGCCCGGGCTCGGAAGACCCGGGACCGGGCAACTGGAAGGCCCCGCCCTACATCGCGCCGGGCACCCGCAGCGGCCTGCTGGCCACGTTCAACAGCGGCTTCAAGATCGCTCAGTCCGGCGGCGGCTTCTACCTGAACGGCGTCACGGCCGGCACGCTGACCCGGGGCATCGCCTCGGTCGTGTACTACCGCGACGGGCGCATCTCGATCGGGGTCTGGGGACAGACCGTGCGGATGACCCCGGCCGTGGTGGCCGTGCGGCAGAACCTGCACCTGATCGTCGACAACGGGCAGATTCCCGCCTCGGTCGACACCAACGTGGAGAGCAGCTGGGGAGCGACCCTCGGCGGCGGCTATTACGTGTGGCGGTCCGGCATCGGCCTCACACCGGACGGCCGGGTCATCTTCGCCTACGGCCCGGCGCTGAACGTGCGCGAACTGGCTGAGCTGCTCAAGCGGGCCGGCGCGGTCACGGCCATGCAGCTCGACATCAACCCCGAGTGGATGTCGTTCATGTACTACCTGCCGAAGGACCATCCGGCCGACCCCGCCCCGGTCGCCTTGCTGCCTGACCAGATGCAGGCGGCGAACCGCTACTACTCGATCACCGGCCGCGACTTCACGGCCGTGTACGCGCGGTGACGTCGCCCTCGCGAACGGCCGGCCCGGCGGCCGCCCTGCCGCCCGAGGCCGGTCGCTATCCGGCACCGGTGCGCTGGCTCGGGGCGGTCGCCCAGACGGCACGGCCCCGCCAGTGGCCGAAGAACTTCCTGGTCTTCGCCGCGCCGCTGGCGGGCGCGACGCTCGGCCGGGATGAGGGCCTCGGCTACGCCCTGGCCGCCGCCGCGGCTTTCATCGCCGCGTCAGCCGCGGTGTATTTCGTCAACGACGTCGTGGACGCCGAGCGTGACCGGCGGCATCCGGTGAAGAGGCTCCGCCCGGTGGCTTCCGGGCGGCTGCCGGGAGCGCACGCGCTGGCACTGGCCGGGCTCGGCGTCGCCGTCAGCCTGGCCGTGGGCCCGGGGATCGGCGAGCCGCGGCTGTCTGTGGTCATCGGGCTGTACCTCGTCTTTTCCGCCGGGTACACGGTCGCGGGCAAGCACGTCCCCGTGCTCGAGCTGGCCCTCGTGGCCTCGGGTTTCGTGCTGCGCGCGATCGGCGGCGCGATCGTGACGCACGTCCCTCCGTCCGGCTGGTTCCTGCTCGTGTGCAGCCTCGGCGCGCTGATGGTCGCGATCGCCAAGCGCTACACCGAACTCGCCATGCTCGACGCGGACGCGGCCCGGCACCGCCCGGTCATGCGCTGGTACAGCCGCGCGATGCTGCGGCTCAGCCAGCGGATCGTGGCCTGCGCCATGATCGTCGCCTACCTGCTCTGGGCCCGGGCGGAGCCGGATCCCTGGATGCGGGGCTGGCACCTGGCCAGCGGCCTGCCGCTGGCCGCCGCGCTGGCCCGCTTCGACCGGCTCACCGCCCGGGCGGGAGGCAGGCCGGTCGAAGACCTGATCGCCCGGGACCCGCTGATGGTTTACTGCGAGCTGACCTGGCTCGTCATGTTCGCGGTGGGGCTGTAGGTGAACGCCATGGGGTACACGAATCAGGTACTGACCGGCTGGGGGCGCACGGCGCCGTCGCCGTCCCTGGTGGGCGCACCGGCAGGCCACAGGGTCCTGCAGGAGCTCGTGGCCAGCGCGCCGGCCCGGGGCGTGCTCGCCCGCGGCGCGGGCCGCAGCTACGGGGACGCCGCGCAGAACCGCGACGGCTACGTGGTCACGCCGGTCACGTGGCCGCAGATCGAACTCGACGCGGCCGCGGCCACCGTGCGCGCCTCCGGTTCGGCCAGCTTCACCCAGCTGCTGGCCGCCGCGGTGCCGCACGGCCTCATCCTGCCCGTGCTGCCCGGGACCCGGCACGTCACGGTCGGCGGCGCGGTGGCCGCGGACGTCCACGGCAAGAACCAGCGCCGGGACGGGAGCATCGCCGCCTGGATCGAGGAGATCGAGCTCCTGGACGGCCGCGGGAACCTGCGCCGGGTGACACCAGACGGTGATCCCGGGGCCTTCCGCGCCACAGTCGGGGGGATGGGACTGACCGGCATCATACTGGCCGCGCGGATCCGGCTGCTGTCGGTGCGCAGCGCCCTGATGGAGGTCACGTCGCGCCGCCTGGCCGACCTGGACGCGCTGCTGGACGCGCTGGACACCGCCGGCTCGCGGTACTCGGTGGCGTGGATCGACACCACCGCGTCCGGCCGGTCCTTCGGCCGCGGCATCCTGGATACCGGCGACCACCTGCCCGGCCCTGACCCGCTGCGGGAGCAGGACGGCCTGTTGTACCGCCCGCAACGGGCCCGGCGCGTGCCCGCCATGCCGTTCTGCCCGGTCACGCCGTGGTCGGCGCGTGGTTTCAACAGCCTCTGGTTCCGTAAGGCACCCGGGGAATGCCACGGTGCCGCCGACCTGCCCACCTTCTTCCACCGGCTGGACGCCCTCGAGGGGTGGAACCGGGCGGTCGGGCCGCGCGGGCTCGTGCAGTACCAGTTCGCGGTGCCCGAAGGCGCCGAGAAGCTCATCACCCGGGCCCTGGAGACCGTGCAGCGGCACCGCTGCGCCCCGTTCCTCGGCACGCTGAAGCGGTTCGGGCAGGCCCGCCAGGGCCCGCTGTCCTTCCCGATGCCGGGCTGGTCGCTGGCGATCGACATGCCCGCGGGAAACCCGGGGCTCGCGCCCGCGCTCGACGACCTCGACCGCGAGGTCGCCGACGCCGGGGGGCGGGTCTACCTGGCCAAGGACGCCAGGCTCGGCCGGGCGGCCTTGGCCGCGATGTACCCGGAGTCCGCGCAGTGGCGCGCCGATCGGAACCGGCTCGACCCGCGCGGCGTGTTCCAGTCCGATCTGGGCCGGAGGCTGGGCCTGTGCGGGAACTGACCAGCCGGCCCGGCCCGGCGGCCCGGCCGGCGCCGGGAGATGCTGCAGGGATGCGGGATGTCACCAGCCCGCCCCGCGGACGGGGCAGGCCCGGCACGCCCGGCAGCTACCGCCGGGTGCTGCTGCTCGGCGGGACCAGCGAGATCGGGCAGCAGATCCTGGCCGCCCTGCGGCTGCCGCCCGCCGCCGAGGTGCTGCTGGCCGGGCGGGACGAGCAGCGGATGGCGGCCGCCGGGCAGGCGCTGCCCTGCCGGGTGCGGACGCTGCGCTACGACGCCGCCGCGGTCGGCACCCACCCGGCGGTGCTGGACGAGGCCTTCGCCTCCGGGCCCGTGGACCTGGTCATCTCCGCGGCGGGCATCCTGGCCACCCAGGAGGTGCTGGACGACGACCCGGCCCGGGCCGGCCTCCTGGTGCAGACGAACTTCACCGGGCAGGTCACGACGCTGCTCGCCGGGGCGGCGCGGCTGCGCGCCCAGGGTCACGGCACGATCGTGGTGCTCTCCTCGGTGGCCGCGGTCCGGCCCCGCCGGGCCAACTACGTCTACGGGTCCGCCAAGGCCGGGCTCGACGCGTTCGCGCGCGGGCTGGCCGACTCGCTGCACGGCAGCGGCGTGCGGGTGCTGCTGGTCCGGCCCGGCTTCGTGATCGGCCGCATGACGCAGGGCATGCCGCCGGCCCCGCTGGCCACGACGCCCGCCGCCGTCGGCCGTGCGGTGGCCGCCGCGCTGGCCGGCCGGGCCGCCGTGGTCTGGGTGCCGCCGCACCTCGGCCTGCTCGCGACCGGGCTCAGGCTGGTGCCCAGGCCGCTCTGGCGCCGGCTGCGCCGGTGAGGGCGTCAGGAGCCCCGGGGAGGCGCGGATGCGGGTGCTGATCGCCGAAGACGACCGGGGGCTGCGGGAGGTGCTCGCGCGCGGCCTGCGGGAGAACGGCTACGTGGTAGACGCGGTGGCCAACGGCCATGAGGCCATCCGGTTCCTGCGCAGCTATGACTACGCGGTCGCGGTCCTCGACTGGCGCATGCCGGAGACGTCAGGGCTCGAGGTGCTGCAGTGGATGCGGCGGCGCGAGTCACCCGCCGCCGTGCTGATGCTCACGGCCCGGGACGCGCCCGCCGACCGGGTTACCGGCCTGGACCAGGGAGCCGACGACTACCTGGTCAAGCCGTTCGACTTCGGCGAGCTGCTCGCCCGGCTGCGCGCGCTGCAGCGCAGGCCGCGGGCGCTGCAGTCGCCCCAGCTCGTGGTCGGCGACCTCCGCTTCGACCCGGCCACGCGGGAGGTGCAGGTGGGCACCAAGCGGCCCGCGCTGACCACGACCGAGCTCAGCATCCTGGAGATGCTCATGCGGCGGTCGCCCGCGGTGGTACAGCGGCGCCTGATCGCGCTGCACGTGTGGGAGTACGAAGCCGACGCGATGGGGTCCAACACGATCGACGTGCACATGGCCCGGCTGCGGTCCAAGCTGGCGGGCGGCATGGTGCGCATCGAGACGGTGCGCGGAGTTGGTTACCGGATAATCGGGACATGAACCTCCGGCCACGACGGCTACCGCGCGGCGCCGCGCACGCGGCGCGGATCGCCCTGGTGGCCAGCCTGCTCATCGGCATCGTGTACGCCGGGTGCGTCGCGATCCTGGACCGGGTCGTCGCCGCCAGGCTCGTCGCGTCGGTGGACTCCCGCCTGCAGGAACGCCTGTCGGACGTGCGCGAGGCCGGCGCGGCCAGCGCGGCGACGTCCGGGACCGACGATGACGACGACGACTACGACGAGCCCCCGCTGTACCTGTGGCTGGTTCCCCGGGCCCGGGCGGCCGTGCAGCTGAGCACGGGCGCCCCGCCGCTGCCGCCCGCCAGCACGCTGGTCGGCCGACCCTCGCTGACCGCGCGGCTGACCCCGGGGACGTTCCGGCTGGACACCGTGCGGTACCGCGGCGGGCTGCTGGTCGCGGGGCAGAGCCTGGCCGAGCAGGATCACATCGAGGCCGTGCTCGGCGTGGGCGAGGCGCTCGCGGCGCCGGTGCTGCTGCTCGCGGTGTTCATCGGGGCACTGATCATCGGCCTGCGGGCCCTGTCACCGGTCGAGCAGTCGCGGCGGCGTCAGCTCGAGTTCACCGCCGATGCCTCGCACGAGCTGCGTACGCCGCTCAGCGTCATCGCCGCCGAGACCTCGGTCGCGCTGGGCAGCCAGCGGAAGGCGGCCGATTACCGGTCCGCGCTGGGCCGCGTCCAGGGGGAGAGCGAGCGGCTGCGCCGCATCGTCGAGGACCTGCTGTGGCTGGCCCGGTTCGACTCGCAGCCGCCGCCGCCCGGGGACGAGCCGCTGGACCTGGCCACGATCGCCGCCAGCTGCGCCGACCGCTTCCGCGTGGTCGCGCGCTCGCACTCGATCGCGATCCAGGTGGCCTGCGACGAGCCGGAGCCCGCGTGGATCAGCGCTCCGCCGGAGTGGATCGACCGCCTCGCCGGGGTCCTGGTCGACAACGCCTGCCGGTACGCCGGGCCGGACGGCACGGTGCGGATCAGCGTCCGCCAGCGGGCCAGCCGGGTGACCCTGAGCGTGGAGGACAGTGGCCCCGGGATCCCGGCGGGGGAGCGGGCCCGGCTGTTCGACCGGTTCCACCGGGCCACGGAGCGCGGGGAGGGCGCGGGACTGGGCCTGGCCATCGCCAACTCGATCGCTCGCTCCACGGGGGGCCAGTGGCGGATCGGCGACTCGCCGCTGGGCGGCGCGTTCTTCGCGGTCACCTGGCGCCGGGCCGCGGTGCGGTAACCGGGTCCCGGGGTTGGCGGGCCGACCGCCGCCCGGCCGTCACGAGGTCGGGTTCGTGGTGAGGTTGTAGACGGTCTCGCCGCCCACGGTCTGCGGGGTGAAGTGAGCCTCGACCCACGCGGCGATCTGCGCCGCGTCGGAGGAGCCGCCCCCGCCGAAACCGCCAGCCCCGCGGCCCAGGCCACCGCCCGGTGCGTCGGCCGCGCCGTCGGCGCCGTCAGCGGTACCGTCGGCCGCGTCGCCGAAGCCGCGGCCGCCGAAGGCGCCGGCCCCGCCGCCGAAACCTCCGCCGCCGCCGCCACCGCCGACGTAGTAGTGGACCCGATGCTCGGCCACGAGCTTCTCGAACCCGGCGAGGCTCAGTGCGGGGTCGGTGCCCCGGAACCCGCCAAGGGCCATGACCGGGAGGCCACCGGAGGCCAGTTCCATCGAGGCCGCGGTGTCCGAGGTCTCGGTGGCCGCGACCCACGTGTAGCGCGAAGCGCCGGCCTCGAGCAGCTTGGCCAGGGCGGGGCTGACCGTGGCGTTGCCGCCGATACCGCCGAACCCGCCGATACCGCCGCGGCCCGCTCCTCCGTCACGCAGCCGCTCCAGGAACCCGGGGAAATCGCCGCGCTCCGCCGCACCCGCGCCGGCGCCGCCGAATCCTCCGCGGCCCGCCGCGCCCGCGCCGGGGGATCCGCCGCGGCCGAACCCGAGGGCGCCACCGGCGCCTCCGGCGGCGATCAGCGCCGGACCTGCCGAGGGGCCCGCGCCGCTGTAGCTGCTGGCCGCGGTGTCGAGGCTGTAGGCCAGCGGGCCGCCGAGCACGGCGACGGCGGCCAGCGAGAGCGGGATCGCGGCCAGCAGCAGGCGGCCCCGGGCGCTGGCGAGCCGCAGCAGCGGCCCGGCCAGGATCATGCCGATCGCGCCGACCGCGGCCAGCACGATGGCCACGCGCAGCCAGGGGAACCATCCGGGGCTGCGGCCGAGCAGCACCCAGGCCCAGGCGGCGGTGACCCCGATCGCGACGGCCATGGCGGCCCGCGCGAACCAGGTATGGCGGATCCGCCAGAGGCCGTAGCTGCCGATGCCGACCAGCGCGCCGATCGGCGGGGCCAGAGCCACCGAGTAGTACGAGTGCGTGGTCCCGGACATGTAGCTGAGCACCAGCCCGGCCACCAGCAGCCAGCCGCCGAACATCACGGCGGCGGCGCGGGCGCGGTCGGTCCGGCCGGACCGCCGCGACACCCACAGCATGGCCACGAAGGCGATCAGGGCGGCCGGGATCAGCCAGCTGATCTGCCCGCCCCACTCGGGCGTGAACAAGCGGGTGATGCCGGTCCCGCCGCCGAGCGCGCCGAGCCCCCGGCCGCCGCCCCGCCCGGCGCCGCCGAACCCGCCGCCGCGGTTGCCGGTCAGCCTGCTGAGCCCGTTGTAGCCGAACGTGAGGTTGAGGATGTTGTTATCGGTGGTGCTGCCGACGAACGGCCGGCTGGCGGCGGGGGTGAACAAGACGATCGCTACCCACCAGCCCGCCGTGACCAGCAGGGCGGCCCCGCCCACCAGCAGCTGCCAGATGCGCTTGCCGAGCTTGGGCGGGCCGCAGATCAGGTAGGCCAGCGCCAGGGCCGGCAGGGCCAGGAACCCGGCCAGCATCTTGCCCAGGAAGCCCAGCCCGAAGATCACCCCGGCCAGGGCCAGCCACCGGGTACGACCCGACTCGATAGCCCGGGTCACGGCGTACGCGGCCAGCACCGCCATCAACGTGATGAACGCGTCGGGGTCGTTGAAGCGGAAGACCAGCGTGGCCACCGGAGCCAGGGCCATGACCGCCCCGGCGATGAGCCCAGACACCGGCCCGAACCAGCGGCGCACGGTGGTGTACAGCACGCCCACCGTGGCCACCCCGGCCAGGGCCTGCGGGAGCAGCAGGCTCCAGTAGCTCACGCCGAAGATGCGGCCGGACAGGTCCATGGGCCACAGGAAGCCCGCGGGCTTGTCCACGGTGATGAAGTTGGAGCGGTCCAGCGAGCCGAACAGGAACGCCTTCCAGCTCTCCGTGCCCGCCTGGGCGGCGGCGGCGTAGAACTCGTTGGCCCAGCCGTTGCGGCTCAGGCCCACCATGTAGAGCAGGCCGGTGGCGAGGAGCAGGGCCAGTAACGCCGGCCTGGCCCACGCCGGGTCGTTCGGCCGGGCGCGCAGCAATCGGGCCGCGGTGCTGCGGCGGGCCGGGCGGGCGGCTGGCGCCGCGCCGGGTTGCGTCGAAGTGGCGGTCACCCATAGCTCCTATTCGGATAGGTCGAGCACCTGGTGCTTGACGGGATCGGGCCGGTGCTTCGCGACGTAGGGTGCGCGAGAGACGGGCTCGGGATCGTCGACCGACCGGCGACCCAGGAAGCCTGAGCCGCGGAACACCCAGCTTCGGTAGAGCCCGAACCGGACCACGGTGGCGACGAGATTGGCCAGGACGAGCACCGTCACCTCGGCGGCGCGGCCGGGCCGGGGGAACGCCGCGTGCAGCGCGACCAGCGCGCCGGAGGTGAGGGCGAGCCCGATGCCGAACGCGATCAGGCCGCGCAACTGGTGGCGGGCCGCTCGGGCCCGGCCGCGGATGCCGAAGGTCAGCCGCCGGTTGAGGGTGGTGTTGGCCACGGCGGTGATGAGCAGGCTGAGGGCGTTCGCGGCCTGTGCGCTCAGCGCGCCGCGCAGCAGCAGGTAGATCAGGACGTAAGCCACGGTGCAGGTCACGCCGACCGCGACGAAGCGCACCAGCTGTCCGGCCAGCGAGCCGTACCGGGTCGGCGGCTGGCCGGGCCGCGGGCGCAGGCCGCTGGGCGACGGGTCGCCGAGCACCGGGATGGCGATCGTGCCCCGGGCCAGTCCCGTGCCGAGGCGCACGACGCCGCGCAGATCACCTAGTGCGGTGGAGATCACGTTGACCCGGGAGTCGGCGTCGTCGATCCAGTCCACCGGGACCTCGTGGATGCGCAGCCCGGCCCGCTCGGCCAGGACCAGCAGCTCGGTGTCGAAGAACCACCCGGTGTCGGCGGTCAGCGGCAGCAGCACCCGCGCCTTGTCCGCCCTGATGGCCTTGAAGCCGCATTGGGTGTCGGAGAACCGGGTGCCGAGGGTCGCGTGCAGGAGCAAGTTGTAGCAACGGGAGATGATCTCGCGGCGCGGGCCGCGGATCACCCGGGCGCCGCGCGCCAGGCGGGTGCCGATCGCCACGTCGCTGTGACCCGACAGCAGCGGGGCCAGCAACGGCGGCAGCGCGTTGAGATCGGTAGAGAGATCTACGTCCATGTAGGCGAGCACGTCCGCGTCGCTCTGGGACCAGACGGTCCGCAGTGCCCCGCCCCGGCCCGGCCGCTCGATCCGCACGGCCCGGACCGACTCCAGGCTGGCCTCCAGCGCCAGGGCCTCCGGCCAGGTGCCGTCGGTGCTGCCGTTGTCCGCGATCGTGATCCGCGTGGTGAACGGAAACTGGTCGTGCAGGTAGGCATGCAGCCGCCGGACGCTGGGAGCCAGGTCACGCTCTTCGTTGCGGACCGGAATGACGATCTCCGCCTGCACGCCGACCGAGCACGGCGTGGGCGGAGACTGCGGCAAGCGAGTCTGCACTGCTGGTAACTGAGCAGCAGGCAGCGGGTCGAAGCCTCTCATAAGCCCCAGGCTCGGCGATTATCTTCCGCGGTGACTGAGACGGCCCTTTGAAACTCCTCCAGGCTCCGCGGCCTTCCTCAGAACGGGTGGCTAGCGCCCGGCGAGGTTGGCCCGGCACGCGGAAAGGCCGCGCCGCAGGTCCGCGGCCTGTTCGGCGGTGAGCCCGGACAGCATCCGCTCCTCGAGCGCGGCCACCCGGCCCCGGTAGCGCCGCAGCAGGTCGCGGCCGTCGCCGGTCAGCGCGAGCACCAGCCGGCGCCGGTCCGCGGCGTCCCGGTGCCGCTCGACCAGACCGCGCTCCTCCAGCGCCCGGACCATGTCCGCCATGGTCTGCGCGGTCACGAACGAGTTCCGGGCCAGCTGCGCTGACGACAGGTCCGGATGGCGCTCCAGCACCGTCAGCGCCGTGTACTGCAGGGCGGTCATCCCGATCGGCCGGAAGATCTCGTCGAGCTGGGCCCGGACCGCCAGCTCGACCTGCTTGATGACATACAGCAGGGTCGGGTCGGCCCGGGGCCGCTTCGGCCGCGGCGCCCCGGCCGACCCGGATGCCGCGGACGCCCGGAGCGTCCCGGAACCCGCCCCGGCGCCGACACCCGCCTGCGCGGAACGTGCCACCCGGTTATCCCCCGTTCGGCTTCCTGTGCTCAGGCCGCTAAGTCTGCCAGCCCCGCGCCGGTCCTGGCTCGCGGCGCGCTGGGCGTTCCGCGGCCCAGGACGGCCTGGAAACGATCTAGCTAGCCAGGAATGACCGGCAGCAGCAGGTAGGCCTGCCTGGTCCCGCCGGTCCACAGCGTACGGCCCGCAGCTGAGGATCACCGGATACCGGCCCGCCCCGCCGGACCGGAACACGTCCGCCCGCAGCACCACCCCGTCGTCCATCGCCACCGGGACGTCCCAGTCAATGACCATAACGGGCCTCGGTGCCGCCGCGCCCGTCCGCCGCCAGCTGGCCCAGCACGGCGTACAGGCAGGCCAGGTCGTCGTCCCCGCGGCCCTGGGCGAGCGCCGCGCGGTGGAAGACCGACGCGAGCGAGAACAGTGGCGTCGGCGAGCCCAGCTGCCCAGCGAAGTCCGTGATGATCTGGATGTCCTTGCCGAACAGCGCCGTCGGCATCGACGAGCCCGGGTAGTTCTCCTCGGCCATGAGCGGCCCGCGGATCTCGAACATCCGCGAGGTGCCCGCGCCGTCGCCGACCGCCTCCAGCACGGCCGCCAGGTCGAGCCCGGCCCGGCGGGCCAGCAGCAGCGCCTCGGCCGCGGCCAGGGTGTGCACGGTGACGAGCAGGTTCGCGATGAACTTCATCTTCGACCCGCTGCCGAACGAGCCCACGTCGTGGCAAGCGCGGGTCATGGCCGCCACGACCGGCGCCGCGCCCGCCTTGGCCGTCTCATCGCCGCTCAGGTAGGCGATGACGTCGCCGCGCCGGGCCTGCTCCCCGGTGCCGCTGAGCGGGCAGTCGAGCAGGGTGACGCCGCGCGCGGCGAGGAACTGCCGCGCCTCCTCCTTGACCTCGATCGGCAGCGTGCTTGTCTCCAGCACGATCAGCCCGGCCGCCGGCCGCGCCGCGAGCCCGTCGTCGCCGCGGGTGACCTCGGCCAGCGCCCGGGCGCTCGGCAGTGAGGTGACGGCGACCCGGACCCGCGCCCCGACGTCCGCCGGGCCGGCCGCCCGCGTGCCCCCCCGGTCCACGTGCTCGGCAAGGCGCCGCGAGGCGACGTCGTACCCTGCGACCTCGTATCCTGCCCGCAGCAGGTGGCCGCTCAGTGCCGAGCCCATCACGCCGAGCCCGACGAAGCCGACCGTCTGTGGCTTCGGCGTCCGCAACGCTCCCGCCCGTGGTTAGCGATATACGGCAATAGTGGAACATGTACAGGCACCTGCGGAGAAGGCCCCGGACCGGGCAGGAAGGAAGAAGGTCACGATGCGCGCGGCGGTCCTTACCGAGCGGGGCCGGGTAGCCGTGCGCGAGGTGCCGGTTCCCGCGGCCGGCGGCTCGACCTGGCGCCGCTGGTGACCGCGCGGTTCCCGCTGGCCCGGGTGGACGACGCGCTCCGGGCGGCCCGCGACCCCGCCCAGCTGAAGATCGTTATGGACGTTGCCTGATCCGGTCAGGTATCCGCGAGCAGTTGCAGGACGATGGCCGGGTCGCGGCTAGCGGGCGTGTCGCGGACCAGGCAGAGGCTGAGCTTGCCCGGGAGGAAGAAGTTCCGGCTCCACTGCACGGGCAGGCCGTCGGCAGAAACCGCGCCGTCCAGGTACATGGTCTCGGTCAGCAAGAGCGCGGCGGTCGGCTGCTGCAGTCCCAGGAACCGTCCGGCCGGCTGGCCGGGATCGAGCAGCGCGGCAGCAACTTCCACCTCGCTGAAGGCGACCGGGATTCCCTCATCCAAAAGCAGGTCAAGCAGCATCTGGTGAGATGAGAGGCGCTCCGTGACCTTCCCGGCCGGGATCACGTCCGCCGGGAGCACGTCGATCATCCACGCCGCGGCCTCGCCATCGAGGAGCAGGACGCGGGAGACGCGGGTCACCGCGCCGTCCGCGGGAAGCTCGAGCGCATCGGCCTCTTCACGGGTAGCCCGGCCCGCCTCGACGCGCAGCTGCTCGCTGCCGGCCTTGAGCCCGAGCCGCTCGGCGATGCTGGCGTAGGTCTCCAGCCTGCCGAGCTCGGCAACGCCGCTGCCCAGCTTGATCCCCACCGGGCCCGGCTGAGCGTCCCGCTCGGGGAGCCGGGCCAGGAAGGTGCCGCTGCCCTGGCGCCGGACCAGCAAGCCGCGGCCGACCAGCCGCCCGACCGCGGCCCGGATGGTCGCCCGGGAGACGCCCAGGCTTCTCACCAGCTCCGCTTCTGGCGGGATGCGGTCGCCGACCCGGTACCGCCGGTGGACCAGCAGGTCCTCCAGGACCTGCTCGGCCTGCGCGTACAGGGGCATCCGGCGTAGCGGGGCGGCAGCGTCGCGTGATCGCCCCGAGCCGGTGAGGCCAGGCGTTTCCGGTCACGTCCTCATGTTAAGGAACCGGCACGTGGCCGGCGATGGCAGAGGATGAATTCATCTTCTTGACGTACGAATTTGTCTGGGGTAAGACCGGGAAGAAACCGGCCCTCCCGCCCGCTCTCGCCGTTGGCTGCGGCATGACGTGCCCGGCCCTAAGCGAGTGTCCGTGGCTTCGGGAGCCAGGGAAGGAGCCGATGATGAAGACGGCCGAGCACGTCACGGTCGGGGCGCGGCATCTGCTGGATCCGCTGACCGCGGAGGAGATCGAGGCCGCCACCGGGATCCTCCGGCGGGACCGCGGCCTGGCCGATAGCGCGCGCTTCGTCTACGTCACGCTGCAGGAACCGGCCAAGGACGCGGTCCTGGGCCACCGGCCCCGCGACCCGTTCGAGCGCGAGGCGCACATCGTGATCCGGGAACGCGCCGAGCACCGGACCTACGAGGCGGTGGTGTCGATCACGGCCGGCGAGGTGCGCCTGTGGCGGGAGCTGCCCGGGATCCAGCAGGCGGTCATGCTCGAGGAGTTCCTGGCCACCGAGGAGGCGGTCCGGAAGGACCCTCGCTGGCAGGAGGCGATGCGCCGGCGCGGGATCACCGACTTCGACATGGTGATGATCGACCCGTGGTCGGTGGGCTACCTCGGTCCCGAGGACGCGGCCGGCCAGGGCCGGTTCCTCCGGCCGCTGACCTGGGTGCGCCAGGGGGACCCCGACGACAACGGGTACGCCCGCCCGGTGGAGGGCCTCATCGTCCGCTTCGACCTCGACCGCATGGAAGTGGTGGATATCGAGGACCACGGGGTGATCCCCTTGCCGCCGCGCAGCGGCAACTACACCGCGGAGGCGGTCCGCGACCCCGGGAACGTCCCGCATTTCCCGGACGGCCCCCGGCAGGACCTGAAGCCGGTGGAGATCACCCAGCTGGAGGGCACCAGCTTCACCGTCGACGGGCACGAGGTGCGCTGGCAGAAGTGGCGGTTCCGGGTCGGCTTTACCCCCGCGAGGGACTGGTCCTTCACCTGGTGCGCTACGAGGACCACGGAACGCTCCGGCCGGTCATCTACCGCGCCTCGCTCACGGAGATGTTCATCCCCTACGGCGACCCGAGGCCGGCGCACTTCCGCAAGAACGTCTTCGACATGGGCGAATACGGCATCGGGGTGCTCGCCAACAGCCTGGAGCTGGGCTGCGACTGCCTGGGCGAGATCTACTACTTCGACGCCTACCTCAACGACAACGACGGCCACCCACAGCCGATCAAGAACGCGATCTGCATGCACGAGGAAGACCACGGCCTGTCGTGGAAGCACACCGACTGGCGCACCGGCAAGGCCGAGGTCCGGCGCTCACGACGGCTGGTGATCTCGATGATCGCCACCGTCGGCAACTACGAGTACGGCTACTTCTGGTACCTCTACCAGGACGGCACCATCGAATACGAGGTCAAGCTGACCGGCGTGATCTCTAACGGGGCACTGCCCGAGGGACAAAAGCCAGCCCACGGCACCCTGGTCGCCCCCCAGGTCTACGGTCCCCACCACCAGCACATCTTCTGCGTACGCCTGGACATGATGGTCGACGGCCCGCAGAACACCGTCTACGAGTGCGACTCGGTAGCGTTGCCGCCCGGCCCGGAGAACCCGTACGGCAACGCCTGGGTGGTGCGGCAGACCCCGCTGCGCCGCGAGTCCGAGGCGCAGCGGGTGGCCGACGGGCACGCCGCCCGCTACTGGAGGATCACCAACCCCGGCCGGCGGAACGCCACCGGCGACACGGTCGGCTACAAGCTGGTACCCCAGGACAGCGTGCTGCCGTTCGGGCAGCCCGACAGCCACGCCATGCGGCGGGCCCAGTTCGCCACCAAGCACCTCTGGGTGACCGCCTACGATCCCGATCAGCGGTTCCCGGCCGGCGAGTACCCCAATCAGCACCCTGGCGGGGACGGCCTGCCGGCCTGGACCGCGGCCGACCGCCCGTTGGAGAACACCGATCTGGTGCTCTGGCACACGTTCACCGCTCATCACGTGGTGCGCCCGGAGGACTGGCCGGTGATGCCGGTCACCCGCGTCGGGTTCCAGCTCAGGGCGGACGGCTTCTTCGACGGCAACCCGGCCCTCGATGTACCGCCCCCGGAGCATTGTCACCACCAGGGCTGAGGCCCGGGGCCGACGCGATCTGTCCGGCGGCGGCCGCTCACGATTCTTCGAGTCGGTCTGTCACTCACCCGGGCGGACCACTCACCCGCGGCGCACCGCGTGGGCAGTTCCCGCGGCGTGGAGAGCCGGTCATGTCCGTGGCGCGTAATCGATCACGTCGAATGGCCAGTCGCGCTCCAGCCACGCGAGAACCACGTGGTAAAGGACGGGGTCGAGCGCGGCGCGGTCCGCGCGGACCCAGGAACGGACGACCGCGCGCCGTCCGCCCTCAGTGCCGCCCGGGCCGTCTCCGCGACGCGGGTAGATGTAAACACAGCCGATAACGTCGCCAGTGCCCGTGCTGAGCACGGTGTAGGTGAACCCGCGGCGCTCGGCGAAGTCCTGCGCGTGGCGCTGGAGGTCGCGGAGGTTATCCGCCTGGGACATCTCGTGCGGCCAGCCCCATCCGGCGAACCCCGGCGTTCCCCGGATGTGGTCAATACTGGCGGTCCAGGCGGCATAGTCCGCGGCGTTGTGCTGCGGCCCGAGCGGCTCCAGGCGGAATTCCCCGGCCGTGAGCCCATCAGGCACCGCGAAATCGACGGGAACGAACAGCTGCTCACTCACCTGGTGATGCTAGTGCAGGCCATCGCAGCCACTCACACTCGGCTGGGCCAGGCCTGCCATCGGCAGTCCAGACCAAGCGCGGACATTGGCCACGGCGGGGTCACCACGGCCGACCTCGGCGGCTGGCCGAGCAGGTAGCCGCCGTTCGGGGCAGCCGGGACGCCTCGATGGTCATTTGGCTCAGGCACCGATCAGGCTGCCCTGCGCCACCGGGTTGCGAGGCGGGTCGGCGAGCTCGTCTGATGTCCTCAGACTTGGTTAGTCGACGGCGTCGGCGATGGCCGGCTCGGGCCGGGCGGGCGACCCGCCCTCGGCACGGGCGGGAGCGTGCTGGGTCTTGGGCGGCGCGATGGCGAGCGCGCTGAGCGCGGCTAGTAGCGCGAAGCCGGCGCAGGCGGCGAGCGCGGGCTTGAAGCCGTCGGTGACGCTTGCGGGGGTGGCGAGGCGCCCGTACGCGGCGAACACGGCACTGGCGACGGCGATCGCGACGGCGGGGCCGAGGCGCTGCATCATGTAGTTGATTCCGGATGCTTTGCCCAGCTCGCTCGGGGCGACGGCGTTCAGCACGGCGGTGGGCACGGTCGGCAGCGCCATCGACACGCCGACGCCTGCGATCAGCAGGGCGATGTCAAGCTCCACCCAGTTCGTCGACAGCGAGCCCCTGACGGCGGCCCAGGCCAGCCCGGCGGTCAGCAAGAAGAGCCCGGTCGCCATGACCGGCCAGGCGGCCAATGCGGTCGGAGACGGCGCCGGCGATCGGTGAGATGACCATTGGCGTGGCGAAGAAGGGGAGCAGGCGTACGCCGGCGGAGACCGGTGAGTAGCCACGGGCGAGCTGGAACTCCTGAGTGACCAGGAAGCCGGCGGCGAAGATCGCGCCCGTCATGAGGAACGTCGTGGCGTTGCCGACCGCGAACGCTCGGCTGCGAAACAGGTGCAGGGGCAGCATCGGTTCGCTGACGCGCTGTTCCCAGGCGGCGAAAGCGAGCAGCAGGACAGCGCCGCAAACCAGGCAGCTGACGATCTCGGCGCTCGCCCAGCCCGCCTGGTCCGCGCGGACCAGGGCCCAGACGATGGCAACGACGCCGCCGGTCACAAGTATGACGCCGAGCGGGTCCAGCCGCTCCTGGGCGCCGTGGCTGTCGGGCAGCAGCCGCATCGCGAGGGGCAGGGCGACGGCCCCGATCGGCACGTTGATCCAGAAGATCCAGTGCCAGTCGATTCCCTGGGTGACCGCGCCGCCGATGATCGGTCCCAGCGCGACCGCCAGCCCGGCGAGTCCGCCGTAGATGCCGACGATCATCCCTCGTCGCCGCGCGGGGAAAGCCGTCGTCAGGATCGTGAGGCTGAGCGGGAGGATGATCGCGGCGCCCAGGCCCTGCACGATGCGGGCGGCGATCAGCTCGGGGGCGTTGGGAGCGAGCGCGCAGGCCGCCGAGGCGACGGTGAACAGGGCGAGGCCGATATTGAAAATCGGGCGGCGGCCGAAACGGTCGCCGACAGCGGCCGCGGTGATGATGCCGGCGGCGAAGGCGATGTTGTACGCGGTGAGCGTCCACTGCAGCGACGCGAGGCCGACATGAAGGTCGCGCTGCATGCGGGGCAGCGCCGTGATGACGACGACCGAGTCGAGAACGACCATGAAGAAGGCGGTCGAGGTCAGACCGAGCACCCAGCCAAGACGCGGCCGGGCGGCGTGCGCGGTCTCCGGATTGTTGACAGCCATTCGTGTCCCTCCTGAATGGGTTCAGGCATTCGTCGCCGGCGCTCGGCCCCGGTCGCTGACAACTGGACCAGCGCCGGCCGGCTCCAGCCGGCCTGTGCCGTTGGTGATGTAGACACCGGCGGGCAGGCAGAGTTGGCGGCTGCTGGCGCCGCCCAGTTTTTGCCGCGGGCGGTGTCTGTACTGGCAGGAGACTGCGAAAGAAGCAGAGAGCGAGGTCATGGGAGGGTGGTTCGGTGAGCACGGACCTGGTGGCCCGGGCCCAGGCCGGCGACGCGCAGGCGTTCGGCGACCTCGTGGCTCCCTACCGGCGCGAGCTGCAGGTGCACTGCTACCGGATCCTCGGTTCGGCCCTGGACGCGGAGGACGCGCTCCAGGAGACCTTGCTGGCGGCCTGGCAGGGCCTGGCCGGGTTCGAGGGCCGCGCCTCGGTACGTGTCTGGCTGTACCAGATCGCCACCCGGCGCTGCCTGAACGCGCTGCGCGCGGCGAGCAGGCGACCGCTGATGGACTGGCCGCCGCCCGGGGTTGAGCTCCCCGAGCCCACCCGGCTCGGCGAGGTGATGTGGCTGGAGCCCTACCCGGATGTCCTGCTCGAGGGGCTCGCCGACGCCGCGCCCGGCCCCGAAGCCCGATACGAGACCACCGAGGCGATCTCGGTGGCCTTCATCACCGCCCTGCAGCTGCTGCCACCACGGCAGCGCGCCGCGCTGATCTTGCGCGACGTGCTCGGATTCCGCGCGAGCGAGGCCGCCAACGTCCTGGACTGCACCGAGGAGTCAGTGACCAGCGCCCTCAGGCGCGCCCGCGCCGCACTGCAGTACCAGCGCGTGCAGGCCAGCCTCCAACCGCCACAACCGGGTTCCGCGCAGGAACGGGAGCTGGTGCGACGGTTCACCCGGGCTTACGAAGCGGCGGACGTGCCGGAGCTCGTTGCCTTGCTCACCAAGGACGCCTGGCTGATCATGCCGCCCGTCCCGCTGCGGTACCAGGGCCGCGAGCTGGCCGCCCGGTTCTGGGCCGCGACCGCGTTCCGGCCCGGGCGCTCCGCCCGCCTGGTGCCCACCCGGGCCAACGGCCAGCCCGCGTTCGGTCTCTACATCCGCGACCCGCAGGCCCCGATCGCGCACGCCGTCGGGATGCTCGTGCTCACCCTCGCCGGAAGCCAGATCAGCGCCGTGACCGGCTTCCTCGACAACAGCGCGCTGCCGATGTTCGGGCTCCCCCGCACACTGCCCGACTGAGCAAGCCAACACCAACAGAAAGAGGGGACCCGCCTTGTCCGGCAACATCGAGATCATCACGCGCTTCGAGCACGCGTTTCGCGCGGCGTCGCCATGATGCAGCAACTCGGCGCCATCCCGGCCTGACGCTGGGGCAGCGCCCTACGCGCGTACTCCATCGTGGACGGGCGGGGCTTTCGCACGGGCACTACCCCAGCTGGTCGCGGCGGCGTGTCAGGTACGCGGTCTCGGCGGTGTTGCCGGCCAGCTCGATGGCTTTGTCGTACGCCGCGCGCGACTTCTGACTGCGGCCCAGCCGGCGCAGCAGGTCGGCGCGGGCCGCATGGTAGGCGTGATAGCCGGCCAGCTTGTCCTCAAGACGGTCGACCGCCGCCAGTGCCACCTCCGGGCCGTCCAGCTCGGCGACCGCGATGGCGCGGTTGAGGGCGACGATCGGGGAGGGGTCGAGGTGGACGAGCTGGTCGTAGAGGGCGAGGACCTGCGACCAGTCGGTGTCGCGTGTGTCGCGGGCGGAGGTGTGGACGGCGTTGATCGCGGCGAGGATCTGGTAGCGACCCGGAGCCACCCCGGCGGCCAGGCGCTCGCGCACCAGCTGGTGACCCTCGGCGATCAGCGCCGTGTCCCAGGCCCCGCGGTCCTGCTCATCGAGGGTGACCAGTTCGCCGCTCGCCGAAACCCGGGCGGTGCGGCGGGCCTCGATGAGGAGCATCAGTGCCAGCAGCCCGGCCGCCTCACCGTCGTCCGGCATGAGGGCGCGGATCAGGCGAGTGAGCCGGATCGCCTCGGCGGTCAGGTCGTGACGTACGGGATCGGTGTCGGGGCCGGTCGCCAGGTAGCCCTCGTTGAAGACGAGGAAGAGGACGGTGAGTACACCGGAGACCCGTACCGGGAGATCCTCCGCGGACGGCACCCGGTAAGGGATGCGAGCCGCCTTGATCTTGGCCTTCGCCCGGGTGATCCGCTGCCCCATGGCGGTCTCCTGTACCAGGAAGGCACGGGCGATCTCGGCTACGGTCAGGCCGGCGACCATGCGCAGCGTCAGCGCTACGCGGATCTCCATCGCCAGCGCCGGGTGACAGCAGGTGAAGATCAGCCGGAGCCGGTCGTCCTCGATGGCGCCGAGAGGCTCAGGCGGGTCGACGTCGTCCAGCATCTGGGCCTCCTGCTGCTTGTCGCCGCGCTTGTTCTCGCGCCGGATCCGGTCGATGGCCTTGCGGTTGGCGGTGGTGGTCAGCCAGGCACCGGGGTTGGGGGGTACTCCGTCGGCCGGCCACCGCTCAACGGCGGTCGCGAAGGCCTCGGCCGCAGCCTCCTCGGCAATGTCGAGGTCACCGAAACGCCTGGTCAGGGAGGCGACCACCCGCGCCCACTCCTCGTAATGGGCCTGGGTGATCGCCTCCTGCACGTCGGCACTGTTCAGAGGAACGGCCGCACCTCGATCTTCCGATTGCAGGCCTTCGACCCCTCGGCGGCGAGCTTGAGTACCGCGTCGAGGTCGGCGGCCTCGATGATCCAGAAGCCGGCAAGATACTCCTTCGACTCCGCGAAGGGCCCGTCGCTGAATATCGCCTCCTCGCCTCGGTTGTCGATGACGGTCGCCGAGCTGGGCGCCGCGAGGCCACCGGCGAAGACCCAGTGACCCTCCGCCTGGAGCCGCTCGTTGAACACGTCGATCGCGGCCTCCTCGTCCGGGGTGGCGAGGCCGGCCGTGTCGTCGATCACGGAAACCAGGTACTGCATCTCGGATCATCTCCTGCGGTTCGGGGCCGCCCCTCGCGGGCAGCCTCTCACCCCTGCTACGAACACCTCTGTCCCGATCCGACACTGTCTCCCGGGCTTCTTTCAAGGACTTGTGGCAGGCCGGTCGTGAGCGATCCGTCCATGAGACGGTCTAGGGGCGACTGCGCCGGGTCCCTGCCCGGGCGCCAGTAATCGCAGGGCATGTCTTTCAGGGGAAATACTTGCTGGGGCGGCCGGGTTGCAGTGTGGGTTCCAGGGCCGCCGCGGCCAGCGTGCCCGCGCGGCAGCACGCGCAGGCATCGTGCAGGCGGGCCGCTGTCGTGGTCCGCGCATCGGACAGTAGATGAACCGTGGAGAAAGATGCCCAGGAAAGTTCAGCCGTACGGCTCCGGCGATGACACCGAGGCCGCCGCGCTAGCCCGGTCCCGGCCGGACCCAGCGCCGGGATATGTGAACGAGCTGGCCGCCACGATGACGATCGGGGAGGTCGCCACGCAGGCGGTGGACGCTGTCCGGGCACTGAACCAGCTGACGGCCGATGCCGGGGAACTGGCCGGTCCGCGCGAGGCCCGCGAGGTCGTCGGCCGGCTGGCGCTGATGGGCCACCAGCTGCCCCAGCTGTGCGAGCAGCTCGCCCGGTTCCTGGTCGCGCAGCGCGAGGACGGCCAGATCCTGCGCGGCACGGGCGGCGACCCCGACGGTGTGCTGGCCGAGGTGTCCGAGGCGCTGTCCGCGGCCGGGCGGGCCGCGGACATGATGGCGGCGGCGCTGGCCGAGGCTGGCGCTAAGGCAGTCGGGCTGGATCTGCCGTCCCGGTAGCGGCCAGGCAGCGTGGGCGCGCCTCACGGCTACGTGGCGGCAAGCGAGAACGTCTAACACAGCAAGAGCGCAGTCGGGCTCAGGAGAGACGCTCAAGTGCGTCGGCGAGGAAGGCATCACGGCGCTCGCGCAGCAACTCCCTGGTGAGGTCTGGCCGTCCGGTCATGCCGGCGATCGCCTCGCAGAACCAGTCAATGTCGGGCGGTGTGCTCAGCGCCGCGACGGTGTCCCAGTAGGCCAGCGACTCGGCGGGGTGTTCCGCCTCGCGCTGCCAGCCGGCGAGCACATGACCGGAGGCGTCGAGCCCGTAGCACAAGCCGCGCGGGGTCGGGTTGGACGGGCTGGCGGCTTGAGCCGTCGACGTACTCGATGAGCAGCAGAGCAGCCTTGTCGTCGGCACGGGCGGCGATGACACCCGGCGCTGGGACGCCCCTGGCGCGAGCAAGCTCGATCCCGCGTACCTCGAACTTCTGTGTCCCGCCCGTCTCGGGCGCGCCGACACGCAACACGACGCTGCCTGCGCCGCCGAAGCCCTCGTAACGCATCAGCCAGGGCGGGCCGCCCTCGCGCAGTCCTGTCACGGAGACGAGGTGGTCCCCGCCGACGGCCGCAAGAGCCCACTCCACAACGATCTCGTCGAGCCGGACATCGGCCACGGGGCTCACGCTACGCGGCTCTCTGGCCACCGGACCGTTCTGTGCCGCTCGGCCACCGGCCGATGAGCAGCACTATGCGTGGCGGTCGCGGTATCGGTCAGGAGACCGCAGCCTTCACCAGCTGGACGACCTTCTTCTCGACCACGGCACTCCACTCCTGGAGCGCATACGACACCGGCCACATGTCGCCGTCGTCGAGGTTGGCCGCTTCCATGAAGCCCAGGGTCGAGTACCGGTAGTTGAACTTCCCCGAGTCCTGGAAGAAGACGACGACCTTGCCGTCCGCGTTCACGTAGGCAGGCATCCCATACCAGGTCTTGGGCGACAGATCCGGGGCGGCAGCGGTCACCGTCATATGCACCCGCTCGGCGAGCGCACGATCCGCCGGCGCCATTTCCGCGATCTTGTCGAGGACTGCCTGCAGCCCGTCGGCCTTCTTGGCGCCCTTCTTGCCCTCGGCACGCAGCTCGGCGGCGCGCGCTTTCATCGCGGCACGCTCCTCAGCGGTGAAGCCGTCGGACTCGGTCTTGGAATTCTTCACAGGCATTCTCGGGCTCCCTTCCCGGCGTCAAGGCCCGGCATGATGCCGACTGCCTTGGGGGAAGGCTAGGCCCCGACGGCACCGTGACGCTTCTCCATTCCTGCTCGAATCAGCGGCTAGCCCAGGCGTCCTTGAGCAGCGACGCTCTTCGCTCGGAGGTCGTCCAGATCTGGTGCGGGTAGCGCACGTGTCGCGGTCGTGATCGCCGTCCTTGCCTCGCCCGACGCGCAGATCGGCGCGACGAAGTAACCCGGCTCGCTGACCCAGACGGATACCGCCTCGTCCTGTCCAGCCGCTCCTGGCCTTGACGCGGCGCCCAGCCCTGATGCCTGCGCCGCCGGTGAGGTACGTCCGCGATCCTCGCGCGCGGGACCGGCCCTGGCCATACCCGCTGCCAGGAGACCGCAGATTTGCCCACGCGCCCTGGTCACGCTGGTGTGGCACGCTGCTCGGCGATCGAGTTGCCGCCGTCCACGACCAGGTATTGCCCAGTGATATAGGAGGCGCCGGGGCTGGCCAGCCAGGCAATGGCGGCGGCGACCTCGCCGGGGGAGCCGCTCCTCCCGGCCGGGGTGGCCCGCCCTTGGCCGTGCTCTTCGGGGGTCTGGGACCCGGTCGCTATCCAGCCCGGGGCGACGGCGTTGACGGTGATCCCGTGCCTGGCGGTGTCGACGGCGGCCGCGCGGGTGAGGCCGACCATGCCGGCCTTGGCCGCGGCGTAACCGGCATCCGCGCGGATCGCCATCACCGGGCCGGTCACGCTGGCCACCATGATGATCCGCCCCCAGCCGCGGCTGATCATGGCCGGCAGCGCCGCCTTGGTGACCAGGAAGGCGGTCGTCAGGTTGCGGGCGAGCGCAGCCTGCCAGGTCGGCAGGTCCATGGACTCCACCGTGCCGGACTCGAACACCGGAACAGCGGCGGAGATCATGCCGGCGTTATTGACCACGATGTCCAGCCGCCGCCAGCGATCCAGCGCAGCCGACACCAGTCCGGACGCGGCGCCGGCGTCGGTGAGGTCCCCGGCGATCCCGGCCGCGTCGAAGCCCGCGCCGCGCAATTCGCTGACCCTGTCATGGACCCGCGAGGTGGTGGCGCTGATCATCACGGCGGCACCAAGTTCGGTGAGCAGCCTGGCGGCGGCGAACCCGATGCCGTCAGGGCTGCCCGTGCCGGTGACTACCGCCACCCGGCCGGACAGATCAAACGATGCTGGGATAGCCATTGCCCGATGTTAACGGGCCCTGACGCCGGGTCTTCCGGCCTGCAGGAAGGCGGCCACGCGGTGGGAGGGATGACTGCGCCGGACACTCGTTATCGGGCGCTGCGCCGAGAGCAGGCTAATCAGGAACCAGATCGTCCGGAAGCGCATCTATCGTCGGGGAGAGCAGCAAGCAGGTCTCGTTCACCGACATCGATTCCGGTCACTGGCCCATGATCAGCGCCGGGCGAGCTCGCGCGCCTCCTGGCGCAGGCGGCTGAAGAGTCCTGAGCGGCAAGCAACGCTCACCGAGGGAGGACCGGCCATGCGGTATACGATCCGGCCGCTCGACGCATCCACCTGGGACGCGTTCGCAGAGTTGGTCGAACGCAACAACGGCATCTACGGAGGCTGCTGGTGCATCGCATTTCACTCGGCCTACCAGCGCGGGATCAGCGATCCCCGCACACTGAAGGAGCAGCTCGTGCGGGCCGGCCACGCGCATGCGGCGCTGGTCTTCGACGAGCCGGGGCTCGCCCAGGGCTGGTGCCAGTACGGCAGCCCGGACGAGCTCGATCTCAAGCACGGCCGCGAGTACCGCAAGGACCCACCGCCTCCTGCGCGCTGGCGGATCACCTGCATATTCGTCGACAAGCGGCATCGCGGCCAGGGGATCGCACGAGCCGGGCTCGAGGGCGCGCTAGCGCAGATCGCCACCGCCGGCGGCGGCCTGGTCGAAGCGATCTCTGAGACCACCACCGGCCGCGAAGCTCAGGGCCGGTTCCTGTTCAGCGCAACGGTCGAGCTGTTCGAGCAGTACGGGTTCGCGCGGGGACGGCAGGTAGGCAAGCACGCGTGGATTGTGAGCCGAGATGTCGACCCCGCCTAGGGGCTCTGGCTGTACCCCGCAGCCTGCGGGCACAGCGCCGCCGACCTGCGCGGCGAGCAACTCCTCGGGCCCCGCGGGACTATGCGCGACGGCGCCCGCAACTTAAGCTGCATTCGTGGTCTGGGCCTTCATGGGGGCGTGGCCTGGCGATCTTGCCTGGTGCGTCCGGCAGCCGCTGATGGTCGTGGTGGGGATGACCTGATGAGCAAGGTTTCTCCGGGCGTCCTTGCCCCGCCGCATAAAGTGCTCACGCCCGATGAGTGGCGTTCCCGGGGCCGTGAGCGGCGCATGCGGGTGCCCCGGCTGAGCCACGCAGAGTGGACGCCGCCGGAGGACCGGCCCGACCCGGTCGCCACCCTGGCGGAGCAAGCCAAGACGCGGGTGCCGGACCTGATACCGATCCGGTACGGGCGCATGGCCGCCTCGCCGTTCGCCTACTTCCGCGGCGCGGCGGCGCCGATGGCGTGGGACCTGGCGCACACGCCCACCACCGATATCCGGGCACAGGCCTGCGGCGACGCTCACCTGCTGAATTTCGGCATGTTCGCCGCGCCCGACCGGCGGCTGGTCTTCGACGTCAATGACTTCGATGAGACACTCCCGGCGCCATTCGACTGGGATGTCAAGCGCCTGGCGGCCAGCTTCGCCGTGGCCGCGCGACACAACGGCTTCACGGACCGGGACGCCCACACCGCAGCCCGCCTGGCCGTGCGCAGTTACCGCACTGAGATGGCCAACTATGCCGCGAAGTCATTCCTCAAGGTCTGGTACTCCAGGATCGATGTCGACAAGGTGAGCAAGCTGTTCGACGGGCTCGAGCCGAAGGAGGCGGTACGCCGCCGCCGCCAGGACATCGCCAAGGCACGGCGCCGTACCAGCCGTAAGGCGTTTCTGAAGATGTGCGACCTGGTGGACGGGCAGTACCGGATCCGGCCTGGCCCACCCGGTGATCGTCCGGTTTCCCATCGAGCTCTACCCCGGCGTCCTGAAGGAGCTGCGCAGCGCCCTGGCGCTGTACCAGGACACGCTGGCCGAGGACCGGCGCGAGGTACTGCGCCGCTATTACTTCGGGGACTTCGCGCGCAAGGTCGTCGGCGTCGGGTCGGTCGGCCTCGAGGCCTTCGTGATGCTGCTGCTCGGCGACCGCGAAGATGAGCCCCTGTTCCTCCAGCTGAAACAGGCGCAGGAGTCCGTGCTCGCCCCGTTCGCCGGGCCGGGCCAGTACCAGCACCACGGCGAGCGCGTGGTCAGGGGACAGCGGCTGACCCAGGCCGCGCCCGATCCCTTCCTGGGCTGGACGAGCAGCGGCAAACCCACCGGCACGCCGGTCAAGGAGTACTACGTACGGCAATTGCGCGACATGAAGGGCAGTATGAGCGTCCCGTTGATGGACCCGCGCCAGTTCGGCTACTACGGCAGGCTCTGCGGCTGGGCGCTAGCCCGCGCGCACGCCCGGACCACGCGGGCCACCGTGGTCTCCGGCTATCTGGGCAGCAGCGAGGACTTCGACCACGCCATCGCGGATTTCGCCATCGCCTACGCCGACCAGAACGAAAAGGACTACCAGCGGCTGCTCGAGGCCATCTCGGCCGGACAGGTGCTGGCGACCGTAGAGCAGCACTGACAGCACAACTGGCTGTTCGGCAAGACGGGCCCTCGAAGCTGGCGGGGTGGGCTAAGAGGATCTTCACCGCCCGGAGACGGATTACGCGTAGGAGCTGATCGACGCCGTCCCGGGCCGTCGCGAGCGCGCCTGACGCGCATTCGGGCAGGCGGTGACCGACGTGATTAGCCGTGGTTGGTGTAGATCGGCGTGGACGTCGATCCCTGGTCGGAGACGCCGATCGCGACGCACGCGTCCGCCAGCGGGCACTGGATCTCGCCGATGTCCATGAACGAGTCGCCCTGCATGCCCCCGGGTACCTTCGCGGGGACGGCGAACGTGACCCGCTGCCAGGAACGGCCAGCGTCGTGGGTGATCGCGACGACCGAGGACCCGGCGTTGTACGTGTTGCCGATCCGCTGCGCGATGAGATCGCTTCCGGCCGCGTAGCAGGTCTGCGCGGTAGGGCAGGTCAGAGCGTCGATCATCGGGTAGGGGATCGTGCGCGGGAGTGTGCTGGCCGTCCAAGTCACCCCGCCGTCGGCGGAGAAGGCGATCACGGTGTACTGCACGGCGTCCTTCCCCGACGTGTAGCCGACCTGATCGCGCTCCGTACCGTTGTGCTCGACGAAGCCGATCATCACGCAGTGGCTGGCGTCCGCGCAGGTGACGTCCGGGGTAGGGCCCGGACCATAGCCCTTCGGCCAGGCATGCTGTTGCCAGGTGATGCCGCCGTCATCGGACGTCAGCAGCACGCCGTGGTCGAGGTTGGGCCCCGTCCGGATATCGGCGTTGTCGTACAGGCCAACCGCAACACAGTGAGCGGCAGTCGGGCAGCTCACGCTCTGGACCGACTCGCCCTTGGGGAACGGCACCACGGTGAAGTGCCTCCCGCCGTCGGACGTGACGACGAAGTGCATGTCGGCGATGAGATCAAAACCTGGGCTCATCAGACTTCCGGAGACCGAGGCCAGTCCCCGGCAGGTGGTCGCGGTGACGCAGTCAAGGTTGCTGATCTGGCCCACCTCGACCGACAGCGGGCTCACGGTCCAGGAGTGGCCACCGCTCGTCGTGATGAGGTACACGGGCTGATGGCCGTAGTAGAGCCCGCCTGCCGCGCAGTCCGTCGCAGAAGCGCAGGAGAGCGCCGAGGTGAACGTGACACCGGGCGGCAGGGGAAGGACCCTCCACGTCTGCGCGCCGTCGGTGGAGACGTAGAACGAGTCCATGTCGGCCGGACCGCTCGGCGACGTCGAGTTATCGCCCTCGACGTAGCAGGTTTCCGCCGTCGGGCAGGTGAGCGGCCCCGGCTCCGGGCCCGCCGTGTTTTCCTGCCAGCCGCGGGTGACCAGGTAGCTCATGACCCGCCAGGCACCGGATGGGGCGCGAACCGAGCGGGCGCCTCCGGGCAGCACCCGGGCCGGCTCCCAGGAAGTGGTCAGGCGACCGGTGAGGGTCGGCGACCCCTGCGCAACGGTGACGATCAGCACGACGGCGGCGGCCGCGACGATGGCCGCCGCCGTGAAGATGGTGACGCGGCCGCCTGGCGGCCGCCAGCGGCTCCGGGGCCGCCGCCCCGGCACGGCCCGTGCGCCGCTCTCGCCGCCGCGGGCATCGGCGAGCGCCCTCCGGGCGCGGTTCCAGGCGGCATCGTCCGGCTCCGGGGTGTCCTCCCGGAACCGGCGAAGCAGGTCGATCTCGTCAGGCATGACCTTGCTCCCTGAACGTCCACTGGTCGAAGTCGAACTCGCCAAGCAGGGCACGCAGCCCCGCGCGCGCCCGCGACAGCCGCGACCGCGCCGTCCCCTGCGCGATGCCGAGCGCGGCGGCGATCTCCTCGTGGCTGAGGCCGGCCCACGCGTGCAGCAGCAGCACCTCGCGCTGCTCGCGGTTCAGCTGCGCGAGCGCCCCCGCGATCCGCGGCGCAAGTGTTGTGGCGATCACCCGCTCGTCGGCCGCATCAGCGAACTGGGCTGCGGGCAGCAGCCCGAGCGAGTCACGCGCCAGCCGCGCGTCGAGCTCAAGTAGCTGCTGCTCATCCCGCCAGTGCCCGCGCACCACGTTGGTAGCGATCCCGTACAACCAGGACCCCAGTGACCCGCGCTCGGGCCGATACGCGGCCCGCCGTCGGTACGCTGTCGCGAACACTTCGGCCGCCAGGTCCTCGGCCAGGGCCTTGCCCACGCGCCGCGCGATGAACCGGTACACCGGGGCGAAGTGCTCCCGGAACACGGCATCGAAGTCCTCCACTGCCGCGATGGCTCCGGTCGCCTGCTTCCCGCCCACAAGTAAGTATTGACGCGACGGCTGAATCCGTTCCGCCAAGCTCAGCGAAGTGGTACCCGGCGGTCGTGCGCGTGCCCGGCGCTACGCGGTCGGGGGGACGCCGGGAGCGGGAAGGTGAACGGTCCGCTGGCCGAGGTCACGCTCGCAGCGCCGGAGCAGCACCACGCTGCCGTGCTCGGCCGCCATCTGAGCGGCGGAGTTCAGGCGCGCGACGGCGGCCTGCTCATCATCGAAGGCGGCCCGCATCCGCATCACCTCGGGCAGCCACCACAGGTCGTGGTGGCTGCGCCCCGCGGCGAGAGCGGCGTCAAGGGTGGCCCGCGCGGTGCCGGGCCGGCCGTCCCGGGCGGAGAGATCGGCGAGCAGCGACAACCAGTACGGCATGCGCGCGAGCGCGCCCCCCGATTTGAGGTTGCCGATGCCGCGGCGGACCAGGTCGGCGCCCGTGGCATCCTCGCGGGACCAGCCGCCCAGGATCAGCGCCCACTCGCGGTAGTAGGCGAAGTCATACCGGTCGCACAGCCGGCCCAGCTCGTCCACCATGTTTCTCAGCTCGGGCAGGTCACGGCGCATCTGGTGGGTGACGCCGCCGTAGGCAAGAGCCAGCGCCAGGCTGTACGGGTGGTCGATCGCCCGGGCCAGCGTGATGGCCTCGCAGCAGGCGGCCAGCGCTTCGTCCTGCTGGCCGAGCAGCCAGTGGGCGTGTGCGGAAAAGGCCTTCCCGTGCACATCGGGGCGGGTGCCGAAACTCAGCCAGACAGCACCGCCCGCCAGCTTCGCGGCCAATTCCAGATGACGCAGCCCATCGGCCGGCATCCCCAGGCTGAAGGCCGAAAAGCCCGCGACGACATGCGCCTGGCCGGCCAGCTCGGACTCGGGATCGGCCAGGTCCAGCGCGCGTATGGCCGTCCGGTGGCTGTCGGCCGTGCGTCCCTGGACGAACTGTGCGCCCCCCAGCGCGGCAAGGCCGGCGACCCTTGAGTCCCTGCGACCCAGCGACTCGGCCAGGGCGATCGAACGCTCGAGAGCCTGCTGCACGTCCGGCGACGAGTAGCCGTAACGTGCGTTGAGCGGCGCCGCCATCGCCTCCAGCGTCGCGAGCTCGCGGGAGTCCCGGTCCCGTCCCGGCGGCATGGCCGCGATAATGGCCAGCGCCTTCTCGTGCAGCTGGATCTCCTCGGCGTGGGCGAACATGCCGGCGGCGACATTGGCTGCCCGCTGGTAGTAGGCCACTGCCCGCTCGGGCCGTCCGGCCCGCGCATACTGCTCGGCAAGCTGGGCCGCGACGCCATCCATGTTTTCGGCGTGGAGTACTTCCAGGCCCTGGGCGATGCGCCGGTGCAGCAGCCAGCGCCGGGGCGGGCTGATCCCCGCGTATGCCGTTTCGCGTAGCAGGTCATGGGAGAAGTCGTAGCCATCCCGGAACTCCCGGATGATCCTTCTCCGCCACAGCTCGTCAACGGCTTCCACGACCAGGTCAGCGTCCAGGTCGCTGGCCTCGGTGAGCAGGTCAAGGGTGAAGTTCGTGCCTACTGCTGCCGCGAGACCGGCCACCTCCCGGGCAGCCGCAGTCCCTTGGTCGAGACGTTTGCGCAGCACCGCGGCGAGATCACCGACCGGGAGTGACGTCCGGTCAGAATCGGCGATGCCGCGCGCCGCCTCGATGATGTACAGCGGGAAGCCGCCGGTCGCCGCGTGCAGCAGGTCGGCGCGGGCCTCAGGGAGAGGCTGCCCGGAAATGGCCTGGGCGAGGCGCGCCGTGTCGGCGGCCTCTAGCGGGCTGAGAGGGACCTCGGTGAGCAGCCCGGTGGCCCGCATCCGGACGATCCAGCCTGCCAGCCCGGGGTCTTCGTCGAGGTCGTCCTGGCGCAATGTCGCGGCCACCAGCAGCCGGGCGCCGTCAGCCAGCCCGAGGCAGAACGTGATGAAAGCCAGCGTCTCCTGGTCGCACCATTGCACGTTGTCCAGCACCACCAGCAGCGGGCGCTGGACCGCGATCAGCGCCCGTGCCAGGCCTTCTAGGAAGCGATGACGTTGCCAGGCATCTGCCGTCGCTCTGGAGCTGACACCGCCGCCACTGGCCGGAACGAGCCTGCCGACCTCGGCGCGCCAGGCGGGATCGAGGTTCGCCGCCGCCGACTGGACCGCGTCGTGCCGTAGCCAGTCGGCCACCGGGGCGAGCGCCAGCCGTCCCGCCGTCCCGAAGCACTGCGCCGTCGCGACCACCGCGCCCTGCAGCCGTGCCATCTCGGCCACCTCGGCTACCAGGCGGGTCTTCCCGACACCGGCGCCGCCGCGAACCAGAACAAGACCACGGTGGCCCGCCACGGCGGCCCGCCACAGCTCTTGCAGCGCGCTGAGCTCCGCGGACCGGCCGACAAGCCGGGCCGCAGCCAACCGGGGACGACCGGCCGCTGAGCTGGCAGCGGCGGGGGGCCGTACCGCTGGGCGGGCGTAAGCCATCAGACGCTGGAACGCTCGGCGGGTCGAGGGGTCCGGCGTGACACCCAGCTCGCGCTCCAGCATCGACGCGCAATTGTGGTAGGTGCTGACGGCCCCGGCCCGGTCGCCCATATCAGCCTGCAACTTCATCAGAGTGCGATAGCCGACCTCCTCAAGCGGCTGCAGCCGGACCCGGCGCCGGGCCGCCTCCGCTGCCCGGGCCAGGTCGCCCGCTCGCGCCCATGCTGCACAGGCCAGGTCGCACAGGTCGACGCACTGGCGGTCAAGCTGAGCCCTGGCGTCGAGTAGCCAGTCGTCGTACACACCGGGCAGCAGCTCACCCCGGTACGCGGCGATCGCCGCGGAGGCATGCCGCAGCATCCGTTCGTCATCACCGGCAGCCGCCGCCGCCAGGGCCGCTTGGCGCTCACCGTCGAAGACGCGCACATCGACGCGGCACGTCTTCGTGTCATGCCAGCACAGATCCCTGGGCGTTACCACAAGCGATGGCTCGTCCCCCAGGATCTGGCGCAGGTGGTGCAGTTCGCGGCGCAGGTTGGTCAGTGCCTGCGTATCTGTGGACTCGGGCCAGAGCAGGCCGGCGATACGCGGCCGGGCCTGCGCGGATCCGGCGTGCACGACCAGGAATGCGATCAGGACGACAACGCGCGACGACCGGGCTTGGATGCTTCCGCCCCGGTCGTCAGTGATTGACTGCCCCCCGAGGAGCGACACATGCAACACATCGACCCCTCCTCACCCTAGATCGAAACGAGCCGGCTGGGATGAAGAGCGATGGAGACCGTGTGGAGATCTCATGGAGATCCAGCCCGGTGTCCACGTTTCCGCGAAACCGCGCCGTGGCAATACTTACGGCCCGCGGCTGGCGGCGAGTCCGCGGACACGGTCTCCGCAGCTCACGCCATGTATCCAGGGCAGTCCGTTCATGCTCTCCATTGCAAGAGCATGACGCTCTAGACCATGGGGGGTTGTTGTCATGAAGCGTATCCACATCATTGGCCGTCTCGCCGTCATCCTGGCCGGGCTCGCGGGTGCCGTGCTGGCGCTCAGCGACGGCGCAGCGCAAGCCGCTCTGGCCGGAGGGAGTGCTCACGGCCATCCCATGCGGCCCGAACCGCCTGGCTGGTACAAGCACCCGCCGCTGCCCGTCCACGCGCACACGGCAGTCACCGGTGGCATGCCCGGCTGGCAGATCGCTCTCATCGTGGTGGGGGCCGCGCTGCTGATCGCCGCGCTGGCGGTGACTGTCCACGTGACGCGGGCGGCACGGCGGCGAATGACCATCAGCGCCGCCTGAGTCACGACCGCGCCTGGTCGGCACTGGTCGGCCAGGCGCGATGCCGGCCCGTGAGGAGGTCGCCATGAACCGGATCCGCCGGCCAAGGCTCAGTCGTCTTGCCGAGCAGCTCGCCCAGGACGTAGCGGCGGCCGCGAGCGTAGCCGTCGGCCATCAGGCCGGTCGGGGGGACGGCAGGAGCCCGGCCCCTGACACCGCGACCACGACCACGTTCCGGCGGCGCGCGGTGACCGCGCCCCGCCTGCTACCGCGCACCATCCAGCTCTGCACCCACTGCCGGCAAAACCCGGCCGGATTCTGGGTCAGCCAGACCGGCGGCCAGACGGTGCGCCGACCATGGTGCCTGTCCTGCTGCCAAGGGCTGGACCGGGACCGCTGCGACGTGGTCCCGTTCGGCAGCTAGCCCGGGCGGCCGCCGGCCGGTGAACAACCTGGCTGGAGCGGTCGGTGCGCCTTAGCGGACCGCTGGCGGAGCCTTCCGCGTCTAGTCTCGGAGCTTGCTGAGGATGCGGGCCAGCTCGGCGCGATCAGCCGGGCCGAGGCGGCCGAAGATGCGCCCGGCTTCGGTACCGCGGGTGGCGCGGATCTCGGCCAGCACCTCGGTGCCGCGCTCGGTCACCTCGACGAGGACGGCGCGCCGGTCGGCCGGATCGGCGCGCCGCCGGACCAGGTCCCCGGCCTGGAGCGCGTCCACGACCTCGGTGGCCGTGCGCGGTGCGATCTCCAGGCGCTCGGAGAGCTCGGAGAGCCGCATCGTCCCGTGCCTGGCCAGCGTGCGCAGGGCGCGCAGGTGGGCGGTGGTGATGTCCCATGGCGTCAGCGTCTCGGCTGACCTCTCGCGGAGCCGGCGCGCGACGGCCCCGAAGGCGTCGGCCAGCGATTCATCGCCGACCGGGTCAGCGGGCTCGGGCTGGGCCGACTCGTCGCGTCCGGAGGCCATGGGAATACGGTAGCAGGGTTTTACGCTGTAACCTCATATTGAGGTAACCTCAGAAATCAGACACATCCGGCGGAAGGAACCCACCTTTTGGCATCGCCTCACATGAACCGGGATACCCCCGGCCGGGACCGCGGCCCCAGGACCGTCACCGCCGCGGAAAAGGCGCAGGCACACGAGGTGTCGCTGCGCCGCATCGGGCGGCTGTTCGCCCCCCACCGGTGGCAGCTGGCCATCGTCACCGCGCTCATCGTGGCCTCCTCGCTGGTCGGGCTGGCCTCGCCGTTCCTGCTGCGCGCCGTCATCGACACCGCCCTGCCGGAGCGGAATGTGCGGCTGCTGGCTTGGCTGGTAGCCGCGATGGTCGCGGTGGCCGCCGTCACTTCGGCGTTCGGCGTCATCCAGACCTGGATCAGCACCAAGGTCGGCCAGCACGTCATGCACAAGCTGCGCACCAGCGTTTTCGCGCACCTGCAGCGGCAGTCGATCGCCTTCTTCACCCGGACCCGCACCGGCGAGGTGCAATCCCGCATCCAGAACGACATCGGCGGCATGGAAGCGGTGGTGACCTCGACCGCGACCTCCATCGCCTCGAACGTCACGACCGCGGTGGCCACAGCCGTCGCCATGGTCGCCCTGTCCTGGCGGCTCTCGCTCATCTCGCTGGTCGTCATGCCGCCGGCCATCTTCCTGACCCGCAAGGTCGCCAAGATGCGCCGGGCCATCACCGCCGAGCAGCAGCGCGAGCTCGCCGACCTCAACGTGACCATCGAGGAAGGGCTGTCGATCAACGGCGTCCAGCTGGCCAAGACGATGGGGGCCGGGCCGGCCCTGGTGCGGCGGTTCACCGGCTCCTCGGCCCGCCTGATCGACCTGGAGCTTCGCTCCCAGCTGGCCGGGCGCTGGCGGATGGCCTCGCTGAGCATCATCTTCGCCGCGATCCCCGCGGTCATCTACCTCGCCGCCGGCCTGCCGGTCACCGCCGGCACCGTCAGCATCGGCACCCTGATCGCCTTCACCACGCTGCAGAACAACCTGTTCCGGCCGATCACCGGCCTGCTCAGCACCGGCGTCTCGGTGATCAGCTCGCTGGCCCTGTTCGCGCGGATCTTCGAGTACCTCGACCTGCCGGTCGAGGTCGATGAGCCGGCCTACCCGGCCAGCATCGACCCCGCCCAGGTCACCGGGCACGTCCGCTTCGAAGACGTCAGCTTCACCTACCCCGGCGCCGACCGTCCCGCCCTGGCCGGCATCGACCTGGACATCCCGGCGGGCGGCACGCTCGCCCTAGTCGGCGAGACCGGATCAGGCAAGACCACCCTCGGCTCGCTCGTCGCCAGGCTCTACGACCCGACCAGCGGCACCGTCCGCATCGACGGCACCGACCTCCGCGACATGCCGCTGGCCGACCTAGCCGCCACCGTCGGCGTGGTCAGCCAGGAGACCTACCTCCTGCACACCACCGTGCGGGAGAACCTGCGCTACGCCAAGCCCAGCGCCACCGACGCCGAGATCGAGAACGCCGCCCGCGCGGCGCAGATCCACGACCTGATCGCCAGCCTGCCTGACGGCTACGACACCGTGGTCGGATCCCGCGGCCACCGCTTCTCCGGCGGGGAAAAGCAGCGCATCGCCATCGCCCGCACGCTCCTGCGCGACCCGCGCGTGCTCGTGCTCGACGAGGCCACCAGCGCCCTGGACACCGAAACCGAGCGGGCCGTCCAGCAAGCGTTCGACACCCTAGCCCGGGGCCGTACCACCATCACCATCGCGCACCGGCTATCCACCGTCCGCCACGCCGACCAGATTGTCGTGCTCGACCACGGTCATATTGTCGAGGCTGGCGACCACACCAGCCTGCTGGCCGACCAGGGCCGCTACGCCGAATTGGCCGCATAAACCCTGGCTCCAGCCTGGACTTCTATCAGTGACGCCGGGAAGTGTGTCGATAGGCCCGTCCCGCGATGAGTCTTGGCCGGCGGTGCGGTCTGTCCTGCAGGAGCCTGGCGTGACGAAACAGCGGGAGGAGCCATGGGCAAGCTGGTGGCCGACATCACCATGTCGCTGGACGGGTTCATCACCGGGCCGGACGACGCACCCGGGCGTGGCCTGGGCGAGCGCGGCGAAGTCCTGCACAACTGGGTGATGGGCGGGCCGTGGCGCTACGACGAAGGCAGGCGGTTCGCCCCGCTCGACGTCGATCGCGGCGTGCTCCAGCAGGCCATGGGCTCGATTGGCGCGGGAATCATCGGCAGGCGGATGTTCGATGTCACCGGCGCCTGGGGCGGCAACCCCCCGGGCGGCAAGGACGCTAAGTACTTCGTGCTCACCCACTCGGCACCGCAGGAATGGGTGCGGCCGGACTCGCCGTTCACCTTCGTCACCGACGGCATCCAAAGCGCGCTTGCCCAGGCCCGGGCGGCCGCCGGGGACAAGGACGTCGGGATCGGCGGCGGCGCCAACGTCATCCAGCAGTACCTGGCCGCAGGACTCGTTGACGAACTCCGGCTGCACATCGCGCCGGTACTGCTCGGCGCGGGCAAGCGGCTGTTCGATCACCTCGGCAACAAGACGATTGAACTCGAACGCACCGGGGCGATCGAGTCGCCATACGCGACGCACTTGTTCTTCGCCGTCTGCCGTTGAGGTCTCCGGACCTGCCTACGGTGACGCCCGGGGCCGGGAGACCGGTGGCCTCGCAGATCGGGCCGGGGCCGCTGGTCAGCGTCAAGGCAAGGATGAGCACGCCGGTCGATACGACGCCCGAGAGCAGGTTCACGGCGATCGGCGTGCCGAGGCGCTTGGAGAAGTACCCATCCATCGCGGCGCGGCGCCGTCGAATCCGGCGACGTCCTCGGGCGCGGTCGGAGCCGATGAGCCAGACCGCGCCCGAGGACAGCAGGCCGAGGATCACTCCGATCGCGCAGATGTCGGCGAGGATCTTGCCGACACCAGTCAGCACCACGCCGGAGGCCGTTGTGTGGCCGCCGTAGACGACGAAGACGGTCTGCAGCGCGTCTAGGCGGGCGGGTATCCGACCAGCAACATGCCGTGGCAGTTTGCATCTGCTGAGCGGTAGACGTGCGGGCCATCGCCGCTGTACCGGGCGTAGTCGCCCGGGCCAAGCGTGAGAGGAGCGCTGACCGGGCCGACCGTGATCGTCCCTTCGTGCACGAACACTCGCTCGACGACGCCGCTGCCGTGCGGGCTGCCGAGGTGCTCGGTCCCGGCCGACAGGAACATGTCGAATACCTCGACCAGGCCGCCGCGCTCCACCCGGTCCAGCAGCCGAAGGTCGAGTTTCCCGCCAGGCGTCGCCCCGCGCACCCGCGCACCTCGCTGGGCGCGGACGACCACCGTCGTGGTCTCGCTCCGGTCTTCGAGCAGGTCGCTGAAGACCACGCCGAGGCCCAGGGCCAGCGACCACAAGGTCTCGATCGTCGGGTTACCGCGGCCTTGCTCCAGGTTGGCCAGGGTGGCTTTCGCGACATCCGCGCGAGTCGCCAGAGTGGCCAGCGACATCCGGCGGGCGGTCCGGAGCCGGCGCAGGTTCGCCGCGATGACCTCCCCCACGTCGGCGAAAGCCTGTTCCGGCCCTTGACTCTCCATGCCAATGAACTATATCAATGGTCTAACAAAATAGTACGTCATGCCCGGTCTGCGTGATACGGCGCGAGTTCTGCTAGGTCAGGGCGACATGGCAAGCACGGCTTTCTATCCAGCGGCGATCGCTGCGGACGCCATCGCGCTCCCCGCCGGCATACCTGCGGTCGCCCCCGGCTGCTGCGGGAGCGAGGACAGGCATGCCCCGACTGAGCGGATCTGCGCCGACTCAATCGTCCCCGGCGCCAGGCCACTGCGCGCTGCCCAGGAAGTCCTGGAACTCACTCCTCGCGCCGCGAGGAACTGACCAGAGATCCACCGGAACCGAGGAACGGAAACAGTGCTGCGAACCGGGAAGGACTACATCGAGTCACTGCGCGACGGCCGGGAGGTGTGGATCGACGGTAAGCGGGTCGGCGACGTCCCGACCCACCCGGCTTTCGCGCCGATGGTCAACCTGCGCGCACGGATCTACGATCTCGGCCACGAGGCCGGCGCCAGAGACCTGCTGACCTACGCCGACGAGCAGTCGGCCGAGCGCTGCGCCACCACATCGCGCCCGCCACGCACCCGCGACGACTGGCGGGCCAAGCGGGCATCGGTCGACGCCATCCTCGACGAGGCTGGCGGCGTGATCACCCGGGTGGGTGACGAGACCGTGGGCGAGATGTGGTCGCTGTTCGACGGGCAGGACGTGCTGAACGAGATCGATCCCGCGTTCTCCGCGAATATCGCCCAGCACGTCCGGCGGGCGCAGCTACTCGACCCGTTCCACGTCTCGGCCAACACTGATCCGAAGGGCGACCGGTCCGTCCGGCCGCAAGACCAGGATCCTGACGTACTGCTGCACGTGGTCGGCGAGACCGGCAACGGCATCGTGGTGCGCGGGGCCAAGTTCGAGACCGCGGCGGCCTACGCCAATCAGGCCTTCGTCAAGCCGACGATCGGCGACTGGAATAACGAGGTCCTCAGCGACTATGCGGTCGGGTTCCTCGCCGACATGGGCGCGCCAGGCATCAAGCACATCTGCCGGTCCGCCTTCGCGGGCGGGCGCAGCCCGGATGACTACCCGCTGACCAGCCGGTACGACGAGATCGACACGATGATCGTCTTCGACAACGTCGAGATTCCGTGGGAGGACGTCTTCTTCTACCGGCACACCAAGGCGGCCGCGTTCATCCGCGCGACCTTGCACCGGTACAGCATCTTCCCGTACGTCCAGCGCTACGCTCGCTTCGCCGACTTCCTCCTCGGCGTCGCCTACGCCAGCGCCCGGTCGACCGGAGTCACGATCCATCAGGGCGTGCGGGAGAAGATCGCGCAAATCGCTTGCTACCGCGAGGGCATCAACGCGCACCTGACCGCGGCGGTCGAGCTCGCTGAGCCCAGCCCGGGCGGGCTGCTCATGCCCAACCAGTCGATGATGTACGCCGCCCGCGTCTTCGCTTCCACCCAGCTACCGTCAGTCATGCACCTCGCCAGGGACCTGTGCGGCTGCCAGGTCAGCCTGGTACCCAGCAAGGCGATGTTCGACAGCCCCGGCGTCGGCGACTGGCTACAGAAATACTTCCGCGTAGGCGAGATTCCCGCGGAAGAGCGGCGAAAGCTCTTCGCTTTGGCTCGCGACCTGCTCAATTCCGACTACGCCGGGCACCGGCTGACGTTCCAGCTCTTCGCGCAGTCACCGCCGTTCTCGCACCTGCTCGCTGTCTACAACAACTACGACTTCGCCGGCCCGCTCGACCTGGTGGCCAGGTACTCCGGGGTCGCGGACGAGGTGCGCAAGTGAAGGGGGCAGGGGAGGTGGGTGGGTCGATCACCGTCGGCGGTCACGTGCGGATCCGGCCGTTCAACACTGCGGACAGCTATCCGGAGCAGCGGCTCGATAACGACCTGTGCCAGGCGGTCGTCGCTGGCCACACCATCTACCTGCGCGGTCAGGTGGCGCAGGATCTAGACACCGCCGAGAGCGTCCACATCGAAAGCCCCACCGCCCAGGCCGAGCAGGTGATGACGAACGTCGAGACGCTCCTCACTGAGGCTGGTGCGTCCGTCGAGCACGTCGTCAGCTGCACCGTATACCTGACCGACATCCGCCATCGCGAGCCGGTGTATCGGGTGCTCGGGCGGCGGCTCAAGGGCGTTCATCCGGTGTTCACTGGTCTGGTTGTGTCCGCGCTCGCCCGGCCGGAATGGCTGGTCGAGGTCACTGTCGTGGCGGTCAGGCCGTGACGTTCTCGCTGGTGGGCCGGTGCGAGCGCACGGGCGCGGTCGGTGCTGTCATTGCCTCCGCGAGCATGGCCGTGGCGGCGCGGTGCGCGGCGGTCCGGGCCGGCGTCGGGGCGGTCTGCAGCCAGAGCACGACCGATCCTCGGCTGCGCGCGGAGTTGCTGGACGCGATGGCCGGCGGCGTGGCCGCCGGCGACGCGCTCGCGGCTCTCGTGGACCGCACGGCGCACGTCGCGTACCGGCAGCTTGCGGTCGTCGACGCGGCCGGTCGCGCGGGCAGCTACTCGGGCGAGCTGGCGCTGGGGGAGGCAGCGGACATCCACGCCGCAGGCGCCGCCGCCGCTGGCAACCTGCTCGCCGACCGAGACGTGCCCGTGGCGATGCTCGCGGCCTTTGACGACCGGGCCGGGGATGACCTCGGTACCCGGCTCATCGCCGCTCTTCGGGCCGGGCTGGCCGCAGGCGGCGAGGTTTCCCCCGTGCGTTCAGCCGGGATGGTGATCGCCGAGTCGGAGCCGTGGCCGGTTACCGACCTGCGCGTCGACTGGCACTACGATCCGGTCGGGCAGCTTGCCGCGCTCTGGCGGCTCTGGCAGCCGCAGGTAGCGTCCTACATCAGCCGCGCGCTGCACCCGTCCGAGACGGCCGGCTTATGCGCAGCGTGGCCGCGAGGTCGTTATGGGCCTTACGGCGCGAGCGAGGGCAGCCTGCCGACGCGCTGCGCCTCACGGAAGACGAACTGGCTCTCCTCGGCTCCCTGGCCTGACCCCTCCAGACGGCAGCAGTAACCAAGACACCAACACCAACCGCTGAGGCGCGCACCAGCCTGAGAAAAGCCGGGTCCTACGGGCTTCCACCGGCTCCGGCCGTCAGCGGCCGCCGCTCCGGCATGGCCACAACGTCCCATTCCCGGGCCGGTGTTGTGGAGCGCCTTTATCTGGCTAATCGGCGCGGCTCCAAACGAATGCCGGTTTTGCTGATTACAGTCCGGATTATGAAGCACGTCGTCAACCCGGGGGACAGATACGGCAGGCTTACCGTCATCCGGGAAGTGCAGAAGGTGGCGGCCGACGGCAGAGGCTACCGGGCAGCCCTGTGCCGATGCGACTGCGGAAAAGAAACCGTCCCGCGCCTCAGCTCGCTTACCTCTGGCGATGCTCAATCCTGCGGATGCTCGCGCGGCCGGCCCAAATACCAGCACAAGCGCTGCCCGGTCTGCGGAACGCTCGCCATGATCCGGCGCGACCACCGTAGCTGCTCCCGGACCTGCGGATACCAGCTGGCCCGGGCCGCCCGGCAGGCCTCAAAGCCGTCCTATGACGTGTGGCACCACCGCGTTACCAAAGCCCAGGGACCGGCCAGCGCCTACGCCTGCGTTGATTGCGGTAACCCTGCCCAGGATTGGTCGACGGTCAATCCGTCCAGCGACGACATCCAGGTCAGATTCCAGCCGCGGTGCCGCAAATGCCACCGCAACTACGACGGCGCTGTCGGCGAGGGTAATCCGCGGGCCAAGCTGACCAGGCGAAAGGTAAGGCAACTGCGGGCACGGAGGGCGGACGGCCTGACCTACCGGCAACTCGCGGCCGAATTCGGCATCAGCGACGCGTCAGCCTGCGCGGCCGTCAACCGCAAGACGTGGGCCCACGTGAGTTAGGTGACCAGTGCGGATCGAGGCTTTGCCGTACCCGTACGGCAGTAGCCATATCTGGTGCCTGATGCGTGCTGGTCGCTCGGCTGACGGCCTTACTTTCTGCCGGGGTTGCCGTCGCTGCTCAGGCCGAGCCGGCGGTGCACGACCTGGCGGGCCAGTCCCAGGACTGCCGGGTCGTCGTGCAGGACGAAGTTGGCATCAGTGGCCAGGATGATCCCGTTCAGTTCGAAGGCGAGCTGGTCGGGATCCTCTCCGGCAGGAAGCTCGTGCTGCTCGATGGCGGTGGCGGCGAAGCCGCGGAGCAGGCCCACGAACCCGGCCTGGAAGGCGGCGACGCTTTCCTTGACCGGGCCGGGGCGGGTGCCCATCTCCAGCGCGGCGCCGGCGAAGAAGCAGCCTCCGGGAAAAGTACGGCGCTGCAGGTGGTCAAAGAATGCCTCGCACACCGCCACCAGCTGGGCCAGGCCGGCGGGAGCGGCGAGGGCGGGCTGGACGACTTCGTCGGCGAAGATCCGCCCGGCCTCTTGCACGGTGGCCAGCTGAAGTTCCTGCTTGGAGCCGAAGTGGGCGTACAGGCCGCTTTTGCTCATGCCGATCGCCGTGGCCAGGTTTCCGATGGACAGGCCTTCCAGCCCGTCCACGGTGGCCAGGCCCGCGGCGGCGCGCAAGATTGCGCCGCGAGTGCGTTCACCGTCGGCGCGCGGGCGGCGGGGAGCGCGGGTGTTGTGGCTGTCAGCCTGGCTCATGGTCTTGACAAGATAGCACGACCGGTCGTACGGTCCATGAATACGAACGGTCGTGCTATCTAGAGCGGCGGCGTTCAGTGGCGCCGCCGCCCCGCGCTAGCACCAGACACGAGGGGGCAGTTATGGCGGGGAAAGCGGTGATCAGCCTGACCACCGGCATGGAGGACACCGAGAAGGTGACCGTGGCCTTCCTGGTCGCGGTGGGCGCCGCCGAATCCGGACGGCCAACCCTGATGTTCCAGGCCAAGGAGGCCGTCCGGCTCGCGCTTGACGGGGTGGCAGCGGGTGTCGCCTGTGAGGGCTGCCCGCCCCTGCGCGACCTGCTCGCCCGGTATGAGAAGGCGGGCGGACGGTACATGGTCTGCCCGGTCTGCTTCAACGCCAAGCAACTGGACAAGGGCGATCTGATGCCGAACGCCGAACTGGCCGGCAGCGTCCAGCTCTGGGAGTGGATCGGGGACGAGGGAGCTACCACCTTCAGTTACTGAGCCGCGCTCATGCGGGCTAGTTCCGCGTTGGCCCGGTCGGTGATGATGGCCAGCACCCGGCCCGCCGTGGCCAGGTCCTCGGCGGGCATGTCGGCCCACAGCCGCCGGGTGATGTCCGCGATGGCGGCGCTGATCCGGCTGTGCAGCTGGCGTGCGGCGCTGGTGACCGCCACGCCCGCTGGCTCGCCAGTGATCTGCAGCTGCCGCCCGGTGACCAGGTCGTCGATGAGTGTGCGCACCTCCGTTCCGCTGATCTTCAGCGCGGAGGCCACCGTGCGGGTGAACTGCTCACGCTCCGCCGTTGCGCCGCTGGTGACGGCCAGCGTGAGGGTCACCCACTGGGGCTCGGTCAGGCCGGTCCCGGCCAGCTGACGGCCCAGGATCGCGTTGAGGGTCTTCTCGGCCTGGCCGATGACGCGGGGGCTGAAACCGGGATAGGTGGACATCGCCTGCCTCCTTGGCACGGATCCCGGGCCCGGCGCGACGGGATCGTGGCCCGCGGCCTGGCCCAGCGCACCCCCGACCCGGCCGACCGGCGCCGCAATATCATCCGCATCACCCCGGCCGGCACCACCCACCTGCAGCAGCTGGACGAGCTGTTGGCCGGCGTCCAGGACGAGCTGCTCGCCCCGCTGTCACCGGCCGAACGCCAGCAGCTGATCCGCCTGCTCAGCCGGATCCTGGAACACCATGTCTGACCCCGGCGCGGCCAGCGTCCTCCCATGTTTTCCTGGACGCCCGCCGGGAGCGTTCCGGGCAGAAACCCGAACCGGCGGATCGCGCTCACGAGGGTTCACCGGCTGGTCCAGGTGTAGACGATCGCCGTGGCCACGGCGACGGCCGCGCCGGCCAGGTAGAGCTGCTGGTAGGTGGCATAACGGATGGCCACGGCGCCCAGCGCCTGGAGGGGAGCCTGGGGGCCGAAGAAGGCGAGAGTGACAGCAGCAGACACCCGGCCCTGCAATTCCGGCGGGGTGCACCGCTGCGCGAGGTTCAGCAAGGCCAGGAACAACCAGGGCAGCGCGAACCCGAGCACGACTGAGCCAGCTATAGCTAGCGGAAGCCAGCCGGTAGCGCGCATCGCATTGCCGAGGGCGAAATTGGCCATCCCAAGGACGGCCAGCCACCTTTCGCCGACCGACCGCAGCAGACGGCCGCTGGCCATACTGGCGACGATCGAGCCCGCACCAAGCTCAGCGCTGAATACCCCCAAGAAACTGGGAGGCTTGCCGACGCCCTGTACGAGGCTGTACTGCGCGGCGACCAGCACGGCGGAGAAGCTCATGACGACCGATGCCGCCAGAAGCAGTCGCCGCAAATCCGGTGTGCGGCGGATGTGACCGAATCCGGCCAGCAGGTCGGCCCGCCAGTGTCTCGGCTGCGGCACTGGCCTGGCTTCCCGCAGGCGGATCCGGGAGAGCGTCACCGCCGCAATCACGAACGTGATCGCGTCGAAGACGCTCACCATCCCCCCGCCGACCAGGGCGAACAGGCCCGCACCGAAAAGCGGTGACACGAGCCGGCCGGCCTCCTGGAACCCGAGGCTCCATCCGTTCAATTCCTGCCGCAGATCCCGGGACAGCATCACAGCGAACAGCGCGTCCTCGGCCGGGCCGGAGAGCGTCAAGTGGACGCCATACCAGGTCATCACGGCGAAGATGATCCAGGCCGAACCGGGTCCGCTGACGGCCAGGAGCGGCAGGACCAGCACCGCGGAGACGAGGTTTAGCCAGACAAGGAAGCGGCGGCGACGCACCCGGTCGGCCACCACTCCGGCCAGTGGCCCGGCCAGGGACGGAGCGTAGACGCACACCGACACGAAGGCGGCCTCGCTGCTGCTGCCGGTGAGGGACTTCACCCAGATGCCCGCAGCCAGGGACATGGCGTTGTCGCCGATCAACGACACGGCCAGGCCGGTCAGGTACAACCGTCCGTTGCGGCGCTCCGCGCCGACAGCATGATCGCCGCCGCGAGAGGCAACCGCCGCGTTCCGATATTCGGATTTAGATTTACTGCGGTTATTAAATAGCCTGATTCCTCGTTCCGCCATGTCCCGAGTTTGTCAGCTAATTCTTGCTGTCTTCAATATTGAATTTACCGCAGTAAATACGGGCAGTATTCCGCAGAACATTGCCGACAATTCTGGGGTGGAGGCCGCCCCGGCAGGGACTCCCGCGGATTGCGTTCCATGATCACCGTGGGGACGGCGAGGGCTCCTCGATCTCAACGGGCTGCGAGCGGGGAGGGCCGGGACGTCGGCGGCCCTGGTAGGCGATTAGCCCGACGCTGATCCAGCCCGTCGCGATGACCAGCCAGAAGCTGACCAGGCGGTAGGCCAGCGCGGCCGATATCGCGGGGCCCCGCGCGACGCCGTAGGCGACCAGAATTACCGCGATGCTTCCCTCCACGATGCCGAGCCCGCCGGGCACGACCGGCAGCGAGCTGACGATCTGGGCCGCGCCGTACGCCAGTAGCACGCCGTCCCACGGAACCGCCGCGTGAACGGCGGCGAAGCTGCACAGCAGGCACAGGAAGTCCCAGGCCCACACGCACACGGAGAGGGTAACCACCGACGCCGCCGACGGGGCGCTCAGCGGGATGTCCCGCATCCGCGCCAGCACCGCCTCGATGCGCGCCAGCGTGCCGCTCCTGGGATGCCCGGTGATCCGCCGCGAGGCGCGCGCTCCCGCGGCGGCCAGCCGCAGCAGCAGGTCCCGGCGCATGAGCACCGCGGCGGCCGCGAGAACGACGGCAAAGCCAGCGGCGGCGAGCCCGGTAACCCGGACGGTGGTGCTGGCCAGCACGGCCACCGCGACACCGACCAGCAGGAACAGCGACATGCCGATCGCCTGCGCGACCACGACGGTGAACACGCTCCAGCCGGCGCCGGCGCTGTCGGCGCCGCGCTGCCGGTAGTACCGGTAACGGTAGGCACCGGACACCACAGGCTCCCCCGGCAGCGTGTTCGCGATGGCGTCGTTCGCAAGGCTCAAAGCGAGCAGGCCGGGCAGGGCGAGGCGCGCACCGGCCAGGCGCAGCACCCGGTGCTGCAGGAAGCCGAACGCCGCGAGCGACGTGCCCTCGGCCAGCACCGCGGCGGCCATCCAGCCGACGTCCAGGTGCCGGAACTGCTGCCGGGCCGCCTCCAGCTCGCCCCGCTTGCCGAGCAGCAGGACCAGAACGGCGATCCCCAGCAGCACACCGAGCACGTAACGGACCATCGCCCCCGCGCTGCGCCCCGGCTGGGGCGCGGCGAGGTCATACGACACACCTTTAAAGTACGCCTGGGCTGGGCCGTCAGCCGAGCGGGCGGCCGAGCAGGGCTACATTGCGCGGATCTCACGAGAGGGGCTGGCGGACGTGGGACAGGATTTCGGCGGCCGGGTCGGCCGGGACTGGCGGGACTCCCAACCCTGGTGGCCTCCTGAGCCGACGCCACCGCCCGGGGCACCCAACGTGGTCCTGGTGGTCCTCGACGACGTCGGCTACGCGCAGCTCGGCTGCTACGGCTCCGACATCGAGACGCCGGTCATCGACGACCTGGCCACACACGGCGTCCGGCTCGCGAACTTCCACACCACCTCGCTGTGCTCGCCCACCCGGGCGTGCCTGCTGACCGGCCGCAACCACCATCGCAACGGCATGGGCAGGGTCGCCGACCTGGCCGTCGGCTACCCCGGCTACTGGGGCAAACCGCCGCGGGAGAACGGCTACCTGTCCGAGATCCTGCGCGCGGCCGGCTACGCCACCTACGCGGCCGGGAAGTGGCACCTGTCCCCCGAGGACGAGACGAACATGGCCGCCTCCCGTGCCACCTGGCCGCTCGGCCGGGGCTTCGACCGCTGGTACGGCTTCCACGGCGGCGAGACCCACCAGTTCGTCCCCGCCCTGTACCACGACAACCACTCGGTCCGCCCGCCCGCGTCGATGCAAGAGGGCTACCACCTCACGGAGGACCTGGCCGATCACGCGATCGAGTTCGTCGCCGACCTGCGGGCGGTCGACCCCGGTAAGCCGTTCTTCCTGTACCTGGCGCCCGGCGCCTGCCACTCGCCGCATCAGCCGCCGCCCCGCTGGCGCGAGCACTACCGAGGCCGGTTCGACCTCGGCTGGGACGCGTGGCGTGAACGGACCTTCGCGCGGCAGCTGGCCGCGGGACTCCTCCCCCCGTCGACGGTGCTGTCCCCGCGGCCGGGCTGGGTTCCACCCTGGGACTCGCTGGGCCAGCCGGAACGCGCGGTCGCGGCCCGGTTCATGGAATGCTTCGCCGGGTTCTTGTCGCACGCCGACGAGCAGGTCGGAAGGGTGCTCAGCTTCCTCGACGACACCGGCGACCTCGGCAACACGATCGTCGCCGTGGTCTCCGACAACGGGGCCAGCGCCGAGGGGGGCGCCACCGGGTCGATCAACGACGTCCGCCTGCTGAACCTCGACCCGGCGACTAGCGAGGAGATGTTCGCCCGTCTCGGCGAGATCGGCGGGCCGCTGACCCACAACAACTACCCGTGGGGCTGGACGATGGCCGGGAACACGCCATTCCGGCGGTGGAAGCGCGAGGTGCACGAGGGCGGCGTGGCCGACCCGTGCCTCATCTCCTGGCCGGCCGGGTCGCTGGACGGCGGCGGGATCCGCGGGCAGTTCACGCACGCCATCGACGTTGCCCCGACGATCGTCGAGCTCGCCGGGCTCAGGTACCCCGCCGAGATCGACGGCATCGCGCAGAGCCCGGTCGACGGCGTCAGCTTCGCCTACCTGCTCGGCGCCGACGGCGCGGACGCGGCCGAGCGGCACGCCACGCAGTACTTCGAGATGTTCGGGTCGCGGGCCATCTACCACAGCGGCTGGAAGGCGGTGACGTTCCACCCCGTCGGCCCGCTGTACGACGACCAGGATCCGAACGCACCGTTCACCGAGGACGCGTGGGAGCTGTACCGCGTCACCGAGGACCTGTCGGAGACGCGGGATCTCGCCCGCCAGCACCCGGCGTTGCTGCGCGAACTCATCGAGCTGTGGTGGGCCGAGGCCGGGCGCAACCAGGTGCTGCCGCTGGACAACCGGGTCCTGTGGGCGCTGGTGCACCCGAAGCCCGACCGACGACCGCCGCGCGAGGCATTCCGTTACTTCCCGGGAGCGGCGCAGGTGCCCGAGGCGGTCGGGGTGAACGTACGGAACCGCTCGCACGCGCTGATCGTCGACGTCACCATCCCGGGCCCGCCAGGCTCCCCGGCTGCCGACGGCGTACTGCTGGCGATGGGATCCGCGCTCGGCGGATGGTCGCTGCACATCCTCGGCGGGCGGCCCCGCTACGTGCACAACCTGTACGGCAAGGAACGGCACGCCATCGAGTCCGCCACGCCGCTGCCACCCGGTGAGCACCGCATCGAGTTCGTGTTCACCAAGGACGAGGGGCTGGGCGGCACGGGGGTGCTGCGCTGCAACGGGCAGGTTGTCGGACAGGGGGTGCTCCCCAGGTTCACGCCATCCGGGTTCAACGGCGTCGGCGCGGGACTGACCTGCGGCTACGAGTGGGGCCCGGCCGTCGGCACCGGATACACGGCGCCGTTCCCGTTCGGCGGCACGATCCGGCGCGCCTTCGTGCAGACCCGCGGCCCGGTCGTCCGCGACCCGCTGGCCGAGCTCGAGGCGATCCTTTCCGAGCAGTGACCCGGCGCTTACGCCGCGCTGAGGGCGGCCGCCAGCCGCTCTGCGACGGCCGCGACGGCCGCGCGGAGTTCAGGGCCGCCTGCGACATGGAACCGGATGGGGATCGCGGCCAGCCACTCCCCGGCATACATCGCCGGATTGCTCGTCGTGCCGGTCAGCACGCATCGCGCCCCGTCATCGGTGCGCTCGAGACGGCCCATCGGCGACCTGACGTACCGGGCGACGTGATCGTAGGGGGCGTCGAACACGACCTTGGTCTCGAATTCCCAGCCCGTCCCCAGGTGCTGTTCCAGCAGGTCCACGTGGTCCAGGTCCTCGGGCGCCTGGAACTGCTCGTCACCTGCGGCGACCGACCGAATCCGGTCGATGCGGTAGGCGCGGACCGCCCGGGCGCGATGCGAGTGGCACAGCAGATACCAGCGGCCATGCCGCACGACGACGGCCCAGGGGTCGACGTCCTCCTCCCACTGCCTGCCTGCCTCGGAGCGGTAGCCGATGCTCACCCGGCGCTGGGCCGCGACAGCGGCCACGAGCGCGCTCGTGGTCTCGGTGCCCGGGCGTATGGCTCCGCGATCGGGCGCGGCGGAGGCATGCCGGCGCATGATGGCCGCCTGCCGGCCGATGTTCTCCGGCAGCGCCCGGATGATCTTGCCCAGGGCGGCGCTGACCGGGTCGTCCGCGTCTGCGGCCGCGTGGCTGCCGTCGAGCACGGCCATGACCAGGCCAAGCGCCTCTGCCGCGCTGAACATCAGCGGCGGCAACCGGAGGCCACGGCCGGCCCGGTAGCCGCCGTAGGGCCCCCGGGTCGACTCCACCGGGATGTCAGCCTCGCGCAGGATCGCAACATAGCGGCGTACGGCGCGTTCGGTCACGCCGAGCTGCGCCGCAAGCTGGGTGGCGGTGATGCCGGGCTGGGCCTGCAACAGCTCGAGGGCCCGGAGCGCCCGCCCGGTGGGACTGAGGCTGGATTTCACGAACACAGGTTAATCAGGAACCGGATCGTCCGGAACCGCCCCTACTGTCAGCGACAGGGAAGCTATCCGCTGGGCGCGCCGTAGGCGATCGCGCCACCAGCGGGGAAGGAGAACTGACATGGACATCCTGCTGATCGCCGGCCTGTGGCTCGACGGGTCAGTCTGGGATGACGTGGCCGCCGAGCTCAACGCCCGCGGTCACCGCGCCGTGCCGATCACTCTGCCGGGCCAGGGTGACGGCAATGCCCGGGCGACGCTCGCGGACCAGGCAGCCACGGTGGTCGCGGCGGTCGACGCCGCGGCCGGCAGGCCCATGGTGGTGGGACATTCCGCGGCCAGCAGCCTGGCGTGGCTGGCCGCCGACGCCCGCCCCAGCAAGATCAGCAAGGTCGTCATGATCGGCGGCTTCCCCTCCGCCGACGGCGAAGCATACTTCGATTCCTCCTTCCCCGCCCGCGGCGGCGCGCTGCCCTTCCCGGGCTGGGACGAGTTCGAAGGGCCGGACTCCGCTGATCTGGACGACACCGCGAAGCGGGCCATCGCGTCGGCGGCGATCCCGGTGCCCGAAGGAGTCACTCGCGGCGTGATCAGGCTGGCCGACGAGCGCCGGTTCGACGTCCCGGTGGTACTGGTCTGCCCGGAGTTCACCCCGGCCCAGGCCAGGGAGTGGATCGAGAACGGCGAGGTGCCGGAACTGGCCAAGAGCAAGCAGGTCTCGTTCGTCGACATCGATTCCGGTCACTGGCCCATGATCAGCGCGCCGGCTGAGCTGGCGCGCCTCCTGGCGCAGGCGGCTCAGGAGTCCTGACCCGGCGGCTGCTCAGAACACGCTGGGGCGGCCACCACCCGGTGGTCCGGGCGAGCCGAGTACCGTCGCCGCGCCGAAACCGAACAAAAGAAGGATGAAGAAGCTGCCGTAGTAGGTGGCGAAGAAGGCGAAGCCCAGTGTGGGCGCCAGGATGATCACGCTCACGACCCAGGCGACGACCTTCCAGTTGACCCGTCTAGTGCGTGCGGGCGAGGCAGGCGGGCGGGCCGACGGAGCGGCCGCTCGCCCGGCCGGGATGCCCGCGGTTGTTCCGGCCAGCTCGGCGTAGGTCCTCGACTCAAGCGCCTGGCCGGCCCGCGTGACCAGCTCGCTCTTGCTCAGCCGGCCTTGCACGAACGCGGCCTTCAGGGCATCGACCACCTGTTCGCGGTCTGCGTCGGAGGCGCGTAGGTGGCCGCCGTCGGCCGCCCATCTCGCGTCGAGATCCTGCGGTTCCATCGCCACAGTGCGCCTCCCGGCCGGCACAACTCATGAAGCTGACGGGTCTGGTCTGGCGATCACGCCCGTCCCGGCTGGCCCTTTCATGATAAGCGCGGCCCAGCCGGGCACCTGGGACGGCGTCACCAATGATCTTCAGCGGGCATGGCCACTGGTCAGCGCGCGTCGAGGAACGGCGTGATCAACGCGAACACTTCGGCGGGTCGCCGGGTCACGCCGACGTGCGTGGTCCCGGGGAGCACTGCGAGTTGCGCGTTAAGCAGGAGCTCGAACATCTCCACAACGTCAGGCAACGGTGAGAAGTCGCGGTCGCCGAAGATCAGCAGGGTGGGTGCCTGCAGTGACCGCAGCTCGTCGGTCCATCCCGGGAACTCGTGTACCAGAGTCTCTGTTCTGGCCGCGAACTCGTCGAAGTGCTTGGGGTCGGGAGCGACCGCGTCGTAGGCGTCGCGCATCGCCTGGAAGTCGGCCGGCGTCGGCATCCGGTCGTCGTCGAGTGGCGCGCTCTCCCGGCCCGGCGGGCGGTGGCCGTCCGCCGAGGCGACGATCAGCTTGCCGACCCGCGCGGGCGCGCCGAGCGCGATCGCGTACGCCACGAGCCCGCCGAGGCTGAAGCCGAACAGATCGGCCTCCGCGATCCCCAGATGGTCGAGCAGCGCGACGACGTCACCGGCCAGCGCCTCGACGGTCATCGCACGGTCGGTGTCGGCGGTGCGCCCGTGGCCCTGGAGCTCCACCGCGATCACCTGCCTGCTCGCCGCGAGGGGTTCGAGCAACGGCCCGAAATTGAGGTCGATGGTCAGCAGGCCACCGTGGAGCAGGACGAGCGGACTCCCCCGGCCGTGGATCTCGTAGTACAGCTGCAGGCCGTTCACTGATGCGTATGCCATATCGATATGACGGTACGCGGCAGGCTTACTCGTCGCTGGCGCCAAGCAGGCGGCGGGCGGGGCAGGGGGCGCCGGTGAACGCGGGATGGTGTACTTCTTCGCCTCATAGCCGGTGGCCACCGGCCGCTGGGAGATGCTAGCCCCCGAACGGGATCACGTCGCAGCGGTCCCGGTCCAGCCCTTGGCAGCAGGCCAGGCACCATGGCCGGCGCACCGTCCGACCGTCCGTCCGGCTGACCCAGAATCCGGCCGGGTTTTGCCGGCAGTGGATGCACAGCTGGACCGTGTGCGGCAGCAGGCCGGGCACGGTCATCGTGCGCCGGGAAGCCGTGGTCGTGGTAGCGGGCCGGCGCTCGCTGGCGGTGGGCCTGCTCCGGTGACCTGGCTGGCCGCGCTGATGGGCGACCGCGACGGTTGCGGCCGCCGCCACGTCCTGGATGAACCGCCCGGCCGGGCCATCGTGGCCGGACCGGCCGGCCGGGGGTGCCGACGGGCCGGTGGGCTGGCTTGCCCGCGACTCGGCGATGCCAGCCGGCCCAGCCAGGCGGGCGATCGAACGGCGGATATGGCGGATGCGGTTCATGGCGACCTGTTCGGCAGTGTGCTGGCCCGAGGCGGGCAAAGCTGGGCCACTACCAGTCAGCGTGGCGGTAAGACCTATGGCGCCGCATCGGGCGAATGCCATATCTGCTGGACCCGATGAGGCTTATGCGGGTGCCGGCGATCCGGGCGAATGACAGCGTAACCGTTGCCCAGCCGCCCATCTGGGACAGGAATCTCAACGGCGCAGTTCTGCACGCAGCGCCGACATCGCCCGCGTGGTGTGGCTATTGACTGCGCCTTTGCTGATTCTCACGGCGGAGGCGATCTGGGCCTCCGGCAGGCCGGCGTAGTACATCAGGACCAGGACCTCGCGCTGGCGCGGGGCCAGCGTCCCTAGCGCCGACACCAGGACGGAGCGCTCGAGCTCGGTGAGCGCCGCCGGGCTCGCGCCTGGAGTGCCCGGCGCGAGCGCGGGCAGGATCCGGCCCGCGGCCACGCGGTGACGCAGGGCCGAGCGAGAACGGGTCACGACCGCCTGATGCAGGTAGGCCAGCGCCCGGTCGGTATCGGCGAACCGTCGCCAGGCTGAGTGCATGGCGACGAAAGAATCCTGCACGAGTGCTTCCGCGACGTCGACGTCTTGGACGAGCAGCGCGGCCAGTCTGACCAGGGATCGGTAGTGCCGGTGGTAAAGCGTGGTTACCGCGCTGCCCGCATCTGGCTTGGGCGATGGGAGCATCGCGATCGGGCTGGTTTCGGCGGCCGAGGGATCGAAGCCGCCGGAAGCGGTCACGGCCGGGAAGGTGTTGATCGCGATAGCCAGCCGGTGGCGGCGGGCCGCGGGTGCTGGGCGGTTGTCATGCGGTCTCCTTCCCGAGATTGCTCAGGCGATGATGGGCCATTCGCCGGAGCGCCCCGGTAGCTCCGGGCCACGCGGCCCCTTCCCCTTCCGCTAGCCGGTTCATTCACACCGATGACGGCGAGCACGGCAGGGTACTTGACCGCAAGGTGCTGCGCAGGCTGAGCAAGCGCCAGCTCGTGGAGCTGATCGAGGCCAAGGACGTGGAGCTGGTCGTCTGGGACGAAGGCGAGCGGCTCGAGCTGATCGCCGAGGAGTACCTGGCCGACGAGGGCACCCACGTGTCACTGTCGGCCAGCGAAGAGGCGGCCAGGCCTCCCCGCAGGCCCAGGACCCTCTTCCCCGCGGCCGTGGTGGTCTCGTGCCTGGCGTTGTGCGCCGGTGGCATGGTGCTGGCCCGCCTGCACGCCCAGGCGTCCCGGCCGGCTATCCCGCCGCACCGGCAAGACGGGGCAACGTTCGCACCGGGTCTGGCACCAAGCCCGTCCCCGGCGCAGTCGCTGATCCTCGCCCCGTACCCGTTTCCCAGGGTCACCCGGATGAGCCCCAGCCCGGTAGCGGTGCCCAGCATGACGGCCTCGCTCAGCCCGAGCCCCACGGTGGTGATCACCACCACGTCCGTGCCGGTTTCGTGGCCGAGTCCCACCACCACCCCGTCGCCCCCGTACAGCTCGTCACCCAGTCCCCCGGCATCGAGCCCTCCCACGACGCCATCCCCCACACCCGACCCTGGCTGATGGGCCGGTACGTCAGCTGACTTGAAGAACCTCGAAGCCGACGATCACGCCGTGGTGAACGGTATACGTGCCCTGGTAGGTATCCACGGTGCCGTCGGTCTGCACCGCGGTGAGCCGGGCGGTGACAACATCGCCTGAGACCGACACGACGGTCAGCGTGTCGGTGGCGGTCGTGCTGAAGCCGCTGACGAAGCTGGAGTATGACCCTCCGGCGTTCTGGCCGCCCAGGTTCCAGGCCCGGGCGTAGTCGTGGCCGTTGATGGCGGCGATGTACGCGCGCACGGTGGCCGCCGGGCCGGTCCGTGCGGGCGCCGGGACGGTAGGCCGCGGGGTGGGAGCGACGGTGGCCGGGTGGTCCGGGGTCGTGCTCGTTCTGGCGTGGCTTGCGTCAGGGTTCGCGGCCGCTGGCGGGGTACCCGCCGCGTGCGGCGAGCCCGACAGGAACACGTACGCCGCGAAACCGAGCATGATCACCAGCGCCAGCCCCAGCACCGGTGTCCAGCTCAGCCGGCGCCGCCCAGACGCCTGGGCCGGTGTGAACAGCTCGTCCAGGCCGACGGTCGGCAGAGCGTCGGGCGCATGGTGGGCCTCGTCGTACTCGCGGATCAACGGCTCGGGGTCGGCCCCGACGGCCTTGGCGATGGCGCGGATGTTCGACCGGGCGTAGAAGTCGCCTCCGCACGCCGAGTAGTCGTCGGCCTCGATCTCCCTGATGATCTTTTCCCTGATGCGGGTCCGCTGGCTGACCTCGGCCACGGTGAGACCGGCCTGGCCGCGCGCTTGCGCCAGGGCTTCTCCGATGCTCACGCCGCGCCTCCACTGCTCCACCGCGCTGCCTGCGACCCATAACGCGCGGGCGCGGGTAGCCATGATCACATCATTACCGCCCTGACCGGCGCGGAACCCTCCCCGCCATGAGCCACAAGCGCGCAATGAGATGCTTCTGGCGTGGTGACTCGGGTACCGCTGGCGGCGCTGCTGTCCTGGGGATGGATCGCGTTCACGATCGAGGCGGATAACGCGTTCGAGGCGGCAGGCTCGGAGCGGGTCGGCCGGCTGTTCCGCATTTCGCTGCCGATGTGGGCCAATGGGCTGCGGTTCATCGGTGCGGACGGCACGCTGGGACTGCCGGCCCGGCTCGCCCGGGACGCTGATCCCGGTCACCAGCCGCGGCCGCCCTGGCCGCCGTCGGTCCGGGCAAGGCCGGCCGCCTGCTCGACCTGCTGGCCGGCGTGCACCTGATCGAGGCGGACCAGCCCGGGCGCTACCGCCTGCACGACCTGCTGCGGCTTTACGCCACCGAGCACGCCAACCTGACCGCCGCCACCAGGCTGGCCGCCGTTCCTGGCCCAGGCCCTGGCCATCCTGGAAGACCTCGGCGACGCCCGGGCCTGCGCCGAGATCCGCGACCGGCTCGGCTCCCCGGCCTGACCGCCGGCCTGGAGGCTCAGGATTTGCGGGCCACGCCGCCGTGGGCGGACACCCCGTCCGCGGGCGGGACGTCGCCGGGGTCGGGCCGCCACTCGTGCACGTAGACCACGCCCGGCGGCACCAGGTCCAGCCCGTCGAAGAACCTGGTCACCTCGGCGCGGTTGCGCATGGTCTGCGGGGTGGACACGCGCTCGTTGTAGCGCTTCTGGGCTTCGGCCTGGGCCGCGACGTGGATGTCGCTGGCCGGGTGCGAGATGGCCAGGTAGCTGCCGGAGGGGAGCGCGTCCATCAGCTCGGCCACGAGCCGGTACGGGTCCTCGGAATCCTGGACCAGGTGCAGGATGCCCAGCAGCATGAGCGCGGTCGGCCGGGTGAAGTCCAGGGTGCGGGCGGCGTCCCGCAAGATCGGGGCCGGGTTCCGGATGTCACCGTCGATGTACTGGGTGGCGCCCTCCGGGCCGCTGGCCAGCAGCGCCTTGGCGTGGGTGAGCACGATCGGGTCGTTGTCCACGTAGACGATCCGCGAGTCCGGCGCGGCCGCCTGGGTCACCTCGTGCGTGTTGTTCGCCGAGGGTATGCCGGTGCCGATGTCGAGGAACTGCCGGATTCCCGCTTCGGCGGCCAGGTACCGCGCCACCCGGGCCAGGAACGCCCGGTTCGCCCGGACCCGGTACCGCAGGCCGGGAGTGACCGCGAGCACGCGCTCGGCGGCCTCGCGGTCGGCGGCGAAGTTGTCCTTGCCGCCCAGCCAGTAGTCGTAGACGCGGGCGGGGTGCGCGACCGTGGTGTCGATCTGCACCGGCTGGTCGGCCGCCGCGGCCGCGAGCCAGCTTCCCGACTGTTCCTCAGCCACGATGCGCCTCTTCCTCCGCTGGTGCCGGGATCCCGGCCTGAGCCAACAGTAATCGCAGGATGCGCCGGCGCGGCGCGATAGGTTCGGCTAGGTGAGCTTCGATGTCAGCGCGGACGCCTACCTGCGCTTCATCGGCCGGTACTCCGAGCCGCTCGCGATGCGGTTCGCCGACCTGGCCGGGGTCCGCCGCGGGCAGCGGGCGCTCGACGTGGGCTGCGGGCCCGGCACGCTGACCGCCGAGCTGGTACGCCGGCTGGGCGCGGGCGCGGTCTGCGCGGTGGAGCCGTCGGCGTCGTTCGCCGCGGCCGCGGCGCAGCGGCTGCCCGGGGTGGACGTGCGGCGCGGGACGGCCGAGCAGCTGCCCTTCCCGGACGGCGCCTTCGACGTCGCCCTGGCGCAGCTCGTCGTGCACTTCATGGCCGATCCGGTGGCCGGGCTGCGCGAGATGGGCCGGGTCACCCGGCCGGGCGGGATGGTCGCGGCCTGCGTGTGGGATCACGGCGGCGGCGGCGGGCCGCTGACGGTGTTCTGGCGGGCGGCGCACGAGATCGACCCGGGGGCCACCGACGAGTCGCACCTGGCGGGCGTCCGCGAAGGTGACCTGGCCCGGCTCTGCGCACAGGCGGGGCTCGAACCGGTGCGGGCCGGGATGCTGGCCGTCCGCGCCCGGTACGCCACGTTCGGCGACTGGTGGGAGCCGTTCACGCTCGGCGTCGGCCCGGCCGGGGACTACGTGGCGTCCCTGGACGCCGAGCGCCGCGGCCTGCTGCGCGAGCACTGCCGGCGGCTGCTCCCCGCGGAACCGGTCGAGATCACCGCCGCCGCGTGGGCCGCGACCGGCCGCGCTGGCGCGGCCGCCCCGGGCCCCGGGTAAGGTCCGGGCATGGACCCCGCCGGCTACCTGGCCCATCTGCGCCGTGAGCTCGGTGCCTTCGAGGCCTGCCTGGCCGGCGACCTGTCCGTTATGGTGGAGCACTGCGACGGGTGGACCCTGTACGACCTCGCCGATCACCTCGGCGGGCAGAATCTGTGGGCGGCGGCCGCGGTGACCGAGCAGCGGGGCGATTACCAGGCTCCCGCCGCGCCGCGCGATCCGGCCGCTCTGGCCGCGTGGTTCCGCGGCACCGGCGACGTGCTGCTCGCGGCGCTGGACACCGATCCGTCCGCGCCGGCCTGGACGATCGCCCCGCCCCCGACCGTCGGCTTCTGGCAGCGCCGCCGGTGCCTGGAGACCCTGGTCCACCGGTGGGACGCCGAGCACGCGCTCGGCATCGGCGGCCGGCTCGACCCCGCGCTGGCCGCCGACGGGGTCGCCGAGGTCATCGACACCATGGCCCCGCGCCAGGTCCGGCTCGGCCGCACCAGCGCTCCCCCGCACGCGGTCCGGCTCGTCGCCACCGACGTGCCGGCACGCTGGACCCTGGGCCCCGGCGACCCGGTCGTCACGCTCCGCGGCACCGCGGCGGACCTGCTGCTCCTGCTGTGGGGCCGACTCGACGCCGGCGATCCCGCGGTCAGCTGTGACGGTCGCCCCGAGCTGGCCCGCGCCGCCCTGAGCGGCGCGCTGGTGCCCTGAGCGGCGCGCTGGTGCCCCTGGCCCGGGATCAGACTCGCTCGAGCATGGTCACGGGGACGGACTGGATCACCGCGAGCAGCTCGGTCCAGAAGAAGGCCGCCGTGAAGAACATCAGCGTGTCGCCCTTTTCGAGCATCAGCTTGCGGTACATCACCATCTTGCCGACGTCATATCCGGTCAGCATCGCCTGCCAGTCGGCGTAGTCGCCGGACAGGACGAAGACCGCGCTGGCCTCGGCGTCGGCCCGGCCGAGGACCGACGCGGCGGTCATCGTGCCGCCGTCGAAGTCGAGGGCCAGCGTGTCGCCGTCGGCGCCCGCCGGCATGTCCCGCACGCTGAGCGCCAGCCGGCCGGTGACGAACGGGCGGATCATGTTGATCCAGTCCCAGAAGTCCTGCAGCTTGCTGGCCTTCCGCTCCGCGTCCGGCCACGCGTTGAAGGCGTCGCGGCAGTCCTGGGCCCACGCCTGCGTCATGAACCAGGCCATGTCACCCCCCCGCCAGCGTCGGCTTGGCCATCGACAGCATGTCCTCCATGTCCGGCGGGAGCGACACGCCGACCATGGCCAGCTTGCGGTGCAGCTGGTTCATGAACAGCTCCGACACCCGGTCCTCGTCCCAGCCGAGCGGCTCGTAGTAGACGTAGCTCGACCGGGCCGCGCTCATGGTCAGCAGGGTCCGCAGCGTGTCGTGCAGGTCCTTCACATAGCCCGGGTCCTCGGCGAGCAGGTCCCGCACGAACCGCATGCCGGCCTGCACGTGGCGGGCCTCGTCCCGGCAGGTGGCGGTGAACCCGGTGTAGAACGCGGGCAGGACCCGGAAGTCCCGCGCGAAGTTCAGGGTGATCTTCATCACCGACAGCGCGAGGACCCCCTCGATCCAGATGAAGTACGTGGTGGCGTACTTCATCTGCAGGTGCTTGTCATAGGGATCCCGGCGCAGGTCGTCGGTCAGGTAGGCGAGCAGGCCGAACGGCCCGACGAACGTCTCCTGGATGTAGGGCCACGACCCGTCGAGGACGTCCATGATGCCGTCGCCGTCCAGCCCGACCACGTCGCGGTAGAAGCGGTCGAAGAACACGGTGTGCCGGGCCTCGTCCTCGAGCTGGCTGGTCAGGAAGATCTTGTAGTCCTCGGAGGCGCCGAACAGCAGCGGGGCCAGCTCGACCTCGACCTGGCGCTCCCCGTGGTGGAAGCCGGACGCAATCGACAGGAACGAGTTACGCGCGTCGCCGGTCATCCGCTCGGCCCAGTTCACCCGGTCCTCGGTGAAGTCGAGCTCGTTGACGTTCCAGCGCTGCCGGAGGTACCGGTCGTAGAGCTTGCGGTAATCGGGCAGGCGCGCGGTGGGGACGTGAACGTATTCGATCACGTCGTCGATGTCGGCCCGGCCGAGCCCGCTGAGGTCCTCGCCTTCGATGCGGTCCAGCGTTTCGTCGGTGATAGACACGCCTTCCCCCTTCCGGACCCGGCGTCCCCTGGCGACCCGGGTGACCCGGGCGCCCGAAGCCAGGCAGATCCCTTAGCGGCAATGTTAACCCCGTTAACCCCGGTCGGATAGGCCGCAGGTCCCGGCGCCCGGCCGCCGGCCTCGCAGTCCATGCTCGTTCTGCGCAGGCGAGTCTCGCAAATCTACCGAAAGGCGGATCATAGCCCGCTCTTTGGTACATAGGTGCGGCCGGCAGCGCCGGCGCGGCCGCCGGGCCGCCGATACGGCGTCAGGCCGGGCACATCCAGTCGGCCCGGCCGGCGCGGGGCCGTCCGGGCCCGGGGCCGCCGGGCGGCGGGAAGTGCACGCGGAGCGTGAAGGCGTAGGGCGCGGGGCCGTGGGCGCGCAGGTGCCGCACCCGGTCCTCGGCCTCGGCCGTGGCCGGGGTGGTGCCGCGCGGGATCCACCACAGCGCCGTGTAGGCCTCGGTCATCGGCTGGAACCACTCCCGGCGGCGGCGCAGGAGCTGCCGGTGGGCGTCGGAGTAGACAAACGCGGCCAGCGCCTCGGCCGACTCCCACACCGACATGTTCACGATGACGCCGGCGCTGTCGGCCGCGTCCCATTCGAAGGCCCGGATCGAGGTGGCGTTCCCGTCTTCCGTCTGCAGCCGCCACACGAAGCCGGGCGCGGCGTCGGCGGCCGCGTTGACCGGGTCGAGCGCCGCTACGAATCCGGCCAGCGCCGGGCTTTCCAGCGGCGCCCGCAGCCGGGCCACGTTGACCTGGGCCAGTACATGATTCACGCGCCTATCGTGCCGGACGGAGGACCCGGGCGCCACGCCAGCGCGGCCTCGCCCTGGGGTCCGCGCCGCCATGGCCCGCGGCTCGCGCGCCGCGCGCACGCTATATTCGCGTCGTTAGCCACAACGCGAAAGGCGCGGCGATGCCCGGCAAGGCAGAACCGGAGGCGGGCATCGAAGGGGCTGGCGGTTCCGCCGGCGACCGGCCCACCTTCGACACCGGCGTGGCGCACAGCGCCCGGGTCCATGACTACTGGCTGGGCGGCAAGGACAACTTCGCCGCCGATCGCGCGGCCGGCGACGCGGTGATCGCGGCCTACCCGGGGATCGTCATGTCGGTGCGCGCCAATCGGGCGTTCCTGGCCCGGGCGGTGCGGTTCCTGGCCGCCGAGGCCGGGATCCGGCAGTTCCTCGACATCGGCACCGGCATACCGACCGCGAACAACACCCACGAGGTGGCGCAGTCCGTGGCGCCGGACTGCCGGGTGGTCTACGTGGACTACGACCCGGTCGTGCTCGCGCACGCCCGGGCGCTGCTCGTCGGCTCGCCAGAAGGCGCCACCGACTACCTCGACGCGGACCTGCGCGACCCGCAGACGATCCTGTCCCGGGCGGCGCGGACCCTGGACTTCTCCCGCCCGGTGGCCGTCATGCTGATCGCGATCATGCACCTGATCGGCGACGACGCCGACCCGTACGGGATCGTCAGGCAGCTGACGGCCGCGGTGCCGGCCGGGAGCTACCTGGCGCTGTCGCAGGTGGCGTCCGACATCGAGCCCGAGCAGATGGCCGAGGCGGCCCGGCGGTACAACCGGCTCGCGCACGAGACGCAGCGCCACCGCGACCGCGCCGAGGTCACGCGGTTGTTCGACGGACTGGACCTGGTCGAGCCGGGCCTGGTCCCGGTCCAGCAATGGCGGCCGGGGTCCGAGATGGAGGCCAGGGCCCGGTCGGCCATGTGGGGCGGCGTGGCCCGCAAGCGATAGAGAGGCCATGTGGGCGGCGGCTCAGGCGGCGCGGCGGCGGACCAGCCAGACGGTGGCGGCGATGAGCAGTACCGACAGCGCGAGCAGCCAGCCGCCCTCGATCCACTGGAGTGGCCAGAACCGGCTGCCAGGCTGGTAGCTCACCCAGAACGTGTAGCCGTGCTGGGTAAGGTAGCCCACCGCGTTGAAGAACGTCTGAAACGTGTTCGGCCCGATCTTATTGGTGGCGGGGTGGTAGGCCTGGAGGATCTGGCTGATCGCCGCCTGGCTGAGCGGCTTTCCATTGCGCCCGGTGTACCAGTGGCTGATGATCCACGCAGATCCAGGCAGGTTGGGGTTGTGGGTGACCAGCGGTGTGATGTAATGCTCGCGCAGCCACAGCGCGGTGGCGAAGGCGAGCCCGGCGTAGACGGCCAGGGTGGCGGCGATCGCGGGGACGACGCGGCGGATGAGCATCCCGGCCAGGGCGCCGATCGCGAAGGCGGCCAGCGTCCAGGCGGCGAACGCGACCCCGAGCAGGTCGAACACGCGGGCCGAGAACGGGGTCACGTAGCCCGCGGCGACCCACGGCTGGTTGTACCAGGCAATCAGGACGGTAAACGCCCCGGCCACGGCTGTCACCGCGACCGCCAGCGGCACCAGCTTGCCGACCGTCCAGCGGAGCCGGCCGATGCCCTGGGTCCAGGCGTACCGGAAGGTGCCGGTCTCCAGCTCCCGGGCCAGCACCGGCGCCCCGGCGAACGCCCCGATCAGCGCGGGCACCGCCTGCAGGGCGATGCTGACTATGATCGCGGTCTCGCCGTATCTGCCGGTGAAGTTTATGGCGCAGCCGAGTGAGCCGGCCGGGTGGCAGTAGGCCGCTTCGGCGTGGTGCATCTGCAGGCCGGTCAGCCACAGGTACACCGCGAACGCGCCGAGGAAGGCGGCTACGCCGCTCAGCGCGATCCGGTGCTGCCGCCAGGTGACCCAGGCCATCCGCCGCCACGGCACCGGCCGCAGGCTCGCGTCCTGCTCGGGGCGGGCGGGCATGGTCAGCGCGGTCATCGCGTCACCTCCGAGGGTTCGCCAGCGTCAAGCGGCAGAGTCCGGCCGCGGGCCGGGCCGGGCAGCGCGGCGGCGCCGGGCTCGCGCAGGTAGGCCAGGGCGAGTTCCTCCAGGCCGACCGGGTGCGCCTCCCAGCCCGGCGGGACCGGGTCCTCCGCGCCGGCCCGGACCAGCAGGTGGGCCTGGGCCTGGCCGCGGCGCACATGCACCACCGGCCACTGCGCATACCGGCCGGCCTCGGCGGCCGGGCCGGTCAGCACGCGGTGGCCGGCCAGCAGGTCATCGACCTCCCCGGCCACCTGCACCCGGCCCCGCGACAGCAGGATCAGGTAGTCGGCCACCCGCTCCAGCTCGGCGAGCACGTGCGAGGACAGCAGTACCGACACGCCGTCCTCGGCCGCCGCCGTCAGCACCAAGGCCATGAAGTCGTGCCGGGCGACCGGGTCGAGCATCGCCACCGGCTCATCGAGCACCAGCAGCCGCGGCCGGCGGGCCAGCGCCAGGGTCAGCGCGAGCTGCGCCTGCTGCCCGCCGGACAGCTTGCCCGCCTTCCGCTTCAGCGGGATGCCCAGCTCGGCCAGCCGGGCCTCGGCGTAGCCTTGGTCGAAGCGCCGGTTCAGGTTGCGGGTCAGGTGCAGCATGTCCGCGGCCGGCAGGTTCTTGTACAGCGGCGTGTCCTGGGCGACGAACGCGATGCCGTCCAGCGCGGCCGGCGACCCGCGCGGCCGGCCGCCGAGCACGGTCACGGCGCCCGCGGACGGGGCCGCCAGGCCGACCGCCAGGTTCAGCAGCGTGGTCTTGCCCGCGCCGTTCGGGCCGACCAGCGCGGCCACGTGACCGGCCGGGACCGCCAGCGTGCACTCGCGCAGCGCCCACGTGCTGCCGTACCGCTTGCCCAGGCCGCTGGTTTCGATGATGTTCATGCGACGCCCTCCGTTTCGCCGCTCGCCGCGCCGCCGCGGGTGCGTGACCCGCTGCGGCGCTCATGGAAATCCCGTAGCGCGCTGGTGAACAGCGCGACCATCCCGTCCTCGTCCAGGCCGGCCCCGTCCGCGGCGGTCAGCCAGCCGAGCAGGGCCTTTCTCAGCCCGGCGAGCTCGGGGAGAGCGACCTGGCTCAGCGTGGCCTGGATGAACGTGCCCTGGCCGGGCCGGCCGGCCGTCAGGCCCTTGGTCTCCAGCTCCTTGTAGGCCTTCAGCACCGTGTTCGGGTTGATCGCCAGCGAGGCGACCACGTCCCTGACCTTGGGCAGCTGGTCGCCCAGCGTGAGATAGCCCAGCCGCAGCGCGTGCTCGACCTGGTGCACCAGCTGCAGGTAGGTCGGCACCCCGGAGGCCGCATCCAGCCGGAACTCGATCGGCGACCCCGCCCCGGATTGCCCGCGCGGCCCGCCCCCCGGCGTGCCGCCGCCACCCCGCGGAAGCTCCGGCACTGCCGGGGCCCCCGTTTCCGACAGGTCGGCGAACAGCCCCCTCAGGTCGCCCCGGGTCTTGGCCCTCATGGCCCGCCCGACCCGGTCGTCGAACTCGGCCTGGTCAAGGCGGCCAGCGGCGAAGTGCTCGGCCAGCCGGCCGGAGACCGCCTCGCGCTCGGCGTCGGAGACGCGCAGGTGCTGGTCGGAATACATGCCGCCGCTCGCAGGCGAAGCACCAGCCCCGCCGCCCCCCGCGTCGTCACCTTTATCTATGACCATAAGACATGCATACAGTCGATAATCCAGCTTGTCAACCTGGCGGCCTACGGCAGCAGCGCAGCGCTGCCAGCCGGACCCGCCGCACAGGCACGCCCTCCCGCACGGACAGTGACGCCCACGACGGCCTCCGCGACCCGCCGATCGCCGCGAATCCCCGGCAGTTTCGCGTCAAGGCAGGCACTGCTCCGCACCGGCTGGCGACGCGCGGAACGCGCCAGCCATCCTGCGGCTGACTGGGTTAGCCGTCCTCCGGACGGCACCACAAGCGCCCGCACAGCGCTGGCTATCGTGTTGCCAGCAGCACGTAAGGCTGATTCGCGCCAGGGGCACCCCTCCGGCGCCTGCGGCGAGCATGCCGCCGCGTCCTCCGGACTCAAGCCCGGGCCGGGCAACCTGCTCCAGGCGGGTGATTTTCACCGCCTGACGGTCCCGGCGCCGACGGGGCCGCACCGCCGGTCCTCCCTTCTTCGCTTCCGCCCGCGGGCGGGTCGTTCAGGGCTGCTCGACCGGGGTATCGGCCAGGCGGCCCCACTCGGCCCACGACCCGTCGTAGACGCGCACGTGGTCGCTGGGCGCGGGCAGGGGGTAACCGGCGGCGGCCGGCTCGGGCGCGGAACTGCTCCGCGGGCGGCCCTCAGACTGCCACGCGTCGCGAGAGCAGTCGAGGATGCGCACGTCGGCGTGGCCGTACAGCTTCATCAGCCAGAAACCCAGGGCCGGCCCGTACCCGCAGCACACCACCGTGGACTCCGGGCCGATCCCGGAGCGGGCCAGCAGCCGCTGCACCGCCGCCGCGTCGACGAGCCGGTAATCGGCGTCCTTGAGGTCGGCGTAGATGTTCCACAGCATGGCCCCGTCGATGTGCCACTCGTCGTAGGCCCGCCTGCTCACGTCGACCTCGACCACGCGGACCGCGGGGTCGCGCAGGTGCGCTTCCAGCCACTCGGCCGACACCAGAACGTCCGCGGCGGCGCCCGGGCCGCGGGTGGCCAGGTTGTGGGATGGTGCCGTCTTCATCTAGGCCTCCGTCGGTTCGCAGGTTGGTGCGGCTAGGTTCATGACGACGCTGTTTGCTGGGGCACCGCTGGTCTCCATAACCGCGGGCCGGGACGACGTATCGACGAGGAGACGGAACACGTCCGGGCGGTTGTAGTGGCCGACCGGGTCCATGAGACGACGCTCCGCGGTGACGGTTCGCAGATCGAGGTCGAGCACCAGCGTCTCCTCGCGCTGGCGCACCGGGCCGGCGATCACGGCGCCGTCCGGATCGAACTGCTGGCGGCTGGCCCGCGCTCGGCCCGGGTCGATCTCGGCGCACAGGATGCCTTCCTCGCCGACGAGGGGGCCGGCCAGTACCTCCCCCTCAGGGCCGATGATCGCGGTGTTGCCGCGGGACAGCCAGTCGTCTGGGCCGCCGTACAGGGCCGCCCGGCCGGGCAGGTCCGCGGGGAGGTCCGTGGCCCGGATGCACGACGTGACGCCGATCACGTAAGTCCGGCCCTCCCGGGCGATGTGGCGCAGGGTCGGCACCCAGACCTCTGAGTTGTCCCAGGTGGGTGCCAGGTAGACGTCGACCCCCTGGGCGTACAGCGCGGCCCGGGCGAGCGGCATGTAGTTCTCCCAGCAGATGAGCCCGCCCAGGCGGCCGAATCCGGTGTCGATGACCTTGAGGGTGGACCCGTCGCCCATCCCCCAGACCAGCCGCTCGCCGCCGGTGGGCATGAGCTTGCGGTGCCGGGCCGCGAGCGACCCGTCGGGCGCGAAGTGCAGCAGCGAGTTGTAGATGGTGGAGCCGTCCTCGTCGCGCTCGTCCACGCCGACCGACAGCCATATCCGCAGCCGCCGGGCGGTCTCGGCCAGCACGCCCGCGGCGGGCGATCCGGCCGCCACGGCCTGGTCCAGGAGCCTGGCGTACAGGGTGCTGGCGTCGGCGTCCCACGGCTTGGTCCGCCACACCCAGTCGGGATAGCCGGGCACGAACGCCTCGGGGAACACCACCAGGCGGGCGCCATCGGCCGCCGCCTTCTCGGCGAGCGCCGCGGCCTTGCCGATCGTCGCCTCGCGGTCCAGCAGAACCGGCGCGGCCTGGACGGCGGCCACGATCACCGGCGCCGCCGTCACCGCGGTCATGACTCGTCCCCTGGCCGGCGCGCAGGCCCGGCCGGTTCCCCGGGGCCGGACGGCGGCAGCCCGGCCAGGAACCGGGTCAGCAGCTCGTTGACGGCCGCGGGCTGTTCCAGGTTGGCCATGTGCCCGGCGCCGGTGATCACGTGGTACCGCGCGCCCGGAATGCGCCGGGCGAGCACGGCCGACATCTCACGGAAGCCCAGCACGTCCTGGTCGCCGACCGCGACCAGCGTCGGCGCGGCCACGTGCTCCAGCACCTCGATGGGCTCGGGCCGGACCTGCCGGTGCGGGTCCTGGCCGAGCCAGTGCTGCCCGGGATACCCGGCGACCATGGCCGCGAGGCGGCTGGCCAGGCCAGGCCGCTGGCGCGCGGCGGCGAACAGCGGATGGGCCAGCCAGGCCGCCCGGCCCGCTGGGACACCGCCCGCCCGGACCTGCCGGGCGACCTCGTCGAGGCCGGCCGCTGACTCGCGGTCCCAGGGGACTCCGTCGAGCACCGCGTCGAGCAGCACCAGGCCGCGGACCCGGGCCGGGGAGGCGAGCGCGGCCTGCAGCGCCACCCGCCCGCCGAACGACAGGCCGACCAGCACCGCGTCGCCGATGGCGAGGTGGTCAAGCAGCGCCGCGAGGTCACCGGCATGCATGTAAGGGACGGCCGGGTCGAACGGCCCGGACGCGCCGAACCCGCGGCAGTCGTAGCGCACCACCCGGAACCGGGCCGCCAGCGTACTCGGCCTGCGGGTCCCACATCCGCCGGTCCAGCCCGAAGCCGTGGATGAGCACCACGGCCGGCCCGGTCCCGGCCACCTCGTACGCCAGGCGGCCGCCCGGGCGCTTCAGCACGGCCGTGGTCGTGTTCTGCGGTGTCAGCATGCGCCCATCGTGGCGCACGGTCACTGACCGTCACATCGGTGCGACCACCCAGCGCCGCGCGGCGGCCGCTACCCGCCTAGCGCGGCGGAATACCCAGCTACCTGGGCGCGGCGCAGGCCGGTCTTGGCCAGCAGGCTCGCCACGTGCTTCTCCACGGTGCGCGGCGACAGGAACATCCGCTCCGCTATCTCCCGGTTGCCCAGCCCCGCCGCTAGCAGCCGCAGGACGTCGGCTTCGCGCTCGGTCACGCCCAGCGCCCGCAGCTGGCCGGGCAGTTCCCCTCCGCCGGGACGCCGCCGCGGCACCGGCGACCCGGCCCGGCGCAGCAGCCCGCGGCAGGCGGCCGCCACCCGGTCGTCGCCGCGCGCGGCGAAGTAGGCGGCGGCTTCGCGCAGCCACCCGACCGGGTCACCCCAGCCGTCGGCGAGCGCCGCCTCGGCGGCGAGCCGGCGCGCGTACTGCCGGTACCAGGCGACCAGCGGTCCCATCTGCCGGTCCGCGGCGGCGAACGCCGCGTCGGCCTCGGCCCGCTCGCCGCGCCGGCCCGCCAGGATCGCGTCGGCGTAACCGAGCAGGGCCGCGACGACCAGGTGCCGGGTGCCGTGCGCGGCCCGGACCCGGGCCGCGGCATCCGCGGCGTCCCGGTCGTCCAGCGCGGCGCCCGAGCAGCGGCCACAGTCCCGAGGAACGGCGGCGCGATCGTCGCGGGAGAGCTCAGGATCAGCGCGGCCCCGGTCGCCATCTGCGCGCGTGCCTCGCCGGGATCGCTCAGCCAGCAGCGAGAACGTCGGCCCGGCAGTGCCCCCAGGCGCAGCCGAGCACGTCCTGGTCCTCGGGGGCGAGCGCGATCGCCTCGGCGATCATGGTTTCCATCGGTCCGGGCCTCGCCGCGGATCGCGTGCGCGGTGGCCTGGAAGATCAGCGCCATCGGCAGCATGGCCAGGTGGAACCGGCGCGCCGCGTCCGCCGACCGCCGGGCCGCCGCCAGGGCCTCGTCGGCCCGGAACTGCTTGTTCAGCCCGGCCGCGATCTGCAGGTCGAGCGTGGCGGTCAGGGCCAGCGCGCCCTGGGCCACGGCCAGCTCACGCGCCTGCTCGCAGCCGGTCCACGCTCTCGGTCCTGAGCTGGTCGATGGTGCCGAGCTCGTGCAGCGCCCGCAGCCGCCACAGCTGCAGGCCGTGCGCGGCGGCGAGCGTCCGCCGCCCGGGCGAACGCGCGCTCGGCCGCCTCCAGGTCACGCTGCCGAGCGACCCGGCCGATCACCTCGAGGGCCTCGCACGCCACCTCGGGCAGCCCGCCGCTCTCCGCCGCCCGCAGCGCGGCCCGGGCCAGCTCGGTCCGCCTCTTCCAGGCGGCCCCGTGCCGACGCGATCTGCGCCGCGCAGGCATCGACCTGGGCGACGTCGGCGCCCGGGGATCCCGCGGGCGACCTCGACGCTCGCCGCGGCCTCCGCCCACCGGGCGCCGGCGATCGCCGCCCGCGCGATCCCCAGGTGCAGGGCCGCCGCCCGGGCGGGGAACGGCGGTCCAGCCGGGCGAGCAGCGTCTGGCCCATCTCGATCGCCCGGTCGACCTGCCCGGACATCGCGAACACCTCGGTCAGCGCCTCGTCGACGCTGGATCCGCGCCGGGGTGTCGCCGGGTCGATCAGGCCGCGCGCCCGGGTCAGCGTGCGCTCGGCGCTGGCCAGCGCGCCCGACGGCCAGGTCGCGCCGCCCGGCTTCGAGCAGCAGCGCGCCGGCCCGCGCCGGGTCACCCGCCCGCTCGGCCAGGTCGGCGGCCAGCGGCACGCCGTCGCCGGGCAGGCCGGGATGCGCCGCCTCCACCGCGGCCAGCGCCCGGCCCGCCGCCACGGCCCGCTCCGGCGGCAGCAGCCCGGCCAGCACCGCGTCGTGGGTCAGCGCGTGCCGGAACCGGAAGCTCTCCCGGTCCGCCACGATCAGCTGCAGGCCCATGCCGCGCCGCAGCGCCGCCGCCACGTCAGCGTCGGCCAGGCCGGTAACCGGGCCCAGCAGCGGCCAGTCGAACCGGCGGCCGAGGACCGCCGCCGCGCCGAGCACGCGCCGGCAATCCGCGTCGAGGGCGTCCAGCCGACGCCGTACCGCGTCCGCGAACGTGGCCGGAACCCCGGCCGCGGCCAGGTCCCCGGCCTGCCAGCGTGCCATCCCGCTCGGCCAGCGCCCCTTCCGTGATCAGGCCCGCGAGGACCTCCTCGACCAGGAACGGGATGCCCTCGGCCCGCGCGGCGACGAACGACTGGATCGCGGGCGGCAGGTCGGCAGCGCCCACGCAGGCCAGCGCCATCCGGGCCATCGCCGCCGGGTCGAGCCGGCGCAGCGGCAGCACGGCCGCGGACCCGCGCGCGGCCAGCGCGCTGGCCAGGGCCGCGGCGTCGCCGCCTTCGTCCCGGAGGGTGGCGACGCACAGCACCCGTTCGGCCGACCAGGTTGTCGGCCAGGTACTCCAGCAGCGCCAGCGTCTCCCGGTCGGCCCAGTGCAGGTCCTCGAGCACGAGCACGCACCCGGCCTCGGGGACAGCGCGCGCAGCAGCCGCAGCACCGCCTCGCCGAGGACGACCAGGGACTTCATCGCCGGACACGCCCGGCGGCGGCCGCCACTGCGGGACCAGCCGGCCGAGCGCGGGCCGGAACGGGTCCAGTTCCCCGCTGTCCGGCAGATGGCCTGCCGCGCCCCGCCGACATCAGCGCCTCGGCAAAGGGCCGGAACGGCGTCGGCACGCCGCCGGCCACCGCCCGCCCGGTCAGCACGGCCAGGCCGCGCGCGCCGGCCGCCCGCGCGGTCTCGCGGACCAGCCGCGACTTCCCGATCCCGGCTTCCCCGGTCAGGAACACGGCGCAGCCGCGACCTGCCTCCGCCCTGACCAGAGCGGCCCGCAGGTGGCCGGTCTCGTCATCCCGCGCTACCAGCACGGGGCACAGCACCTGCCGCACAGGATCAGTATCCCCGAAATGGCCTATCTGCCCAGCTAACGATCTCGGTGGGTGTCAATCATGTGTGACGCCTGCTGCTAGCGGTGGCCATGGGCTGCCTCAGGGGTGGGTCTAGGCCTACAAGAACTAGGTGCCCGCCCATGGCGAACGGCGGGCCATCGGGGCCACGATGGGCGTTATGTGGATGTTCATGATCCTGCTATGGCGGGTGCTGAGTAAGGTACTACGTCGGTTCGGCCGGTGGGCCCTGCTCGCGCCGGTGGCGGTCATCGGCGCGGCGCTGTTCGGCCTGAACAGTTGGACGGTGTTGACCGTCCTGGTCGCGCTGCTGCTCGCCGTCGTGCTCGCGCTGGTCCTGCTGGGCCGGCGGTCGGCTGGTGTGGTCAACCTGCTTCCCGTGACCATGCTTGGCGCCGGGATCTGCGGGCTGTGGGCGGCCGCCTCCATGGCCGGGTCGTGGGTGCAGGGGCCGTTCTCGCTGTGGCAGACGGTCACCGCGTTCGCCCAGCCGGCCGCACTCCGCAAGGCCGCCGCGCCCGGGCCGCCCATGCCCGCCTGGCTATACGGCTCCGGAGTCAAGGGGAGCTCGGTGGTCGCAACGCCGCGCGCCGCTGTCCAGGGGTCTGGCTTGTCCGCGCATGTCTTTAGCCTCCAGGCGCCAGCCCGTGCCCGCAAGATCGTCTACCAGCGGGTCCCGGGCCGGCCGCAAGTGATCGTCCACGCGCAGAGCCTGCTGTGGGGGCGTCTGCTGATCCTGGGGTCGCTGCTGCTGCTGGCCATCGGCCTGTGGCTCGCGCCGCGCGCGCTGGCCGACCTGCGCGTTCAGTTCGCGAAGGTGGCGCCGCATCTGCGGCGGTGGGCGCAGGAGGGTAACTGGGGCATTCTCCTGGTGCCCGTGACGTCCTTCGGGCTGACCATGTTCGGCGTGCGCCCGTGGACGGTCGCGGCGATCATCATCGCGGTCGTCATCACAATCCGGTGGCCCAGGCTGGCCGCGGATCTGGTCCCGCTGGTGCTCGTGCTCTTCGCGCTCTACGGCTTCCTGCTGGCCTCGCGCTGGGTGGCGGGGCCGAGGGTGCTCGTGACGCCCAGGGCGACCTGGTTCGGCGCGGTGCCGGTGGACAGCCCGCAGACGTCGCTGCTGGCCGGGGTGGAGGCCAGCGCGCTGCTGGCGCTCGGTGCCTGGCTTTTCCCGCGCACGCTCGGCGCACACGCGCGCGGCAAGGGGACGTCAGGGCAGGCGGCCGAGCTGACGGCCCGGGTGCAGCGGCTGACCGAGACCCGCAACCAGGCCGTGGGCGCCGCCGCGGCCGAGCTGCGCCGGATCGAGCGGGACCTGCACGACGGGACGCAGGCCCGGCTGGTGGCGCTGGGCATGAGCCTGCGCGCCCTGGAGCGGATGCTGCCGGACAGCTCGCCCGGGGCGCTGGCGCTGGTCGCCGAAGCGCGGGAGACCTCGCTACGGGCGCTGACCGACCTGCGCCACCTGGTCCGAGGCATCTACCCGCCGGTGCTGGCCGACCGGGGACTGGCGCACGCGACCAGGGCGCTGGCGCTGGACACGCCACTGCCGGTGGAACTGGACATCGACCTGCCCGGGCGGCTGGCCCCGCCGGTCGAGTCGGCCTGCTACTTCGCGGTGGCCGAGATGCTGGCCAACGCGGTCAAGCACTCCGGCGCGCGCCGGGTCCACATCCGCATCCAGCACACGGCCGGCGTGCTGCGGATCGAGGTGGCCGACGACGGCACTGGGGGCGCCGACCCGGCCCGCGGCACCGGGCTGAGCGGCGTGGAGCGGCGGCTCGGGTACGTTTGACGGCATCCTGGCGGTGAGCAGCCCGCCGGGAGGACCGACCATGATCGCCATGGAGGTACCTTGCGTGTTGTCGTCGCCGAAGACCTGTTCCTGCTGAGGGACGGGCTCACCAGGCTGCTCACCGCGCACGGCTTCGAGATCGCCGCGGCGGTGGACACCGCGCCGGGGTTGCTGCGGGCGCTGCTGGAGCAGCGGCCCGACGTCGCGATAGTGGACGTGCGGATGCCGCCAGGCTGGGCGGACGACGGGCTGCAGGCCGCGCTGGCGGCGCGGCGGCAGGTGCCGGGGCTGCCGGTGCTGCTGCTGTCCCAGTACGTCGAGCAGCTGTACGCCCGCGAGCTGCTGGCCGACCAGGTGGGTGCGGTCGGCTACCTGCTCAAGGACCGGGTGTTCAACGACGACCAGTTCGTGGACGCCATCCGCACGGTGGCCGGGGGCGGCACCGTGCTTGACGCCGAGGTGGTCACCAAACTGGTCGGCCGCCGGTCCCGCCACGGGCCGGTCGCCCGGCTGTCCGGGCGGGAGCGCGAGGTGCTGGAACTCATGGCCGAGGGGCGCTCGAACGCGGCGATCGCGCAGCAGCTCTTCGTCACGGAGAAGGCGGTCAGCAAGCACACCACCAGCATCTTCGCCAAGCTCGGGCTGACCGCGTCCGAAGACGACAACCGCCGCGTGCTGGCCGTCCTGGCCTACCTGAACTCCTGAACTCTTCGGGGCACCGGTCAGTTCCGCCGGACGTGCAGGCGCCGACCCGAGGACCGGGGCCAGCCGCAGGGCCTGACGCGGGACCGGGCCCAGTCAGGCGTCGTCCAGGCGCTCCCGGAGCCGGCGCAGCCGGTCGGGCCGCTCGGCGGCGAAGCGCTCCAGCGCGGGCAGGATGTGGGCCTCGTCGAGGTGCGCCTCCTCGATCACCTCCGCGACCGAGCCGCCGGTGCGCCACCGGTCGTCCCAGTCGGACGACAGCGAGTACTCCCGGACCAGCGGGTCATCGGCCCAGTCCCGCATCAGCTTGAACCCGCCGTTGGTGATCACCATGGCGTCCAGCCGGCCGGCCGGGTCGATGACCGACTGCCGGTAGGACTCGGGCTGGCGGGCGAACAGCTGCGGGCTGATCGCCGCGACGATCTTGACGTTGATGCCGCGGGCGTCCAGTTGCGGCAGCACGCTGACCAGGTTCCGGGTGGGCATGGTGCCGCGGACGTACACGGTGCCGCCCTTCGGCTCGCCCGGGCGGTAATCGCGCAGCACGTAGGCGCCGCGCGCGGCGGCGAAGTGGGACGGCATGCCCAGCGCCTCCCGGTCAGGTATCTCCACCGGCGGCCGGGTCAGGTGCAGCGCGACGATCGGGACGTCGAGCCCGAACGCCGTGCCCAGCAGCACCGGCACCTCGTTGTACTCCCACGGGTGCAGGTCGATCACGTGCCCGTCGGGGAACAGCTGGGTGACGCCGATCGCGAAGATGCCGAAGTGGGTACGGGAATCCTCGGCCGTCTCCGGCCCCGAGTGGCCCGCGATCCACAGCACCTTGCCGACCTTCAGCTCGCTGTCCTGGGCCAGCTGGGAGAACAGCCGCATCTCCCCGTACTTCAGGTACGAGAACGAGCCGTAGGTGGAGCACGCGCCCCAGAAGCCGTCGAACTCCTCGAACGGGTTCTCGGCCAGGTTGACCGTGGCCAGCCCGACGACCAGGCCCGCGTTGGAGAACTCGGTGATCTCGGTCGGCAGCAGCGCCCCGGTCGGGTTCTGGTCCCGCTCGTACCAGCCGGTGCCCGGCGAGCCGTCGAAGTCCTGCCCGAAGCCGGCGATGTTGGTGGACTCGGCCAGGTCGGCGGAGGCCGCTATGAACAGCGGCCGGCCGTGCTCGGCCAGCGCCAGCGAGTTCACGTACGACCCCCAGGCGGCCAGGCCCGCGCGGTTGGCGACCTTCTCCCCGGGCTTGCGCCACATGCTGTCGGGATAGCTGGTCACGTCGAAGACGCGGCGGTCGGTGAACACCCCGGGCGACGGGCCGCCGAGCCGGAAGCCCTTGATGTCGTCGGGTACCGTGCCGGCGATCGCGACCAGCCGGTCCGACAGCCAGGTCACGAGGTCGTCGTCGCGGTCCAGGACGCTCATGGCGATGCGCAGGTTCGCCTCGGCCTGCGCCGCGACCGCCTCGGGGCCGGCGGGCGCGGGCGAGTCGACGCCGGCGTACTCGACCCCGTACTTGCTCATGAACCCCTTGCGCACGGCCCAGAACTGCTCGGCGTTCATCGGCCACGCGGTGCCGTGGCTGGCCGCGTCGACCTTGCCGTAGCCGCGGCCCTTCTGGGTGACGAACCAGGCCATGGTCGGCACGTGGTCGGGGTTCGCGCCGCAGGCCGCCTCCAGGACCGTGTCGGTGACCGGGCCCCACTCCATGCCGTGCTCGGTGCCGGTGACCCGCCAGCCGTACGGCTCGAACCAGTCCACCGGCGTGCCGTGGACCACGCTGGAGGCCGGCCGGGGATCGATGCCGAAGTCGTTCCAGTCGACCATGAAGGCCAGGTTGTCCAGGCCGAGCCCCCACGCCAGGTTCTTGACCTCGTGCGCCGAGCCCGGCGTGAGCCCGCCCTCGCCCTCGAACACGAACACCTTGACCTCGTCCGCGCCGGCGAGCTTCAGGCTCAGCGCCTCGCCGGCGGCTGGGCGGCATCCCGTGCCCGGAGGGCCCGGTGTTGAACTTCAGGAACAGCGTCCGGCCTTCCATCTCCGCGTGCCCGGGCAGCCCGCCGCGCCGGCGCAGCTTGAGCAGCCACTCCCAGGTCAGCGCCCAGCGGCCGTCGTCGGGGAACGCGAACTCGGCCTCGCCGGTGCGCTCGTGGCGGGCCCGCATCGCCTCGTTGAGCACCGCGAGCGTGGCGTAGACCAGCGGCACCGTGTGCCCGGCGGACAGCACGAAGCGGTCGCCGAAGCGGCGCCAGGGGCGCAGCATGTCCCAGCGCATGGCGCCGGACAGCAGCAGGGCCAGCATCATGTGCACCTTGGACCGTGACCCGCCCGGGTGCCCGCTCTGGCGGTAGTTGAGCGACAGGTCGATGCACTCGTCGACGAGGTCCTTCACCACCTCGTAGCGCGCGAAGTCCGGCTCGGCGGCGGCGAACAGCCGCCCGACGTCGAACTCGCTGCCCGAGCGCGCGATCACCGGTGACCGCGACCCTGCCGTGTCGGACGCCAAGTCCATCCCCTCCTCCTGTGGCCAGCGACTTCCAGGCTGACGTGTCGCCGGGCCAGGGGCAAGAGCAGGACCCGGGGATGCTCACACCGTGGAACATCCGGCTCTTACTGGCAGGCCCGCGCGGTCTTATGATCCGAGCATGACGGCATTCTCCCTGGCTGATCGCATGAGCAGGCTCGGCACCGAGTCCGCGTTCGAGGTACTCGCCCGGGCCAAGGCCATGGAGGCGGACGGAAGCAAGATCATCCACCTGGAGATCGGCGAGCCGGACTTCCCGACCGCCCCGCACATTGTCGAGGCCGCGGTCGAGGCCTTGTGGGCCGGGCAGACGCACTACGTGCCCGCGCCGGGCGTGCCGCCGCTGCGCGAGGCCGTGGCCGAGTTCCTGGAACGCACCGGCCGGATGCAGGTCACGCCGGACCGGGTGATCGTGACGCCGGGCGCCAAGCCCATCATGTTCTTCACGATCATGGCCCTGTGCGGCGAGGGCGACGAGGTGCTGTACCCGGACCCGAGCTTCCCGATGTACGAGTCGATCACCGCCTTCGCGGGCGCGGTGCCCGTGCCGCTCCCGCTCCGGGAGAGCAACGGATTCCGCATCGACACCGCGGAGCTGGAGCGGCTGGTCACCGACCGGTCGAAGCTGCTGATCGTCAACTCGCCGCACAACCCGTGCGGCTCGTCACTGACCCGCGAGGACTGCGAGGCGATCGCGGACATCGCGATGCGCCATGACCTGATCGTGCTCTCCGACGAGGTGTACTGGGCCATCAGGTACGGCACCGGGCCGCACGCGAGCGTGCTCGACGTCGACGGCATGGCCGACCGCACGATCCTGCTCGACGGCTGGTCCAAGACCTTCGCGATGACCGGCTGGCGGCTCGGCTTCGGCGTGTTCCCGCCCGTGCTGGTCGAGCCGGTGACCCGGTTGGTGATCAACTCGGTGTCGTGCACGTCGGCGTTCAGCCAGTACGCCGCGATCGCGGCGCTGCAGGGGCCGTGGGAGCCGGTCGAGGAGATGGTGGAGGAGTTCCGCCGCCGCCGGGACGTTATCGTCGCCGGGCTGAACGACATCCCCGGCATCACCTGCCTGGAGCCGCAGGGCGCGTTCTACGTGTTCCCGAACATCGCCGGCACCGGCCTGACGTCCATGCAGCTGCAGGACCGGCTGCTCAACGACGCCGGGGTGGCGGCCCTGTCCGGCACGGCCTTTGGCGGGTGGGGCGAGGGCTACCTGCGGTTCTCCTACGCGAACTCGGTCCATAACATCCAGGCGGCGCTGGAGGCGGTCCGGGCGAACCTGGCCGGGGCGTCCGAGGCGCCCGCCCCCGCCTGATGGCCCGGCCCGGCGCCCTGGGCCGAAACGGCGGCGGCCACGGCCGGACTGGGCGCCGCGCCGGGCCCGGTGTAGCAGGATGAGCGCATGCTGGTCGTTCATGTTCACGCACGGGTCCGGTCCGGCCGGGCCGGAGATTTCCTAGAGGCCACGCTGGCCAACGCGCGGGCGTCGCTGGACGAGCCGGGCGTGCTGAGGTTCGACGTCATCCAGGACCAGGATGACCCGGACCACGTGGTCCTGGTCGAGGTGTACCGGGACGGCGACGCGGCGGCGGCGCACAAGCAGACCGCGCACTACGCGGCCTGGCGCGACCGCGTGGCGGAGATGATGGCCCGGCCGCGGGAGTCGGCCAGGTACTCCGCGGTGTTCCCGGTGGGCGGCGACGGCTGGGAGAGCGGGGCGAGCGGCCCGCCGTGACCGCGCCGGACTTCGAGTTTGGCACCGCCGGCCGGCATCATTATCGGCGTCGGCCGGGCGGCCGAGCTGCCGGGCGTGCTGGCCGGGCTCGGCTCTCGGGTGCTGGTATGCACGGGGGCGGACCCGGCGCGCCACGCCTCGCTGGTGGCCGGGCTGGGCTGGCCGGCCGCGGTGTTCCCGGTGGCCGCGGAGCCCACGGTCGAGCTGGCCCGGGCGGGCGTCGCCGCCGCGCGCGAGCACGGCGCCGACGTGGTCGTCGCGATCGGCGGCGGCAGCGTCATCGATACCGGCAAGGCCGTGGCCATACTGCTGGGCAACGGCGGCGACCCGGTGGACTACCTGGAGGTCGTCGGGTCCGGCCGGGAGATCACCCGGCCGGCCGTGCCCTGCGTCGCGGTGCCCACCACCGCGGGCACCGGGGCGGAGGTGACCGCCAACGCCGTGCTCGCCGCGCCCGAGCACCGCCTCAAGGCGAGCCTGCGCAGCAGGCTGATGCTCCCCCGGGTCGCGCTGGTCGATCCCGAGCTGACCGTGTCCTGCCCGTCGTCGGTGACGGCCGCCAGCGGCATGGACGCGCTGACCCAGTGCCTGGAGCCGTTCGTCTCGGTCCGGGCCAATCCGGTGACCGACGGCCTGGCCCGTGAGGGCCTGCGCCGCGCCGCGGCGGGCCTGCGCGCCGCGTACGCCGACGGCACGGACCTGGCGGCGCGCGCGGACATGGCCCTGTGCAGCCTGCTGGGCGGGATCGCGCTGGCCAACGCGAAGCTCGGTGCCGTCCACGGCCTGGCCGGCGTGATCGGCGGGACGGCTCCGGTGCCGCACGGCGCGGCCTGCGCCGCGCTGCTGGCCCCGGTCGTCGAGGCGAACGTGCGGGTGCTGCGGTCCGGGCCCGCGGGCCGCCCGGCCCTGGACCGGTACGCCGAGGTGGCCCGGCTGCTGACCGGGCAGCCCGCCGCGACCATCGACGAAGGGCTGGCCTGGATCCGGGAGACCGTTACCCGGCTCGCGATACCGGGCCTGGCCGCGTTCGGCGTCCGCGCGCAGGACGCCGATGACATCGTCGTCCAGGCCGCCCGGTCCAGCAGCATGCAGGGCAACCCCGTCCCCCTCAGCCACGACGACCTCCGGGCTGCCCTCCTCGCCGCGCTCTGAGCCACGTCAATGGGTCGGCTGGCCGTGGTTTCGGGCTGGTTTAGCGGGCCTGAACGGGGGACATACCGGAATGTGGCCGAGTTGCCACGGTGGGATGAAATAGCCGAAATCATGCAGAATGCGGTCCGGACGCCTGGGTGTCAACCACGAAGATGCCGGTCCGGGATGACTGCGGCGAGATCATCGGCACCTTCAGGATATCCCGTGACGTCATGGCCCAGATCGAGGCCGAGGAGGCCCTGACCCAGCAGGCCCGGCAGCTGGGCCTGCAGAATGAGCGCCTGCGCGAGCTGGACGGGCTGAAGGACGAGTTCCTCGGCCTGGTCTCGCACGGGCTCCGGACCCCGCTGACCTCGATCATCGGTTATGCCCGGCTGCTGCGGGACGAGCGCACCAGCAACCTGAACACCGACCAGTTCACCGAGGTGATCCAGCGGAACGCGCAGCGCCTGCTGCACCTCGTCGAGGACCTGCTGTTCCTGTCCCAGAATCAGCCCGGTGAACTGGCCGTGGAACTCCGCGGCGCCGACCTCGCCGATATCGCCGCCAGCGTGGTGGAGGAAATGCGGCCCGAGGCCGAGCGCAAGCACATCGAGCTGGCCTTCTCCGCCGCCGCCGTCCCCCGCTTCGCCGTCGACGCGGGCCGCCTCGCCCATTCACGATCCGCCTTCCGCGACAGGCGGGCGCGACACGACCGTGACTCCGAGACCACACAGACCAACTGGTCGGTAACTTTGCAGGGGACATTCAGAATCTCTCCAGAAGATAGTCAGGCTAATCGCCGATAGTCAGGTGGTGCCGCCCGGCGTCCCCCGCGCCGGGTGGCGCCTGAGAGGGCGCCCCGCCGGCCCGTCGGCGGGGCGCCCTCCGCCAATCTCGGCCACGGCAGCTGCCCCGCGCCGGCTGCCTCCGCCGGCAGAGCCGCGCCCTGGGGCGGTCCCGCTTCCCGGCAGTCGGTCTCTCCTCGCCGCGATCTCCACCCGCGGACCTATCCCGCTTCCCGGCAGCTATTCCCCTGGGCCGGATGGGCGCGCAGAGTACTGCCTAGGGAGGTAGGGACGCCGTGGGTGACGCGATCGTCGGGATCGTGGCGAATCCGCTGTCCGGACGAGACATCCGGCGCCTGGTGACGCACGCCTCCGTCTTCCCGACGGCCGAGAAGGCCAACATGATCCAGCGCATGCTGACCGCGTTCGCCGTGGTCGGCGTGCACCGCGTGCTGCTGTCCACAGACCTCGGCGGCATCTCCGCGGCGGTGTTCCGCGCCACCACGCGGCGCCGCGAGCAGGACCCGCGGTGGCCGGAGGTCGAGTTCCTGGACCGGCGGCCGATCTGGCAGAACGCGCAGGACACGGTGGACGCGGTCCGGCGCATGGTGACGGCGGGCGCCCAGGTGATCGTCTGCCTCGGCGGCGACGGCACCGCCCGGGTGGCCGCGTCGGCGGCCGGCGACGTGGCGCTGCTGCCGCTGTCGACCGGAACCAACAACGTGTTCCCCGTGGTCCGGGAGGCGACCGTCGCGGGGCTGGCCGCGGGGCTGGTCGCCACCGGCGCGGTCCCGGCCGACGTCGCGCTGACGCGGGCCAAGCTGCTCGAGGTCCGGGCGGGCGACCGCGCCGAGACCGCGCTCGTGGACGTGGCCGTGTCGCATCGAGCGCCACGTCGGGGCCCGCGCGGTCTGGGATCCGGCCACGGTCACCCAGCTGTTCTGCGCGTTCGCGGAGCCCGACGCGATCGGCCTGTCCAGCATCCTCGGCCAGCTGTCCCCGGTGGCCCGCGGCGATGCGCACGGGGTCACCGCGCGCATCGCGGCCGACGCGCCGGTGCGCGTTCTGGCCCCGATCGCGCCGGGTCTGGTCGTACCGGTCGGGGTACGTGACATAGAGCAGATGCGCCCAGGAACCGTGCACCCGGTCGACGCGCGGGCCGGGGTCATCGCCGTCGACGGCGAGCGTGAGCTCACCTTCGAGCCCGGCGAGCGCCCCACCGTCCGGCTGCGCGCCGACGGGCCGCGGTGCGTGGACGTCCCGGCGGTCCTGGCGGCAAGTGCCCGCCTCGGACTGCTCAGGCACCAACTCAGGAGGGTAGGAGCACATGACCGACACGATGGAGCGGCGGGCCTTGACCCGGGAGCAGCTGCTGGCCGCGTACCGGCAGATGCGGACGATCCGTGAGTTCGAGGAGCGCGTGCACACCGAGTTCGCCACCGGCGAGATCCCCGGGTTCGTGCACCTGTACGCGGGCGAGGAAGCCTCGGCGGTCGGCGTCTGCGGCAACCTCGACGACCGCGACACCATCGCCAGCACGCATCGCGGCCATGGGCACTGCATCGCCAAGGGCGTCGACGTCGGGGAGATGATGGCCGAGATCTACGGCCGCAAGACCGGCAGCTGCCACGGCAAGGGCGGCTCGATGCACATCGCCGACCTGTCCAAGGGCATGCTCGGCGCCAACGGCATCGTCGGCGGCGGACCTCCGCTGATCTGCGGGACGGCGCTGGCCGCCAAGCTCAAGGGCACCGGCGGGGTCAGCGTCGCGTTCTTCGGCGACGGCGGCAGCAATCAGGGCACCACGCTAGAGTCCATGAACCTGGCCTGCGTGTGGAACCTGCCGGCCATCTTCGTCGCCGAGAACAACGGGTACGCCGAGTCCACGGCCAGCTCCTGGTCGGTGGCCAGTGACAACATCGCCGACCGCGCGGCCGGGTTCGGCATGCCCGGCGTCATCGTCGACGGCTTCGACTTCTTCGCCGTGCACGAGGCGGCGAGCGAGGCGGTCGCCCGGGCCCGCGGCGGCGCCGGGCCGACGCTCGTCGAGATGAAGTTCACCCGCTACTTCGGCCACTTCGAGGGCGACCAGCAGACCTACCGGGCCGACGAGGTCGCCCGCGCGCGGGCCGAGCTCGACTGCCTCACGCGCTTCGCGACCCGGGTGACCGAGACCGGCGAGCTCACGCAGGCCGACCTCGACGCCGTGGACGCCGAGGTGGCGGCCCTGATCGACCAGGCCGTCGACGACGCGAAGGCGGCCCCGCCGCCTGCCGAGGCAGACCTGCTCACCGACGTCTACGTCCGTTACTGATCGGGAGGCCGGCCATGGCACGCATCATCACCTACCGCGAGGCGATCAACGAGGCGCTGGCCCAGGAGATGGAACGGGACGAGAGCGTGATCGTCATGGGCGAGGACAACGCCGGGGGCGAGGGAGCACCCGGCGAGCACGACGCCTGGGGCGGCGTGCTCGGCGTCACCAAGGGGCTGTATCACAAGTTCCCTGGCCGGGTCCTCGACACGCCGATCTCCGAGTCGGCGTTCATCGGCGCCGCGATCGGCGCGGCCACGGCCGGGATGCGACCGGTGGCCGAGCTCATGTTCGTCGACTTCATGGGCGTCTGCTTCGACCAGATCTACAACCAGGCCGCGAAGTTCCGGTACATGTTCGGCGGCAAGGCGGTCACGCCGGTCGTGATTCGCACCATGTACGGGGCCGGGCTGCGGGCCGCCGCGCAGCACTCCCAGTGCCTGTATCCGCTGTTCACGCACATCCCGGGCCTGAAGGTGGTGCTCCCGACCACGCCGTACGACGCCAAGGGGATGATGATCCAGGCGATCAGGGACAACGACCCGGTGATGTTCTTCGAGCACAAGGCGCTGTACGACCTGGCCGGGCCGGTGCCCGAGGAGAGCTACACGCTGCCGTTCGGCGAGGCCAACGTGGTGCGCGAGGGCGGCGACGTCACGATCGTGAGCCTGGGCCGCATGGTGCACACCTCGCTGGAGGCGGCCGAGCAGCTCGCCGCCGACGGGATCCAGTGCGAGGTGATCGACCTGCGTACCACCAGCCCGCTGGACGAGGACACGGTGCTGGAGAGCGTCGAGGGCACCGGCCGGGTCGTGGTGGTGGACGAGGCGCACCCGCGGTGCTCGATGGCCACCGACATCTCGGCGCTGATCGGGCAGAAAGCGTTCGGCGCGCTGCAGGCCCCGGTCGAGATGGTGACCGCGCCGCACACGCCGGTGCCGTTCTCGAGCACGCTCGAGGACCTCTACATCCCGGACGCGCAGCGCGTCGCCAACGCCGTGAAGACCGTGACGGGGTGGACCCGGTGACCGACGAGCGGATCACCGCGGTGACCATGCCGAAGTGGGGCCTGTCCATGCAGCTCGGCAAGATCACCGGCTGGATCGTCGCGGAGGGGGACGACGTGAGCGTCGGCGACGAGCTCGCCGACATCGAGACCGACAAGATCGCCGGAACGCTGGAGGCCGCCGACGCGGGCACAGTCCGGCGCATCGTCGCCCGGGTGGGCGAGGACGTGCCGGTCAGCGGCACGATCGCGCTGATCGCCCCGGCCGGCGTCAGCGATGCCGACCTCGAGGCCGCCGTGTCGCAGGCCCGGGCGGTGATCGACGCCGGCGTGCCCGACGAGGCGGCCGGCGGTCCCGAGGTCCAGACGGCCGAGGTCGGCGGGCGGCAGATCCGCTACGCCGGGGCCGGCCGCGGCGGCGACGTGGTCCTGCTCGTGCACGGCTACGGCGGGGACCGCAACTCGTGGCTGTTCCTGCACGAGCCGCTGGCCGAGCGGCACCGCGTGTACGCGCTCGACCTGCCCGGGCACGGCACGTCGTCCAAGGACGTCGGCGACGGGTCGGTCGGCCTGCTGGCCGGCGCCGTGCTCGGCGTGCTCGACGCGATCGGCGTCGAGCGCGCCCACCTGGTCGGCCACTCGCTCGGCGGCGCGGTCGTGGCCGCGGCCGCGGCCGGCCACCCCGAGCGGGTTCACTCGCTGACCCTGATCGCGCCCGCCGGCTTCGGGCCCGAGATCAACGCCGGCTACCTGCGCGGCTTCGCCGACGCGCCGACCCGGCGCGAGCTCAAGCCGGTGGTCGGCCAGCTGTTCGCCGACGAGAGCCTGGTGACCCGCCAGGTGGTCGACGACCTGCTCGCCTACAAGCGGCTGGACGGGGTCGACAAGGCGCTGCACACCTTGCTGGGCACGCTCCTGGCCTCCGGCGGCGACACCCAGCGCATCGACACCGGCGCGGCCCTCACGGCGGCCGGCGGCGCGGTGCCGGTTACGGTGATCTGGGGCAGCGCGGACCGCATCATCCCGGCGGCGCAGGCCGGGTCCGTGCCCGGCGCGAGCCGCCACGTGATCGACGGCGCCGGGCACATGGTGCACATGGAGCGCCCGGCCGAGGTGCAGGCCGCGATCGAGGAGGCCATCGCGCGGGAGTAACACCGCCCGTCCGGCCGCCAGCGGGCCGGCACCGGTCTTTGTGTTCAAAAGTGGCCGTTCTGACCGCCACTAGCGGACACAAAGACCTCCGTTCCCGCAGAAGGCCCTAAAGGAGTCGCTGTTCCCGCAGAAAGCGTCTCAGGGGCGTATTTGCGGTGAACTCCTGGCGAACTTGATGATCGTCCAAAGGCGGCCGCGATTCGCCGGGGAGCCCGCCCGGCGAAGGCCAAGACCGCCGCTCACCCGCCCGGGGTGATGCGCGGCCGGGCGCCGCGGCCCGAAACTCACAGGGCGGAGCGAAACGCGGAGCAGCCCGGCGCAAAAGGCTTCACGCACATATCACCGCGGCTGCGCCCATGTTGAGAACCCTTTTCATCCGTCAATCCTCGCCGAGAGTAGGCGGGAATGACGGGGAGGATGAAAAAGGTTCTTCTCAGCGGCATTGAAGTTGCTCAAGGGAAAACAAAAAGGCAGAGCGACGGGAAGTGCGATGAGTGCTGAAAGTGATCGGGTCGCCGGGTTCGGGCGCATGGAGGACGGGCTGCGGCAGGCCGGCGACTGGTACCTGTGGGGCCCCTACGTCAGCGAGCGGCAGTGGGGCACGGTGCGCGAGGACTACAGCCCCGACGGCGAGGCCTGGGATTACCTGCCGCACGACCATGCGCGCTCCCAGGCCTACCGCTGGGGCGAGGACGGAATGGCGGGCTTTTGCGACGTCGAGCAGCGGTTGTGCCTCGGGCTGGCGCTGTGGAACGGCCGCGACCCGATCCTCAAGGAGCGCATGTTCGGGCTGACCGGCGCGCAGGCGAACCACGGCGAGGATGTCAAGGAGTACTGGTGGTACCTGGACGCGCTGCCCAGCCACGCCTGGAACCGCTGGCGTTACCACTACCCCCAGGCCCCGTTCCCCTACGACGATCTCCTGGCGGAAAACGGCCGGCGGGGCAAGTTCGATCCCGAGTACGAGCTCATGGACACCGGCGTCTTCGACGACAACCGGTACTGGATCACCGAGGTCCACTACGCCAAGGCCGAACCCACCGAGCTGCTGATGGCGATCAGCGTCACCAACGCCGGGCCGGAGGCCGACACCCTGCACGTGCTGCCGACCGCGTGGTTCCGCAACACCTGGTCCTGGGACATCGGCGCGCCCAAGCCGGTCATGGAGGCGACCGACGAGACCACGGTCAGCGTGGAGCACCCGTTCCTCGGGAGCCTGGAACTGCTGGCGGACAAGGGGCCGGGGCCGGGCGGCACCGAGCCGATCCTGTTGTTCTGCGAGAACGAGACCAATACGGCCCGGCTGTACGACGCCGGGCCGGAAACCCCGTACCCCAAGGACGGGATCGGTGACCACGTGATCCACGGCGCGGAGACCGTCAACCCGCAGCGCCGCGGCACCAAGTGCGCTTTCTGGTACGCCCTGCAGGTGCCGGCCGGCGGCACGGTGGAACTGCGGCTCCGGTTGCGCCCGCGCAAGTCCCGGGCGCCCGCGCCGTTCGGCAAGAACTTCCAGACGGTCATGGACACCAGGCGCGGTGAGGCCGACGAGTTCTACGCCGAGCTGACCCCCGAGGGGGCCAGCGCCGACGAGGCCCTGGTCATGCGGCAGGCGTTCGCCGGGATGCTGTGGAGCAAGCAGCTCTACTACTACGACGTGGCCCAATGGCTGGACGGGGACCCGGGCCAGCCGCCGCCGCCCGCGTCCCGCCAGTACGGGCGCAACTCCAAGTGGCGCAACTTCAACGCGTTCGACATCATGTCGATGCCGGACAAGTGGGAGTACCCGTGGTTCGCCGCGTGGGACCTGGCGTTCCACTGCGTGGCGCTGGCCCACGTGGACCCGGCGTTCGCCAAGTACCAGCTGGTCCTGCTGTGCCGGGAGTGGTTCCAGCACCCGAACGGCGCGCTGCCCGCCTACGAGTGGGACTTTTCCGACGTGAACCCGCCGGTGCAGGCCTGGGCCGCGCTGGAAGTGTTCGCCATCGACGGCGCCCGCGACCTCGCCTTCCTGTCCCGCGTCTTCGACAAGCTCCTGATCAACTTCACCTGGTGGGTGAACATGGAGGACGCCGGCGGCAACAACGTGTTCGAGGGCGGGTTCCTCGGGCTGGACAACATCGGGCCGATCGACCGGTCCCACCTGCCGGTCGGCGGCGTCCTGGAGCAGTCGGACGCCACTGGCTGGATGGCGTACTACTCCCTGATCATGGGGTCCATCGCGATCGCGCTGTACTGGAGCGGGCAGCGGCAGGAACCCGACCTGATCCTCAAGTTCCTGGAGCACTTCGCCGCGATCACCCGGGCCATCGACAGCCAGGGGCTGTGGGACGACCAGGACGGGCTCTACTACGACCGGCTGGTCACCCCGGACGGCACCGCGGTCCCGGTCCAGGTCCGGTCGATGGTCGGGATCATCCCGATGCTGGCGGGCATGGTGGTCGACGAGGACATGCTGGACCGGGCGCTCACGGTCAGCAAGCAGTTCGCGGACCTGGTCGACCGTCGTGGCCTGAACGACCAGCAGAAGCTGCTGGAGACCGGCCTGATGCGGGGAGAGCCGGGCCAGCGCCGGCTGCTGCTGAGCGTGGTCGGCGTCGACCACCTGGAGAAGCTGTTCACCAAGCTGTTCGACGAGCGAGAGTTCCTCTCCCCGTACGGGCTGCGCGCGGTGTCGGCCTACCACCATGAGCATCCCTACCGGCTGGACGTGGAAGGGTTCAGCGCGACCATCGACTACGAGCCGGCCGAGTCGACCACCGACATGTTCGGCGGGAACTCCAACTGGCGGGGGCCGCTCTGGTTCCCGCTCAACTACCTCATCAGCAGCGCGCTCATGCGTTACCACCGGTTCTTCGGCGACGACTTCACCGTCGAGTACCCGACCGGGTCGGGGCAGCGGCTGCCGCTCGACGCGATCGTGGCCAACCTGCAGGACCGGATGATCTCGATCTTCACGGTCGGCCCGGACGGCCGGCGGCCCTGCTTCGGGTGGGTCGAGCGGTTGCAGCACGACCCGGCCTGGAAGGACAACCTGGTGTTCAACGAGTACTTCCACGGTGACAACGGCGCCGGGCTCGGCGCCTCGCACCAGACCGGGTGGACGGGCGTGATCGCGGACATCATCCGGCGGCGGCACGGGGCGGTCCGCGACATCGGCACCGTGATCCGGGAACTGCGGCCAACGGAGGAGTCATGACCGCCGTCGCCGATGCCGGGCCGCGGCGGGCGCTGCCGGGCAGCCAGTTCCCGCTCGGCGCGACGCCGTCGGCCGACGGCACGAACTTCGCCGTGTTCTCCGGCGTGGCCGACGCGGTGACGCTGTGCCTGTTCGACGCCGCGGGCGCCGAAACGCAGGTGCCGCTGGACGACTACGACGCTGGCGTCTGGCACGGCTTCGTCCCCGGCGTCGGGCCCGGGCAGGCCTACGGTTACCGCGTGTCCGGCCCGTACGATCCGGCGCGGGGCCTGCGCTGCAACCCGGCGAAGCTGCTGCTCGACCCCTACGCCCGGGCGATCAGCGGCGAGGTCGCGTTCGGGCCCGAGGTGCTGGACTACACCGACGGCAACCCGGGCGCGCCGAGCGGGCTGGACTCCGCCGGGCACGTCCCGCGCAGCCTGGTCGTGAACGAGACGTTCGCCTGGACCGACACCAGCCCGGTCCGGCGCCGCTACTCCGACACGGTCATCTACGAGGTGCACGTCAAGGGGTACACCATGCGCCATCCGGGCGTGCCCGCGCAGTTGCGCGGCACGTACGCCGGGCTGGGGCACGAGGCGGCCATCGCGCACCTGGTGGACCTCGGCGTGACCGCCGTCGAACTGCTGCCGGTACACCAGAGCGTGCCGGAGTCGTTCCTGGTCCAGCGCGGGCTGACCAACTACTGGGGCTACAACACGGTCGGGTACTTCGCGCCGCACAACGGCTACTCCGCCGCGGCGCGGGCCTGGCCCGGCGGCCAGGTCGCCGAGTTCAAGGCCATGGTGGACGCGCTGCACGCCGCGGGGCTCGAGGTGCTTCTCGACGTGGTGTTCAACCACACCTGCGAGGCCGGCCCCGGCGGCCCCACGCTGTGCTTCCGCGGCCTGGACAACCAGGCGTACTACCGGACCGAGCCCGGCAACCCCGGGGTCTACATCGACACCACCGGCTGCGGTAACTCGCTCGACGCCGGGGACCCGGCGGTCCTCCAGCTGATCATGGACTCGCTGCGGTACTGGATCACCGAGATGCACGTCGACGGGTATCGCTTCGACCTCGCGCCCACGCTGGCCCGCCAGGACGGCGGGTTCGACCAGGTGTCGGCGTTCTTCGACCTGGTGGCGCAGGATCCGGTGGTGTCCCAGGCCAAGCTCATCGCCGAGCCGTGGGACGTGGGCCAGATGGATTCCTACGACCTGGGACGCTTCCCGCCGCTGTGGCGGGAATGGAACGGGAAGTACCGCGACAGCATGCGCGACTTCTGGCGCAGCCATCCGGTCGGGATCGGCGAGTTCGCCACCCGGTTCGCCGGGTCGTCGGACCTGTATGGCGGCGCGGGACGGCGGCCGACCGCGTCGGTGAACCTGATCACCGTGCACGACGGGTTCAGCCTCCGCGACCTGGTCTCCTACGACGCCAAGCACAACGAGGCCAACGGCGAGAACAACCGCGACGGGACCGACGACAACCGCTCCTGGAACTGCGGCGCGGAGGGCCCCACCGACGACCCGAACGTTCTGGCCCTGCGCGAGCGGCAGTCCCGGGCCATGCTCGCCACCCTGCTGCTGTCGTTCGGCGTGCCGATGCTGCTCGGCGGGGACGAGTTCGGCCGCACCCAGCAGGGCAACAACAACGCCTACTGCCAGGACAACGAGATCACCTGGTTCGACTGGTCGGCCGTAGACGCCGACCTGCTGGCGTTCACCCGGCGCCTGATCGCGTTCCGCAGGCAGCACCCAGTGTTCCGGCGCCGCCGGTTCCTGGCTGGGACCCAGGCGCGCGAGCTCACCTGGTTCACCTTCGCGGGCACGCCGATGACGGGGGCGGACTGGACCAACCCCGGCGCCTTGTCGGTGGCCATCTACCTCGACGGGCGCGACGATCCCGACCTGGCCGAGGACGGCACCCCGATGCTGGACGACGACTTCCTGGTACTGGTCAACGCCTGGTGGGAGCCGCTGGACTTCGTCATCCCCGCCACCCGGGACGGGCAGACGTGGCGGCCGGAGATCGACAGCTACAACCCGGCGGCGACCGCCGCGGCGTCGCCCCGGCAGGCCGGCGACAAGGTCAGCGTCGGCGCCCGCTCGGTGACCGTGCTCCGCGGTTACGCGGTCGCGCCGACGTCGGGCTCCTCGGGCACGACGAACTGACGGCCCATCTCGTCGGCCACCAGGGTCATGACCCAGCCGGCCACGTTGCCGTCGCCTGCGCTGGCGACCGGCTCCAGGAGCGCGATGAGCCGGGCCAGCTCGTCCGCGCTGGCCCGGCTCAGCGCCTGGCGCAGGCCCTCGATGATCCACTTCCGCTCGCGGTCGTCATCCTCGGGCGGCGGGGGCGGCAGCTGGCTGTTCATGCGTCCGCCCGGTGATTGAGATCCTCAAGCGGCGCCCGGTGACCTGGCGCGCGAAAGGTATCCGTCATGGGTTATGTGGTCCTGCCTGCCGGGCGGGGTGGGGGGTTGGGGACTGGCGGGGTACGGGGATGATGTCCTTCTGTCAAGCAGAGACGCACGGAGCGTGTCCGCGGTTCACAAAGCCGCTGCTTAATGAACCTCTTCATCCTCTCCGTGGCGGCCCGCGCACTCTGAGCCCGACACCGGCGGACGAAAAGGTTCAGTCGTCGGTCGCGAATGGCTCGAGTTCCCCGGCCACCCGGCCCGCGGGCAGGCCCAGGTCCCGCGCCAGGCCCGCGCCGACCCGGCGGGCCAGCTGCGGCGACAGCAGGATGACGGCCGCACCGATGATCAGCCAGGCCAGCAGGATGTACGGGAAATAGTTGTAGGGCGACGCGGGCGCCGGGTAGACGTTCGCGTACAGCACGTAGCCGCAAATGATCACCGCGATCGCGGGCAGGATCCCGCGCCACTTCGGCACGCCGAGGCTGCTGTCGAACACCGCCCGGGCCGCGCCGATGTTGACCAGCCCGTACCCGACCAGGATGGCCAGCGTGCCGAGGGTGCCCAGGTACTGCCAGACCTGCAGGCCGGTAGCGCCGAGCGCGCGCAGGATGACCAGGCAGATCAGGTTGACCACGATGACCAGCAGGACCGCCATGCGCGGCGCCCCGGACGGCTGTGACACCCGGGCCAGCGGGAGGTTCGGCGCGCCGTCGCGCGAGACCGCGTAGATCAGCCGGGACCCGGCCACCGCGGCGCCCAGGCCGGCCCCGAACGCGCTGAACGCCGCGCCGAGCTCGATCAGGTTCTGCATGGTCGAGCCCACGTACACGTGGGCCAGCTGGAACAGGGGACCGGGCGAGCTGGCGAACGCGACCGAGCCCTTGGGATTGGCGCCGAATCCGATGGTCTGCACGGCGATGCAGGCGATGTAGAAGACGGCCAGCACGACCACTGACGAGCCGATCGCGCGCGGGATGGCCTTCCGCGGGTTCTGGGTCTCCTCGCCCAGCGCGCCCGCGCCCTCGAACCCGGCGAAGGCCAGGAAGCCGAAGACCGAGCCGAGGATGAGGGCGTGCAGGTTAACCCCGGCCGGCAGGCTGAAGACGCTGCCGGTGACCGCGCCGCTGTTGATCCCGTGGCCGTTCCCGACCTTCACCAGGATGATCACCATGAGCACGAGGATGAGGGTGACCGTGACCGCCTCGATGTAGAACAGGGCGCGGGTCGACCGCTTGATCACCCCGGCGCAGAACCCCCAGATGATCAGGGTGATCGGCAGGGCCAGGATGATCCAGTCGGCTCCCTTCCACCAGCCCAGGTTCTGCAGCACGCCGGCCAGGAAGTAGCCGGACGAGGCGGCCGAGGCGGGCACGAACACGAAGTACATCAGGCACATGGTCCAGCTCGAGAACACCCCGGTGCGGGGCCCGAGCGAGGCGCCGACGAAACCGTAGACCGACCCGGCGTGGTTGTACTTGCGGGTCAGCAGCATGTACCCGTAGCCGATCAGGCAGCAGGCCACGCCCGCGAACACGAACGACAGCGCGGCCCCGCGGCCGACCAGCGCGGCCACCCCCGGACCCGAGAACGACATGGCCAGCGCCGGGGACATCGCACCGACGGACAAGCCGACCGCCTCCCAGACGTGCAGGTTGCGCTTGAGCCCGTGCGCCGTAGCCTGCCCGGCCTGGTCGCTTCGCGTCTCGCTCATCCGGGGCCTCCTCCCTGCGGCCGCGGCGGCCGCAGAAGGTCAACCGACGCTCCCAGGAGGTCTCGCCCCGGAGCCTGCGAGATACGATACGTATAGATAGTTAGATCATCAATACCCTGTCATTCGGCAGCAATCAGCGGTGCTGACCTTACGATAGCCGCGTTCCCGGGGTCAATCAGTTGCCATAACGGGCTGCGCGCCGGCTGTCTTCCTGGCAGGCCAGTGATCAGGCGGTCAGCCGTGCCGCTCGCGAACCTGGCGCTTGATCCGGCCCAGCATCGCCGCCATGCCGCGCAGCCGCAGCGGGCTCACCAGGTCCTGCAAGCCGAGCTGGCTGGTGAACTCCCCCGGCGTGTCCAGGACCTCGTCCGCGGCCAGCCCGTCCAGGGCAGCGTGCAGGATGCCGGCGAAGCCCCGGGTGGTGGGCGCCTCCCGTGGCGCGTCGAAGAACAGGTGCACGACGTCGTCGGCGTCCACCTCGACGGCCAGGAACAGCGGCGACTGGCACTCCGGCACCGGCTCCAGCAGGTCGCGGTGCTCGGCGTACCGGGCGGGCAGCGGCGGCAGGTCCTCGGAGAACTCCAGCAGCAGCTGCAGCCGGTCCCGGCCGCCGACCGCGCCGAATTCCTCGGCGATCTCCTGCAGCCGGGGGTTAAGGGTTCCGGCGCCAGCGGTCACGGCTCGGCTCCCTGGCGGATGGGCACCCGGACCGCGTTGCCCCACTCGGTCCACGACCCGTCGTAGTTGCGCACCCGCGGGTAGCCCAGCAGGTGGTGCAGCACGAACCAGGTGTGGCTGGACCGCTCGCCGATCCGGCAGTACACGACCACGTCGTCGTCCGGGCGCAGCCCGGCCTCACCGGCGTAGATGGCCTCGAGCTCCTTGCGGGTCCGGAACGTGGCGTCCTCCGCGGCCGCGCGCGCCCAGGGGACGCTCTTCGCCCCGGGGATGTGCCCGCCGCGCAGCGCGCCCTCCTGCGGGTAGTCCGGCATGTGCAGCAGCTCGCCGCTGTACTCGCCGGGCGAGCGCACGTCGATCAGCGGCTGGCCGAGGTGGTCCAGGACCTGCTCCTTGAACGCCCGGAACGCAGTGTCGTCGCGCTCGACCACCGGGTAATCGGTACGGGGCCGCCGCGGCACCTCGGTGCTCAGCGGCCGCCCCTCGGCGATCCACTTGGCCCGGCCCCCGTCGAGCAGGCGCAGGTCCGGGTGGCCGAACAGCGTGCACACCCACAGCGCGTACGCCGCCCACCAGTTGTTCCGGTCACCGTAGAGGACCAGCGTGCTGTCCCGGCTGATCCCCTTCTCCGACATCAGCCGCGCGAAGCCCGCGCCGTCCACGTAGTCGCGGGTCACCGGGTCGTTGAGCTCGGTGTGCCAGTCGAGCTTGACCGCGCCGGGGATGTGGCCGGTCTCGTACAGCAGCACGTCCTCGTCGGACTCGGCCACCACCAGCCCCGGGTCGCCCAGGTGCTCGGCCAGCCACTCCGTCGAGACGAGCATCTCCGGCCGCGCGTACTCCTGAAACTTGGGCTCGGAATCGTACGGCAGCACCATGATCAACCTCACCTAGGATCCTGAAAGCGTCCACCACCACGTAACGCGCCGGCCGCGCCCGGGCTTCCCGCGTGATCACTCGCGCGAGCATCCCAGCCCGGGGGCGCGGCCAGATTCCCGCGGGTCCACCCTATACAAGCCGCTAGCCTAGGGCGTTACCATTTCGTTATGGATTTGGGGGTATCTCGAAGTGGTGGGCCGGCTCTACACGTCTGAGGGGATCTACGGCCGTTTATCCGCTGGACGTGCGTGAGCCAGGGGCAGAGGATGAGGGGGCGTTGCACATGCAGGAGCCGAGGGTGGACTTCTATTTCGAGCCGCGGCGTACCGGCGGGAACGCCCGGAGTGACGGCGCTGACGCCGTGGCCGGCTGGCTGGCCTGCCCGCGGCGGTGCTGCAACGGCACGGCGCGCTCGTGCTCGACCCGGACGACGCCGAGGTCCTCCCGGGCCAGGAACCGCTCCGGCCGACGGTCTACCGGGCCAGGACGCTGCTGATCCCCGGCGACGTCATCCACCAGCCCGAGGTCATCGGTCCCATCAAGGCGGTGGTGCTGGCCGAGACCGGGATCGAGCTCGTCACGCCTCCCGTGCAGGACGACCGCGAGCTGCGGCGGGTCAGCGAGGCGGTCGCCGACGCCGTGCTCCAACTGCCCCGCGTAGTGGTCCTGAGGCTGGCGAAACCCGCCTCCGGCAAGCCAGCGCGACCCAAGGTGATCGACGCCTGGGTGGTGCTGCAGACGCTGCGCGCGGCCGCTGCGGCACAGCGGCAGCCGAAGCCGGACCGGGCGGCCGCGGAGCACAAGCTGGACCAGACGGCCGTTGACCAGATTGCCCTGGAGCACCTGCTGATCAGCTCGGCCATTGACGGGAGCCCGGCCAGGCATGGCGGCGGCGCGGTCCCCGGAGGCGCGGTCGACGGCAGCGGCACCGGACCCAGCAGCACCGATTCCTACGTGTTCAGCGGCGGCGACACGCGTATCCCGGTGGCGGTCTGTCTCGACGCGCCCAAGCGCCTGAAGGCCAAGGAGTGCAAGGAGACATACGGGCGGCGTCCGAGGGTGGCCGTGCTGGACACCGGCGTCCGTGCGCACTGGTGGCTGGACGTGAAGCCAAAGGGCCGCGGCTACGAGCTTGACTCGGCCGACGGATTCGTGGAGATCGATGAGGAGATCCAGGGCGCGATCTACGCGAACGGCCAGTTCGCCGCCAGTAACGGCGACCGGCCGCGCCAGGTGATCAGGGACGCATGGGACAAGCCGGTTACCGCGGATCCGCTGGTCGGGGAGCTTGACTCGGACACCGGCCACAGCACGTTCATCTCGGGCATCGTGCGCCAGGTCGCGCCCGACGCCCGGGTCCTGGCCGTGAGGGTCATGCACCCCGACGGCCTGGTCTACGAAGGCGACCTGCTGACCGGCCTCCGCCACCTGGCCAAGCGGATCGCCCTGGCCGAGGCCGGCGACATGACCAAGATGGTGGACGTGCTGTCGCTGTCGCTGGGCTACTTCAGCGAGACCGAGCCCAAGAAGTTCACCTCAGGGCTGCGAAAGGTAATCGACGTGCTGCTCGGCCTGGGCGTCGTGGTCGCCGCCGCGGCCGGCAACTTCGCCACCAGCCGCAGGTTCTACCCGGCGGCGTTCGCCGAGCTGACCCCCCCGGCGGGCGCGCCGCCGCTGGTCAGCGTCGGCGCACTCAACCCGAACGGGTCGAAGGCGATGTTCAGCGACGGCGGCCGGTGGATCACGGCCTGGGCCAGCGGCGCGATCATCATCAGTACCTTCCCCACCGACATCCAGGGCAGCCGGACCCCCGAGCTCAGGACCCGCGCCCACCCCGACAACAAGCTGCCGAAGGGTGTCTCGCTGCCCAGGGACCGTGAATCGCTCGATCCCGACGACTACCACGGCGGCTTCTGCGGCTGGAGCGGAACCTCGTTCTCGGCTCCCCTGCTCGCCGCGCACATCGCCCGGGCGCTGCTGAAGACGAAGACGGACGATCCCGAGCTCTGGCTGCCCGATCCTGGGCACGATGCGGCGCGGAGGCGGGCGCTGGCGGCGCTGACGAGCCTGAAGTGGCCGGGTTGATGTCGGTGGAGGACCGCAGGCCCGCGACGGTGCCCAGTCGCCGGCCAGGCTCGCCGGCCGGGCCGGATCGCGGCGCCCGGATGGCGGACCTGATGAGCGCGGCCGCCGGCGGCAGCGAGGGGGCGCTGGGCCAGATCGTGACCGAGCTCACCCCGCTGCTGTGGCAGGTCGCGCGCGCGGCGGGGCTGACGTCCGGTGACGCGGAGGACGTGCTGCAGACGGTCTGGCTGCGCCTGCTCTCGCACCTGGACGGCATCCGTTCCCCGGCGAGCCTCACCGCCTGGCTGGTCATCACCACGAAGCGCGAGGCGTGGCGGGTGCGCGCGGCGGGCCGCCTGGCACGTCCCGGCGGACCAGGACTGGCTCGCGGCCCTGCCCGACCAGGAGCCCGGCTCGGAGGACCGGGTCATCGTCGACGATCAGCGGCGTGCCCTGTGGGCGGCCATCGGCCGGCTCGACCGGCGCTGCCAGGAACTGCTGCGGATCATCGCGTTCGTGCCGCGCCCGGACTACGCGGCGGTAGCGGCCAAGCTGGGCATGCGGCCGGGGAGCGTCGGCCCGACGCGCGGCCGGTGCCTGGCCAAGCTCCGCGCCCTGCTGGCCGGCGGCCCGCAAGGGAGCCTGGCATGACGCCCTCGGACGTGAGCGGCTGGCCCCCGGCCGACGGCCCGCTCGACGAAGCCGACCTCGAGATCCTGGCGGGCATCCGTGACCTGTTCCAGGCCGCGGACCCGATGCCGGCCGACCTCCCGGAGCGGATCCGCTTCTCACTCGCGCTGCGCGACCTGGAGATCGAGGTGGCCCGCCTCGCGGCCGAGGAAGACCAGCAGGTGCTCGCGGTCCGCGGGCCGGAGCAGAGCCGCACGATCACCTTCGACAGCGACAGCCTGACCATCATGATCCGGATCGACCAGAACCGGGACGGGACAGCGCGCGTCGATGGCTGGCTGGCTCCGCCGCAACGCCGCGAGGTCGAGCTGAAGACCACCGGCGGGGCGCTGGACGTGGCCAGCGACGAGCAGGGGCGCTTCGCCTTCGCCCGCGTGCCCCAGGGAACCGCCCAGCTGGTCGTCCGTCCCGCTGAGAAGGGGGCGAGCGGATCCGGACGGTCCGTGGTGACCCCGGCGCTGATCCTCTGACGCGGCCAGCCTGGGAGGCGCCTACCGAATGCCGCGGTCAGCCCTGACCGAGGACTCGCTCGCCCGTGCCGAGCACCGGGCCCGCGAGGCGCGTGAGCGCGGCCTGCGGGAAGGCAACGCCGGCCGCCCGGCGGTCGGTGCCCGTCACGTCCGCTCTGGGCTGCGCCAGCTGGGCTGGGCGGAAGAAGGGAGCCAGCCCGACGCGCGGCAGGTGCACGAGGCGCACCACGCCCTGGCCGCCCGGCTGCTGGGGATCCTGGCCGAATGGGAGGCCGAGCAGGGCCGCACCGAATACGGGCTGCGCCTCCTGGACCGGGCCGAGGCCATGGCCGTGGCCGAGGATCGGGGGGTCCTGCTGCTCCAGCGGGGCCTCATCTTCTTGACGACCGGACGGGGAGACGACGCGCTGCGGGCGCTCGGCGATGCGGTGGCCATGCTGGACGGGAACGCGGCGGAAACCGAGAACCTGGCCGCGGCGCTGCTCAACCGCAGCTTCTTGTACCTCAACACCGGCCAGGTCCGGCAGGCGCGCGCCGATCTGGTCTGGTGCCGGCGCGTGGCCACGGATGGGGGTCACGAGGTGGTCGCGGCCAAGGCCGTGCACAACCTGGGCTACTGCGACCTGCTGGCCGGGGACATCCCGGCCGCGCTGCAGCTGTTCGACGAGGCCGCGCGTACCTACCGGCGGCTCGTGCCGGACTACCTGCCGGTGCTGGCGACCGACCGGGCCCGGGCGCTGCTCGCGGTCGGGCTCGCTGGTGACGCGGCCAGCGAGCTGGACAGCGCGATCGCCTCGTTCCAGCAGCTGCGGCTTGATCATGATCTCGCGGAAGCGGAGCTGGCCCGGGCCCAGGCGGCGCTGGCCGCCGGGGACCTGACTGCGGCGCGCCGGTGGGCGGCCGCCGCGGAGCGGCGCTTCCGGCGGCGGGGCAACGATGCATGGTCCTGCCTGGCGGAACTCACCCGGCTGCGGGCCCGGTCGGCGTCGTCAGGCCGCCAGGACGCCATCGCGGCCGAGGCCCTGATCCTCGCCGCGCGGCTGCGCGACCGCGGGCTGAACCAGGACGCGGACCGCGCGGAACTGCTCGCGGCCCGGGCGCTGCTCTCGGCCGGCCGGGCTGGCGAGGCGAGGCGACGGATCGCGGCCGTGCGCCGCCGCGGGCCGACGGCGCCGCTGGACGTCAGCCTCATGCGCCGGCTGGCCCGGGCCGAGCTGGCCGAGCGCGACGGGCGGGCCGGGGCGGCGCTGGCCGAACTCCGGGCCGGGCTCGCGATGGTGCAGGCCCGTCGCGGCCGGCTGGCAGCCTTGACCTGCAGACCGGGACCGCGGCCTTGGGCGCGGACCTGGCCGCCGCGGGCCTGCGGCTGGCGCTGGGCCGCGGGTCCGCGGCCCTGGTGTTCGCCTGGCTGGAGCGCTCCCGGGCGCAGGCGTTCCGGGTCAGGCCGGTCCGTCCCCCGCCGACCCGCAGGCCGCGGCGGACCTGGCCGAGCTGCGCCAGCTCAGCTACCTGATCCGCCAGGCCGAGCTGGACGGCCACCGCGACCCGGCCGCGATCAGCAGGCGTGCCGAGCTACAGCGCGGGATCAGGGAGCGCAGCTGGCAGGCGAGCGGCCTGGGCGAGGCCTTCGCGCAGGCCAGCCCCGGCGAGGTAGCGGCCGCGCTGGACGAGAGCGGGCAGAGCCTGGTCTCGATCCTGGCCCGCGACGGCAGGCTGCACGCCGTGGTTTTGCGGCGCGGGGCCGTGCGCCTCGTCGGCCTCGGCGACGCCGCCGCGGCCGAGGAAGCGGCCCGGCGGCTGAACGCCGACCTCGACACGCTGGCCGGGCGGCGCCTGCCCGCCCGGCTCGAGACCGTGATGCGGGAGTCGATACGGAAGCAGGCGGAGGTGCTCACCGCCGAGATCGTCGCGCCGCTGCGGTCGCTGATCGGCGATGACGGCGTCGTGCTCGCGCTGACCGGCGCACTGGCCAGCATCCCGTGGAGCCTGCTCCCCGATCTGCGCGGCCGCCCGGTCACGGTGTGCCCGTCCGCGTCGTCCTGGCTGGCCGCCTGGCGCCGCGGGCGGTCGGCGGCGGACGCGCCGCGGCCGGGCGCGCCGGTGCTGGTCGCGGGGCCGGACCTGGAGCACGCGGCGGGCGAGGTCACCGAGATAGCCAAGGTCTACGCGGACTCCCGCCCGCTGCTCGCGGACGAGGCCACGGTCGGCGCGACGCTGCGCGCGCTCGACGGCGCCCCGCTGGCCCACCTGGCCGCGCACGGCCACCACGAGCGGGAAAACGTCCTGTTCTCCCGGCTCGACCTGGCGGACGGCCCGCTGATGGCCTACGACGTCCAGCAGCTCGCGGCCCCTCCCCGCCAGGTCGTCCTCTCCTCCTGCGACGTCGGGCGCACGGTCGTGCGCCCCGGCGAGGAGATCCTCGGCTTTACCGCGGCGCTGCTCTACGTCGGGACGGCGACCGTGATCTCCAGCGTCGCCCGGGTGGCCGACGACGCCACCGCGGTCGGCATCATGACCGGTTATCACCGCTCGCTGCGGACGGGCGCCCGGCCCGCCGAGGCGCTGGCCAGCGCGGCTCGCAGCGAGCCGTTCAGCCCGTTCGTCTGCTTCGGGGCCGGCTGACCGGCCCCGACCGGGCGGCCGGGGGTGCGGCCGCCGCCCGCTGCTATTCGCTGCGCAGGGTGCGCCCGGGGCTGATCCGGGCGGCCGTCCACCCGGGGCCCGCGGCGATCAGGTTGGCCAGCAACAGAGCGGCCGGGATGATCGCCAGCACCAGCGGAACCGGGATCTCGGCCTGGGCCGAGACGCCAGCTGACCCGGCGAACAGGACCCAGGCCCACCGCCCGGCCAGGACGCCGAGCGGCAGCCCGGCCAGCAGCGCCACCGCGGCCAGCGCGCTGGCCTGCCAGGACACCACCCGGATGACCTGGGACCGGGTCAGGCCGAGGGTCTTGAGCACGGCCAGGTCGCGGCGATGGCGGCGTACCCCGGTGAGCAGCACGTGAGCGAGCGTGGCCACGGCGAGCAGGGCCAGGACGGCGGCCAGGACCAGCGGGGTGTCCCGGACGCTGGCATAGCTCTTGATGTCGGTAGGCCGCTGGTCGGCGGTCACCGAGCAGGATTCCGGCCCGGGCGGGCATCCGAGCACGGTCAGGGCCGCGGCCAGCCGCGTCGCCGTAGCGTTCAGGTTCGTGCCCGGGCGGTAACGCAGCAGGAAGAAGCTGTAGCAGGTAGTGTTGACGCAGCCTGTCCCCGGGAAGGGCGCGGACAGCACCGCGGCCGGGACGGCGGCGCCGGTGCCCAGGTCGGTCGCGGCAAAGCCGCCCCGGCTGAACCCGGCGAACACGGCCACCCCGACGATGCGCATGACCTGCCGCACCGTGACGCCCCCGGTGGCGGTCGGGTTGACGACAACGCGCACGATCTGCTTCAGCCCGCGGTGGACGGCGCGCAGGGTCTGTGCACCGAGCACGATCTGGCCGGGTCCGGACGGGTCGTGTCCGGCGAGCAGGGTGAAGTAGCCCTGCCCGCGGACCGGGCTGATCCCGATCGCGGCCACGAGCTTCCCGTCGACGGAAAGCTGGCCGTAGTTGCCGGCCGCGTACGCGCTGATGGCTGGCTCGGCGGACAGGAGCTTCGCGCCGCGCCCGGCCGTGACGCCCGCGAAGTTCAGGTCCAGTTCCTGGTCCCAGTTCTGCCCGTACCGGTGCGCCGTGCCGACCAGCCCGATCAGGCTGGCGCCAAACGCCAGCGCCGCGACCACCGCCGTGATCGCCACGACGGTGCCGGCCAGGGCGCTGCGCACCGGGACCGCGGTCCGCCCGCGACCGGGCTCGAACGCCATCCGCACCCCGATGCCGCCGGTCGTCGACCCGGCCAGGCCCAGCGCCGAGCCCACCCGGGACGCTCGCGCGGGCGCGGCGGGCTCGGCCACCCCCAGCGGTCCCTGCGCGCGGGCCGCCGCCCGCCAGGCGGCCGGCACGAGCACGAGCAGCGGCAGCACCGCGATGGCGGCGAAGCCGGCGCCCAGGATGGCCAGGTTGACCTCCACCCCCGGCTGCGGCTCGGCCAGGCGCGCGGGCCCGATGGGCATGAGCGGAGAGGCCGCCACGGCCACCGCCACCGCGGCTACGCCGCCGGCCAGGGTCACCGCGGCCACCCGCGCCAGGGACAGGCCAACTAGCCGGCCGCGGGTCATGCCGAGGACCCGCAGGATCGGGAACTCCGCCGCGTCCAGGCCGAGCTGGCGGCCGAGCAGCTGCCCGATGACGGCCAGTGCGATCAGCCCGGCCAGCGCGGCGAAGGCCGCCAGCGCGACCGCGTCCGGGCGGATGGCGTGCTGCGTGGCGGCGATCTCGTCAGCCAGGCTGATGGCGGTGACGGACCCGCCGGTGGCGGCCGGGTAGCGCTTGGCCAGCGCGTCCGCGGCGGCGAGGAACCCCGTCATGCTGGCGCCGGGACGCAGGCGCACCGCGCCCTGGGTACCGTAGCCGGACCGCGCTGCCGCGGGCGTTCCGGTGAACGGGGGGCTCAGCAGCGCCGTCGGCTCGCCGTTGGTCGCGGTGGCGGGCACGACCTGGCTGTCGAAGACGCCAACCGCCGACACCCGGAACGCCACCGGCATCACGTGGCGGATCTCCGGTCTGCCCGTCTTGGGTTGTTGGGGACCGCGAGCATGCGCAGCGTGCTGCCGGGCCGCAGGTGCTCCGCGCTGGCCAGCTGCGGATCGATCACGGCCTGCCCGGGGGCCCGGGGGCCGAACATCCGGCCTTGCAGGATCTTGAAACGGTCAGTGGTGACACCCATGGACGCGTTCGGGCTGGCGTAGGTCATCACCACCGTCTGCGGCAGGCCGTGGCGCACCGGGATCACCATCTGGTACGCGAACCCGACGGACAGCGCTGCCACCTGCGGCAGCCGGGCGACGGCGGCGAGATAGGCCAGGGAGGACGCGTTGCCTTCCGGCAGAATGTCAACCTGCGCGGCGCTGGCCCATTGCAGCAGCCGGGGGTAGGCGGTGTCGGTGCGCCGCGCGCCCGCGGCGGCGGTCAGCACCATCCCGCCGATCAGGCCCAGCAGCAGCGCCAGGGCCGCGAGCGGCCGCCAGCGGCGGCGGAGGTCCGCGCGCAGGCCCAGCCACACCGATCCCATAGCACGATTCAGCCCGGGCCTGGTCCGGGGGTCAAGGATGCAGCCATCCCCGGCCGCGGTGGTGCCGGCCGCACCCTGCCGTCACTGGTCCGCCGACAGGACCTTGCGGGGATGCACGCCGTCCACGTAGCCCAGGAACGGCGGGTAGATGTTGTAGCCCAGCAGTTCCTGCAGCCGCGGCGGCAGCTGCCGGACGACGTCGCGCGGCACCGCGAGGCATTGGTTCTCCTGCGGCCGCAGCCAGGCGGCGGCGTACTCCAGGATCGCGCCCAGGCGCGGCCGGGCGGTGCGGTTGGCCCCGCCGCCGTGCCACAGGCTGCCCAGGTAGAACATGACCGACCCCGGGGACATGACGGCGGTCTCGACCGGGTCGGCGGCGGCGGGCCGGCGCCCCGGTTCCCAGCGGTGGCTGCCCGGGATGAACCGGGTGGCGCCGTTGTCGCCGGTGAACTCGTCCAGCGCCCACATCGTGTTGACCACCACCGGCGGGTGCGGCTCCGGCAGCGGGTAGACCGCGTCGTCGCGGTGCAGCACCTGGGCGCGCTCGCCGGGCCCGATGCGGATGCCCACCGGCGCGCTGAGCTGGTAGTGCCCCAGCACGTGGTCGAGCACCTCCAGCACCAGCGGGCAGACCACGGCCTGGTCGAACGTCCGGGTCTTGGCGAACAGCGCGTACACCCGCTGGGTGTCCAGCCCCTCGAACGTGTTGCGCCCCGTCGGCACCGCTTCCAGCACCCGGCCCAGGTCCGCCGCGGCGGCGGCGACGTCGGCGGCGCTCATCAGGCCGGAGACGATCACGTAGCCGTCGTCGGTCAGCCGCTGCGCCACGTCCTGGCCGGTGGACGTCGCGCCTGGCATCGGGGCTCTCACCATCCACGAGCGTAAACCAGGCCGGCCCGGCCCGGCCCGGCTGGCCCGCGGCCGACGCCGCAGCCGGGCTGGTAGCGTCGGCCTCGGGGTGGCCGGGCCCCGGGGGTTCCCCGCTCGTACCAGGTGGCAGGAGGGATGACCATGGCCTCTCGACTGAACCCGTATCTCAATTTCAACGGCAATGCCCGCCAGGCGCTGGAGTTCTACGCCAGCGTGTTCGGCGGCAAGCCCGTCTTCAACACGTTCGCCGATTTCGGCGCCGAGGACTCGCCGGACGCCGACCGGATCATGCACGGCGTGCTCGAGACCGACGCCGGCTACACGATCATGGCGGCCGACATCACCGGCGACGTGGGGTACCAGGCCCCGGCCGGGTTCTCGGTGAGCGTGTCCGGTGACGACGCCGACGCCCTGCGCGGCTACTTCGAGAAGCTGTCCGCCGGCGGGACCGCCGCGATGCCGATGCAAAAGCAGGTCTGGGGCGACGAGTTCGGCATGTGCGTCGACCGGTACGGCGTCTCCTGGCTGGTCGACATCACCCAGGCGTAGCCAGGCCCGGGCCTCGCCGTGCTGTTCGCCGCGAACCTGTCGATCCTGTGGCCGGAGCTGCCGCTGGCGGACCGGTTCGAGCGCGCGGCCCGGGCCGGGTTCGCGGCCGTCGAGCTGTGGTGGCCGGGGACCGCGGACGCCCGCTCGCTGCCCGGGCTGACGGCCCGGTGGGGGCTCCGGCTGGCGCTGCTCAACTTCGACGCCGGGGACATGGCGGCCGGCGAGCGCGGCCTGGCCGGCGACCCCGGCGGCCGGGAGCGGCTGCGCGCCAGCGTGCCGGACGCGCTGGCGATCGCGCGCGACTGCGGCTGCAGTCGGCTGAACCTGCTGCTCGGGCTGCGGCGGGACCGCTACTCGATCGGCCAGCAGCTGGCCTGCGCGCGGGACAACGTGGCCTGGGCGGCCGACCTGGCGGCCCCGGCCGGCGGCGAGGTGATGATCGAGGCCATCAACCCGATGGACAACGGGCCGGTCCTGCTGGCCACCACGGCGGCCGCGGCCAGCTTCGCCGCGAGCGTGGACCGCCCCAACGTGCGGCTGCAGTACGACGTGTACCACGTGCAGCGGATGCAGGGCGACATCGTCGCGCGCCTGGACGCCTACTGGCCGCTCATCGGCCACATCCAGATCGCCGACGTGCCCGGGCGGCACGAGCCGGGCACCGGCGAGATCAACTACCCGTTCGTCCTGGACCACATCGACGCCCAGGGCTACCAGGGCGCGGTGGGCCTGGAGTACCACCCGTCCACCGGCCGGGCCGAGGATTCGTTCGGCTGGCTGGCGGACTACCGCGCCCGCCGTCCGTGACCAGGGAGCGGGCGAGCGGCCCGTTATCGAAAGGCATTCACAGCGGACCGCCGTTCCGGGTCTACTAGCATCATGGAACGGCAGTCCAACGTCGCGGCGGCCAGCTCGCAGCTGGACCGGGCGCTGGACATCCTGGAACTGCTCGCGGGGTCGTCCAGCCCGCGGGGGCTGGCCGATATCGCGCAGCAGGTACGCGGCCCGAAGGCCACCGTGCACCGCCTGCTGGCCACGTTGCGGGCCCGCGGCTACGCCACCCAGGATCCCCGGACCGGCCGGTACGGCGCCGGGATCCGCTGCTTCGAGCTGGGCAGCCTGTGGGCCCGCCAGCTCGACCTGCGCGAGGTCGCGGCGCCGCACGCCGCGCGGCTGAACGAGCGTAGCGGCGAGACCGTGCACCTGGCGGTCTACGATCACGGCGACGTCGTCTACATCGACAAGATCGAGAGCCAGCACCCGGTGGTGGCCCGGTCGTACGTAGGCGGGCGGTGCCCCGCCGCGTGCGTGGCGACCGGCCGGGCGCTGCTCGCCTACCAGCCGCGCGAGGAGATCGAGGAGATCCTGGGCTACCCGCTGCCCGCCTGCAGCCCGCACTCGATCACCCGGCCGGCCGACCTCGACGCCCTGCTGGACCAGGTCCGGCGCGACGGCTACGCGGTCAACCACGGCGGCTACCGGGAGGGGGTGGGCGGCGTCGCGGCCCCGATCCGGGATTACACCGGCCGGGTGGTGGCGTCGGTCGGGTTGTGCATGCCCGAGCAGCGCTTCGGGCCGGAGCGCTTCGGCGCGCTGCGGGACTGGACCGTCGAGGCGGCTACCGCGATCTCGGCCGCGCTGGGTGGCCCCGCCGCCCCGGTGCTGGCGGGCGCGCCCGGGGCCGGGTAGCAGCCGATGGGAACCAGGCACCGGATCGAGCTGATCGTCAACGGGGAGCTGCGCGCCTGCGAGGCCGCGGGCCGCACCAGCCTCGCCGACCTGTTACGCGAGGGCCTGCACTTGACCGGGACCCGTCTCGGCTGCGAGCACGGGGTCTGCGGTTGCTGCACCGTCCTGCTCGACGGCGAGCCGGTCCGGTCCTGCCTCATCCTCGCGGCGCAGGCCGACGGCCACAGCGTGACCACGATCGAAGGGGCCGGCGGACCGGACGGCGGGCTCAGCAACGTCCAGGAAGCGTTCTGCCAGGCGCACGCGCTGCAGTGCGGGTACTGCACGCCGGGCATGGTGCTGGCGGCCCAGGCCCTGCTGGCCTGGAACCCCGCGCCGGGCCGCGCGGACATCGACGAGGCCCTGGGCGGGAACATCTGCCGCTGCACCGGGTACGTGCAGATCCGCGAGGCGGTGGAACTGGCCGCGCGGGCGGGTCCCGCGGTCCCGGCGGCGAGGACCGGATGGCCCCGCCGCACCCGGTCCGCGAGGACCGCCGCTTCGTCACCGGGCGCGGCCGGTACGTCGCGGACATCGCGCCGCCGGGAACGCTGCACGCTGGGCTGGTCACCAGCCCGCACGCGCACGCCAGGATCGTCTCGGTCGACGCGGCGGACGCGCTCGAGCTCCCGGGGGTGGCCTGCGTCCTGACCGGCACGGAGCTCGCGAAAGCCACCGAGCCGTTGCGTCAGTACCTGCGCCTGCCCGGCGTGCAGTGGCGGCCGCTCGCGGTGGACGAGACCCGCTACGCCGGCGAGTGGGTCGCGGTGGTCGTGGCCGCGTCCCGCGCCGTGGCCGAGGATGCGGCGGAACTGGTCAGCGTCGACTACGAGCCGCTCGCGGTCGTGCTGGACCCGGAGGCCGCGATGCGCGACGACGCCCCGCTCGTGCACGCCGCGCTCGGCAGCAACGTGCTGGCCCACCGGGAGTTCGCCTGGGGCGACGTGGCCGGGGACTTCGCGAGGGCGGAGTCGGTCAGCCGCGTCCGGGTCCGCTGGAACCGGAGCTCGACGGTGCCGCTGGAGACGTTCGGGGTGGTGGCCAGCTGGGATGACGACGGCGGGCTGCTCGACGTCTGGGCCTCGGTCCAGATGCCGCAGTTCCCGGACCAGGTCGCGCGCGCCCTGCGGCTGGCCACCAACCGGGTGCGGGTTCATTTCGACGTCGACGTGGGCGGGAGCTACGGCGTCAAGCGCGGCATCAAGCACGCCGTGCTGGCCGGGCACTTGTCGACGCTGCTGGGGGCGCCGGTGCAGCTCGTCGAGGACCGGGCCGAGAACATGCACGGCGGGGACTTCCACGGCCCGGACCGGATCTTCGACGTCGAGCTGGCCTGCACCCGCGAGGGAGACTTCACCAGCATCCGGATCGCGGTCATCGACGACGAGGGGGCGTTCCCCGGGCGTTCGCCGCTGCAGCTGGCCAAGCCGATCGGCGCGATCGTGGGCCCGTACCGGATCGGCTCGGCCGCGTACACGGCCACCGCGGTCGCCACCAACAAGACCGGCCAGGTCGCGGTGCGCGGCTTCGGCCAGGCGCCGACCAACTACGCGATCGAGTCCGCGGTCGACGCGGCCGCGCGCAGCCTCGGCCTGGACCGCCTGGCGATCCGGCGGCGCAACTTCATCGGGCGCGGCGAGTTCCCTTACCGGATCCCGAGCGGCACCGAGTACGACTCGGGCGACTACCCGGCCGTGCTGGACAAGCTCATCGGCATCGCCGGGACGGCAGCCCGGCCGGGGCTGGCCGCGCTGGAGCAGCGCCGGGACGAGTTGCGGGCGGCCGGGCGGCTGGCCGGGATCGGCGTGGCCACCTGCCTGGAGCCGAGCGGCGGCAACGCGATCTTCGAGAACGTCATGAACCCCGCCAACGACAAGACCACCTTCCCGGAGGGCTGCCGCCTGCGGGTCGACGCCGACGGCGGTCACCGCGATCGTCTCGATCGCTTCGGCCGGTCAGGGCCACGAGACCATGGTGGCCACCCTGGTCGCCGAGGAACTCGGCCGCGACCCGGATTCGATCATGGTGGTGCGGGCCGACTCTCTCACCGGCATGCCCTCGCAGAGCCCGGTCGGCAGCCGGATGGCGATCGTGCTCGGCGAGGCGGTACGCGGCGCGGCCGCCGAGCTGAAACTCAAGCTGTGCCGCATCGGCGCGCACAACCTGGGCGTCGGCATTGACCAGGTCAGCTACCTCGACGGGGCCGTGGCTACCCGTTCAGGCAAGTCTCTGGGGTGGGCAGAGCTGGCCGACATCGCGCTGCGCAAGCAGCACCTGATGCCCCCGGGCGAGCAGCCGGGACTCGAGGTGGTGCACGTCGCGCACACGCCGCGGTCGGGCACCTGGCCGGGCCCGACGGCGTGGTGCAGATCTACCCGTGCTACTCGTTCGAGGCGCACCTCGTGCTCGCCGGGATCGACCCGGAGACCGGAGTGGTGGATCTCGACCGCTACTACCTGGCCCACGATTGCGGCACGGTGATCAACCCGGACATCGTGCGGGGCATGGTGTTTGGCGGCACTGCGCACGGCATCGGCGTCGCCCTGTACGAGCAGTTCGCCTACTCCGAGGACGGTCAGCCGCTCACCCAGTCCTTCATGGACTACCTGCTGCCCGGCATGCACGAGGTGCCGGAGATCGCCGACGGCGAGCACTGCACCCCGTCGCCGTTCACCACGCTGGGCCAGAAGGGGGCCGGCGAGGCCGGGTACATGGGCGCGCCCGCCGCGGTGGCCAGCGCGGTCAACGACGCGCTGGCCGGGTGCGGCGCCGGCCCGGTGCTCTCGCTGCCGATCAAGCCCGCCGACATCTGGCAGGTCCTCCAGCGCTCAGCGAGCCCCGGGAGCGAGCCGTGACCACGACGGACGTCCACGCCCATGTGGCCCCGCCCGGGCTGATCGATGAGCTGGCGGCGGGCCGGATCCGGTTCCCCCATGTCGAGGTCCGGCAGCGCCGCGGCCGCGTCACGGTGGCGTTTGGCGACGGTCCGCCGACCCGCCCGCTGGCGCCCGGGCTCACCGAGCCCGGGCCGCGGACGGCCTGGCTGGACGAGCAGGGCATCGACCGCCAGGTGGTGGGCGGCTGGCTGGACATCTTCGGGTACGAACTGCCCGCCGCGGAAGGCGCAGACTGGGCGGTCGCGCTGACCGAGGCCATCGCCGGGCTCGCCGCGGCCGACACCCGGCTGATCCCGCTCGCCGTGGTGCCGCTCCAGGACCCAGAGCGCGCGGCGGCGGCCCTGCACGAACGCCCGGCGGCACGGTGCCCAGGCGTGATGATCGCCACGCGGGCAGGCGGCCGCGAGCTGGACGACCCGGCGCTCACCCCGTTCTGGGAGGCGGCCGACGCAGCCGGCGCCGTGGTCTACCTGCATCCGGGGGCCGGGGCCACGCTGCGCTATGCGGACTTCGGCCTGGTCAACGGGCTGGCCCGGATCGAGGACAGCACCGTCACCCTGGCTCGGCTGCTGTACGCCGGCGTGCCCGCGCGCTATCCGGGCGCCCGGATCGTGGTCGCGCACGGCGGTGGCGCGCTGCCATACGTACTCGGCCGGCTGATCCGCAACCACGTGATCGATCCCGGCGGCACGGCGGACCCGGTGGAGTCCTTCGCCCGCCTGTACTTCGACAGCGTGGTGTTCGACCCGGGCGTGCTGGAGTTCCTGGTCGCCAAGGCCGGCCCGGACCGGGTCCTGCTCGGCTCCGACTACCCCTTCCCGATCGGTGATCCCAGTCCCAGGGCGGTGGTCGAGCGGGCCGCGCTGCCCGAAGGGCACCGAGACCAGATCCTCGGCGGCAACGCCGAGCGCCTGTTCGGACCCACCCCCGCGCCCGCCACGTCCACACCGGCCACCTCGGCGCCCGCGACCCCTTCACCCCCCACCCCCGCGCCCGGGGAGGGAGCCGGGTGAAGCCGGTCGACTTCGACCTGCACCAGCCGACCACCCTGGATGCGGCGCTGGCCCTGCTGGACCGCCACAGCGACGACGCCAGGGTGCTGGCCGGAGGGCAGAGCCTGGTGCCGCTGCTGAACTTCCGGCTCGCCCGCCCCGGTCATCTCGTTGACATCGGGCGCGTGGCCGGGCTCGGTGAACTGCGCGATACCGGCGACGGGCTCGTGGTCGGCGCCATGGTCAGCCAGTCCCGCGCGGAACGGGCGCCGGCGGTCGCCGCGCGCTGCCCGCTGCTGGCGGCCGCCCTGCCGTGGATCGCCCACCCGCCCATCCGCGCCCGGGGCACGATCTGCGGCAGCCTGGCGCACGCGGACCCCGCGGCCGAACTGCCGGCGGTGGCAGTCGCGGTGGACGCCACCCTCGTGGCCGTGAGCACCCGCGGCCGCCGGGAGATCGCGGCCGCCGACTTCTTCCAGGCGCACCTGACCACCGCGCTGCGGCCCGATGAGCTGCTGGCCGCCGCCCGCTTTCCGGCCGCGGCGCCCGGCACTGGGGTCGCGTTCCACGAGGTGAGCCGACGGCACGGCGACTTCGCCATGGCGGGGGTCGCGGCCCAGGTGACGCTGGAGGACGGGGCGATCGCCGACGCCCGGATCTGCGTCAGCGGGGTGGCCGGCGTGCCGCTGCGTTGCGCCGCGTCCGAGCAGGCCCTGCTGGGCTCACGGGCGGACCCGGAGGTTCTCCGCCGGGCCGCGGGCGCCGCGCTCGACATCCTGGACCCGGTCGGCGACCTGCACGCCACCGCGGGCTACCGCAAGCATGTCGCCGGCGTCCTGCTGCGCCGGGCCGTGGCCGGGGCGTACGGCCGGGCGACGGCCGCCGCCTGACCACGCGCGGCGCCCGGCTATCAGACGGAACGGGCGGGCGGCCAGGAACTATCGCTCGTCAGTAAGCACGTCGTAGGCGACACTTTTTAGGTCGGCTCCTGAGCGGGCGACCTCTCGGCCAGGAAGCCGGGGCCGCTGGCGCACATGGAGACCAGCCCGGAGCCTGGGCCCTAGCCGCCAGCCGTCCCGGGCGTTACGACGCCCATCGTGATCCGCGGCGACGCGGCCGGGTTCAGCCAGCGCAGGATCTCCAGCAGTTCGCCTTCTGGCAGGGTCACACAGCCCGCCGTCGGCATGCCGATGTTGATGTGCAGGAAGATCGCGCTGCCGAGCCCGGGCGTGCGGGCCGTGTTGTACCCGATGACGGCGCCATAGTCGTAGGCGGAGACGTCCATCGGCTCGGGGTCGGCGCCAGGGTCGGCGTACCGGTCATCCACCCACTCGTTGTAGAGCGGGCTGGAGGGGTCGTCGTCCCAGACGTCGGACGGGTGCACCCTGCGGTACGGGAAACGCACCCCCGGATCGGGGTCGACCCCGAAGAAGAAGCCGAAGCCGGACGTCCCGGACGGGGTGCGGCCGTCACCTTCCCGCTTGGCGCCGGGCGGGGCCATCCCGTTACGGCCGATCCACGCGATCCACGGCCCGAAGACCCGGCGCCACCGCCCGCCTGCCCGCTGGTAGGCGGTGAGCTCCGCTTGCGTCGCACCGTACGACGCTGCTGTCACCGTGACCAGCTGGCCGCTGACTCGCCGGGCGGCAGCCGCTGCCGCCGGCCGCGTCGGCGGCGCAGCCGAGGATGGGCGGCGGGCGCGCCCGGGGTCGCGCTGGACGCCCGGGTCACCCGACGCTGCGCTACTGGCACATGGGTGAGCCCGGCCGTGGCGCACCCGCAGAGGCCAAGGACGGCGGCGGCCAGGCCTGCCACGCCCGCCCGGACTCGCACTCCATCCCACCTCCGCCCTGCGGTGCCCGCCGCCCAGGGCGCGGTCGCGCGTTACCACCGACCACGGTACTGCGGGGAATCAGCGCCGGCTGGCGTGGCGCCAGGCCTTCTCGTGGATCACCGGCCCAGACTGGGGCGAGGCTGACGCCGTTCCAGGGGCCGGGAACCGAGCATCCAGACACTGTGGTCGCAGGCAGTGAGAACTCTGGCTACCCGGCCCGTCACCATCGCACCGGGCTGTCCCGGAATTCCTACGGGCTGTCGCGGAATTCCACCGCCTGTTCATCTGAATCCTGGTGATCTGCCTGGCCGCCTGGGCACACACCGGCAACACCACTGCGGCGGCCGGGCCGCCCCGGACGGCGGACATCGAGATCAACTCCATCCAGCCCGTCCCGGACAGCGAACGTCACGGCACCATCGGGCAGCAGTGGCGGCTGTGGTATGCGTGCAACGCAAACTTCTTCTGCATCGTCCTCGGGTCGTTCGCCGTCCTGCTCGGCCTGAACCTGTTCTGGGCCATCGTCGCCATCGTGATCGGGTCGGTGATCGGCGGGGTGCTCACCGGCCTGCACGCCGTGCAGGGCCCGCGGCTCGGCGTCCCGCAGATGATCCAGTCCCGGGGCCAGTTCGGGTTCTACTTCGGCGTGGTCCTGTTCTTGATGGGGATCGTGCTGGACGTCGGGTACATGGGAGGTGGCCTGGTCGTCGGCGCCCAGTCCCTGCAGGGAGTCATCCCCGGGCTGCCGATCCAGGCCTGGATCGTGATCTTCGCCGTGCCGTGCGTAGTCCTGGCGGTCTGGGGCTACCGGTTGATCCACGCAGTTCAGCCCTACCTGGTCGTGATCATGACCGGCGTGTGGATCGCCATAGTGGCCCTGGTCATCACCTCCGGCGATCACCTCGCCAAGGGGATGGGCGGCACTCACCTGGCCAGTTTCCCGATCTTCCTGGTGGTGGTCGGGCTGTTCTTCATGAACCAGCTCAGCTGGGCCATCTACGTCTCGGACTACTCCCGGTACATGCCCCGGGACACTAACGGGCCGCGGATCTTCGCCGCGGTGGCCGTCGGCTCCACCGTGTCCACCGTAGCGTTCTGCGCGCTCGGTGCGTGGGTCACCGCCATCGCCCCCACTGCGGCGTCCCCGGTGACCGTCATCGCGACCGTCGCGGGCAAGTGGGTGCTGTGGTTCTCGGCCCTGTCACTGGTGGCCGGGGCGGCGATGAACGCCTACACCGGCATGCTTTCTTGGGATTCGGTCCGTTCGACCTGGCAGCAGGTGAAGCTGTCCCGCCTGGCCCGAGTGGTCGGGGTTCTGTTGATCTCCGGGGTGGCGATCGTGCTGGCGTTGCTGGGCTGGCGGTCGTTCGTGACCACGTTCAGCAACTTCCTCAGTGTCTTGCTGTTCGTGTTCGTGCCGTGGTCGCTGATCAACCTGGTCGACTTCTACTGGGTGCAGCGCGAGCGCTACGACGTGGCCGCGTTCTAGACTCCGCGCGGCATCTACGGTGGCTGGCGGTGGGTCGCGGTCATCCCCTACCTCGTCGCAGTCGGCCTCGAGCTGCTGTTCGTCGACCAAACCGACCTCAAGGGCCCGCTGGTGAACGCCCTCGGCGGCGCGGACATCTCCTGGATCGTCGGCGGGGTGGTGGCCGCGGTCGGGTACCTGATCGCGGTCCGCATCGCTGGCCAGGGTGCCGAGGTGCCCGCGGAGCAGCTGACCGGGGTGAGCGGGGCGAGCGGGGTGAGCGGGTAGGTCGACGCCGGCGCCGAGCCGGATCCGGGCTCGGGGCGGAGGGCCGCGTCAGATGGCCTCCTCCGCCCCGAACATCTAAGCACCGGCAGCTGCGGCCAGGGCGGGGATGAGCCGTCTCGCGTTGTCCGCGTAGACCTGCCGCAGGACGTCGGCGGGCAGGTCCAGGGCCGAGATGGGCCAGCGCCCCGAGCCGGGCGGGTCGTCGGTGGAATAGGAGAAGCACTCGTCCGGCGTTTCCAGGAACCGGAAGTAGATCTGGTAAGCGCCCCGGTGGGGCGGGATCACGTCCGTGCCGAACAGCACCCGGCCGGGGTAGCCCTCGATCAGCGCCCGGGCGGCCCGGGGCTGCCGGCCGAGCTCCGCGATACGGGCCGCGATGTCGATGTGGAAGTTCGGGTAGCTCTCCATCATCCGGCCCACCCAGGCGAGGTCCTCCGCGTAACAGCCGGCGTGAACGGCGATGAAGGTCGTCGCGGGATGGGCGGCCACGATGGCCTCGAGCGCCGCGATCAGGCGCTCGAACCGGGGATATTGGGAGTCGCAGAACGACCAGTCGGGGCGGGCCAGCAGTTCCTCGACGCGCTCGTTGCGCTCGTCGACCGGGTCGAAGAAGGCCACTGGGTCGGCGGTGTGGATGGCGACCGGCACGCCGAGCCGGCCCGCGGCGTCCCACAGCGCGCCCAGCCGCGGGTCGTCGGGCAGGACCAGCCGACCGTCGGCGTCCTGGACATGGAGGCCGAGGTCCTTCCACACCTTCAGGCCGCAGGCGCCCGCCGCTACCGAGCGCTCGAGGCTCTCGGCCAGCCTGGTCTCGGCGCGCGGCCGGCGGAGCAGGTCCCAGTCGACATGGCAGAAGGTGGCGAACCGCCCCGGGTGGCTGCGGTCGTACCGGTCAAGGTTGTCCTCCAGTTCGGCGCCCCACCGGCCGTCGAGGTTGACCACCGCGGTCACGTGGCAGGAGTCCATCATGTCCACGAACGCCGCGACGTCCGGAACGGCCCAGTGCCCCTCGGTGAGCCAGCGCCCCAGGTGGGCGTGGGCGTCGACCGCGGGGACGCTCGCGTGCGTGACGGTCGTCTGCGGCAGCCGCAGGCGCGAGTACGGACGGTAATCGACGAGCCGTAGTCCCGATAGCGAACCCTGATCGGCAACCGGCATCGACGGCTCCTGTACTGGCGGTATCACGCCTGATCATCCCGGACTGGTTTCCTGCAATATCCCAGCCCGGGCACCCGGCCGCTAGCTCCCGGTGGTCATGCCGGCGCGGGACGGCCGGACTGGCATACTGGCGGCGGGTGAGGCCGATGCGCGTGCTGCTGTTCGACGTGTTCGGGACGGTGGTGGACTGGCGATCCAGCCTGATCGAGATCGCCGGGTCGGCCGGCGCTCGCAACGGCCTGCCGGGCGGCTGGGCGGGCATCGTCGACGACTGGCGCCGCGCGTACCAGCCCGCCCTCGACCAGGTCCGGCAGGACGCCACCTGGCGCGACCTGGATGCCGTGCATCGCGAGACGCTGGACGACGTTCTGGCCCGGCACGGCGTCGCGCTGTCCGACGCCGACCGGGAAGCCCTGGTCCGGGGCTGGCGGCAGCTGCGGCCCTGGCCCGACAGCCGGGCCGGGCTCGAGCGGCTGCGCCGCGGGCACGTCACCGCCACGCTGTCGAACGGCCATGTGGCGCTGCTCGCCGACCTGCTCAAGTTCGGTGACCTCCGCGTGGATGCCCTGCTTTCCGCGCAGCTCGCGGCCAGCTACAAGCCCGACCCCAAGGTGTACCTGACCGCGCTTGACCTGCTCGAATGCCCGCCCGAGGAGGCCGGGATGGTCGCCGCGCACGGGGCAGACCTGCGGGCCGCCGCCGGGCTGGGCCTGCGCCCGGTCTTCGTCCGCCGGCCCCTGGAATGGGGATCCGGAGCGCCCCCGGAACAGCCGCCCGCCCTGGACGGCCTGATCGAGGCCGACGGGCTCACCCACCTCGCCGAGGTCCTGGGCGGCTGACTCCCCCGGGCCGTCAGGGTCTCCCTTCAGGCCAGTAGCTCATCCGCAGCGGCCGCCACGGATGATGGGAGCCATGGCACGAGCCGCCGAGCACCGCCGGCGGCATCATCGCAGGCTGGCTGCCCCGTCCACCGTTCATGGCTGGATCGTTGCCTCGATGGCCAATCGGCCGGTGGGCGTTCGTTAGGACCGGGTGGCTTCGCCCGCGTGCCGACCGTGGGCCGAGGACACAGGGTCGACCATGGCCACGGTGTTGGCTGCGGCGACGGGGGCGGCGGCCGCGATGGCCGCGGGCTGCCGGGTGTCCTGAGGCATCGTGGCCGGCGCCGGGGACGCGCCGTGCAGCTCGTGGACGTACCGGCTGCCGCGCAGCAGGGACGCCACGGCCGCGATCAAGCAGGCGACGATCGCGAAGTCGAACGCGATGGCCAGGCCGTGCTGGAACGGCGCGGAGATCAGCGACGGGAAGAACGTGTGGCCGGTCAGGTAGGCGGCGTGGCTCGCGGGCAGCTTGCTGATCGCGGGTCCGAGCAGGGTCTGTATCGGGTTGTAGCCGAGCAGGGCGGCGAACATGATCGAGACCGGCGGCAGCGCGGCGATCCGGGCCGCGTCTGCCGGGGGCACGCCATGGGCGATCAGGCCGTGGCTGAGCGCGGCCGGCAGCGACGCAGCCAGGCCGAGGATGATCAGCGTGAAGAACACGCCGATGGACAGCACCATGGCCGAGTTCTGGAACGTCGCGCTCATGCCCGCGCCAACGCCGCGGCGCTCGGGCGGCAGGCTGTTCATGATCCCGGCCCGGTTGGGCGAGGCGAACAGGCCCATGCCGATGCCGTTGAGCAGCAGGATGACCGCGAACTGCCAGTAGGCGAAGTCGACCGGCAGCAGTTCGAGCAGGCCGAACGAGGCCGCGGCCAGCAGCATGCCGCCGGTGGCGAACGGCCGGGCGCCGTAGCGGTCGGACAGCCAGCCGGAGGCCGGCCCGGCGATCAGGAAGCCGATGGTCAGCGGGAGCATGGCGATGCCAGCCCACAGCGGGGTCTGGCTGAAGCTGTAGCCGTGGCTGGGCAGGTAGATGCCCTGCAGCCAGATGATCAAGGTGAACATCAGCCCGCCGCGGCCCAGGCCGGCCAGCAGGCTGGCCATGTTGCCCGCGGTGAACGGGCGGATCTTGAACAGCGCGAGGCGGAACATGGGTTCGGCGACCCGGGTCTCGATCACGCAGAAGATCGCGAGGACCGCGAGCCCGCCGCCGATCAGGCTGAGTACCAGCGGGCTGGTCCAGCCCATCGTGTGCCCGCCGTACGGCTGGATGCCGTAGGTGATCCCGACCAGCACGGCGATCAGGCCCGCCGCGAAGGTAAGGTTGCCCGACCAGTCCAGCCGGGCCGGCGGATGCCCCGCTCCTCGAGCTTCAGGTACGACCAGATCGTGCCCAGGATGCCGAACGGAACGGAGACCAGGAAGACGTAGCGCCAGTTGAGCGGGCCGAGCACGCCGCCGAGGACCAGGCCGATGAACGAGCCGGCGATGCCGGCCACCTGGTTCAGCCCGAGCGCGAGACCGCGCTCGTCGTGCGGGAAGGCATCGGTGAGGATCGCGCTGGAGTTGGCCATCAGCATGGCCCCGCCGACCCCCTGGCCGATCCGCATCCCGATCAGCCACCAGGCCGCGGCGGTGCCGTGCATCCAGGTCAGCGACAGCAGCACAGAGAACGCGGCGAACAGCGCGAACCCGAGGTTGAACATCCGGACGCGGCCGAACATGTCGCCGAGCCGCCCGAAGCTGACCACCAGCACCGCGGTGACCACCAGGTATCCCATGATCAGCCAGAGCAGCAGGCTGGTGTTGCCCGGCTGCAGCGGGTTGACGCCGATGCCGCGGAAGATATCCGGCAGCGCGATCAGCATGATGGAGGCGTTGATGGTGGCCATCAGCATGCCGAGCGTGGTGTTCGACAGGGCGACCCACTTGTAATGAAGGCCGGGCGGCATGAGCATCCCTCCGTGACGGGGGCTCGCCACCGGCGGATCGTCGCGCAGCGGCCGGCCCCGAGTTGACTAGTTGCTTAATGCGAACTAACTAGCCTGGCTAAAGTATTCCGCCGCGTGGCGCGGCCCGGATACCGGCGGAGACTCGCCGGAACGGGCCTCCGGCGAGTAGAACGGGTGCGTGCCAGAGCTTCCCGAGGTCGAGACCGCCCGCCGCCTCATCGCCGACCACGCGCTGCACCGGCGCATCGCGGACGTCGATGACGCCGATGCGTACGTATGCCGGCCGCACTCCCCCGGCCAGTTGCGCGCCGCGCTGACCGGGCGCGTGCTCACCGCGGCGTGCCGGCGCGGCAAGACGATCTGGTGCCCGACCTCCGGGGTCGCCCCCTCGGCCGCGCCCGGCCCGGACCTCGGTATCCACCTGGGCATGGGCGGCCGCATCGTGGTCACGTCCCCGGACGGCCAGGCGTTCGAGGGCGGCGGGCCGCGCCGTCGCGACGCGCAGCCCCGCAAGGACGAGTGGGATCGCTTCACGCTGGTGTTCGCCGACGGCGGCAGCCTGGCTCTGTTCGACAAGCGCCGGCTGGGGCGCGTCCGGCTTGATCCTGACCTCGACGCGCTCGGCCCGGACGCGCAGCAGGTCACGCAGGCGGAATTCCGGGACCTGATCATGAAGGGGACGATCGCGGTCAAGGCCCGGCTGCTCGACCAGTCCAAGATCGCCGGAATCGGGAACCTGCTGGCTGACGAGGCCCTCTGGCAGGCCAAAATCTCGCCCGCCGCCCGCGTGGACAGCCTGCGGCGCCAGGACGTCGACCGGCTCTACCGCGCGCTGCAGTCGGCGCTGCAGTCCGCCACGGCCCACGGCGGCGTGCATACCGGCGAGGTCATCCCGGCCCGGCGTCCCGGCGGCACGTGCCCGCGCTGCGGCGCCGAGATGCGGCACGGGACCGTCGGCGGCCGGTCGACCTGGTGGTGCTTGCGGGAGCAGGCCGCCAGCGCTGACTGAGGGAGCGGAACCGGGCAGGCCAGCCCGGGCTTCGGCCAGGACCGTGGCCGTAAGCTGACCGCGTGCAGCATATCGTCGCCCTGTCCCGCTCGGCCGTCACCGTGCGGCACTGGTTCGAGATCGACCTGACCGACAGTTCCATGGAGCACGGCTGCCGGGTCGAGCTCCGGGAACTGCCCGCCCAGCCGCACCGGGGCACCGAGTCGGCCGCGCAGGCCGTGCTGGTGGACCGCCCGCTGTGGCGGGCCGACCTGTTCGACCGCCTCCGCGATGAGCCAGGGAGCTTCGGCGTGGCGCACTACCATCCGTGGTTCGACGGCAACGAGCCCTGCGACCGGAACTGGGATCCGGCCCTGACCGCCGATCCCTGGCGCTGGCTGGGCGATCAGCTGGCCAGCCTGGGCACCGCATCGGGCCGGGACCCGTGGCCGATCGATCCCGAGGATGCCCGGGAACTGCCCGGCCTGGCGGATCACGTCGTCACCCTGGCGAAGCAGTTCTCGCCGCGGCGCTGCGGATCGGCCGCGGAGTGCTTCCAGCTGACCCGGGACGTGCAGGAGTCCGTTCAGCTGGTGATGGACAGCCTGGAGCGGCCGGACCTGCTCGACGTGGCCTGGGTGTCGCCCTGGATGGCCGGCTCGCCGAGGCCGTAGCGGGCGGCCCGGTTCACGGGTCGTGCGGCCAGGTGTGCACCGGCTCGTTGCCGTGCATGTGCTCGATGTAGCGCTCGGTCATCAGCCGCAGCGCCTCGGGGCGCTCCGCCCCGGTGCGCTCGGTGAGCGCGGCGACCGTGGCTATCTGCCAGGCGGCGCCGGTGCGGCCGGTCAGGCAGCGCTGCTCGATGATGCCCAGCAGGTAGTCGGCCTGCGCCGGGCTGACGCCCCAGCGGCTCAGGCCGTCGCGGGCCAGCGGCAGCAGGCGGCGGAGCACGAGCTCGGCCACGGGCGCCTCGCCAAAGCCGGGCCAGTACAGATGCGCGCCCAGGCCGTGGCGCGCGGCCTCATAGAGGTTGTCGGCCGCGGTCGCGAACGACATCTGCGTCCAGATGGGCCGTTCGGCCTCGGCCAGCGCCCGCACCAGCCCGTAGTAGAACGCCGCGTTGGCCATGACGTCCGCGACCGAGGGGCCGGCCGGCAGCACCCGGTTCTCCACCCGCAGGTGCGGCGTGCCGTCGACGACCGCGTAGACGGGCCGGTTCCAGCGGTAGATCGTCCCGTTGTGCAGGCTCATCTCGGCCAGCTGCGGAGAACCGCCGCTCTCCAGCACGTCCAGCGGATCCTCCTCCTCGCAGATCGGCAGCAGCGCCGGGAAGTACCGGATGTTCTCCTCGTACAGGTCGAACACCGAGGTGATCCAGCGCTCGCCGAACCACACCCGCGGCCGCACGCCCTGCTCCTTCAGCTCGGCCGGCCGGGTGTCGGTGGCCTGCTCGAACAGCGTGATCCGGGTCTCGTGCCACAGCTGCCGGCCGAACAGGAACGGGGAGTTGGCGGCCAGCGCGACCTGCACGCCCGCGATCGCCTGGGCGGCGTTCCAGTAGCTCGCGAACGTGTCCGGGCTGACCTGCACGTGCAGCTGCGCGCTGGTGCAGGCGGCCTCGGGAGTGATGCTGTCCGAGTAGGTCAGGAGCGTGCTCGGCGCCGTCGATCGCGATGCGCATGTCCTCCCCGCGCGCCGCGAAGATCTGCTCGTTCAGCACCCGGTAGCGGGCGTTGCCCGACAGGGCGCCCTCGTCCACATCCTGCTTCTGCAGCGTGGGCAGGATGCCGATCATGACGAGGCGGCTGCCGATGCCGCGGGCGTTGCCGTCCGCGGCGTTGAGGCTGGCTCTCACCTCCTGCTCCAGGCCGGCCAGGGCGTCACCCGCCAGCTGCCGCGGCGGCACGTTGATCTCGAGGTTGAACTGCCCGAGCTCGGTCGCCCAGGCGGGGTCCGCGATCGCGTCGAGCACGTCGGCGTTGCGCATGGACGGCATGCCGCGCTCGTCGACCAGGTTCAGCTCGATCTCCAGGCCCACCCGCGAGGGGCTGGCCTCGAACATGTGTTCCTGGAGCATCTTGGCGAACACTTCCAGCGAGCGCCACACCCTGTCGCGGTAGATGCGCCGGTCCTCGCCGCTGATCTTGATCGGCTGGATGTCACGACCCATGAGGCCCCGCTCAACGAGATGGGGAGATCAGGCACCCGCCCGGTACCTGCCTATACATTCGCATGTCACGGGGGGCCGACGCCAGCACGGCTCACCCGGTGCGCAGCCGGGCGCTCTCGTCGCGCACCCACAAGCCGGCCAGCCCCCGCAGGTGCGCGATGAACTGGTCGTGCTCGTGGGCCGGGTAGGTCGACCGGACCGTCTGGACCAGCAGCTCGTCGAAGCCGGGGCCGGCCACCCAGTCCAGGACGAGCTCGTCGACGCCCGCGAGGCTGGTGGCGCAGAAATCGCGGTAGCGCTCCGACTCGAAGTAAGCCTCGGCGAGGTCGGCGTAGGCGTCCAGCTTCTCGGCGTAGGATGCGCCGGCGTCGTCGGCGATCTCGAAAAACCGGTCGGTCGCCACGTCCAAGCGGGGCCGCCGGCCGGTGGCCAGGACGAACACGCACCACTTGACCATCGCCCGGATCGCCCACGGAAAGTAGTAGTGCAGGCTGGTCAGGGACAGGTCCGGGCAGGCGTTGGCGTAGTCGATCGGGTAGACCTCGCGGCCGGCCACCAGGGTCTCGCAAGAGTTGAGCTCCCACCGGAAGAACGCGTTGATCAGCCGCCCGATCGTCACCACCTCGGCGCCGGCCGGCGGCGACAGGAAGTCGTGGTCGACCGCGTAACGCAGGTGCATGGGCTGCTCCGGCTGGAACCGCATGACCATCGTCTCGGCCCCGATCGACAGCGACCGGGCGAAGGCGTCGTAGCCCTCGATGGCCTGCTGCAGGTGCATGAGCATCTCGCCGCTGTGGTCGTAGGCGGCGTGCAGCTCGGCCGGGTTGCGGATGCGCGAGACGCCGCGCCACGCGCCGCCGTCGTAGGGCTTCATGTACAGCGGGTAGCCGATCTCCCGGGCGATCGCGTCCAGGTCGAACGGCCGGTTGTAGCGGGTCGCGGTGTAGGCGTAGCGAGCATTGTCCACGGGGTTCTTGTACGGCACGAGCACGGTCTGCGGCACCTTGAGGCCGAGGCGCATCATCGCGCAGTAGGCGGCGTGCTTCTCCATGGACTGGAACGTGAACGGGCTGTTCAGCAGGTACACCCCGTCCATCAGCGCGACCTTCTTCAGCCATTCCCGCGGGTGGTAGTACCAGTAGGCGAGCCTGTCGATGACCAGGTGGTGGCGGGGCCGGTCGCGCAGCCCGAACGGCTCGATGGTGATCCGCTCGCAGTCGAACACGTGCCGGGCGCCGCCCGCGCCCGGCACCGGGCCCAGCCGGCGCAGGATCTCCTCGAACGCCGTCGGCCAGTCCTCCTCGGTGCCGAGCAGCAGCCCGATCAGGTGCCGTGTGGAGGTCAAGGCAGCTCCCCTCATCAGCAGAACCGCGGCATGTGATGGGCCACCTGGGCGCGCCAGGAAGGCCAGTCGTGGGGCACGTCGTGGCCCCACAGGTCGAGCTCGTGCCGGATGCCCTTCCCGGCCAGCAGCCCGGCGAACTGTCTGGTGCTCGGCAGCGATCCGGTGCTGTCCTCCCACTGGCCCTGGCCGCACACCAGCAGCAGGCTGACCCGGCCGCGCAGCCACTCGAGGTGGTCGCCGTCCAGATGCCCGACGTAGTCCATCGGGTTGTTGAAGTACGCGGCCGTGCCCCGCTCCCCCCAGCCGTGCCAGGACGCGGGGTCGTAGTTACCGGAGAAGCACATGGCCAGCGGGAAGAGGTCGGCCCGCCTGAGCGCGAAGTTGGCCGCGTGGAAGGCGCCCAGGCTGCACCCGAGCGTGACCACCTCCGTCGCGCCGCCGCAGTCCTGGTAGATCCATGGCAGCACGCTGCCGAGAATCCACGACTCGTAGTGGCCGTGTCGGCGCGCCCGCTCCTCGAGTGGGATGTCCCGGTTGGACCACGAGGCCGCGTCGTAGCTGTCGACGCAGTAGAGCTTCAGCCGTCCCGCCTCGAGCAGGCCGGCCACCGCGCCGATCATGCCGTTGTTCTCGAAGTCCCAGGCCCGGCCCTGCTCGGACGGGAACACCAGGACCGGGCGGCCCCAATGACCGTAGCGGATGACGGTGCCCGGGGCGCCGAGCTCATCCGACCACAGCTCGGTGACCTCGCGGCTCATGCGCGCATCTGCCGGAGCAGCCGGGTGAGATGCGGATCGAGTGCGTCCCGCCAGGCGGTGTAGTTGTGCGCGTCGGGCACCTCGTGCAGCGCCGCCGGGTAGCCCCGGGCGCGCAGCGCCTGCGTCATCAGCCGGTTGTTCTCGAGGTTTTCCTCGACCACGCCGCAGGTGAGGACGACCGGCACCGGCCGGGCGGGCCGGGCGGGCCGAGCGGGCCCAGCGGGCGGGGCGGGCTGAGCACTGCCGCTGTCGGCGCTCCAGAGGCCCGGGACGCCTTGCACGCCGGCCACGAAGCCGGTAATGCGCCCGTAGTAGGGGAACCACCGCTCATGGCTGTCGAAGCGGGGCGAGAAGAAGCTGCCGGACTGCAGGAACAGCGCATCAAAGGCGTCGGGGTAGCGGCAGTAGGCGTGCAGCATCGCCAGCCCGCCGAGGCTGGCGCCCATCCCGACGCGCAGGCTGACCGCCAGCCAGCCGGCCAGCGCGGGGATGACCGCCTGCCGCAGCGCGCGGGCGTAACGCGCGTTGGCGGAGTACCAGCGGTCCCGCGGCCCGGGGCTGAGCAGCGCGGCGCGCAGCCGCGGCAGCCATCCCCCCGCCACGCCCGCCGACAGGTAGCGGGTGAGGCTCGCCAGCGTGTCGTACTCCGGCCCGTCGTGCGCCAGCAGCAAGGGCAGCGCCTCGTCGTCCCGGACTCCCTCCGGGGACCAGGTCCGCACGGCCAGCACGCCGTCGAGCGACCGGGCCGGCAGTTCGAAGTCGTGGCTGGTGCCCGCCCCGGCGGGGGCGGTGAGCCAGCCGGGCGGGGCGTAGCCGGGAAGTTCCAGGACGCTCTTCGGCCCGAACGCCCCGGCGACCTGCCGCGGGTTTCCCGGGTCGGTCACGGTCTCGCAGGGGCCGTCGGGGTAGCACAACTCGACCAGGTACTCCATCCGGTCCACCGGCGGCGGGTCGATGACCAGGTCCCAGCCGTCGCCGTGGCGCCCGAAGTCGAGCGGCCCGGCCACGCGCACGTCTGGGCGCAGCCGCACGCCGGCCAGCCGGCGCGCCGGATCGGGGACCCGGAAGGCCGCAGCCGCGCCGTTCACCCGGGCGGCCGCTCCGGATACGCCGATCACCTGCCCATGGTGCCCACTCCGCGCGGCGATGACAATGCACGCCGCGGGGACCCCTCAGGCTTCGCCTCGCTCGCGCAGCAGGTCGCGGAACTCGTCCAGCGCTTCCTCAGGGTCGGACCCGAGATCGCCGGCCACCACCATCTCGGTGCCGGCCCAGTAGGCCCCGGCGTACTGGCCGTCCGCGTCCGGGCCGACCAGGAGCGGGCTGTGGGCGATCTTGATGTGGTCCCGCACGTCGTCCCAGGACACGCCCGCGGGCACCAGGCCGATCGTCGGCGGCTCGCTGTCGTCGTAAGCCAGGTCGTCCAGCATCGCCGCTGCGTGCCCTTCCCGGAGATCCCGCGCTGCTGACCGCTAATGTACCGGCGCCGGGGTCAGGGACCCGGAGCGCCGTGGCGTCAGGCCACGCCCTGCGCGTCGAGCAGCACCGCGGCCGCGATCCGCGCGGCGTCGGCGTGCCGGCCGGTGCCCATCACCGCCTGCACGATGGCCCCGTCGAAGATCACGGTCAGCTGGTCGGCCAGGAGCTGCGGATCCGCGGCGTGGCCGCGCTCGGCCTGGCGGGCAAGGTAGTCGCGCAGCCGCAGCTTGTAGTCGCGCGCGACCCGCCGGGCGGGGTGGCCGGGGTCGGCCAGCTCGGTGGCGGTGTTGACGAACGGGCAGCCGCGGAACGCGTCCGACGCCGTCCAGCGGCCGAGCCCGTCGAAGATGGCCAGGATCTGCTCGCGGGGCGGCGCGTCGCTGCCGCCGGCCGGCAGGTACAGGCCGAGGATGTCCGTCCCGTGCGCGTCGAGGCTCTGCGCGACGAGCTGGTCCTTGCTGCCGAACTGCTGGTACAGCGTGCGCTTGGAGACCCCGGCCGCCTTGCTCACCAGGTCGACCCCGACGGCCCCGATGCCCTGCCGGTAGAACAGGTCGGCCGCGGCGTCCAGGAGCCGCTGGCGGGACCCGGTCCCGGTCGCGTTGCTCATCCCCCGAGTTTAGGCCGGGCAGTGGCGTCTGGAAACAGATCGGTGTACCGTGCCTCATATAAACCGATCTGTTTCCGGCGTGGCGAGGCAGCGCCCCGGCGGCCGGAGCTCCGCGAGGAGGCGGCATGGCAGGCACGCTCAAGGTGGTCGTGACCGGGGCGAGCTCGGGAATCGGGCGGGCCGCCGCGATCGAGCTCGCCCGGCGGGGGCACGTCGTGTTCGCCGCGGCCCGCCGCGAGGAGGCGCTGGCCAGCCTGGCCGCCGCCACGCCGGGCGTCCAGGCGGTCGGCCTGGACGTGACCGACGAGGGCTCGGTGCGCCGCGCCTGGGCCAAGATCGAGGCCGGCGGCGGCGGGGCCGGCGTGGACGTGCTGGTGAACAACGCCGGGTTCGCCCTGGCCGGCCCGGTGGAGACCCTGGGCGGCTCCGACGTGCGGCGCCAGTTCGACACGAACGTGTTCGGGCTGCTCACCATGACCCGCGCCGTGCTGCCCGCGATGCGGGCGCGGGGGTCGGGCCGCATCATCAACGTCAGCTCGCTGGTCGGCCGGACCACGTTCCCCGGGATGGGCGTCTACGGCGCGACCAAGTACGCGGTCGAGGCGCTGTCCGACGCGCTGCGCCAGGAGGTGGCCGGCTTCGGCGTCCGGGTCGTCATCATCGAGCCGGGATTCGTGGCGACGAGCCTGGGCGAGTCCGCCGACGCCCGCCCCGGTGCCGCGCCGCCGGCTCCCGACGCCTACGCGAGCATGCTGGCCGCCGGGGAGAAATACCTGGCCCGGCAGATGGCCGACGGCATCGCTCCGGAGCGGGTCGCGGTCGTCATCGCGAACGCCGCCGAGCACCCCCGCCCCCGGCCCCGGTACGTCGTGCCGGGCCGCGCCCGGCCGCTGATCGCACTGCTCACCTCGCTGCCCGACCGGCTCGCCGACCGGGCCAAGCAGCGCGCGCTCGCCTCCTGAGCGCCGGCGGCCCGCTAGGCGTCCCGGACGCACTCATGGGTCATATACGCGAGGCTGTCACCGACGGCCTGGACGCGGACGAGGCGCATGGTTTTCCTGTCGCTGACCTGGCCGAAAAGGCGCTGGCCGGTCCCGAGCACGACCGGGTAGACCATCAGCCGCACCTCGTCGACGAGGTCATGCTCCATCAGCGCAGGGACGAGCCCGGCGCAGGACGCCGAGGACGCCGTGCTTCCGTGGTTCGGGCTGCCGCGATCGCTCCCGGCTTTCCCCGTCCCGCGCTAACCCGGTGACCTGGCCGCCAGCCGCGCGCGCTCGGCCTCGCTGAACGGGGCCGGCTTCCCGAGGTCGGCGTCCCAGCGGACCGCCACGACGCGCGCCTCGGCCGCCACCTCCTGAGCGGGGGTCAGGACCGTCTCGCGGGTGGTCAGGCTCGTCGTGCCCAGGCGCTCGACCTCGATGCGCACCGTCACCTGCCGGTCCTGGTAGCGGACCTCCGCCCGCAGGTCGATCTCGATCCGGACCACCACGTAGACGGGATCGGTGCCCAGGACCTGCACGAAGAAGGCATCCCGGCCCTCCTCCAGGTAGGTCAGGAACACCGCGTGATTGACGTGGCCGAGGGCATCCACGTCACGCCACCGGACATCGACCGTCCGCTCGAACATCGCGCCCATGTCTTCTTCCTAGCAGGCGCTGACGGCGGCCGCGGTGAGCGAGCGCGCGGTCGCGGCCGCGCTGGCGATAGCCTCCTCGGGCGCCAGCCCGCACAGGTCGGTGAGCGTGAACAGCGCCTCGGCACTGATCACGATCGCGAGGCCGCGCTTGAGCTGCTCGAACTGCCGCGGCTGGCGCACGGCCATCGTGCCGTTGAGCGGGCGCAGCGCCTCGTCGATCAGGCCGAAGCGGCGCCCCGGCCGCAGCGCGGTGACCGGCGGCTTGGTGACGGACGCGGCGATCATCACCCGCACCGCCCCCTGGTAGGCGAGCACCTCGCGGAGCAGGACCTCCGTGGCGAAGCCGACGCGCTCGACCGGGTCGCCGGACTGCGCCACCGGGGCCATCGCCTCCTGCGGGCTGTCCCAGAGCCCGGCCAGGGCCTCGCGCAGCAGCGAGGCGAGGTCCGGGAAGTACCGGTACGCGGTCGCCTCGGATACCAGCGCGCGGCGGGCGACCTCCGGCATCGCGACCTCGCCGCCCGTGGCGACCGCCTCGCGCGCCGCCGCCACGATCGCCGCGCGGGTCCGCTCCTTCTGGTTGGTCCGTCCCGTGTCCAGGGGGATGGTCACCGGGCGCTCCTCCCGCGACTGACTGAGCCGGTTCTCGTCATGAGAGCATACTTGCATAAGATCTCATGAGAGAGTACTCTCCTTACGAGAGTTACTATTAGCAACAGGAGACGGACATGACCGAGATCTCGATCGTCGGGCCGGACGAGGGCGAGGTCGCCCTGGCCGGGCCCACGCGGATGCGCATCCTCGAGGACGGCCGGACCACCTCGCACCGCCTCGGCCTCGGGGAGATCACCATCGCCCCGCACACCGACGGCCCCCGCAGCACCGGCACGCCCAGCACGACGAGGGCTTCTACGTCGTCTCGGGCACGGCGCGGTTCACGGTCGGGGACACGTCCTACGACGCGCCCGCCGGGACGCTGGTGATGGTCCCGCCCGGCGCGCCGCATACGTTCGCCAACCCCGGCGACGAGCCGGCCGTGCTGCTCAACACGTTCACCCCGGACCTGTACGTGCAGTACTTCCGGGACCTGCACGACATGATCGCGTCGGGGCAGCCGCTGACCGGCGAGGCCATCACGGGCGTGATGGCCCGTTACGCGACCGTCCCGGCCACCGAGTACGCGCCGTAACCGGAAGGAGCAATGTCATGGCCACCACCGCCACCGTGACCGTCACCGCCGACGGCATCGGCGCCGTGCCCGTCACCTACGGCGACCGCGGAACCGGGCCGGCCTTCCTGCTGCTGCACGGCGGCGCCGGGCCGCAGTCCGTGACCGGCTTCGCCGACCAGCTGGCCGAGGCCGGGCCGGGCCGGGTCATCACCCCCGTCCACCCGGGTTTCGCCGGCACGCCGAGGCCCGCGGGGCTGGACTCCGTGGCCGGCCTCGCCCGGCTCTACGCGGTGCTGCTCGACGAGCTCGGCCTGGCCGGCGTCACCGTCATCGGCAACTCGGTCGGCGGCTGGATCGCAGCCGACATGGCGGTGACCGGGTCCGCGCGGATCACCGGCCTCGTCCTGGTCGACGCCTGCGGGATCGAGGTCCCGGGCCACCCCGTCGCCGACTTCTTCTCGCTCACCCTGGACCAGGTGGCCGAGCTCAGCTACCACGACCCGGGCCCGTTCCGGATCGACCCCGCGACGATGAGCGCCGAGCAGCGGGCGGCCATGGCCGGCAACCGCGAGGCGCTGGCGGTCTACGGTGGAGCAGCCATGGCCGATCCCGGCCTCCGGGCCCGGCTCGGGCAGGTCAGCGTGCCGACGCTGGTGGTCTGGGGCGACAGCGACCGGATCGTCGACCCCGACTACGGGCGGGCCTTTGCCGCGGCCATCCCCGGCGCCCGGTTCCGCCTCCTGGAGGCCACCGGCCACGTGCCGCAGATCGAGACCCCGGCCCCGCTGCTCGGAGCCATCCGCGACTTCGCGCCCGCCGCGCCGTAACGGTCCGGCCCGTACCGACCCGCGCCGGCTTATCCGCTCGTGGCCGCCGCGGCCTTCGGCGGGGCGGGCGGCATCGCGGGCATCTGCGTCGGCTTGGTCGACGCGAGCAGGTGGCTCAGGCCGGCGGGGTTGCCCTGCATCTGCTTGAGCATGAAGTCGTGATTGAGGTCGAGGATGGCCCGGGTCTCGGCCGCGATCACGGCGTTGCGGCTGAGGGTGAGCTCGTTGTCCTGCTGCTGCTCCCCCGACAGGGACCAGTTCGTGGAGCCCTTCACCGTGTACACGCCGTCGACGATGACGATCTTCAGGTGCGAGATCGCGTTGTGCACCGAGCTGGTGCCGATCGCGATGCTGTTGCCGAAGGCGTTGTTGGCCCACTGGGCCAGGATCTTCTTCTCGTGCACGCCGGTGGCCTGGCTCCGGTCCAGGCTCATCTGCACGTAGACGTTCTCGTCGGCCAGCTTGCCCTGGATGATCTTGTTGAGCTCATCGTCGTCGTAGCCGAACATGTTGATGACGATGGAGTGCTGGGCGCTGCCGATGAGCGCAACCAGCAGGCCGTGAACGTTGTCGCGCGGAGCGAAAAAGGTCCGCTCGGTATCGGGGTAACCGTCCAGGAACCGGCCCTCGGCCTTGTACTTCGCCAGCTCGTCCCACGCGAACCCCTGGCCAGCCACCGCCGCCCCCTTCCGTAGCCTCCCCCCGGTATATCCCCCCGAGGCCCCAGCCAATCCCCCCGGGGCCGCGGCGAGCCTGGAAGTCAGCGCGGGCGAGCCATCCGCCCGCCAGAATCGGCGGACTCACCTGGAAGGAAGTGCCACATGACCGCCGCGACCATCGCCATCGAACCAGAAGAATTCCTGGGACTGACCGCCCTCGCCGAACTGGAGCAGGCGAACGGCAGCCAGGCCGACGTCGCGAGCACGGCAAAATCGCTGATGCACGAGGCGCTGGCCGCCAAGCTGGAGGAGCACGGCCTGCCCTGGGCTCCGACCCCGGAAACATCCCGGCGGCTGGCCACCGAGACCGCGCGGGCCGACGGCGCCCTGCGCAGGCTCAGCCGCAACGACCAGGCGCGGAAAACCGTGCTCAGCGTCCTGGCGGTCGCCGCCCTGGTCGTGCTGTGGGGCGGCTACGTCCGGGGCTGGCAGTGGACCGGCTTCCAGCAGAACGACCAGCTGTGGGACTGGCTGCACCTGCTGCTGCTGCCGGTCGTCGTCGGCACCATCCCGCTCTGGATCCGGCACGGGCACTACATCAGCCGGACCCGGCGGACCGCGTACCTCGCCGTGCTCGCGGGCTTCGTCGTGCTGGTGGTGGCGGGCTACCTGGTTCCGCTCGGCTGGACCGGTTTCCGCGGCCAGACGCTCTGGAACTGGTACGGCCTGATCCTGCTCCCGGCGGCCGTGGCCGCCCTGGGCGTCCGGCCCTCGGGCCGCCCGCTGCGCCCCGGCCAGGGCAGGATCGCCGCCCTCGTCGGCCTCGGGTGGATCGTCACCGTCATCGGCGGCTACCTGCTGGGGTGGGCGTGGACGGGTTATGCGGGCAGCACGCTGTGGGACTGGCTGGAGCTGCTGCTCCTGCCGCTGGTGTTCCCGACGTTCCTGCTGCCGGCCGTGCTCGGTGGGTCACCGGCAACGCAGCCCAGCGTGCCCTGCACGTGCCCGAAACGATGGCCGCCGTCGGCAGCTCCTGACGCTGGCGGGCCGGGCGCCACCGGGTACGGTTCAGGGGTGACCGCGGCGCGCGTGATCCTGGTGTCGGATACCCACCTGTCGCCGGATGCACCGGAGGCGGAGGCGAACTGGGAGGCGGTGCTCGGGTACGTCACCGCGGCCGCCCCCGATCTCGTCATCCACCTGGGCGATCTCGCCCTCGACGGGGCGCACGATCGTGACGGCCTGCGGCACGGCCGCCGGCAGCTCGACCGTTTGCCGGCGGGATGGCACGCGGTACCCGGCAACCACGACATCGGCGACAACCCCTGGCCCGGCGCGCCCGACGGCCTTGCGGTGGACGCCGGCGCGGCAGCGCTGGCTCGACATCGTCGGTGCCGATTACTGGTCGCTGGCGGTCGCGGGCTGGACCCTGCTGGCGATCAACGCGCAGCTCCTGGGGTCCGGGCTGGAGGCCGAGGCCGAGCAGTGGTCCTGGCTGGAGCGGTACGTCGGCGAGCCCGCCAGCAGCGGGCCGTGGGCGCTGATCAGCCACAAGCCCGTGACCGGGACCGAGGCCGAGCTGGCCGCCTCGCCGCCCTTCCGGTTCTGGCCGCCGGCCAGCCGCCGCCGTCTCGCGGACCTGACCGCCGGGCGACCCCCGGCCCTGGTCATGAGCGGGCACGTGCACCAGTACCGCATGACGCGCTTTGACAGCACCGATCACCTGTGGGCGCCGACCACCTGGGCGGTGCTCCCGGACCAGGCCCAGCCGGCCATGGGAGCCAAGCGGTGCGGGATCGTGTCGCTCGACCTGGCCGCCGCCGCGCCGCCGCGCCACGCGTTCGTGGCGCCCGACGGCCTCGCGCAGCTCACCCTGACCAGCGACCTGCCCGATCCCTACCACCGCTGACGAGATCCATAACGGGCCGTCGCTGGCCCGGCCCGCCCGTTACGGGAAAAGACGGCCACGGTGATCGATGGTGGGCGCCGCCATCGCGCGCAGCACCCGGTCCGGGACGTTCGTCGGGCCGGGGATCTGCAGGTAATGCCGGCCGGGGCTAATCCGGGTTCGCCTGGAGCGTGATGTCGGTGCCCGCCAGGGCCTTGCTGACCGGGCAGGCGCTCTTGGCCTCCTGCGCGATCTTGGCGAAGTCCTCCGCGGTGACGCCCTGGGCCGAGCCGCGCACGGTCAGCGCGATGCCGCTGATCCGGAACCCGCCCGCCGGGTCCGGGCCGAGGGTGACGTCCGCGGTCACGTCCAGGGACTGGTCGCTGCCGCCCGCCGCGCCCAGCAGCGCGGAGAACTGCATGGCAAAGCAGGCCGTGTGGGCGGCGGCGATGAGCTCCTCCGGGCTCGTGGTCCCGTCGGCGTTGTCGGCCGCCCGCTTGGGGAAGTTGACCTCGTAGGTGCCGACGCCGGAACTGACCAGCGTCACCGTGCCCGTTCCATCCTGAAGCCCGCCGGTCCACGTCGTCCGGGCGCTGCGGGTAGGCATTGGCTCCTCCTTGCCTGTCGGCCAGCCGGTCCTGATCACGCTGGCGCGGGATCGTTTCACCTCAGCTTGCCCTAGCGCGCGCGGCCGGGATCAGCCGGGCCGCCCGGTGTCCAGTTCGGATGTATCAGCCGGGCCGCCCGCGTGTCCTATTTAGTGCAGGACCGGCTTAGGAGGCCCGCCATGATCACATCTGCGCCCGCGGCGTGCCCGCACGTTCCCCGGTGCCCGGCGGCGACCGCTCCCGGCCGTGACGCCGCGCGCACCGTGGCCGCTCACCCGGAGCAGGGCTGGAGCCTGCTGTGCAACGGGGTCGTCGTGTTCGACGACACCGGAGAACTCCTCCCCGGCGGCCGGGCGCTCCCTCCCCGCCAGGTCAGCTGGATCTCGTTCCGCCCGGCCAGCGGGCCCGGCGAAGGCCACCGGAGCAGGTTCGCCCAGGCTAGTTAGGGCGAGCCGACCCCCGCCAGGCCTGGCGGGAGGCCCTGGCCACGCTCGACGAGCCGGAACTGCGCCCGGCCATCCGCCCGGCTTCATGATCGCGGAGAGTTTTATGCGCCGTATAGCGCATGGAACTTTCCACGAACCTCGGGTCCGGGCGGGCAGGCGACCTCGGGTCCGGGCGAGTAGGCGACCTCGGGTCCGGGCCGGTAGGCGACCTCGGGTCCGGGCGGGCAGGCGACCTTGGGCCGCTCGAAACTTCAGCCCCCGTCCGGGCCAGATGCATTGACATCCGGGCAAGATCGGATCAACATCGGTCAACAACGGGCGTAACGGTGGCGGCCCGTGATCGGAGCGGCGAATGCTGCCGACGCAGCGCCGGCAGGCGATCCTGGCGCAGGTCCGCGAGCAGGCGGCCGTCTCGGCCGAGGACCTGTCCCGGCAGTTCGGGGTGTCGGTCGAGACCATCCGGCGGGACCTGCGCAGGCTCGGCGACCGAGGGCTGCTCGAGCGCGTCTACGGCGGCGCCACCCGGCCGTCCGGCCGTTCCAGCGAGGGCAGCTTCACGGCCCGGAGCACCCGCCACATCGACCGCAAGCGGGCGATCGCGGCGCTGGCCGCCTCGCTGGTGGAGCCCGAGGAGACCATCGTCATCGACGTGGGCACGACCGCGCTGGAGGTGGCGCGGGCCCTGCCGGCCGGCTTCCGGGGCCGGGTGCTCACCAACTCCGTGCCCGCGGCGATGGAGCTGTCCGGCCGCCCGGACACCGAACTGCTGCTGTGCGGCGGGCAGGTCCGGGCCGGGGACGGCGCCTGCGGCGGCGCTCACGCGGAGGCCTTCTTTGCCGAGTTCTACGCGGACCGGGCGTTCCTCGGCTCGGGCGGAGTGCACCCGCAGGCCGGGCTCACCGACTACTACCCCGCCGAGGTGGTAGCCCGGCGCACCATCATCGACCACACCGCGATGACCTACGTGCTCGCCGACTCCAGCAAGCTCGGCGCGATCGCCGTGCACCGCGTCTGCGCGCTCGGCCGCCTCACCGCGGTCGTGACCGACGACGCGGAGAACCCGGACGCGTTCACGGCGCTGGCCGGCGCCGGCGTCACCCTGCTCCGGGCCCCGGTCACGCAGCAACCGGAACTGACCGCGGCCGGCGGGCGGCCGCGGCTGACCGCCGCCCCCTAGCGGCCCGAGAACGGCTCACCGCGAGCGAGCCGCCGAGGAAGTGATGCACCGGTGTCCACCCTCACCGAGCACGACGACGACGCCGTACTCCCCCGGTACGGCTACCGGCAGCAGTTCGTGCGCTCGCTGCGGCACTTCGAGTCGTTCGCCGTGGCCTTCTCGTTCATCTCGATCACCACGGGGATCTTCACCACATTCGCGTTCACGCTGACCACCGGCGGGCCGCGGGGGATCTGGGTCTGGCCGATCGTGACCGTCGGCCAGACGCTGGTGGCCCTGGTCTACGGCGCGCTCGCCGCGCGCGTGCCGCTGTCCGGCTACTCCTACCAGTGGGCGTCCCGGCTCGCGAACGTGCACGTCGGCTGGTGGCTGGGCTGGATGTCGTTCGCGTTCCTCACGATCGTCACGGTGTCGGTGGACTACGGGCTGGTCCAGGTGGCGTTCCAGCCGCTGATCGGCGAGACGTACACGCCGACCAGCGCGGCCCTGGAGACGCTGGTCGTGCTGGCCCTCCAGGCCGCGCTGATCATCTGGTCCACCCGGATCACCACGCGGGTCAACAACACCGCGGTCGCGACCGAGCTGATCGGGATCCTCGGCCTGACCGTGCTGCTGATCGTGGTGGCCGCGATCCGCGGCCTGGGCCACTGGTCGAACCTCACCTCGACCGGGATCGTGCCCAGCGCCGGCTACTGGACCTGGCTCGGCCCGTTCATGCTGGCCACGTTGCTCGGCGCGTACACCATCGTGGGCTTCGAGTCCGCCAGCAACCTGGCCGAGGAGACGCAGCAGCCGCACCGGGTCATCCCCAAGGCGATGATCCGCGCCGTGCTGGCGTCCGGGGCGGTTGGCATGGCGTTCCTCATCGCGCTCGACTACGCGATCAGCGACATCCCGGCCGCGAGCAAGAGCAGCGCGCCGGTCGCCTTCATCGTCAACGACGTGCTCGGCAGCGTGGTGCAGAAGATCTTCCTGATCTTCGTCTGCGTGTCGATCTTCGCCTGCGGGCTGATCATCATGGTGACCAACAGCCGGATGATCTGGTCGATGTCCCGGGACCGGCGGCTGCCCGGCTACCAGCTGTGGCGCCAGGTGCCGCGGGCCACGGGCGGCCCGTCGTGGGCCACGGTCCTGGCCGCGGTGCTGGGGGCGGGGATCACGCTGGCGCTGATCAACCACACGTCGGCGCTGGTCACCCTGTTCACCGCGTCGACGATCATGCCCGCGCTGCTGTACGCGAGCACGGTGCTGCTGTACGTGTTCACCGGCCGCCGCCGGAGCGGCCAGGCCGGCTACTTCTCGCTGGGCCGCTGGGAGATCCCGGTCATCGCGGGCGCGCTGATCTGGCTCGCCTACGAGCTGATCATCCTCATCGCGCCCAGCGAGTTCCGCGACGCCCAGTACTACGTGCTCGGCGCGCTGGGCGTGGGCCTGGTCTTCTACATCGGGCAGTGGCTGCTCGAGCCCAGCGCGATGCGCACCGAGACCGGCGCGCACGGCGCGGAGGCGCTGGAGGCCGTGGGGCAGGCCGGGCCGGCCCCGGAGCCGGGCCCCGCCCCGGGGGGCGACCGCGCCTGACGAGACGTTGAACATCCTCGCCATCGACCAGGGCACGTCGGCTACGAAGGCCCTGCTGGTCGGCCCCGGGCCGCAGGTGCTCGGGACCGGCGAGGTGCCGGTCGGGGTGCGCGCGGTCGGCCCCGACGGGGTGGAGGCCGACCCGGAGGAGCTGTATGCGTCGGTGATCGAGGCCGGGACGCAGGCCCTCGCCGTAGCCCGCGCCCCGGCGGACGCGGTCGCGCTGGCCAACCAGGGCGAGACCGTGCTGGCCTGGGACCGGAAGACCGGCCGGCCCCTCACCCCGGCCATCGTGTGGCAGGACCGCCGGTCGGCCGGCGTGTGCGAGCGCCTCCGGGACCGGGCCGCCGAGCTGGTCCGGATCACCGGGCTGCCGCTGGACCCCTACTTCGCGGCGCCGAAGATGACCTGGCTGCGGGAGAACCTCACCGCCGACGGCGTGGTCACCACGACCGACACCTGGCTACTGGCCCGGCTCGGCGGGGGTTACGTCACCGACGCGGCCACCGCCTCGCGGACGCTGCTGCTCGACCTGGACACGGCCGGGTGGTCCGCCCCGGCCTGCGCGGCCTTCGGCCTGGACCCCGGCGAGCTGCCGGAGGTGGCCGACTGCGCGGCGATCACCGGCGAGACGTCGGCGTTCGGGCCGGCGGTGCCGGTGGCCGGGCTCGCCGTCGACCAGCAGGCCGCGCTGCTCGCCGAGCGCTGCTTCGCCGCGGGCCAGGCCAAGTGCACCTACGGGACCGGGGCGTTCCTGCTCGCCACCACCGGGCCCGCGGCCGTGCGCTCGGCCCGCGGCCTGTCCGCGTCGGTCGCCTGGCGGCTGGCCGGGACGCCGACCTACTGCCTGGACGGGCAGGTCTACACCGCCGGCGCCGCCGTGCGATGGCTGGCCGAGGTCGGCCTGCTGGCGGACCCGAACGAGATCGACGAGATCGGCGGGTCCGTCCCGGACAGCGGCGGCGTGACGTTCCTGCCCGCGCTGGCCGGGCTCGGCGCCCCGCACTGGCGCCCGGCGGCCCGCGGCGCGTTCCTCGGGCTCGGCCTCGGCACGACCCGGGCGCACCTGATCCGCGCCGCGATCGACGGGCTTGCCGCCTCGGTCACGCTGCTGGCCGGCGCGGTGGCCAGCGATCTCGGCGGGCCGCTGACCGTGCTGCGCGCCGACGGCGGGTTGACCCGGTCCCGGATGCTGATGCAGGCTCAGGCAGACCTGCTCCAGGCCCCGGTCGAGGTCTGCCGCGTCCCGGACGCGACCGCGCTCGGCGTGGCCGCGCTGGCCAGGATCGGGATGCGGCAGGCGGCCGGGCTGGACCAGGCCGTGGGCCCGGCCGACGTCCAGGCGGTCATCGAGCCGCGGATCGGCGCGGACGAGGCCGCCGAGCGGATGGCGGGCTTCGAGACCGCGCTCGCGGCGATCCTGGCCACGGAGCGGCGACCGTGACGCCCGCAGAGATCCCCGACGTCGCGATCATCGGGGCCGGGGTGGTGGGCACCGCGATCGCCCGCACGCTGGCGCGCCACGATCTGGGCATCGTCCTGGTGGACGCCGCCAACGACGTCGGCACCGGCACCACCAAGGCGAACACCGCCATCTTGCATACCGGGTTCGACGCGGTGCCCGGCAGCCTGGAGAGCCGACTGCTGCGCCGCGGCCGCGCGCTGCTGGCCGACTACGCCGCGCAGGCCGGCATCCCCGTCGAGCGCACCGGCGCGCTGCTGATCGCCTGGACGCCCGAGCAACGCCGCGCGCTCCCGGAGATCACTGAGAAGGCCAGGCAGAACGGGTACGCCAGCATCCGGGCGGTGTCCGCGGACGAGCTCTACCAGCGGGAGCCGCACCTGGGGCCGGGGGCGCTGGCCGCGCTGGAGATCCCGGACGAGAGCATCGTCTGCCCGTGGACCACGCCGCTGGCCTACGCCACCGAGGCGGTGCGGGCCGGCGTCCGGCTGCAACTGGGCAGCGCGGTCACCGGCGTGCAGCCCGCGGCGGCGGAGGACGGCGCGCACCTGATCGACACGACCCGCGGCACCCTGCGCAGCCGCTGGCTGGTCAACGCCGCCGGGCTGGGCGGCGACCGCATCGACGCGATGCTCGGCGGCGGCGGCTTCACGATCCGGCCCCGGCGCGGCGAGCTGATCGTCTTCGACAAGCTGGCCCGGCCGCTGCTGGGCTCGATCCTGCTGCCGGTGCCGACCGCGCAGACCAAGGGCGTGCTGGTCGCTCCCACCGTGTACGGCAACGTCCTGCTCGGGCCGACCGCCGAGGACATCGAGGACCGCTCGGACACGGCGACCACCGCGGCCGGCCTGGCCGCGCTGCTCGAGGCCGGCCGCAAGATCATTCCGGACCTGGCCGGCGAGCAGGTCACCGCGACCTACGCCGGGCTCCGCGCCGCGACCGAGCACCGCGACTACCAGATCCGCGTCGACCCCGGCCTGCGCTACGCCTGCGTCGCGGGCATCAGGTCCACCGGGCTGTCCGCGTCCCTGGGGATCGCCGAGTACGTGGTCGACCAGATGGCCGGGGCCGGGCTGCCGCTGAAGGAGCGTGACGGCGTGGCCGGCCCGCCGGTGATGCCGTACATCGGCGACGCCGGCCTGCGGCCCTACCAGGACGCGCGGCGGATCGCAGCCGACCCCGAGTACGGGCGGATCGTGTGTCACTGCGAGCGGGTGACCCGCGGCGAGATCCGCGACGCGCTGTCAAGCACGGTGCCGCCCACCGACGCGGGCGGCCTGCGGCGCCGGACCCGGGCCATGAACGGCCGGTGCCAGGGCTTCTACTGCGCCGCCGCGGTGTCGGCGATCATGGCCGAGCCGGCGATGACGGGCGAGCGGGACGGGCCGGCGTGAACGTCGACGTGCTCATCGCCGGGGCCGGGCCGGCCTGCGCGGCCGCGATCGAACTGCGGGCGCTCGGCGCGGGCCGGGTCCTCGTGGTGGACCGGGAGGCCGAGGCGGGCGGCGTTCCGCGGCACAGCGCGCACACCGGCTACGGGCTGCGCGACCTGCACCGGGTCATGACCGGGCCGGGCTACGCCCGGCGCTACGCGCAGGCCGCGGCCCGGGCGGGCGCGCAGGTCCGGCCCCAGACCACGGTCACCGGCTGGACCGGGCCCGGGACCGCCACCCTGACCAGCGCCGAAGGCATCGAGACGGTCACCGCGGCGGCGGTGCTGCTCGCCACCGGCTGCCGGGAACGGCCGCGCGCCGCGCGGCTGGTCCCCGGCGACCGCCCGCCCGGCGTGATGACCACCGGCGAGCTGCAACAGCGGGTCTACCTGCACGGGCAGCGGCTGCCCGGCCGGGCCCTGGTCGTCGGGGCCGAGCACGTCAGCTTCTCGGCGATGGTGACCCTGGCGCACGCGGGGGCCGACGTGGTCGCGCTGGTCACCGACCAGCCCCGGCAGCAGAGCTACGCCGCGTTCGCGCTCGCCGCCGCGGCCCGCTGGCGGACCCCGGTCTGGACGTCGACGGCGGTGCGCCGGGTGGCCGGCCGCGGCCGCCTGGAAGGGGTCGAGCTGGCCGATCTGCGCACCGGGGCAGTCAGGTTCGCCCGGTGCGACACGCTGGTGTTCACCGGGGACTGGATCCCCGACCACGAGCTGGCCCGGCTCGCGGGAACACGGATCGACCCCGGAACCCGCGGGCCTGCCGTGGACACCGCGCTGGAGACCTCCGTTCCCTGCGTCTTCGCCGCGGGCAACCTCGTGCACGCCGCGGAGACCGCGGACGTGGCCGCCGCCGGCGGCCGGCACGCTGCCCGCCAGATCGCGGCCGCCCTGCGCGCCGGGCCGCCGCCGCAGGCGGAGAGGATCCCGGTCACCGTGGCCGCGCCGCTCAGCTGGATCTCGCCCAACGCACTGCGCATCCCGGGACCGCCGCCGCCGCGCGGGCGCTTCCTGCTGCGCAGCGAGGTCTTCGAGCGGCTCGCCCGGCTCGAGGTCCGCCAGGACGGCCGGGTCCTGGCCACGGCCCGGGCCCGGCTGATTCCGGGGCGGCCCGTGCACCTCGGCGCGGGCTGGATGGCCCGGGCCGAGCCGTCCGCAGGCCCGGTGCGCGTCACGCTCCGGTGATAGCTTGCCGACTACGTCCTCGCGCAACGGGAGGCCACGGTGGCTGTCTGGGAGATACGGGTTGACCGCGGCAAGACGCTGGCGGAGGAGCCGGGTACCGGCCACAACCGCTGGCACCCGGACATCGCCCCCGCGCTCCGCTGTCAGCCGGGAGATGAGGTGATCCTGGACACCCGGGACGCCTTCGACGGGCAGATGGGCCCGGATGCCTCGCTGGAGACCGTGGCCGCGCCGAACCTGGACGTGGTGCACCCGCTAACCGGCCCGGTCTACGTCGAGGGAGCCGAGCCGGGCGACCTGCTCGAGGTGGAGATCCTGGACGTCGAGCCGGACCGGTACGGGTACACGGTCCAGGTGCCCGGGTTCGGGTTCCTGCGCGACGCCTTCCCCGAACCGTTCAAGGTCAACTGGGACATCGGCGACGGCTGGGCCACCTCCGCCGACCTGCCGGGGGTCCGGATTCCCGGGCGCACCGTTCATGGGCACCATCGGCCTGTCCCCCGGACACGAGCTGCTGGCCGCCACGATCGCCCGCGAGCAGGACCTGCTGGAGCGCGGCGGCTTCGTGCTGCCGCCGTCGCCGGCCTCCGCGGTCCCCGCCGACCCCGGCATCGCCGCGGCAGGCGCTGCGGACCATCCCGCCCCGCGAGCAGGCCGGCAACGTCGACATCAAGCAGCTCGGCCAGGGCGCGCGCCTGCTCATCCCGGTGGACGCCCCCGGGTGCTCTGTTCTCCGCGGGTGACGCGCATTTCGCCCAGGGCGACTGCGAGACCTGCGGCACCGCGATCGAGATGAACGCCACCCTGCACGTGCTCTTCGGCCTGCGCAAGGGCGAGGCCGCGCAGAAGAATATCCGCGATCTCCGGTTTACCAGGCAGGACTACTACTTGCCGCCCCAGTACGCGGCGCCGCGCCGGCTGTTCGCCACCACCGGCATCTCGGTCACCAAGGACGGCGTGAACCACTCCGAGGACGTCACCCTGGCCGCGCGCAACGCGGTGCTCAACATGATCGACCATCTCACCGAGCGGGGCTGGACCCGCCAGCAGGCCTACGCGATCTGCAGCGTCGCGGTCGACCTCAAGATCAGCCAGCTCGTCGACGCGCCTAACATGCTGGTGTCCGCCTTCCTGCCGGAAGACATCTTCACCGGCTGAACGGGGGGCGCGCAGCCGACGGTATGGCCCGGGGTCGCGTGGCCGGGCAGCCTAGCCCGCGGGGCGCGCAGCCGGGAGGTCCGGTGCCGTTTCGGCGAGCCTGGCGTGCAGCTGGTCCCTGACCTGATCCGGGGTGTAGGCGCGGCGCCGCCGCTCGTCGCGGGCGATCACCACTCCCGTGGCGGCCACGCCGACGAAAGCGGCCAGTCCCAGCCCTTTCCACAACCGCATCTGCTTAGGTTAGACCGTGCCCGGCGCGAGCATCTCCCTGGACGAAGCGGTCGACCTGGCCCGCACCGGCGACGTGTGGCTGTTCCGCGGGCACAGCATGGCCGACCGCGCGATCCAGGTCGCCACCAACAGCCCGGTCAACCACGTGGGCATGTCCGTGGTCATCGACGACCTGCCGCCGCTGATGTGGCACGCCGAGCTGGGCCGCTCCCTGCCCGACGTGTGGTCCGGGACCCGGCACCGCGGGGTCCAGCTGCACGACCTGCGCGACGCAGTCGTCGTCTGGGCGACCAGGTACGGCCAGCGCGGGTGGCTACGCCAGCTGGAACCGCCGGTGACCCCCGAGATGGAAGACGCCGTGCTGCAAACGATCGCGCGGCTGGATGGCACGCCCTTCCCCTCCACGACCCGGCTCGCATCGCGGTGGCTGCTGGGCCGCGTGCCGGACATCAGGAATTCCGCACGCGACGTCAGCCTGGAGACCGCATACTGCGCGGAGTTGCTGGCCGTGACGTACCAGGCCATGGGCCTGCTTCCCGGCACCCGCGACCCGAACTGGTATGACGCCGGCCGCTTCTGGAGCGGTGACCACCTCGGCCTGTCGGCCGGGTACCGGCTCGGCGGCGAGATCACCGTGGACGTCCCGGATGGCGAACCCGGCGATCCGGGCGGGCCAGGCGGGCCAGGCGGGACACAGGCGCCTGCCGCGCGCAGCTGACCCCGGTTACAGCCGGTGCCGGCGCCAATGCACCGAGAAACCCCTGTTGCCCCGGCTGGCCGGTTAGGTGCACGATTGGGGGGCAGATCACCCTATAGCGCAATCCTTCGCACGCTGTGGTCAGCGGGGGCCACGCTGCAGCACTTCACCGGAGGGGTGCAGACGTGAGTCACGTGGATGGGGTCGCGTTCATCATCGTTGTCGAATCGTTCCTGATCGTGACGTTGATCGGCCTCGCCGCCGCGAAGTGGCGCCCGGCCGAGGACCCGCGGCACCTGAACGAGTGGGGGCTCGGCGGCCGTGGCTTCGGCGCGTTCATCAGCTGGTTCTTACTCGGCGGCGACCTCTATACCGCCTACACGTTCATCGCCGTGCCCGCGCTGGTGTACGCGGTCGGCGCCGCCGGGTTCTACGCGCTCTCGTACATCATCATGGTCTTCCCGATCATGTTCGTCTTCGCCCCGCGGCTGTGGTCGGTAGCCCGCGCGCGGGGCTACGTCACCCCCGCCGAATTCGCCCGCGGCCGGTACGGCTCGCAGGGCCTGGGGCTCGCGGTAACGGTGACCGGGATCCTGGCCACCATGCCCTACATCGCGCTGCAGCTGATCGGCATCGAGGCGGTGCTGACCGTACTCGGGGTCGGCACCAGCTCGGGCAACCCGGTCATCAAGGACCTGCCGCTGATCATCGCGTTCCTGGTCCTCGCCGTTTACACGTACCTGGCCGGGCTGCGCGCGCCGGCCCTGATCGCGTTCGTCAAGGACATACTCGTCTACATAACGGTCATCGTCGCGGTCATCTACATCCCGACCCGGCTGGGCGGCTGGGGGCACATCTTCGGGGCCGCGGCCGCCCACCTGAAGGTGACCAATCCGGCGACCGGCAAGCCGCACGGCAGCCTGATCGTGACCCCGGCCGGGGAATGGGCCTACGGCACGCTCGCGCTGGGCTCGGCGCTGGCCCTGTTCATGTACCCGCACGCGGTCACCGGGCTGTTCGCCGCCCGGCGGCGTAATGTCATCAGGCAAACCGCGGCCCTGCTGCCGGCCTACTCGCTGGTGCTCGGCCTGATCGCGCTGTTCGGCTACATGGCGCTGGCCACGCCCGCGGTGAACGCGGGCGTCAAGGCGCACGGGGACAACACCCAGCTGTCCGTGCCGCTGCTGTTCCAGCACATGTTCCCGAGCTGGTTCGCCGGGATCGGCTACTCGGCGATCGTTATCGGCGCGCTGGTGCCGGCGGCCATCATGTCGATCGCCGCGGCGAACCTGTTTACCCGCAACATCTACAAGGAGTTCCTGCGGCCCAACGCCACCCCGGCCCAGGAGACGCGAGTGGCGCGGCTGGCCTCGCTCGTCATGAAGGTCGGCGCGCTGGGCTTCGCGCTCGAGCTGAACAAGACGTTCTCGATCAACCTGCAGCTGCTCGGCGGGATCTGGATTCTGCAGATCTTCCCGGCGATCGTGATCGGCCTGTACACGCGCTGGTTCCACCGCTTCGCCCTGATCGTCGGCTGGGTCGTGGGCATGGCGTACGGCACGATCCAGGCGTACCGGACACCCGGGGGCGGCCAGGAGCATTTCGGCGCCTCCACGGCCGTGGTCTTCGGGCACGTCACCTACATCGCGATCACCGCCGTCGCCCTCAACCTGATCGTTGCGGTCGTACTCACTCTGGTCTTCCGCGCGATCCGGCTGCCGGACGGCTACGACGAGACCCGGCGCGCGGACTACGACACCGACTACGCCCCCCAGCCTGAGGCCTCGCCGAAGAACCGCGGAGCCCACCGGCTCCGCGCCTCGATAGATCCGCGCATGTGAGGCGCCCTAGACCGCCGACGTACTGGCGCCCAGGGATCATGAAGGAGCCCCGGCCCGCGGGCCGGGGCTCCTTCACCGGACGGTCTAGCAGCCGTCGTAAGCCGACCACGCGCTGGTACCCGACTCCGCGTACTCCTTCTGGAACGCGGCGTTCTGCTCGGCCACCGACGCGTTCTCGGGCAGCCCGGAATATCCGAGTGCCTGCCAGGTGGACGGCAGGAACTGGTACAGGCCACCCGCACCACTGGACGGGTTGACCGCGGAGGCGTTCCCGCCGCTCTCGGCCTGGACCACGCAGGCCTGGAAGCTGCCCGGCGCGCCACTGTACGACGCCGGAGCCTCCGCCGGGGCCGGGGCCGAGTCCGCGGCCGGGGCCGAGTCCGCGGCCGGGGCCGGGGCCGGGGCCGCGACGACCGGCGTCGGCCTCGCCGCCATCGCGGCGCGGATCATTTCCGCGGTCACCGCGGGCCGGCCAGCACCCTGAGCCGCTGCCCCGTCTGGATCATGTCCGGGTCACGCACGGTGCCCCGGTTGATCCACCACAACGCGGGCCAGTCGGCCGTGGTGCCGTACTCGTGCTGGCTGATCGAGCTGAGCGTGTCGCCAGCCTTTACGGTGTAGTCGCCTGCCTGCTCGGTGCTGCCTCCGGGTGCAGCGAAATCGTGACCGCCATCAGGGTCTTTGCGACTCCGCCAACTGCAATACTGGTGAACGTCATGGCTTGTTACCTCCGAGGTTGCGTTGCCATGCAAAGGCCCCGGTCACGTGCTGCAATCACGGCTTGACCGGGGCCGCCTGTTATCTACTCAGCGATGGACGCGCGGTCACCCCCTGTAGTCATGTCGTGTCTCCTCCGTAATCGGCTGGCAATGCGTCGGCCACGTTAACCCGAAATTTGCGATAACGCCAACACCGGCGGGCCGGTTCTGGCGGCTCCGCAACCGTTATGGAACCCTGACGGCTAGGGGATGCGGCGGTACCGGCGCACCGCTAGCGGCGCGAATACGGCCGTGATCACGATGCTCCAGGCGATGGAGTGCCAGGCCGGTCCGGCGACCGGTCCGCCCAGCATCAGGCCGCGGCTGGCGCTGGTCAGCGCGGTCACCGGATTGACCCGGACCCAGGCCTGCAGACCCGGGCATAACCGGCATCCGGCCGCAGCAACGTGGCCAGCATTCGGACCACGGCGGTCTTGCCTGCCCCGTTCGGCCCCAGCAGACCCAGCACCATGCCCGGCCGGACAGCCAGGTCGACGCCGTCCACGGCCAGCGTCTTCCGGAACCGCTTGACCAGGCCTTCCGCCTCGATTGCGAGCGTCATGAGATGCGTCCCTCGGTGCTGGAGCCACCATCACAGCCGAACCTACTTGCTCGTATGGTCCCCAGGCGGTTCCGGCAGCGGGCGGGCGAGGATCCGGGCCGGCGCACCGTCGGCGCCTTCGATGTTAAGCGCGCCGACGATGATCTCGACCCGCCGGCCGGACAGCGGGGCCAGCCCGGTCAGGTGCTCGGCGATGAGCACGCCGCGGGAGAGCAGGATCTTGTGCACCGGCCAGCCGAATCCCTCCGCGGGCCGCCGCGGGACCGGCAGGTCCGGAGTGGGCAGGTCCATCCCGAGCAGGCTGACCTGTCGGTCCGCGAGCCAGGTGGCGGCGGCCTCCGACAGCCACGGATGGTCGTCGTAGGGGGCCGTGCCGAACCAGCGTGACCAGCCGGTGTCCAGCAGCACCATGTCGCCCGGACGGGCCGCCGGGGACGCGACAGCCAGGTCGTCCGGCCCGATCGTTTCCCCGGCCCGGCGCCGGACGGGCCAGACGACGCCCTGGCCGTGCAGCCGGCCGAGCGGGATCTGGTCGATGGCCGGGCCGTCAGGGATGAAGTGGCTCGGCGCATCCAGGTGCGTGCCAACGTGAACGACCATGCGGATCTCGGTGACGTTGAGCGGGTCATCCGGAATCGACATGAACGTGTCGAAACTGGGCGCGGGGAACATGGCGACCCGCGACACCGCCGGGTTCAGCACGTGGGACAGGTCCGTCCACGCCGGACCGCGTGGCGCGGGAGACGCCCAGCCCTGCCATCTCATCCGGTCAAGGTCCTGCGATAGGGGAGCCGCCCCAGCCCGGCCATCCCATCCGGCTCAGGGTCCTCTTCATCCGGCTCGGGCCCTCGTCTACGGTGCCGCCTTCCTAGGCGGGCACGCCGTCGCGTCCCGGACGCATGGCCAGCGCCCCGGCGGCGCCGGCCAGGGCCGCGGCGCCGGCGGACGCGGCCACCAGCCACCGGCTTCCCCGCGGTAGCTCGGACCACGCGGACAGGCTGGCCACCACGTCGAGGGCATCAGACAGGGCGCCTGCGGCAACCCAGGCGGACGCCGAGCCTGGTTCGGCAGCTGGACCCTGCAATGCGGCCAGCGCGCCTAGCCCCAGGGCAAGGTCACGTGCTCCCAGAGCGCGCCCGAACACCCGCGCGGCCAGGTCATCCGCTGCCGCGCCCACCCAGGGGCGGGCCGGTACCGAGGGCCAGGCCAGAGCGGCCACGCCGAGCGCCACGCGCCCGGCCGCCACCGCCTGGGCACCACGTCGCAGCAACTCCGGCGTAACGGTCAAGGTCACTTGTGCTCCTCCTCCAGCACGTCAGCGCGCCGATTCGGTGCTGATACGGGCCGAATGATCATAGCCCGGTCACCGCCAGCGCGCCCGCCCGTCTCGGCGCTCGACCGCCGCTGAGCTATCCACAACGGCAGGCCGCCGGCGCCGACGCGCAAGCTCCCCGGCGTTAGGCAGCTAAGAGGCGGACCGGGCGCCGGGAAGCCCGCCGTCTGTGGGCTGTCTGGTTAGCGGACCCGGGCTCGCAGGAATTTCCCGATCTGCTCGGTGGCCTGGGCTGCCTCGGGGGTGCCGAGCAAGAGCTGGTAGACGTGGGGTAGGCCATCGCCGATCTGCAGGGTGACGTCGACCCCGGCTTGGGCTGCTGCTGCGGCCAGGCGCTCGGAATCGCTGAGCAGCAGGTCGGCCGTGCCCACCTGGATGAGCAGCGGCGGGAGCCTCGCCAGTGAGGCGAACAGCGGCGAGGCCAGGGGGGTCTTGGGGTCGGCCCCGGCCAGGTAGTCGGAGGCGAACTGGCGGAGCATGGCGGGGGTGGAGATCGGGTCTTGGTCGGCGCGTTCGGTCATCGAGGCCCCCGAGCTGGTCAGATCCACGGTCGGGGACATCAGCGCGGCGGCCGCGGGCAAGGCCTCCCCGGCATCACGGATGGCCACGAGCAGGGCCACGGCGAGCCCTCCGCCGGCCGAATCGCCGGCCACCGCGATGGATCGTGCGCTCAGGTCCTGGTCGGTACGCAGCCAGCGCCACGCGGCCAGGGCGTCGTCGATGGCGGCGGGGAAGGGATGCTCAGGGGCTAGGCGGTATTCGGGGAACAGGACCCGCATCCCGCTGGCCCGTCCGAGCCGGGCGGCCAGCTCGCCGTCGCTGCGCAGTGACCCGAGCTCGTAACCTCCGCCGTGCAGGAACAGGAGCACCCGGCCGGTGTCGGCCCCGGGGGCGGCCAGCCAGTGGGCTGGCACCCCGCCCGCGGTCACCTCGCTCACCAGTACGTCGTTAGGCACCGGATAAAGGCGGTCTCCGGGGGTGAAGGCGGCGCGGCGCTCTGCCAGCGTCGGCGGGGCCTGGCTGGCGCTAGCCTTCTGCCGGTCCCTCAAGCCGTCGATCACGTCCTGCATGGCCTGGCTCGGCATGTCGGCATCACTAACCGGTGACGGTCTGCCCGTCCGGGAACATCTCGCTGAGCCGCCCGGTGCTGACGTCAAAAACGAACCCCCTGACTGGGACGTCCGGCGAGATCCATGGATGTGACCTGGCCTTCTGGATCTGCTCCTTGGTGGGATCCTCTCGCCGACCCTCAAGCAACCCGGCGGCCAGCGACAGCCCAGCCTCGACCGCTAACGCTGACGCTATGTTTGCCCCCTAGAAACTAGGAATAGATATCTGGAAATTTTGACCAAGCTTGACCCGGCCGGAGTGAGGCTGCCTCGTCCGCAGCGCCCGCAGCCCTGGCAGTGCGCCTGCGTGGCTGGCGCGGGACAACCTCCGGCCAGATCCGGGCCGCCAGCAAGACCAGCGCTACGCAAAACGGCAGCATGAACACGACAACGGAGACGGGCCCGGCGGATGACGCCTGGATGCGGTGACGCCCCCGGCCCCAGCGCCCGGTGCTGCCGAGCCCGGCCGATCATCGGACACCGGCAGCACCAAGTGCTTGCCAGCCTGTCCCAGCGCCCGACGGGCTCACGCACGCCGCCGGACCAGCTCAGGACATCAGCTCGTGGGTCAGGGCATAGGCCACGGCGGCAGTGCGGCTGGTGACTTCGAGCTTGGCGAGGATGTGCTCGACATGGTGCTCGGCGGTGCGTCGGCTGATGTACAGGATCTTGCTGATGTCCGGGTTGGAGGCGCCGTCGGCGAGCAGGGCAATACCTCGAGCTCGCGCGGGCTGAGAGGCGGGCGGGCCGGACCGGCACGGGGACGCTGGCGCTGGTCACCGGCACCGGGCCGGGTGCAGGACTGGAGCGCCGCCAGGCATGCCGGGTCGAGGCCGTGTTTGCCGGTGAGGTCGGGTGGGCTATGGCGGGCCCCCTCGGCCCAGGCATCGGCGGCGGCGAGCAGCCTGGCGGTGATGGACATGCGCTGGGCGGCGGGCCCGAGTGGATAGCCCGAACCGTCGAGGCGTTCGTGGTGGGTGCCTACGTCTGCGGCCAGGTCGGCAAGTGGGCGGACCCGGGACAGGATGCGCTGGGAGTAGTAAGGGTGCAGGCGGATCGGCTCAGCGAGCGCGGTTGCTTCGCCCTGGTGGCTGCCTGCGCTGGTGTCGTCGTCTGCGTTCTGAAGCAGACGGTACGGGACGGCGATCTTGCCGAGATCGTGGACCAGCCCGGCCCGGCGCAGATGATCTTGTTCGGCTCCGGAGAGCCCGAAGTGCGCGCCAGCCTGGCTGGCCAGGCTGGCGACCTTGTGCGAGTGAGTGCCGCGCCGAATCGACTTGAGATCGGCGAAGTCAGCCAGTGCCTCGCACACGGCCAGGCGCCGGTCGTCGGGCCGCTCATCGACCGGGGTCCCCGGGTCACACGAAAGCACCTCGGTGAGGGGAATCGGGCCATCACCCGGGTGGCCACAGGCCGCTGGCCAGGTCGAGGTAGGCCTCAGCCACCTGCGGATCGAAGTAGCTGCCCGACCGCTGGCGGACCATGGCGGCGGCGGCCTCGGCACCGTTCAGTCCACGCACGAGGTCGGCGGCCAGTGCCACATGCAGGATCTGGGCCGACCGGGGGATCGCTTCTGCACGCCGGTGGAAAGCTGGGCTGCGGCCGTCGTACCGCTCATGCTGGTCATGTACGGCGGACTGCACGTGAGGACCGAACCCAAGGCGGACCGTGAAGTCGGCGGCGATCTCACAGTGTGCCGCCATCGCCTCGTGCGCCAGCGAGCCGCACCGGGAGACGAAGGCGGCCAGCGGGTGAGCCGGGAGGGCAGGCTGGGATCAAGCCGCAAGCCGTCCATGGCCCAGCCCGCCATGCTGCGGGGACTGTGCAGGTCGACCAGGTTCATGCCGAGCAGGGGAGTCCTCGCGTCGTCGGCGAAGAACGGGGCCAGCACCGCGCCGCAGGCGCCGCATCCCACGTCCTTGAGCAGGGCCCCGTAGAAGACGGCCTCCAGCCCGTCGGCCCTCAGCCCGAGCGCGCGCCCGAGCTGGATACCCACGAAGGCTGTGTTGGTCCCGTGTTCCATCCGTTCCGCCGCAGCCAGGCGGAGCCGAAGGACAGGGCGCACAGCAATTCGGCGGTGCGCCAGGTACCCGATCGTGGGCCGGGCGCTGGAGCCGCAGCGGCAGCGCCGCTCATCTGCTCAGCCTAGCTCCGCGTCCCGGGCCCGGCCACAGCCGAGATCCCCGCCTCATGGGTGAGGTGAGCGACGCCGCCCAGGGAAATGGGGGAACTCCCCCATGCCAGCAGGTCGGACACCCATGCAAGCTCTTATCAGCAGGACTCAGCACATGAGTGCCAGCTCAGCGGCCGACGGACAGCTGTCGGCCGCTACCTAACCGTGGGCGCGGGTGGCTGGATGACGGCCACAAGCGGCCACAACAGGCAAGGAGGCACGATGACAGAAGACTGGCCTTCGGTGGTGCGGCCGGACGGGACGGCGGCACCGGTGGGCGAGAGCAGGGCGGCCTATGGAACAGGCCAGGAGCGGGCGGCGATCGTGATTGTGTGCCGAGACACCACGGAGCGGGAGGCTTTTGGCCGGGAGCTGTCCGGGCGTTATGGCGTGGACTACCGGATCGCCCACTGTGGTGATCCTGCGGAGCTTGGAACAGTGATCAGGGGGCTGCTGGCGGCGGGCGCGCCGGTCGCGCTGGTCATCGGCGGCGTGGGTGAGGCCGACCCGGATGGCATCGAGGTGCTGGCGGGTGTCCGTGCCATCGACCGGGCGGTGTTGCGGGTGGCGGCGGTCCGCTGGGGTGAGTGGGACACGGCGCGGCCGGTCTTCGACGCCGTCACCTTGGGCAAGATCGACCATTGGGTGACGTGCCCGGTACAGAGCCCAGACGAGGACTTCCACGAGTCGATTTCCCGGTTCCTGGGCGAATGGCGCAGCCGGCGCAGCGGCGGCTTCGAGCCGGTGCAGGTGATCGGCGAGCACTAGTCGGCCCGGTCCCAGGAACTGCGGGACGCGTTTTCCCGGAACGGGATCCCGATCGGCTTCTACGACACCGGCTCCGCGCGGGGCCGGCAGATGCTCCGAGAACTCCGTGCGGAGTCGGCCGAACTCCCGGTTGTCGTCCTCCGCTTCGGCGGGCACCAGTCGGTACTGGCCAACCCGTCGAACCTGGAGATCGCCGACGCGTTCGGCCTGATGACCCCGATTCCCGACGGCGAGGTGTTCGATGTCGCGGTGGTGGGGGCGGGCCCGGCCGGCCTAGCCACCGCGGTCTATGCCTCCTCCGAGGGCCTGAAGACGGTGGTGGTGGAACGGGAGGCTATCGGCGGGCAGGCGGGGACCAGTTCGATGATCCGTAACTACCCCGGGTTCGCCCAGGGGATCAGCGGGACCAGGCTCGCGTTCGAGGCCTACACGCAGGCCTGGTTCTTCGGCACCACCTTCCTGTTCATGCGGCAACTCGAGGGCCTGGCACGCGAGGACGGCCGCTACCGGCTGCGCCTGTCCGACGGCGGCACCCTGAACGCGCGGACGGTGGTCATCACCACCGGCGCCACCTACCGGCGGCTCGGCATACCCGCCCTGGAGGACCTGCAGGGCCGCGGGGTCTTCTACGGTGCCGGGGTCAGCGAGGCACCGGCGATGCGGGGCCGAAAGGTCTTTGTCATCGGCGGCGGCAACTCGGCCGGGCAGGCTGCACTCCACCTGGCCAAGTGGGCGCATCAGGTCACCGTCTTGGTCCGCCCACCGTCGCTGACCGACAGCATGTCGGATTACCTGCTCCGCGAGATCGACGCGGCGCCGAACGTTGCGGTCAGGTACGGCGTGGAGGTCGCCGGCGGCACCGGGACCGATCACCTCAAGTCGCTGATACTCGAGGACACCGACACCCGGGCACGGTGCAGCGTCCCAGCTGGCGGCCTGTTTGTCCTCATCGGATCGGCGCCGCGGACCGAGTGGCTCGGTGAGAGCGTGGCGCGGGACCGGTGGGGCTTCATCCTCACCGGGCAGGATGTGCCGGACGACGCAGATCCCGGCTGGCCCGCCGGCCGCCAGCCACTGCCGCATGAGACGAGCCTGCCCGGCGTGTTCGCCGCCGGTGATGTGCGCCACGGCTCGGTCAAACGGGTTGCGTCCGCCGTGGGAGAAGGCGCGATCACCGTCCCGCTCGTGCACCGCTACCTGGAAGGTGTCGCGGTGCCAGAGGCCGCGGCGAGGTGACACCGGTGGGTAACAACACTGTCCAGTGCGCCGAACCGGAGGAACTAACGACGGTGCCGGGCCCCGGGGTGCCGGGCGAGCCCCGCGCCGCAGCCGCCCTCAGGCCACTGGCGCCCGGGATGCGCAGGCTCCTGTTCACCGCGTCGGTGCTCGTTCTGCTGGCCGGTATCCAGCTCTTCGTGTTTACCGGGCAAACCGGCCACTTCTTTGCCTTTACGATCGGCAATCCGCTGGCCGCGACGTTCCTGGGCGCCGCTTACTGGGCCGCTGTGCCCATCGAGGCGCTGGCCGCCCGGCAGCCGCTGTGGGCCAACGCGCGGATCGCGGTACCCGCCGTGCTCGTGTTCACCGTGCTGACCCTGGCCGTCACCCTGACCCACCTGGGCCAGCTCCATCTCGGCGCCAGGTTCGCGATCGGAACGCAGATCATCACGGTGGCGTGGATCGCGATCTACCTTCTCGTTCCGGCGCTGATGCTGATCCTCCTGCTGCGGCAGGCGCGTGCTCCCGGCTTCGACCCGCCCCGGGCGGCCGGCCTGCCCGCCTGGCTGTACGTCGTGCTCGCCATCCAGGCAGCCGTCCTGCTGGGCTCGGGCATCGCGCTGTTCGCGGCGCCCGTGGCTGCGGCGCCGCTGTGGCCCTGGACACTGACCCCGATGATGGCCCAGGCGACCGGTGCCTGGCTGATCGGCCTGGGGGTGGCCGCCGGGCAGACGCTGGCCGAACGGGACGCGCGCCGCCTGCGGCCCGCCGCCGCCGGGTCCATCGTGCTCGCCGTCCTCCTGTCCATCGCGCTGGCCCGCTACCCACACCAGTTCCACTGGGAATCCGTCGCCGGCATCACCTACCTCATCTTCCTCGCCGCGATGTTGCTGACCGGCGCCACGGGCCTAGCCCCGAGACTGCCGCGCGCGGCCCGCCAATCCGCCCCAGGACCGGCTGGCGCCGGAGAGATCAGGCCGCCGGGTCCGGCCCCGATCCCGCCGGAGCCAGGCCCAGCCGGCCGGCCAGCCGACCGAGGTAGCCGATGACCTCGTCCGGCGAGCGGTCCGGCATGCCGAACGCCACGTCGGTCACCCCGATCTCGGCCCAGTGCGCCAGCAGGTCGGGGCCGGGCTTGCCGGCCAGCGCCGTGACCCGCGGCCGACCCTCGCGCCCGGCCGCGCGCCAGGCCTGGTGCAGCAGCGCGACCTTGCCGTCGAGGTCGGTCTCGCCCGGGGTGGTCAGCCAGCCGTCGGCGCAGCGGGCGATCCAGCCGAAAGTCTTCTCGCTCCCGCCCGCCCCGACCAGGATCGGGATCCGCGGCTGCTGCACCGGCTTGGGCCACGCCCAGGACGCGCCGAAGCTGACGAACTCGCCGTGGTAGCTAGCCTCGTCCTGCGACCACAGGGCCCGCATGGCCGCCAGGTACTCGCGCAGCACCGTGCGCCGCTTCCCGGCCGGCACGCCGTGGTCGGCGAGCTCGTCGGTATTCCAGCCGAAGCCCACGCCGAGCTCCACCCGGCCGCCGGAGAGGCAGTCGAGCGAGGCGATGGTCTTGGCCAGCGTGATCGGGTCGTGCTCGGCCGGCAGCGCGACCGCCGTGCCGAGCCTTATCGTGCTGGTGACCGCCGCGGCCATGCTCAGCGCCACCCACGGGTCCAGCGTGCGCAGGTACCTGTCGTCTGGCAGCTCCGCGGTTCCGGTCCGCGGGTGCGGCGATTCGCGGCGGACCGGGATGTGGGTGTGCTCGGGCACGTAGAAGCAGTCAAAGCCGGCCGCTTCCGCCGCCCGCGCGGCCTGCGCCGGCGTGATGCCGCGGTCGCTGCTGAACAACACGACGCCGTGCCGCATGGGCGCTCCTTCGTAGCTCAGGGGTCAGGATGGCTCTCGTAGCCTGACTGCGCAACAGACGGACACGAGGCGGAGGCACATGACCGGGGATGCCCAGCGGAGCGACGGCGGCCAGCCGCCGGCCGACGGCGCTGCCTATGAGGTGGACGTGGTCGTCGTCGGCTTCGGCATCGCGGGCGGATGCGCAGCGATCGAAGCTGCCGCAACGGGCGCGTCGGTGCTGGTCCTGGAGCGGGCAGCGGCGCCGGGCGGCACCAGCGCCATGGCCGGCGGGCATTTCTACCTGGGCGGCGGCACCGTGGTACAGCGGGCCACGGGTCACCACGACAGCCCCCACGAGATGTACGCCTACCTGATGGCGGTGACCCCCGAGCCGGAGGCCGACAAGATCCGGGCCTACGCCGATGGCAGCGCCGAACATTGCGACTGGCTAGAAAGCCTGGGATTCGAGTTCGAGCGCAGCTTCTACCCGGAGAAGGCGGTCATCCAGCCGCAGACCCAGGGCCTCATGTACACGGGCAACGAGAAGGTCTGGCCCTTCCGGGACCTCGCGGTGCCCGCGCCTCGCGGTCATAAGGTGCCGGTCCCCGGTGACACCCAGGGCGCGAAGCTCGTCATCGACCTGCTGGTGCGGCGGGCGGAGCAGCTGGGCGTCGAGGTCTGGCTCGAGACCGGCGCCACCGACCTGGTCCTCGACGCCGATCGGGTCCGCGGGGTGCGGTGGCGTTCCTACGACAAGCGCGGCGTCGTCCTGGCCCGCAGTACCATCCTGGCGGCCGGGGGCTTCGTCATGAATCCCCAGATGGTCGCCCAGCACGTCCCGCAGCTCGCGGAGAAGCCGTTCGTCCTCGGCACCAGCTATGACGACGGGCTGGGCATCAGGCTGGGGCTGTCCGGGGGCGGCCAGGCGCTGCACATGGACCAGGCGTTCATCACCGCGCCGTTCTACCCGCCGGGGAAGCTGCTGACCGGCATCGTGGTCAACCGCGACGGCAAGCGGTTCGTGGCCGAGGACAGCTACCACTCCCGGACGTCCGGATTCGTCCTGGATCAACCGGGGAGCATCGCGTTCCTGATCGTCGACAGCGCGCACATGGCGTACCCGGAGATGCCGCTGGTGCCGTTCATCGACGGGTGGGAGACCGTCGAGGAGATGGAACGAGGGCTCGGCATCGCGCCAGGGAACCTCGTCGCGACCCTCCAGGCGTACAACGCCGCTGCGTCCCGGCGCGAGGACCCGGAATTCCGGAAGCACCCGGACTGGCTCGAGCCCCAGGACACTGGGCCCTGGGCCGCGTTCGACCTCACGCTCGGCAAGGCGATGTACGCGGGGTTCACCCTGGGCGGGCTGCGCTGCACGGTCGACGGGCAGGTCCAGCGGGCCGACGGGTCGGTTGTGGCGGGCTTGTACGCGGTGGGCGCCTGCGCGTCCAATATCGCGCAGGACAGCAAGGGATACAGCAGCGGAACGCAGCTGGGCGAGGGGTCCTTTTTCGGCAGGCGGGCCGGGCGCCACGCCGCCCGTCAGCCGCGCCGCTGAACGGATGCTGCTGAGGTTCTGCTCGTCCCTGGAGTTCGGTGCTGGCGGGTGAACGACTTTCCTTCGCCGGGCTCGTCGTGCTGGCGGGTTCGGGGGCCCGGGAGCCGCGCGCCCTGGCATCCTCTGGCTATGGATAAGGCGTTGGTGCCCGCGCGCGATCTCACGGACTCTGATCAGAACCAGGCGGTGCTCGACGCAGCCTCTGCCCTGGCCGAGGGCCGCGCGGGACCACAGCACGTCGCGGCGAGCCACGGTCCGGCGGTGGCGGCCGAAGCGATGGCGGCGGCTCGCTCTCGGCGGCGGCTGGGCGAGCTGTCCGGGCCGGTCCACCTGACCGTGGTGTGGGCCATGTACGGCGAGACGGGCCGCATGGTCCCCCGGGCCGAACACCCGCACGGAGAGGACTTCGTACGAACCAAGGTCCGCCAGCTTGACTGGCTGACCGGCGGCCTGCCCCGCGTGACGTGGAGCATCATCGCCTGCGACGACGGATGCTCGGACCGGCCCTCGAGCGCCGATCTCATGACCAGCATCGCGGCGGCCGAGGGCTACCCGAGCGAAGGTCACCGCAGCGTGAGGGTGCTCAGGCTGGCTGAGATCATCGGGAGTGACATCTCGATCAGCCCCGCATTCGACCGGCTGACCTCGACCGACCAGTCCCGCAAGGGCGGATCGATACTGGCCGGGCTGGCCGCCGCGGTGCGGACCGGTCCGGCGCGGGCGAACGGCGCCGGCCGGCATGTGGCCTGCTACACCGACGCGGATCTGTCCGCGAACCTGGCCCAGCTGGGCTGGCTGGCGGCGCCGGTGGCGGCTGGTGGCGAGGTGGTCGCCGCCCTCGGCCAGCGTTACGGGATCGAGGGCGCCGTGCTGGTCCGGGCCGACGGGCCGGTCACCGAGCCGCACAGCACCGGCGACAAGCCGGACAAGATCATCATCCTGTTCCGCCATTTCGTCCGGGCTACGCTCATCCCGCCCCTGGCTCATGTGCTCGACACCCAGGCCGGCTTCAAGGCCTTCGACGCGGCCGCACTTGGCCCGGTCATCGGGCAGATGACGTCCTTCAACGAGACCTTCGACGTCGAGCTGCTCATCCATCTGGCCCAGGCCTGCGGATCAGGGGCCCTGGCCGTCGAGCCAATTGTCTTCACCGAGGACTTCGCCGCGACGAATTTCCCCTCCGTCGACCCCGGGCCGCGCCACCTGGCGATGGTTCGGCAGGTCGTAGACCTCTACGACCGGTTCGTCGCACCGGTCGCCCCCGCCACTGGCGAGGCAGGCGACCTGCTCACCCTGCTCAGGACGCTCGACCTCGACGACTATGTGACCTTGATCGAGCACCTTCGCGCCGAGGATTCCGGCGACCCGACGCTGTTCGACCGGCGCTGGCCCGTGCCGCACCTTCGCGACATCCTCGGCCGCTGACACCCGCCATGCGCATCCGCAGCCAGCGCGTCCGGCACGATCGTGCCTCTGCCAGCAACGGGACGGCGGGTCAGCGAACTTCGGTGTACTCGCTGCGGTCCAGCTGTACGACGTTGGCGTAGTCGCTGCCGTCTGGCTCGGCGACGTGGGTGTACTGGCTGCCGTCCAGCGGCACGACACGGACGCCGCTCCCGGAGACCAGCTTGCGCAGGTGCCGCATGCCGCCTATGCCCGCGAGCGCGATAGCTACGCCGGCGGCGAGGACCGAGCCGCCAAACAGCGCGAGCCCGCCCACGACGTGTCCCAGAATCATCAGGATCACTCCGGCCAGCAGGGCCACCGGTACGACCGCCACCAGCAACAGCGCGAGCAGCGTCACAGCGATCACGGCCTTGCCCGACCCGCCCGGCGTCCGCTCCGCGTACCAACCGGTCATCACGCTCACCTCTCAAGGCCGAGAGCTCCTCAAGGGCCCCGGCCCACTCAGACGACACGATATGTCGCGTCGTCTGGATCAACGCGCCTCTCGATCAGAATCATCCCGTGACCGTCCGCCGCGCCGACCGTGGACGGGCAGCCTGCCACCGGAGTACTCCCCAGGACGGCCGGGCCGGATACTGAAGGGCCCGCGCCACGGGCACGCCATGGCGCGCCGCGCCGTGGCGTCACGGGCGGGCTGGGCTGGGCGATGCCTGCGGCTTGCGTAGCGGCGACCAGCTCCAGGTCATCCACGACTTCCTCGACCGGACCCGGCAGCTCACCGCCGACTATGCGGACACCCTCGGCGGCGACCACACCGCCGCGTCCAGGCCATCGGACCCATGATCGGTCCCGAGGTCGCCGCCGGGCGAGGTACCCATCGGCGCCAGGAAGGAACGACCCGGCCACTGCTGGCCAGATCCCGCCCAACCTGACGCGCTCCCCGCAGCATGATCGGATGTTCGTTCAAGGTGCCTGTCGGGCCTGGTGTTTCAGGGTTGCCCGCGCCCAGTTGCCTGAGCCTGGATGAAGCTGAGCAACCGGGCGTGCTGCTTGAGCAGCGTGGCGGTGACTCCTGGCTCTAGGTCTGCCATATCGCTGAGCGCGACGGGGATGCGGGCCAGCACGCCGGTCATTCCGGACACAGTGGCCTTGGCGTCCCCCGCCGTCCATGCTTCGTTCGGGCCGTTGATGACGGCGGCGTTCACCAGCCGGTCAGCCACTTCCTGCGAGCAGCCGAGGCCGGCCTCGATCAGGTCACTCCAGCGGCGTCCCAGCGTTCGCAAGCCTGCCCAGGAGCGGTAGCCGAAGAAGATCGACTCCCACTGCTGGAGGGTGAACTCCTCCCACCCCAGAACCGCAACATCGTCCGGGTCGTGGTCATACACGAGCCAAGGCTACGGCTGCGACCATCGGAACCCGCACGGGGAACCGCGATGATCCTGCCCGCGGTATGAGAGTGAAGCACCGGCGATTAGTGGCGATAGCCGAATTAAGCCCGCTGGCGCGTCACTGCCGCTGCTGGTTCCACCGGCCCCGGTAGACGGTCTCGGCCAGTGGCTTGCGCCGGCTGCTCAGGTCGCGTGGCGGCTCGTCGCTGTAGCCGATGGAGATCGCTCCGATCGGGTGGAATTGCTCGGGCACGCCAAACGCCGCCTTGTAGGCATCGATCCGCTCGGCGGGGAGCCCGAAGAAACAAGCGGCCAGCCCGGCGTCGACCGCGGTCAGCAGCATCAGCAGTGACGCGAACCCGGTGTCGATGTCCCAGTAGGGAGCGGGCCACCACGCATCCGACCGGTCGGTGAAGCCCTTGTCCGGCAGGGCATAGCGATCGAGATAGGCGTCCTTGTTGGAATGCGGGACGATCAGCAGCGGGGCATCCACGTTGGCGGCGAACCAGTCCTCGGGATGTTCGTCTGGGCGCGCCGCCTCGCGGAACCGGGCCACGTCGGCGGGGTTGTCCAGCACCAGGAAGCCCCAGCCTTGGGAGAAGCCCGCGGACGGCGCCCGCAACCCGTTGCCCACGATCCTGTCAATGAGCTCGGCAGGCACCGGGCGGCTCGTGTCATAGCGGCGGACCATCCGCCGGTGCCGGACAACCTCCTGAAATTCCACGGCAGCAAGCTACACCCAGCCGGTCTCCCCGCAGGCGCCAGCGCCAACGTCGTCGACCTCCTGGTTTTGCCTACGGAGAACAGAACGTGACCTCGGGATAGCGTGGCGACGGCTGGTCCAGCAGGGCTTGCGGCGTGGCGCGCAGGTGCTGGTCGAAGAAGGCCCGCACATAGGCGCGAGTGATGTCCAGGGACCGGGCTCCGGACAGGCCGGCGCCGATGTCGATGCCGCTCTGATCGGCCAGCAGCGCCAGGTCCGTGAACGAAGCGTGCACCGCGCCGGCCACCACGAGCCACCGCTTCCAGCCGGTCAGAAGTTCCCAGTCCCGCTCCCAGGTGATCACGGCGCCTCTCAGGAGTTTCCACTCCCGCGACCGCGCGGGCACGGCACTGCCGCTTCCCGGGGTGTAGTTGGATTGCTTGCCCAGGAAGAGAAACGGCCGTGACAGGCCGTCATCTGGGATCGGGGCGTGCGTGGCGCCGTCCATGTCGATGCCCGCGCGGATGCGGGAGTCAGCCAGCATGGCGGCGATGGCGGCGGCGCCGCCGATGGAATGGCCAGCCATCGCCATCCGGGACGGGTCGATCAGCCCGGCGCCCGGCCAGGCCGGGTGCGCGCCGGTCAGCTCGCCGAGCACGAAGGAGACATCCGCCGCCCGGCCTGCCACTACCTTCTCCCCCCTGTCCTGCCGGGGTGCCTCTCGGGCCAGGCAGGTGGTGACCCGCCCGTCGGGAAAGGCCGTGGCGAAGCTCTCGTACGTGTGATCAATCCCGGCCACCACGTAGCCGTGGCTGGCCAGGTCCTCGGCCAGGGCGGTGAGCGTGCTGCGGGGGCTGGTGAAGCCGGGCGAGAGCACGACCAGGGGAAGGCTGCGCTGACGCCCGGCCGGGGTGGCACCGACGGCTGCGTTAGTCCGGACCGTGCTCAGCGCGTCCGGCGGGATGCTGGTGATGCCCCTGCTGGTGAGCTGGAGTTCGGATTCCGCTGGCGTCATGTACCGGGCTCGGCGCCCGTCCGACGGTGTCGCCGGGTACCACAGCGAGACCATCAGCTCTCGCGCGACCGCTCCCGCGGCCCAGGGATCGGGACGGGAGGTGTCTGTCAGCCACAAGGACGTGGTGCCGACCGGGCACGGACCGGTCGGTTCAGGCAGGCACAGCTCGGTCATGGCGGTGCGGCGGGCAATGTCGGCTGACTGTCGCCTGCCGACCGACGCAGTATCCGGCGCCACAGCGCTCGCCACCAGTCACCGCGGGCCGGCCGGGCGCAGACCGAGCCGCTGCCGACCTGTCCGGAGACCTTCACCCGCAGCTCTACGGGGGCGTCAGGTCCGGGCGGCGGGACCACCTTGACGCTACCGCTGTTCACCGTCAGGTCGTCGGCGTCAACCACGATGCCGCGCCGGGTGATGAGCTTTAGTGTGCCGCTGGCGATGCGAGCGTCGATCCGCAGTTCCGGCGCGGCGATCACGGCCTGCCGGAAGTCGAGCCGGACCGCTCCGCTGCCGACGTCGATGTCTAGGCGCCGAGGCACTACCCAGGATCTGTCCCGCTTGGCGGAGCCGGAGCCGCACTTGATGCGGGCCAGGTCCGGCACCTGCGCCGCGGCAACAGTGGGCAGGCCGGCGAGCGGCGGTTCGAGGTCTGCGAGCGTGCGAGCGGTGAGCGCGGCCTCCAGCCGCTGGTCGAGCTCGTCAGCGGTGAGTCGGCCGTCGCCCGCGGCCGCCCTGAGCACCTCGACTACCCGGTCCCGGTCGGCATGCGAGGCCAGCAGCCCGGCCGGGCGGTCAGGCTGCTTCGCGGCGGGGACGGCCGCCCGCCCGGCCAGGAACGCCGCCTCGACCTGGTAGATCCGCTCCGGGCGGGTCAGGTCCTTCAGCTGGCGCGTGCCCAGCTCCCGCAACCCCACCCCCTCCGGCATCTCATCCGACAACAACTCCGCCGCCACCCCCGACACCAGCACCTGCCCGCCGCTCGCCACCGCCAGCAACCGCGCCGTCCGGTTCACCGCCGGCCCGAAATAATCCCCGCCCCGCTCCTCACACACCCCCGCGTGCAACCCCATCCGCACCACGATCGGCCGGCTCGTCGGCCACGACTGCGCCGCCAGATCCCGCTGCGCCGTCAACGCCGCGTCCAGCCCGGCCCGCGCCGCCGGAAACGCCGCGCAAAACGCGTCCCCCACCGTCTTGAACACATACCCGCCCGCCTGCTCAATCGCCTCACGCACGATCTCGTCATGACGGCGCAACGCCGCCGCCATCGCCTCCCGCTCGGCGTCCCACAGCCGCGTCGAGCCCTCCACGTCGGTGAACAACAAGATCACCGTTCCCGACGGCGGGCCGCTCGTCAACGCCCCGCCAGCGAGGACAGCATCACCGGAACCACCTCCAGACCGTCGATCTCCTCGAAGTCTGCCGGACGCCAGGTGCCGGCCACTTCGCGGGAGAAATCCTCGCCGAGACCGAGGTACACGACCCAGGCTATGGCCCAGCATCGCCAATCGACGTCCTCCACTCGATTCGCTCACATCGGCCATGTCCGCGTGGGGTCTCTTCCGCGGGCGGCGGACGAGGCCGGGGGTGGGCTACGACGGGGAGGCTGACCTGTCGCCGGTTGCCGTCCAGCCTGGCTTGCGGAACCGGTCCATCAGCAGCGGCGGGAGAATCCCGACGGCGAGAATCCCGGCCAAGATCAGGACGGCGTAGGTAAGCGGATTCGAGTGGCCGAACTGCCCGGGCGGAATGAATCCGATCACGAGCGCGGCCACCGACGACGCAACGCCGAGCAGGCACATCAGGCCCAGCGCCGGAGCCCGGTAGCCGCGCGGGTGGTCCGGCTGCGCACGGCGCAGCCTTATCGCCGCGATGAACATCAGCACGTACATGATGAGGTACACCTGGGTCGCCAGCGCGACGAAGATCCAATAGGCGTGCGAGACGCTCGGTATGAAGGCATACAGCAGGGCGATGAGCGTGATCACGGCGCCTTGCGCGGCGAGAATGCGCATCTCGATGCCGTGACGGTTGACCTTCTGAAAGTAGGGCGGGAGAAAACCCCGCTCGCGCCCGATCAGCAGCAGCCCCTCGGACGGGCCGTCCATCCAGGTGAGCATCCCGGCGAACGCCGCGGCCGCCAGGGCGAGCGCGACCAGCGGGACTGCGAACGCGGCACCGAAATAGGTGAACAGCCGGTTGAAGGCCTGCATCACGCCGGCGGTGAAGCTGATCTGATGGGCGGGAATCACCCAGGAGATCGCCAGCGTCGGGAAGATGAAGACCACCAGGACCAGCGCCATGGCGACGAAGATGGCCTTGGGGTATTCGCGTGCCGGGTTGCGAAGGTCGTTGACGTGCACGGCGTTGACTTCGATGCCGGCGTAGGTGAAGAAGCTATTGACGACCAAGACGATGCTGGCCAGCCCATGCCACGGCGGCAGGAGCTGGCCGGCGGTCATCGGCGCGGCCGGATGGCGGTTCCCCTGCAGCAGGTAGGCGGCTCCGAGAGCGACGAGGATCGCGCCGGGGATCAGCGTCCCGATCACGGTTCCGCCAGAGGCGAGGCCGGCCACGAACGGGACCCCGCGCCTGGACACCAGCACCCCGCCCCAGAACAACCCGATGATGACGACGGCGGTGTAGACGCCGTTACCGGCCAGGCGCGGATCGAAGACGTAGGCGAGCGTATCGGCGACGTAGGCAAGCAACGCCGGGTAGAAGAAGATCGTCTGGGCGAACTGGCACCATATCGCCAGCAGTCCCATCGGAGCGGAGATGCCCTGTTCCACCCAGTGGTAGACGCCGCCCCGCCAGCCGGAGGCCAGCTCGGCGGCGACCAGCGTGACCGGCAGCAAGAACACCGCTGCGGGCAGGACATACAGGAACACCGAGGCGAGCCCGAGAACCGCCAGCGGGGGCGTTGATCCAAGATTGCCGACCGATCCCACCGTCAACAACGCCAGCGCCGGCCAGGTGATCAATCCTCGAGCCGGCCGGTGCGCTGCCCAGCGGGCCAGAAGAGACCGGTCGTGAACCGCGGCGATGTCCTGAGCGAGCGTTGCTCGCGGATGCATACGCCGCCAATCCCACATGCCCCATCCCGAGCCTCGGCTGCTGCGGTCAGTTGATGTCGAACTCGTTGCCTTCGGGGTCCTTCATCCCGACCGCGTAGTGGTCGAGCCCTTCCTCGGACAATGCGCCGGTGATGGTGGCGCCCAGGCCGGCCAGCCGGCTGGCCTCCGCGTCGACTCGCTTCCGGCGAGCCTCGATCGGGTCCGTCCGCTCGCCACTGGCGTGGATGTCGAGGTGCAGCCGGTTCTTGACCCCCTTGGCCTCCGGGACGACGTGGAACCAGATGGCCGGCCCGTGGCCCTGCGGGTCGCTGATCCGGTCCGTCCCGTCGGCCAGCTCCTCCTCGGGCACCCCCAGCTCGCGGTAGAAGTCGTTCCAGGTAGCGAAGCCAGCCGGGGCCGGCGCGAGCTCATAGCCCAGCGCGGCGGCCCAGAACCGGGCCAGCCGGTCCGGGTCGGCACAGTCGATGGCGAGCTGAAATCGGACAGGCACCGGTTTCCTCCCCAGGCCGCTCGGGCAGCTACCGGCATCCTCCCAGATGCTTCGCGGCGCGGGGCCAGCGCGTCGGGTCAGGGCACCTCGAACTGCACCCTGGCGATCTGCTCACTTAGACCGTCACCAGCAGCAGCCGGCTAGAAAGCGCGGCCGAGGCGGCCAGGCTGTCGGCCAGCAGCCCGCGCGCGATCGGGTCATCGCGCACCGCCCACAGCAGCAGGCTGTTGTTCCAGGCCAGGTCGCGGGCGGAGTTGATGGTCCAGTTCGCGATCAGGCTGCTGACCGCGGCCAGGTGCCGGTCGACCGTAAGCTCGGCCGCCGATTCGAAGGACTGCCGCACCGACTGCTCGGCGGCATCCAGGAGCTGGTCCACCTTCTGGTAGTCGGCGAAGTGCACGCCCGCTTCCGGCGAGGTGGCCAGGGCCGCGCAGGTGGCGACCACCGCCAGCGGCAGGTCGTGGTTGATGTGGGCATTCATCCCGGCCAGGGCGAACTGGATCGGCTCGATCCCGGGATTGGCGCGCTGCTCCACCAGCGGCCGCCAGGCCAGCGGCGCCGTCGCCGGGTCGGCTGCCACGTCGGCCGCGCTGAAGTACAGGCCGGCGAACGTCACGTCCAGCTGGGTCATGAAGGCCGGGTCAGCGTAGAAGCCCTGGTCCAGCTCGGCGTTGACCTGCTGCGTCACCTCCAGGTACATGCGGTTGAAGCACGCCAGCCCGTCCGTGGCCGGAAGCGCCGCTTCGAGCGCTTCCATCTGCGCTATCACCCCGGCGATCGTGACGGCCGGCGGAGCTGGCGGACCGGCTGACATGGCAGTCACTATACGATCACCAGCTCGCTCGTGAAGCTCGGCTTGAAGGGGACCCTAGGATGGCCGCGTGCCAGACCTGAAGCCGCCCCGGGTGAACGCTGGCGAACGGGAAACGCTGCAAGCGCTGCTGCAGTACCAGCGGGACTCGCTGATCAGGAAGATCACCGGTGCCGGTGAGGCTGCGGCCAGCCGGCCCGTGCTCGGCAGCGGAACGACGCTGCTGTGGCTGGTCAAGCACATGACTCGCGCGGAGATCGTCTGGGTGGCGGTCCGCAGCCCCGCACCGCGCGACGGGCCCGTCGCGCTCAGCGCAGGGCCAGGACCCGGCCGTCGAAGTCCACGGCAACACACGACCAGGCAGACGGGCACGACACCGCGGTGAGGCCGCCGCCGTCCGGGTCCACCGCCACCGGGACCGACCAGCCACGCCCGTCCCAGACCAGCGCCCGGCCATCGCCGTCCACCGCCACGCAGAACAGGGCGGATGCGCAGGAGACCGCCGCCAGCGCGCCGCCATGGGGGTCGGCGGGGCTGGTGGCCGACCACACCGGCCTGGACCACGACGTGCCGTTCCACGTAAGCGCGTAGCCGGTCACGTCCACCGCCGCGCAGAACGACGCCGACGGGCAGGACACCGAGTCCAGGACTCCGGCTCTCGGGTCGGCGAAGGACCCGGTCGTGGTGCAGTCGCCCGCGCTGCTGGTGGTGCTGTCCGGGCAGGAGATCGCGGTCCCGGACCACGACGCGCCGTTCCAGGACAGCGCGTTCCCGTTCCAGTCCACCGCCATGCAGAACACCACGGATGCGCACGAGACCGACTCCACGCCGTCGCCGGTCAGGTCGACCAGGACCGGCGCGGACCACTTGCGGCCGTTCCAGGTCAGGGCGTTGCCGTTCCAGTCCCCGGCCGCGCAGAACGACGCCGAGGCGCACGAGACCGACTGCAGCCCGGCGCCGCTCCGATCAACCGGGACCGGCCGGGACCAGTGGCCCGAGGACCAGGTGAGCGCGTTCCCGTGCCCGTCCACGGTCGCGCAGAACGCGGCCGACGGGCAGGATACGGCGGTCAGGCCGGCGCCGTGCGGGTCGATGGGCCCCGGCGCGGACCAGGACCAGCCGTTCCAGGTCAGGGCGTTGCCGCTGGTGTCGACGGCCACGCAGAACGAGCTGTCCGGGCAGGAGACCGCGTTGAGCTCGACCCGCGTTCCGCCCGGCTCTATGGAGACCGGCGCGGTCCAGTCGCGGCCGTTCCAGCGCATGGCGTCGTGGCCGAACTGGTCGACCGCCATGCAGAACGAACTGGCCGGGCAGGAGACCGACCGCGGGTTGCCAGGCGGATCGGTGGCGCCGCGCCCGGTTCCGGCCGGGGCCATGGCGCCGGCGGCCGCGGGCCGGGTGGCCGAGCTCGTGAACGGCTCGAGGATGTGGCTGAACTCGTACGGCGTCTGCTTCAGCTGGCTGCCGGCGGAGTTGTCGTCCTGGACGTTCCAGAACGACAGCTCGGCGAGACCTCGGGACGCGGCCCACCGCTCCACCGTGCGCGCGTCCGCGAGCGTGAAGGTCTCGGCCGGACCGAAGTCGTCGACGCCCAGGTCCTCGGTGACGCCGATCATCCCCCACAGCTGGCGCTGTGAGTCCCGCGGGAACAGCCGGTGCAGCCGGTCGAAGAGCTGCTGCGCCGCGCCCTCGGTGTTGTCGGCCATCTCGTGCGGCAGGTTGTCGTAGTAGTCGAAGGTCATCGCGTTGACGATGGCGATCCGGGCCCCGTTGGCCACCGCGTTCTGCAGAACGTAGGAGCCGCCCTGGTCCAGGCCGGTCGCGTTGGTGGGCAGGGTGTAGACGAACTGCACGTCCCGCGCGGTCGCCCGGGCCCACCGCTCGACCATGGCGATCGCCTTGTTGCGCCGGTCGATGCCGGCGTTGTTGTTGAGCAGTCCTCCTCGGTGTCCAGGTCCAGCGGGTCACGTGGTGCGTGGTGATGACCTTCTCGTACTGGGCGGCGATGGCCCGTAGGCTGTGACAGCTGTCGGCGATCTCCTCGTCGGCGCTGTCGGCGGACGCGTACCCCACGGCTCGATACCCGGCTTACTGCCACAACAGCGACAGCTCGCCGAGCAGTTCCTTCAGGGCCCGGGCCGCGCGACGGAATCCCTCGGGGCCGCTGAATCCGCCATGACGCCCGCCCGTGGCCAGGTGCGGCTCCAGCGAGAGGTAACCCTCGAAGCCCTCGTTCCCCAGCGCGCTCAGCGTCTCGCGCACCTCGCCGTCGCCCTGGCCCGCCGGCACGACCTCACCGGTCGCGGCCAGTGCGTCTTTGACCTGCACGTAGACCAGGTGCGGCCGGAGCAGGCCGTAGGCCTCGCTGTGCGGCCGGACCCCGCACTGGACGAAGTTCGCCGCGTCGAACGTCGCCCGCAAGGCCGGCGAGCCCACGGCGGCGATCAGGTCGGCGCACCGCTCGGGGCGGTCGCCGTAGATCTCCTTCTCGTTCTCGTGCGCGAGGACCAGTCCCCGGTCCTCGGCGATCGACGCCAGGGCCCGCATCCGGTCGATGACCTGTTGGCGATGCCGTTGCGGCGGCTCCCCCGGGGGCATGAAGAACGAGAACACGCGCACGGTCTTCGTGCCGAGCTCCCCGGCGATGTCGGCGACGCGGCGCAGGCGGTCCAGCTCCGGCCCGAGCGGCGCGTCCAGCCCGATCTTGCCGATCGGCGAGCCGATGGCCGATACGCGCACCCCGGCCGCGCCGAGCGCCCGGCGGAACCTGGCCAGCTCGGCGTCGTCGAGGTCGGCGACATTCGTGGACCACACGCTGCGCAGCTCCAGGTGGGAGATGGACTCGGCCGCGAGCACCGCGAGCTGCTCGTCGGGGCTGGGCGATATCTCGTCCGCGAACCCGCTGAGCGTGAACGTCATCCGTGCAGCACCACGGTGCGGTCTTCGCGCGCGGACTCGTAGACGGCGCAGACCACCTCGAGCGCGGCCCGCCCGCTCTCGGCGGTGACCGACGGCCGGCGGCCCGCGTCGATGGCCGCCAGCAGATCGGCGATCTGCGCGGCGTGGCTGGCCGGGTCCAGGTCAGCCGACTTGGCCGCCGCCGCCCCCGGCGGGGCGGCGCCGACGTCATCCGGGCCGCCGCCCAGGCCGGGTTCGCCGGGCCCGGCGCGGAGCGCGCGCCGGACGATCTGGCCGTCCTCGACGGTCACCGTGCCGGCCGTCCCGGTGATCTCCAGCCGCTGGGGGAAGCCGGGGAACACGGAGGTGCTGGAGACGATCGTGCCCACCGCGCCGGAGGAGAACCGCAACGCGGCGAGCGCGGTGTCCTCGACCTCGACCTGGTGGGTCTGGGTCGCGTACAACGCCGTGACCTCGGCGACCGGGCCCATGCACCACAACAGCAGGTCCACGTAGTGGATGCCCTGGTTCATCAGCGACCCGCCGTCGAGGCTCCAGGTGCCGCGCCAGGGCGCGCTGTCGTAGTAGCCCTGGGTCCGGTACCACTTGGTGCTGGCCTCGCCCAGCACGAGACGGCCGAGGGCCCCGCGGTCGATCAGCCGGCGCAGCTCGATCAGGCCCGAGTCGAACCGGTGCTGCGATATCACCGTCACGGCCACGCCCGCCGCGGCCGCCGCGCCGATGAGCCGGTCGGCCGCGGCCAGGCTGACGTCGATCGGCTTCTCGACCACGAGGTGCTTGCCGGCCGCAGCGGCCGCCGCGCCCACCTCCGCGTGCAGGCCGCTGGGCACGCACACCGACACCACGCCGACATCGTCGCGGGCGAGCAGCGCGTCCAGATCCGGCTCGGCCGCGCCGCCGAACGTCCCGGCCAGCGACCTGGCGGCCTGGGGCGCCACGTCGGTGACCGCTACCAGCCGGGCGGCGGGAAGCATGGCGATGGCCTCGGCGTGGATCGACGCGATCACGCCGGAACCGACGATCCCGAAGCCGTGGGGCCGGGCACCGCTGAGCTCGTCCATGCCCACATCGTGCCCCGGCCGGGGGCGAATCGGCGAGCCGGCGAACCTGGACGCCCCCGCGCATGCCGGGCCGCCGCCGCGGGCATGGTGGTGGTGCGGATCAGTCGACGACGGCGCGGGGAGGATCATGAATGCGGACCGGCCAGCGGGCGAGCCGGGCGGCGGCGTGGCGGTGACCGCGGCCGGTGACGGCGTGGTGATACCGGGCCCGACGGGTCAGTCGATGACGGTGAAGGTCAGCGGCGCGGCCAGCCGCGGGGCCTACTCGCTGATCGAGTACTCCCACGCGCCCGGCGCCCCGGGGCCGCCCGCCCACCTGCACCGCGAGCACGAGGAGGCGTTCTACGTCCTGGAAGGCGAGCTCACGCTGGAGGCCGGGGAGTCGTCGGTGACGGTGCGCGCGGGGCAGGCGGCGGTGGTGCCGCGCGGGGTCATCCACCGGCCGAGCAACGCCTCTGACCAGCCGGTCCGGTTCGTCTTCGTCAGCTCCCCGCCGATGGACGACTTCTTCGCCGAGCTGGGGCTGCTGACCGAGCGCGGCGGCGGCCGGCTTAACGCCGGCGTGCTCGCCGAGCTCGGCCGCCGGTACGACACCGTGTTCCCCGGCCTGCCCACGGGCAGCGTGACCATACGCAACGAGACCCGGTGAGCGAGTCCGGGCGCAGCCATCACCCGCTGGCAGGCCGGCCCGTCGCGGCCGAGGACGCCGCGCTGCGGGCGCGCCGCGCCGCCATCGCCGAGCTGGGCGATGCGCTGCGGGAACTGGTCGGGCAGGCGTCCGCCACCGAGGTCCCCGGCGACGTGTTGCGGCAGGTGGCCGCGCAAGTACGGCAGGCAGCGACCTTGCTGGGCCGGCGGACGCGCACGCGGACGGAGCTGCCCCGCGCCGACGACCTGGGCGGCGGGTTCCGGATGTACAACCCGGCGACCGGGCGCGGCAGTGCCCTGGCCCCTCCGCTGCACATCGAGGTGGCCGACCGGGGCGTGGTCGGCACGTGCACCCTCGGCCTGGCCTTCGAGGGCCCGCCCGCGTTCGCGCACGGCGGCGTCAGCGCGATGCTGCTCGATCAGCTGCTCGGGTACGCGGCGAGCGCGGCGGGCCACCCGGGCATGACCGTGAGCCTGGAGACCAGGTACCGGGCGCCGGTGCCGCTGCAGACCCCGCTCCGCCTCACGGCCGAGGTCAGCGAGGTGAGCGGCCGGCACGTCACCGCGCGGGGCGTTATCACCACCGCGGCGCAGCCGGGCACGGTCCTGGTCGAGGCCACCGGCGCGTTCGTCGCGTTGCGCCCGGACCAGGCCGCCCGCCTGTTCGGCGGGATCCGCCCCGACGCGACCGATCCCCTGGTGGCCCACGACTGAACCCCCGCCCGGCTAGTTCTCCGCGGGCGAGGCCTGTCCGGTTTCCAGCTCGATCAGCTGGCTGACCGCGTCGATCAGGGCCAGGTGCGTGAACGCCTGCGGGTAATTGCCGAGATGCTGCCCGCTGGCGGCGTCGAGTTCCTCCGCGTACAGGTGCAGCGGGCCGGCCTGCGACAGCAGCTTGTCGCACAGGCTGCGCGCCCGGTCCCGCTCGCCGATCATCGCCAGGGCCGAGACCAGCCAGAAGGAGCAGATCGTGAACGTCCCTTCTTCTCCCTCCAACCCGTCGTCGGTCGCGTCGACGCGGTACCTCAGCACCAGCCCGTTATGGGAAAGCTCGTCGGCGATCGCGAGCACCGTGACACGGACGCGCTCGTCGCTGGGCGGAAGGAACCCCATGAGCGGGATCAGCAACGCTGAGGCGTCCAGTCCGGTGGACCCGTAGGACTGCACGAACACCCCCCGGCCGTCGACCCCGTGGGCGCAGACGTCGGCGTGGATCTCCTCGGCGGCCTTGCGCCAGCGAGCGGCGCTTCCCGCGTCGCCGCGGGCGGCCGCAAGCTTCGCCCCGCGGTCCGCCGCCACCCAGCACATCACCTTGGAGGCGGTGAAGTGCTGTGGCTCCCCCCGGATCTCCCAGATCCCCCGGTCCGGCTCCTGCCACTGCGCCACGGCGGCGTCGACGAGCTGCACCACCCCGCTCCAGCCCGCCGGGCCCATGTGCGCCCCCTGGTACCGGGCGTGGGTGTAGACCGAGTCGAGGATCATGCCCCACACATCGTGCTGGCGCTGGTCGAAGGCGCCGTTGCCGACCCGCACCGGCCGGGCGCCGCGATAGCCGGACAGGTGATCCAGCGTGCTCTCCGGCAGGTCCCGCTCGCCGCCGAGCCCGTACATGATCTGGATGCCGCCGCCCAGCAGGGCCTCCATCAGGAACGCGAAGTATTCGTACGCCTCCCATTCGAAGCCCAGCCGCAGCAGCGCGCGCAGCATGAAGGCGGAATCGCGCACCCACGTGTAGCGGTAGTCCCAGTTCCGGGAACCCCCGGGGGTCTCGGGCAGCGACGTCGTCGCGGCGGCCAGGATCGCGCCGGTCGGCTCGTAGCTGAGCCCCTTGAGGGTCAGCACGCTGCGCTCGAGGTACGGCCGCCACCGGTGATCGGGCAGCCGGGCCGTGCTCAGCCATTCCCGCCAGAACGCGGTGGTGCCGGCGATCAGCGCGAGCGCTTCGGAATAGCTCGACGGAGGAGGCGCATGCCAGGACAGCGCCGCGAAGGCGTGCTCCCCCTCGTGCAGCACGCTGTGCGCGTAGCCGCGCGGGCCGGTCAGCGCCAGGCGAAGATCGGACGTCAGGTGGAGCTCGGGGCCACCGCCCGGCGCCTGCGCCACGCCATGCGCGTAATCGCCGCCCTGATAGCTCCAGGTCCCCGGCGTGCTGCCGTAGTCGAACAGCGGCAGGCAGTTGAGCACGACTTCTGCTCTGCCATCGATGCACGTTGCCGTACGGACCAGAACGCCCTGGGCGACGCGGTCGCTCGGCACTCGCTGGTAGCGGTCGCTGCGTGACCCGCCCCGCCACGGCCCGATCACGAGCGCATCGGTGACCACCAGCCAGCCCGTGGGCGTGTGCCAGGTCGTCTCCAGGACCAGCGTCCCCGGGACATAGCGGCGCTGGCTCGGCACCTCTAGGCCGGCGGGGCCGAAGCCAAACAGGCCGGCCGAGCGGTCCAGCAGCGCGCCGAAGACGCTCGCCGAGTCCGGCCGCGGCACGCACAGCCACTCGACCTGCCCGCTGGGGGCGATCAGGGCATTGGTCTCGCAGTCGGACAGGAAGGCGTACGCACCGATGTCCGGGAACACGCTCACCAGGGCATTTTAACTGGATGATCACCCGGTTGGCCGGCTCAGCGCTGCGCCTGGAACGGCTCGATGAGCTGTTCGGCGAGAAGCAGCAGGGCGGAGGAGGCCGAATCCTCCTGCTCGACCGGGACCGGCCGCCCGTCGAGGCCGGTGCGCCCCACGTTTTGATCCCTGGACGGGAACCTCGCCCGGCCGACCAGGACGTCCCAGATCGTCAGCACGACGCCGAGGTTGACGCCCTGGGTGTCCGCGGCGTGGTGCAGCCGATGGTAAGCGGGGCTCACGATCACCCGGCCGAGCGGGCCGAAGGTCCAGCGCAGGTTGGCGTGCTGGAGCGTGCCGACGCATACGTAGATCGTGATCAGCACCGGGGCGATCGGGCGCGTCGGCATCAGGACCACGACCGGGATCGTGGCCAGCAGGAACCCCGTGGTGTGCATCAGCGGGTGGGCGCGGAACGACGTGAGGACGCTCAGTTCCTCCTGGCTGTGATGCAGGGCATGAAAGCGCCAGAGCGGGTCGAGCCGGTGGTCGGCGTAATGGGCCAGCCAGTTGGCTCCGTCCATCGCCACAATGGTGAGCGGGAGCAGCAGCCAGCCCGGCCAGTGCTCGGTCGATCGCAGCTCGATCCAGCCCGCATGGCCGATCAGCGCCGCGGCCCCGACGCTGAGCAAGGTCATCAGCGGGATCACGACGATGGCGTGCAGGGCCAGGAAACACGCGTCCTGAACGTGGCCGCGGGCCAGGACCGGGCGGCGCTCGGCCGGCCATATCCGTTCGCATATCCCGGTCACGACCACGAGGGCCACCAGAAGGGGGGCGGCCAGCTCGGCCCGGCCTGCCGAGAGCACGGTTTCGAGGCGGCCTTGCCCGAGCAGATCGGCGATAGCGACCCACAGGACAAACCCAGTTATCCCAGCCAGCAGAAACGAAGACGGGCACAGACGTTGCCGCGACCAGATCACGGGGATCTGCGAAACGGACACGAGAACTCCTCGACTCGTGCGGGGCCGGCCGGCGCGACTCTCGACGCGTCTTCAGTTGAAGGTTACGACCATGAGAAACCTCGGCCGTGAGCCGAACCACGTCGCCGTCTGTTGCTACTTACTCTCCAAGGAAAGCCTCCGGGGAGGTCACAGATGAACGATCTGCACGGGGACGCCGGCGCGACGACCTTCACCGCTAGTAACGACGGTGGCTGCGGCGACGTTCAATTGCTGCGCAGGATCGCTCGGGGCGACGAGGACGCGATGGCCGCGTTCTACCGTGAGCACGGCCAGGTCGTGCTCGCGCAAGTTCTGCTGGTGACCGGTGAGCGCGTGCTCGCCGAGGAGATCGTGCAGGACACGATGCTTGCCGTCTGGCGCGGCGCGGGCTCCTTCCGGGGCGAGTCGTCGGCACGCTCCTGGGTGATCGCCATCGCCCGGCGGCAGACCCGGGACCGGCTGCGCAGCCGCCGGCTGCGGGTGGTGGATGACGCCTTCCTGGCCGACCAGCCGGGTTCGGATCCAGGACCGGAGGTCATGGCCCTGGACCGCGCGGAACTGGCCGAGGTGATGGCCGCGATACGGGAGCTCGCAGCATCCCACCGCGAGGTGCTGGGCCTGGTCTTCGGCTCCGGGCTCAGCCTTCCCGAGGTCGCCGGCGTGCTGGGGATCCCGGTCGGGACCGTGAAGAGCCGCCTCACCGCGGCCCGCACCGCACTCAGCCGGATACTGAACGAGAAAGGCCAGACCCGATGAACGCAGGCCCTGCTGACACCCGCTCCCCCCATCTGGACCTTGGGGACCTGATCGCCGAGGTCACCGGCCAGCCAGTAGATGACCGGGCCCGCGAGCACCTGGCGCGCTGCGAGCACTGCCGGGCCGAAGCGAACCGCTGGGATGCAGTGGCCGCCGGGGTCCGCGGCCTGGCGGCCGCCGCGCCGCAGGCGGCACCGCCTGCCCGGCCGCGGCACGCCCGGTTGCGTGTCCTGCCGGGCCCCGGGCGGCGCACGGTGCTGGCCGTCGGCGTGGCCGCCGCGCTCGTCCTCGCTGGCGTCGTCGGCTACGGGGCGTCCAGATTTGTCCACATCTCGTTCGGCACAGCCGGAACCGGCGCCGGCCCGGTTCTCACTGCGGTCAGCGGGTGCTCCGCGCTCGAGGAAGCCACCGGGACGCTCGAGCAGGTGAACGGCAGCAACCTGGTCATCAAGACGGCCAGCGGTCAGCCGGTGACCGTGACCACCACGGCGTCCACGTTCCTGGCCATGTCTGGTCCGCTGCGGAGCGACATCACGGACGGCGCGTCAGTGACCGTGGGGGGGCCTAGTTCTGACGGGACGATCGGAGCCCTGTTCGTCAGCGTCGGGAACCCGGCGCAGGCGCACCCCCAGGTGCCATCGGGCATCGTCGTGGTCAAGGGAACGGTGTCGAACGCGAGCGCCGCTGGCTTCACCGTTGTCACGTCCGGCGGGACCCTGGTTCCGGTGACGACCTCCAGCGACACGGCCGTCAACATGCCTAACGCCAGGCCGGACCAGTTGCCGATCGGTGCCAGCGCCTTCGCCCTGGGCCGCGCCGGACGGGACGGGACGCTGTCGGCCAGGGCAGTAGCGGTGATCCAGCCGGTCCAGCAAGGGAACATCCACGCGAATGTGCAGGTGCACGTAAAGAACTGCTCGGCCGCCTCGATCGACAACGCGTTCGCCTTCGGCGGCTGATCCGCGAGACCGGATAATGGCTGGCGCTGCGGTACATGCGGCGCCAGCCACACTACATGTCACGAGCGGGTACGAGCCTCTGCCGTATCGACCCCGAGCGCCATCGCCATGCCTACTGTGGCGGTTCCGGCCGGAGGTCCTGCGGTGTATCCCAGGGGATCTCGGAATGCAGGTCCTCAACCTGCCGACGAGCCATTCGCCGGGTGCGGCTGGAACCAAGCCAGCCCTGGCGTGACCAGCGTGGACAGTCGCACAATGCGCAGTCGGTGCCAGTCCGGTAGTGGCGATGTGCGTCACGAATGTGCCCGCACTTACACAGACGGTAACCGAAGCCCCACTTCATCACAGAAATCTCACTTTCCGCGGCAGCATCGTTAGTTCGTCTATGCAAGTAGGCATTTTCCTCCTCGCAAGCCTGATGAATTCTAGCATTAGAACAGCCGCCTCTAGAACAGTCGCCTCTGGTCCCAGAAGCTGCCAGAATCACGGGCGTAACAATTGTTTACAATTCTTGCCTTGATAGTTTCAGGGCAAGCCGGATCGGAATCTGAGCTCAGCGGGACACTCTCCTGCGCCATGACCAAGCCGTGGGCCAGAGCCGGCGGATGCCAGCCGGTACAGCACCGGCACCGGTGACGTTGTGGGAGGTTGGTGGCCAGCACTGAAGGCTCCTTCCCGAGTTGGCGCAACGAGTGCGCAGCCGGATCGCGGTGGATACGGTGGAGAGCCTCATGGAGGTCGTGGGGCAGAGGGTCGGCGGCGGTGATGACGTGGTCACCGGCCGGATCTCGATAGTACGGTAGCGGCGGACGGTCCGGACGAACATCCGATTGACCGCATTGGCTTCCAGCTCTGGTTTACGCTCCTGGCGCCGCCGGTCAGCCGGATGAACCGGTTGCGCTTGACCGGCACCTCCCCAGCCACGGCGTTCTCTGCTTCGCGAGCTGCCCGTCGATCCCGCGTAGGATCGGCCGGGCCCGGCCCGGAGGCCAGGCGCTGCCGCGCGACGGCCCTGAGGATCTCCACCCAGGCACGCTCGCCGGCTCAGGGGCCAGAACAAGAGGCGAACCCGGCTGTTGGGGGGGTGGAGTGAGGATCAGTGCTGGACGCCGGGCCGAATCGCCGACGTCGACCGCTGCAGGTTGTGCGCGGATTAGCGTTTTTCCTATATGAATATCATAATACAGGGATTTGCCTTGGCTTGACATCTGCATTACATAAAGCGGCGACAAGCTACCGAGGTCAGCCGTCTACCGAGGGTTGGCCGTGCGTTGGCGCGGGAGGCCTTGACAAGGGGCATCTGGTTGGGGAAACGTGGTCTCTCGCTGGCATGTGACCAGTTCACGCATGTGCGCGCGGCCGCCGTGTGCACGTGGGGCCACCGTGCGCAGACGCGATATTGGGGACGGGGTGATCAGTAGGATGCGTGCGGTCAGCACTGGAAGGCACGGCATCTGCCGCACAGATGTAACAGGATGGTTACTCAGCGTACCTCCCTTCCGAATGGCTCACTTGGACCCCGCTTATGACAGTCCTGCCTTGAACCTGGGAAGTTTCGTTCTGTTTGCTGAGGCCGGATTGGCGAAGTCTAAGTACGAATAGTTGGCACTGAAAGAAAGGATACCTACTGATTTCGCGCCTGAAATCGTTGGAGGGGTCAGATGGTATTTCAGGCAGGCGCGCGGAGCGGTCCACCCCGTATTTCGGCCGTCATCCCAGTGCTGAACGAGGCTCGTAATCTCCCGCACGTGTTGTCGCTGCTGCCCGAGAATGTTCACGAACTCATACTGGTTGATGGGCATTCCGTCGACGACAGCGTACGGGTCGCCCGTGATCTCTGCCCGGACGTGCGCGTGGTGATGCAAACACGCAAGGGCAAGGGCAACGCCCTTGCCTGCGGCTTCACCGCGGCGACGGGCGACATCATCGTGACAATCGACGCCGATGGCTCGGCAGACCCTGGCGAGATACCGCTATTCGTCAAGGCCCTCACGGAGGGTGCCGATTTCGCCAAGGGCACACGGTTCGCAGCGGGCGGAAGAAGCCACGACATCACGCGGCTCCGCCGCTTCGGCAATAGCGTGCTCAGCGCCTTGGTCAACCGGCTTTATGGCACACGATATACCGACCTCTGCTACGGGCTGAACGCCTTCTGGAAGCGAGTCGTTCCCGATCTCGGCCTCGACGTCACCGCCGCGGCGCCCGCCCCCGGCAGCAGTTGCCTGTGGGGTGACGGCTTCGAGATAGAAACCCTCGTCAACATCCGCGCCGCCCGGGCCGGGCTAGTTATCACCGAGGTGCCCAGCATCGAGCACGCCAGGATCCACGGAGTGAGCAACCTGAACGCGCTGACCGACGGCTTTCGCGTGCTCCGTACCATCCTGCATGAACGCTTCAACCCCCGCGGCCGTCCGAAGCATACGAGCGCCGCCTCGCCACCCCCCGGTGCGGAGCACAACGCACTCAAAAGATTGTGACGGCCGGGCTCGTTACCGGCTGGCCACGGCCGAAAGCGTCCTCGCCAGGCCTGATAAACAAGGTGCGGCCTTGAGATGTAGCTGACACCCCGGTCGGGTGGGTATCAATGGATCAGCGACCGGGCTTGAGTCTCGTCGTCACGGGAGCCGGTTCGGGCGGCACGGCGGCGAAGATGTCTGCATACGCCTGCGCCACAGCTTCCCAGGTGACTGGCGCCGAATGCCTGCGACCGCGCAATTCAGCCGCGGCGAGCAGGCCTCGGCCGAGGTCGTCAGGGCTGTCAGGCCGGACCAGAACCGCTCCGGTGTAGTCAGCGGCGGCTTCCACCAGCCCGCCGACTGTGGTCACCACGACGGGCAGCCCGCACGCCTGGGCGATCGCGAGCGGTCCGCTGGCCGACGAACGCAGGTACGGCAGCGCAACGACGTCGGCGCGCTGGAAATAGCCAGCCGCCTCCTGGTCGGTCACATATCGGTTGACCAGCTCGATGTCATCGCGGTATGGGCTGCGCTCGATGAGTTCGAGGGGAAGCGTCCATCCTTCCCATGTCTCGCCGACCACCACCAGCTTCCAGGGAAGAGCCAAGTCCCGTCGGAGCTGCTCAAAGGCCAGGATCAGGTGCTCTAGGCCCTTGTACGGGCGGATGGTCCCGAAGAAGAGCACCGTCAGCTCCGACGGCTCGCGGAGGGGCTCTGCCTGTGGCGGCCCATCCGCTTCTCCCGGCGCGGCGTCGCCTATCGGATAGGGGCCGTGCGGAATCACGCGGAATCGTTCGGGGTCGATACCGAGCGACGCCGACATGCGGTCCCGATCCCAGGTGGAGTGGACAACCAGCGTGGATGCCCGCCGGCACAATGCCTTCAGGCCGAGACGCGCGAACCGGCCGATGAACGGGACTCTCGCCTCTCCCGTGTCGAGATCCTCATGGAGTTCCACAACCACGACGCCCCCGCGCCGGACGATCTGCCTCTCCAGCAGCAGATACCAGGGCAGAACCGAGGCCGACCACCATTGGAGGATCAGCACCTGCGGTCGCTGGGCACGGAGGAAGGAAACTGCCCGCGGTACCGACGGCCAGCCCCACCAGTCGACGCCGTCGAACGTCGGCACCTCGGCCACGAGGTCATAGGCCATCACCGTGTGGCCGACGCGTTGCCGGCCGGGATACCAGCGCCTGGGGATCAAGTGCCGCATCAGGATGGCTACGACGTCGTAGCGCTGCTTGAGAGCGCAGGCGAGAAAGTAGGTGTAGTAGCTGATTCCGCTGACAAACCTCGTACCCGATCCGACAACACACACCTTCAGCCCGGACCTAGGTTCATTCGTGCCGGCCGCTGCCGTGGAAGAGGACACCTCGGGCTCGCCGACGATGCGCTTCGTGGTCATCACGATACGGTCTCCCCACCTCGGCCGGTTAAGCGGTCGTCTACACCAGGACTCCGGCGCGGGCGGCCGTCGATGAAGTCGGTTATTTTCCGGAGAACGCCCTCCTCACGACGGCAGCGGCTGGTTTCGGAGTGCCGTTCAGCTGGAACAGCCCGTAGCCGTACTGGGCCGGGTCATCCGCTGCCGGGCTCGGTGGGATGGCTCCCGGAGAGAAGTTGTTCAGGGTCCACGGCGCCGGAGCGGGCAGTCCCAACGCCGCGGCCGCGGTGAAGACGGCCCGGTAGTAGGCGGCCTGGGTCTGCTCCTGCGCCGCTTGGTCTCCCGGCGTTCCGTCCGTGCTGTAACCGGTTTCTCCAACGAACAGCGGACGGGGATCCGCGAGCGCCTTGATCCTGCTCAGCAGGGGGTAGGCATCCTCTGCCGGGCCGTAGTAGTGGTAGTCCCAGAAGCTCGGCGGCGAATTCTTGAGCTCCTGGGTGAACAACGCGAAAACCTCAGGAGACACGCTTCCGGTAGACACCGTCCGCAACGTTCCGGGCATGACGGTGGAGAGGTACGGAAGCATCGTGGTCACCCAGGCCACTGCCTCGCGATTCTGCGGGGCGACTTCGTTCTGCAGCTCGACAACAGCGACACGCGGATCGTCTCGGTAGCGGGACAGGAGCGAGGAGACCCACTCCTTGCTGCTGTCGATATCGGTGAACTGGGACCACTGGTCGAACAGTGTCAAGTGAACCCGCAGCGAGTGTTTCGCGGCCAGCCCGATCACCTCGGACAGGCGATTCGCCATGACCGGATGGATTGTCGGGAACCCGAAGACGGACGGCTGGATGAAGATGCGCACGGTGTTCGCGCCTAGGCCGCGGATCCGTGCGAAGTCCCGGTTGATCACCGTCGGGTTGAAGTGGGACCACATGTACGTCCACCCACCGGTGGCCGGGTAGTAATTCACTTCTTTGAGGTCTTGCACCCTACTTTCCAGGGTCACCGGGCTTTTCGGGGCCGGAGACCCAGCCTGGCCCTGCGACCCAGGCTGATGCAGCGCGATGGTCAGGATCGGGGTGGCGACGATGAGTATTGCTACGGTTAGGCCAACCGCACGCATACGACTCATATCTGCCCCCTCCCCTGCTCAGCCCGCTGAAGTCCCGGCGGAGGCCTCCCCCAGACGCAGCCTACCTAACAGGCCTTCTGCGAGGTCGCCTGTAGTGCCTCCTCGAACAGGCCGGTCCCGTGTGCGGCCGTGAACCTTCGCCCGTGCCGCCGCCCGGCCTGACCCATAGCCCGGGCCCGGTCGCCGCTGGCGAGCAGCTCAGCGAGCCGGTCTGCCAGGGCCCGTTCGTCGGCTGGAGGCACCAGCCAGCCGGTCTTGCCGTCGACTACCTGCTCGGGTATCCCACCGATCGCGGACGCGATCACCGGAACACCGCAGTTCTGCGCTTCGCTGACCGTCATCGGGAGCGAGTCGGGCCCCACCGACGGAACGACCACGCAGGCAGCCCGCACCATGGCAGCGATAACGCTCCGGTGCGCGACGCTGGTCCGCATCGTGACGCCAGGTGGGAGGGACTCAGGAGCCGGAGAGGTCGGGTGTGGCGTCCCGAGCATCACCAGCGGCGGGGGGGATGGGAGTCGTCGATAGGCATCGATGAGGACGTCGGCGCCCTTGTATCGCGATAGTTGCCCGACATAGAGGAGATAGCCGTCTTCGGCGGGCAGGAACTCCGGGCGCTCCGCCTGCCAGCCGCTCTCGTAGAGGCCATCGGGCACGAAGGAATGCAGGGTATGGACCGGCTGGCCAGCGACCTGGCCGATGATGGGCGACAGCCGGTTCGCCAGATAGTCGCTCACTGCGGTGAACGTGGCCACCTTCTTGAGCAGACGAAGACTGGACAGGGACGCGGCCGCCAGGACATTGCCCTTGGCCGGGCCGTACTGGGAACTGGCGCATGGCCCGCACCGCCGCCAGGACGGGCCCGGACACGAGGCACCCGATTTGTGTGCTAGCGACTTTCTGGCACACACCAGACTGGGGTCGTGGGCGGTCACCATGACGGGCGTCCGGGGGGAGGTCCGGGCCAGGCAGGAAAAGACGCTCCACGCGTGGGCGTGAATGACGTCCGGATTGACCTCTTGGACGACCTCGGCCAGCAGGCGCCGGAACAGCGGGTCAGGAGCCGGCGGGTGAAATGGCCGGGCCGCATCTTGGCTCAGCCTGGGTGCCAGCCTCTGGTAGAGCAGTGGAAGCCGGTGCACGGTCACTCCGGCGGATACCTCGACCGCCGGGGTGCCCGGAACCGCGCTCGTCACCACGTGCACCTCGTGACCGCGGCTGGCCAGCCCCTCGGACAGCAGGGCGACGAAGCGCTCCAGGCCGCCGATCGCTGGCCGGTACAGGTCGCTCAACTCGATCAACCGCACGACATCAACTCACGGACCGGTAGATCGCCTCGAACCGCCGAGCCATCGCGGACCAGCCGAAGCTTCGATCCGGCAGCGTGGTCAGGCGTCCCATCTCGACCTGACTGTCCAGCGCCGCGGCGACGGCTGCCACGTCTGGCGTGACGACAGCCATGGGTGCACCCACGCGCCCCAATCGGTGCGCCAGCTCGGCATGGGCAGGGATGTCCGAAGCCACCACCCGGCTGCCCGCCACGGCCGCCTCCAGGAGCACCAGCCCGAAAGCCTCCCTGGCCGACAGGCTCACTGTTGAGGTGGCCGTGCGCTGCCAGCGGCGCAGCTCTCCGTCGCTGACCTGGCCACGAAATGAGACCCTGCTCACTATCCCGAGCTCCCGGGCCAGGCGCTCGAGCACCGGCCGGTGGGAACCTGTTCCGCAGACAACCAGTCGTGCGTCCTTACGCATGGACGCGAATGCCCGTATGGCCACCTCGACGCGCTTGTAGGCTTCCAGGCGTCCCGCGACCAGGACGATCGGACGATCGGTCTCGAAAGGCTCAGCCGCCAGGAGGGCCTGGGTATCCACGCCGAGCGGGATGATCGACAGCCGGGGTTCCACGGACGGATAACGCCGCAGCAGAAGCTCGGACTCTGCCACGGAAACGCAGGTCACCTTGTCCGCGCGGCGAAACAGGAGCGTCGCCAACGGGTCGTACACGATGTGCACGGCGGATGCGGCCCTGGTGTGACCGACGGCGTGAAAATGCGGGGTGAAGACCAGCGGCACCTTCGGGACGGTGGCAGCCATCATCGCAGGTACCGCGTGGAAGCTGTGCGCGTGGATGACGTCAAACAGCCCTCTGTCTCGCCACAGCGCGCGGGCGAGCCCAGGCGCGACCGGAAACTGCCGGGAGCCACTCCAGTCGGCAAACCGGCGTACTGGGTAGTCATGTGAAGCCGGAAACGAGGAGCCACGGGGTCGCTGTGCGTAGACCGTCACCTGATGGCCGTCCCCGCGCAGCCCGTCGGCCAGGTATCCGACAACCACTTCGACGCCACCGAGTTGCGGCGGGAACCCAGGGGAGACGATCGAGATCCTCATGGGAACGTCCGATGACAACGCGTCCCCGTCTGTCTTCCGGTGCCCGGCTGGCAAACGGACCGGGCCGGACAAGCGGAGCTGTTGGTGTATCCGGCAAGATGCCAAGCCTTCACTCCCCGCTCCGGCAGCCGGACCGGGAACGCCTGCTGGCGGCTGGCGTCGTGACTACTGGCTCGATACATAGCCCCTGGAACTTGAGTTGCCGGGCAGTGTCGCGCAGCGGCCCGCCCCGTTGCTGGCCACGTACATCCGCGCCCCCCGCAGTCGGTGCCCGCAACGCTGCGTCAGCTGGACTTTGCTACCTTCTACCTGGCTGTACGGTCCGGCATTATCTGCCCCGCCGGCGCCGAGCTTAACCGCCGGTTGCGCAACGCAGGCATACCGAAACGTCGTGGCCAAGGGCCTGTCAGCCGCCCGAGACTGTTCGGCGCCGAGACAGCCCTCGCCAACATCGATCTTAACGTTCGTCCGGCCGACGTCCCCGGCGGCGCTCGCCGTAACGTACCCCAGTGACCGCGCCCGCCCGCCTGGGTGGTCACCGCGACCCAGCGAATCGCCCATCGCGGGCCTGATGATGTGGGCCCGCTGGACCCCAGCGCCTCTTATGAATAAGCCTCAAGCTCTCCATTCGTGGCGTAGCTAACTTTCGGGTTTGCGCTGATGTAACGAAAAACGTTTTCTAGGCGCTCCCAATCATCATGCTCATCAATTTCCCAGCTATGACCCCAAATATGGTATATGCCGCCATCCTTTATGACCTGATCGAACATGGCTTTTGCCAAGGCGTCCCATTCGAGGCAGCGCAGGACTTTTATGGGCTGGAACTTGACAAAACGAGCGGTGTGCCATAGGTCGAACCCGAACCGGTGGTTATAGGCGTGCACAGAAGTCCCGGCCTCGTAGGGATCGTCCACCGTAAATGTGTACCTGGCCACTGTACGCGCGTATCGGTACCCGGCGTCCTTCACCAGCTGCACATGCAACTTGGTATAGGCGCCGCCCGGATAACAAAAAACCCTGATCTCTTTGCCTATAACTTGCTCTAGCACTGCCTTAGACTCGATTATCTCTCTCGCCGCCTCCTGTTCAGAGATGTTAGGTAGCCGACGATGAGTCATCGAATGAGCGCCGATCTCAAAATCCTGGCTTAGATCTCTGATCTCTGGCAAAGATAGCAGATCCTGCTTCGCGAACTCTTCATTCTCTGGTGCGACGTAAAATGTCGCCTTGAGCCCGTACTCCTTGAGCATCCGTGCCAGCCTCACATCACATCTGTGACCGTCGTCCCAGCTGGTTGTGAGTACCACTGCCTTCATTCTGGTTCCCCCGCTTGCTTACCCTATTCCGTCGGTTACGCGTGCATGAGCGCACGCCGAGATTGTATCTCGGAGTACCTTGCGACCAGTGGGCAGCCGTTGGCATGGCAGGTCACTGCTGTCCCAGCGGCTGTGTCGGCGCTGCCTCTGGCAGTCCGTCCGCGGCCGCGCTTCTCGTGCCCGCCAGGATGCGCCTGTGCTCGGCCTGTCCAGGTCGTTCTCAGCCTCCGGTTCCGGGAACCCCGTCGCCACCTGCTGCGATGCTTCGTTTACAGTGTCATCTGGGAATGAATACGGCTGCGGAAGGGACGACGGCCGTGCCGAAGCCCCGGTTGGTGCACCTTGCCTGGCTGCATGTCCATGACTGGTCGTCTGTGACTCCGATCTTTCTACCCACCGTCAGGCTGGTTCCGGCCCTGCAGGAACCTGGGGACCCCCGCTGCTGGGTCAGCCGGACAACCGAGATCGTGATCGAGGGATATCCTCGCTCGGGAAATACGTTCGCTGTCGTGGCATTCCGGCTGGCTCAGGGTCGCGAGATCGAGGTTGCACATCACCTGCATGCCGCCGCTCAGATTAAGCGCGCGGCTCGTCTTGACGTTCCTGCGATCGTTCTGATTCGGGAGCCATCTGAAGCGATTCTTTCCTTGGTAGTCAGGGACCCGCATGCCTCGATGCGATGGGCTCTTCGCAGCTACATACGCTTTTATTCCACCGTTGCTCCTTACCTCGAGAAGACGGTGGTCGCACCCTTCGCAACGGTTACATCGGATCTCGCAAGCATTATCCGAATGGTGAACACTCGCTATGGGACGGCCTTTAAAGAGTTTGTGCCGACTGAGGAAGCGCTGAACTCGGTTCGGCAGACCGTCGAGCGGATGGCGCAGCTGGATTCCATGAGGACGGGGTGGGATTACCGCCTGGGTGTCGCCCTGCCCAGCGAGCAGCGCCGGCGCGCGAAGGAAGCACGCCGGACCGAGTACTTTGACGAACGCAACAAGCCGCTCCGGCTTACCGCGGAGTTGCTCTATGAGCGCGTTATGCAGTACTCGCGTACCTGACTGCCGACCTGTTCGCCCGCGGCGATCGTTTACGGTGGGTCGGGCAAGCGCTCAGCAGGGATGAGAAACTGGTTCAACTGCCGGGGTACCTCACGGACCTCTGCGAAACTACTGCCATCGAATTCCATGAGACGGTAGTCAAGCGGTTCGACGATCTTATGGGCGTCGCTCCCGAATCGGATTGTCTCAGCCATGATGACCGGCCGATGCGTTCGGATCGTCTCTAGCCCTCCCGCGAGAACCCGATGTTCTAGCCCTTGGACGTCGATCTTGATGAAATCCGGCCGCAATCCGCAGTCATCGAGGCGAACAAGAGGCAGTCGCTTGGACGACACCGTGAGCTTCGTCGGATCGAACCGCAATACAGTCTCTGAGCTGACCCAGCTCTCGGCGCTCTCGTAGTCAAAGGATGCCAGTCTAGTGAGGATGTTACCGTTATACGAGGGGACGAACAATTCCGCTTCGCCGGTTTGGTCAGAAAGCCCTTTGGGAATGACGGTTAGTCGGGGAAACTTCCTGGTCAGTCGTTGAAGCTTGGGGAATACGGCAGGGTTCGGCTCGAAACTCACGACTGTAGCAGCCGGAAGCACCGTGTAAAGCGACAGCACCGACTGTCCTGTATTTCCACCGACATCGACCAGTACAGGGCGATTACTGAACGTCAGTAGCCGAAGAGCGCAGAAATCACGTTCATGAGGACGACGCATCCAGTACAGCAGGATATAACGCCACTGAGGACTCACTAGGTCATAGCCACGCGGAAACCGAAGTACCATCATGGCTGCGAACCGTCTCGCAAAATCTTTAAAAGCCATGTAGATCGTTTCCCAGTGACCGTCCGGACTCACATTGGCAAACGCCCCTGACCTCTCGCAGGGTACGCCAGCGGGGAAGATTTATCAATATGCGACAAGTCGCATGATTCTTTGTGCTAGATCACTTGATTGTGCCACCGCACTCGCGTCCAGAGCAGTGGAGTCGGCGCCGCGTTCTCTGGGCTAGGTCGCGCCCAGCAGGATGTGCTGTAGCCCGTAGTAGGCGACTCGGTTTCCGAGCGTTCGTGACCGCTAGTGCCGTCCCCACCACAGACAGGTACCAACATGCGCGCGTCGGGTCCACGATTGACCAGGCCCCGCCCGCGCCAGGCGCGGCATCCCCGGCCAGGGCCCACGCCCCCCGCCGGGCACCGACCCGCGCCCAGGCTAAACTGGCAATCGCCACAAGCCTGACGGAAGTTACTCGCCGAGGGGGAAGGCGATGACCAGGGATATCACGCAGCAGATCTCCAGGATCTGGGATGAGGACGCCCCGGTCTACGACCGGTTCCATTCCGCGCCGCGCCCGGACGTGCTGGCAGCATGGCGGGCAACGTTGCGACGCCTTCTACCAGACCCACCGGCTAGCGTGCTTGATGCGGGGGCCGGGACAGGCTTTGTCTCCCTTATTCTCGCCGGTCTGGGCTACCAGGTAACCGCTGTTGATCTTTCGGCGCAGATGTTGGCTGTCCTTAGCTCGAAAGCCGACCGTCTTGGGCTGAGTATTCGGACTCTGCACGCGGATGTGGCGGATCCACCGCCGGACGAGATCTTCGACGCCGTTGTGGAGCGCGACATAATCTGGACTCTGCCCGAACCGGATGCTGCCCTGGCGGCATGGCACAAGGCAGCTCCGGCCGGCCGCTTGGTGCTCATAGAGGCAAGCTGGGGCAAAACGAAGGGGGTGGCCGACCTTCAGAATAGGGCGCGAGTTCTAGCGAATAGGCCACTACGCTGGATGCGGGGATCAAAGCCCCATCAGCATGATAGCTACCCAGAGAATATCGTCCGTGCTCTTCCCTACGTCGATGGGATCCTGCCGTCCGAAGCGGTTTGCCTGGTCGAGAACTCCCCATGGGGGCCTGCCCGGTTCGAGAGGCTCAGCGATGTGGAGCGGGCTACCCTGTCAGACCGCAGCCTATTGATCCAATTGCTCGGAATGGCCCGTCGCTGGGCCGTCAGCGCTGGCTCCTGATGCAAGACGATTTCCGGCACTTCCTGGCCAATCCCAAGCTTTAGGTCGCCCGTGCCCCCGGAAAGCAGGAGCCCGCGCAGGGGTGACAACCCCGCGGGGAAGTTGCTGCTCAGCGCGGAAGGCGCGGCTTACTGGACGGCAGCCGCGCCGGCCCTGGCCCGCCTGCCGGCCGCGCTGGGCTACCGCCTGGCATGCTGGCACGGCGATTTGCTCTTCCGGTGCCAGGCCGGGAAGCGCACTGAGATGGCCCGTAATGTGCGGTTGGTGCTCGGGAACGACCTCAGCCCGGTGACAGCGCAGCAGGTAGTCCGGGACTGGTTCCGGCTCGTCTCCTGCAGCACAGTCGACGTGAAGCGACTGCGGCGCGGGGCCCGGCCCCTGCGGCGGCTGGTCGAGATCCGTGGGCGGGAACACCTGGAGGCGGCACTGGCAGCGGGCAAGGGAGCCATCCTGTGCTCCGCCCACTTCGGTTCCCACGCCAGCGGCTTGTCGGTGCTGCACGCGAGTGGCTTCCCCGTCACTCACATCGGGCGCTGGGACCACAACTATAACTATGAGTACAGGGTCAACTACAACCGTAGGGTCGGCGTCACATCCGCCGAGCGGTGGTTCTGGGAACGGGTCTACGCCAAGCCGGTGCTGCGCTATCGGCAGCGGCCGAACATCGAGCCATGGCCCGGCCGGCCCGGGGTCGCCCTACAGGCGGCCGCCGCGCTCCGGGCCAATGAGGTGGTGTCGATCTCGATCGACGCACCGCCGCTGGACAACGAGCGGGCGCGTGCCGTCGATGTTCCCTTCCTCGGCCGCCGAGCCCTGCTGCAGCCTGGGGTCGTGACCCTGGCCCAGCTGACCGGCGCGCCGGTGCTCATCGGTTTCCTGTACCGCGGGGCCGATTACCGTCACCAGGTGTGGGAGATTTCCGCGCCAGTGCCGGTGGAGGGAGAAACCGCGACGGCATTCGGGCGCTGCGTTGCCGAGGTGAGCGCCGCCATCCGGAGAAGCCCGGCGCACTGGAACCTCTGGCACACAGTCGATGTGGCCCGCCTCGGGCTGATCGAGCCTCAGTAGGCACAACGACCGGGCCACCCGACCTCAGCAATCACGTTGCTTTCGCAGGTTCCCCTATGCGTTGGTTGAACTCTTCGAGGGCGCTCAGGCTCCGCGACAGGCTGGCCTCGTCCGCTGTCACCGGTTCGATCTCGCCCTCGGCGAAACGCCGGTAGGCACCCAGGTCCAAGAGGCCGTGCCCGCTGATGTTGACGAGAACGACCAGCGGGGGCGCCTGGCGCGGGTGCCGTGACACCAGATCCATCATCCCGGCCACCGCATGGGCGGCCTCGGGAGCGGGCAGAATGCCCTCGGTTTCGCAGAACAGCATGCCGGCCTGGAACGACGTGACCTGGTCCATGGCCATCGCCTCCACGGAGCCGTCCGCGTACATGGCGCTCACCAGCGGCCCGGCGCTGTGGTGCCGCAGTCCGCCTGCGTACACCGGCGGCGGCACGTAGGTGCTGCCGAGCGAGTAGATCTTGGTGATCGGAGTTGTGCCCAGAGCGTCGCTCAGGTCATACATGTAGCGACCTCGGGTCAGCTTCGGGCACGCGGCCGACTCGACGGCGAGGAGCCGGATAGGCCTCCCGGAATCCTTGGCCGCACCCAGGAAGGGCAACGTGACCCCACCGAAGTTCGATCCGGCGCCCATGCACGCGATGACGTAATCGGGGAACTCGCCCAGCGCGGCCAGCTGCGAGACGGCCTCCTGACCGATGACCGTCTGGTGGAGCAACACAGAGTTCTCGCCACTGCCGACGGCAAAGCGTGATTCGCTGTCCTCGGCTGCGAGCGCAAGAGCTTCCCCGGTAGCCCCGGCGAGGGTACCGATGTCCTCTGGGTCCTCCTTGAGCGCCCTCCGCCCGACTTCGGTCAGGTTGCTAGGACTCTCATGGACGGCCGCACCAAAGAGCCGCATCATCTCGCCACGGATGGGCTTCTGGCGCAAGGTGGACCTGACCCAGAAGATCGTGCAGCGGAGGCCCATGAGCTGGCACGCGTAGGCGAGAGCGGTCCCCCACTGCCCCGCGCCCGTGCCCGTGACCAGGTGCTTCACGCCCGCGCGGGAATAGTAGTAGGCCTGCGCCAGGGCAGTGTTGAGCTTGTGGCTCCCGGTGAGGTTGGCACCCTCGTACTTGTAGTAGATACGAGCATTGGCGCCAAGGCGCTCCTCCAGGCTCACTGCCCTGCGCAGCGGCGTGGGACGGTACTGCGCGTACAGGTCCAGAACCTCAATGGGGATCGGTATGTATCGATCGGCCGTGTTAATGGACTGCCGTGCGAGGGACAACGGCTGCTGGAGCAGCGCGCCGTGCCCCGCCGTTTTCGCCTCTGCCCCCAATCGTGATCTCGACACCGCCGAGGTCACGTACTGCGGCCGGTCATGCAGGATGTTGAACCAATGAGTGGGGAGCTGTGGATCTCGTGGCATGCGGTTGTCACCCATGCGCGGCCTCCTTTCCGGACTCACGGGCGCGGAGGTAGGCGCAGATGGCGTTTACGCTGCCGAAATTCTCCGGAAGCAGATCCGCGTCGCCCATGGTGATCCCGAACTGTTCTTCCAGGAAGACCACCAGCCTGAGCAGGCTCAGCGAATCGAGGATGCCGCTGTCTAGTAGCGATGTGTCGTTCGCCAGCGGCAGCGCCGCCGCGCCCGGGGCGAGTTCCTGGCTGATGTAGTCGTTGATGACCGTCTCCACTCGAGCACGCTCCTTTTCGCGTGTGTCTACTAGCGATTGTTCCGCCGGCCGTCTCCGGCCGGCTCCAGCACGTTCTGCTCCTGGGCGAGGCCGACTCGGTCGACCTTGCCGGTCGAGGTTCTGGGCAGCTCCTCCCAGAATTCGACTATGTCCGGCAGCATGTAGCTCGGCAGCCACCGCCGGCAGTGGTCCAGCACGTTCTCGCGGGTGAGGTTGCTGCTGCCGTCCGTGGTGATGACGGCCCGGAGGCGGCTGCCGAGCAGCTCATCCGGCACCGGCAGCACCGCCGCCTCCCGGATGGCCGGGTGCCGGTACAGCGTGGCTTCCACCTCCCCCAGCTCCACCCGGTAACCCCGGACCTTCACCATGCCGTCCCGGCGCCCCAGATAGGCATAGTTCCCTGTCGGTTCCAGGGTCACCAGGTCACCGGTCCGGTACACGATCTCGTCGTACTCTTCCCGGAACGGGTTCCGGACCAGCGCCTCGCTGGTCTTGGCCGGCTGTCCCCAGTACCCGCGCATCAGCGAGGGGCCCCGTACGTACAGCTCGCCCACCTCGCCGGGCCGGGACACCCGGCGGCCTTCGCTCGTGATCGCGAACACCTCGGTGTTGGCGCAGGCCTTGCCGATGGGCGTCGGCCGGGGGTCAGCCCAGCCCGCGGGCACCTCAAACGCCGTGCATACGTTGGTCTCGGTTGGCCCGTACCAGTTGAGGTAGCGGGGATGCGGCAGCTCGGCCATCAGCCGGGCGAGGTGCTTGGGAGGAAACACCTCTCCGGCGAAGATCACCATTCGCAGGCCCGATAGGTCGACCTGCTGCAGGCCGCCGTAGCAGGCCAGCAGCGTAAGGACCGAAGGAACGGAATACCAGACCGAGATCCGCTCGGCTTCCAGCCACCTCGCGATCGATACCGGAAAGGTGGCCGACCCTTCGGGAAGTACCGTCAGGCACGCCGCAGCCCGGCAGGTGGCGAAGATGTCGAAGACTGACAGGTCGAAGTGCAGCGGAGCGGGGCTGCAGACGCGGTCCTGCTCGCTGAGCTCCGCCGCGGCTGCCGCCCAGTCGACGAACGTGAGCGAGTTGCGATGGGAGATCATCACTCCCTTCGGGGTGCCGGTGGACCCCGACGTGTACAGGATGTACGCGAGGTCGGTCTCGATCGCCCGTTCCTCCGCCAGCGGCTCTCCTGATTCCCCCGCCACCGCGGTCCACGGCACAACGGCCTCGCCCTGGGCCGGGCCACTGGCCGCCTCCCCGCGCTCCGGGCGGCCGGGAACGCTCACCACCACCACACCGGGCGGCCGGGGAACGGCGTTGGCCAGGGTAGCTGCCTGGAACGTCCTTGCCTCGTCCGTCACGATCACCGTGGCGCCGCTGTCCCGCACGATGTGGCTGAGCCGCCCGGCGGGTGCCTTCGGGTCGAGTGGCACATAGCAGGCCCCGGCCTTCAACGCCCCGTATATCCCGATGACCGCGGCGGCCGACTTGGGGGCGAGGACTCCCACCCGGTCGCCGGGCGCCACGCCCAGGCGCAGCAGTGCCCGGGCCACCTTGTTGCTCAGCCGGTCCAGCTCCTGGTAGGTGAGCAGGCCGCCGTCGGACGCTACCGCCGGCCGCTGCGGCTGCCGCGCCGCAGCCTGGGTCAGCAGCCGGTGGAGCAGATAGGCCATCACGCTTCCCTTCCTGGCTGGCTGCCGGTGATGCCCCGCCTCCCCGAGTAGCTCAGAGCCCGAGCATCCGGGCGATGACCACCCGCTGGATCTCCGACGTGCCCGAGTAGATGGTGCCGGCGACCGCATCCCGGAGGTCCCGCTCGATCCCCGCATCCTTCAGGTAACCCCAGGCCCCGTGGACCTGGATCGCGTCCTGGCTGGAGCGCACCCATGCCTCGCTGGTGAACAGCTTCGCGGCGGCCGCCTCCGCCGGGGCCGACCTGCCCTGCTGCTTCAGCCATGCCACCCGGTAGATCAGCGACCTGGCCGCTTCCAGCCGCACGTACATATCGGCCAGCTTGTCGGACACACCCTGAAATTTCCCGATGGGCTGGCCGAACTGCTCGCGTGACCGCCCATACGCCACGCACTCCTCGAGCTGCCGCCGCATCGCGCCCACGACACTGGCAAAAAGGCAGCTCCGCTCCCAGTCCATGGACGAGTTGAAGATCGCCATACCCGCCCCCTCCGGTCCCAGCCGGCTTCTCCGCGGGAACGAGGCACTCGTGCAGCGTTATCTCGCCCATCGGCGAGGTCCGCAGGCCCATCTTCTCGAAGCTGCTGCTCACCGCGAGCCCGGGAGTCGCTGCGTCGACGAGGAAGGCGGAGATACCGGACAGCGCGGGTCGGCCCGGGTCCACCGCGTAGACCAGCAGTACGTCGGCGACCGGGGCGTTGGTGATGTACTGCTTGCTCCCTTCGAGGAGGTAGTGGTCACCGCGCCGCTCGGCACGGGTGCTCATGTGCAGCGCGTCGGAACCGGAGCCAGACTCGGTCATCGCGTGTGCACCGATGAGGTCACCCGACACCATCGCGGGCAGGTACGTTCGCTGCTGCGCTGGGGTGCCAAACGTCAGCAGCGGCAGCTCGACGCTCCACATCTGCGCGTTGAGGGAAAAGAGGAGCCCGTTGTCCTGGCACCCGTATCCCAGGGCCTCCATGACGAGGGCTGTCGTGACGACGTCGGCGTCGGCCCCGCCCAGCTCGGCGGGAACAGGCAAGCCCTGGACCCCGAACTTGGCACACTTCCGCCACGCCTCCCGCGGAAACTCTCCAGCATCCTCGCGCTTCACAAGATCCTGGTTGAGCTCCCGCCGGGCGAAGTCAGCCGCCGCCCCCGTCAGTTCGCGCTGCTCAGCACTCAACGATAGGTCCACGAGCCCCCCTTCCGCTGAACCTGGCCCCCCGTTTTGTGGCCGACACCCGTAATGGGCGCACCGGGCCGGGACAAGGCGGCCGTAGCCGCCCGCCACCCGCCCAGCCGGGCGCTCGTAGACAAGTCCCCCGTCGCGAACCGTCGAACCGCGAGCATCGCGCCGGGACCTGGACTGCCTCCGCTCCCTCGCCCAAACATAATCTCCCCCGAGGCGCCAGGCCCGGGCATCGCCCTACCCAAAAGCGACGTACGGGACGGCTGTGGCTGGGGATGCATCCTGTGATCGTTAAGTAGTGAGCGTAGTCGCGTGGCTTGTGAGCAGGGCTGCTGATAGCGGCGGCGGTGTACGAGAAGCAAACCGGGGGAAGTGCCTGCTGGCGGCTGGATCGTGGCCACGGACTCGATAAAATTCCCGTCTGCCCAGGTCAGAGCACGAGTCCTGAGGGCCCTGTCTGGCCGGTGGTAGCGTTACTGGCGTCGACACTCGGGGACCTGTTATGACCGTGACGTACGAACCGCCGCGCCTGAACAGGATCGGCTCGCTGCACTCGTCGGCGTTGACCCACGAAGAGGGGTCGAACGCCGATGTCTCCAGTTCCCCGGCCGCTCACGGCGGCACCGCGTAAGTCGGCTCACCGATGCGGATGTCCCGAAGGCCGGCTCCGTGCTTCTCCGGGAAGACAGCCTGTCGAGGCTTCCCCGGGAAGACAGCCGGTTGAGGGTCCCGCGGGTTCGGAGTGACCTAGAGGCGGACCTGATAGCGGCCGGTCTCGTCGCGGTCGGCGCCGACCTGGTGATCTATGCGTACCATATAGCGCCAACCGCCCCCATCCAGTCTTACGATCCCATCTTCTGGGCGGGAATGCTGCTCGCCTACCTGGCGGTCGCGTGGCGGGCCTTTTCAGGACGCTATGCCGTTTTCTGGCTTGGATTGTTCGGGCTCTTCACTGTGTTGCCGACGTTCTGGTTGAGCCCGGATGGCCCGAGCGGCTTCGATGAGATTGCTCAATTCGCCCTGCTGCGGAACGTCATTTCGTCAGGCCGGCTCTTCCAGCACAACCCGTTGCTGCCGATCGGGACCTACTACCCAGGGCTGCAGAGCGCCGCGGCCTCGATCCACTGGCTGACCGGCCTTTCCACGTGGGACTCGGCCCTGACCCTGATTGCCGTGGTGCACTGCCTGCTCCCGGTACAGGTCTACTACATAGCACGAGCCCTGCCAGTTCCCCATCGCTGGGCGGCGGCGGCCGGCCTGGTCTACGCCGCCAGTCCAAGTTTCGTCTACTTTGACGCTCAGTTCTCTTACGAATCCGTTGCGATCCTGCTTCTGCTGACAATCCTCCGCCTGTACGTGGAAGCCTTGGCGGCCGAGCGATCGGCCGGCCGCACCTGGAGACAGAGCCTATCGGCGCCGCTGCTGATCGCGGTGATTTGCTTCGGCCTGGTGGTCACACACCATCTCACCGGCCTGGCCGGCATCGCCCTGCTCTTGGCGGGCGCGCTCTTTCTCAAGCCGATAAGCGGGCTCGCCGACCGCGAGGGTGGTTGGCGCCGCCTGTTCGTCAGGTGGACGCCCGTGTTGACGCTGGCGATGTGCTTGGGGTTGTGGATTGTCTTCGTCGCGCCAACAACGGTGAGCTACCTCTCCCCCCACGTGTCAGGCACGGTGTCAGATATTGTCGCCTTGGTCACTCGCTCCAAGGCTAGTAGTGGTTCAGCGCGTACGCTCTTTAGCGGTTCAGGTGCTCCTAGCTATGAACGAGCCGCTTCAATCGCCGCGCCTGTTATCGTCGCGATCGCGTTCCTCTTCGCGGTAATTCGCTGGCTGCAGAAACCCCCCCTGCGATCAAACTTTCTGTGGTCGTTCGTGATCGCAGCGGGCTACCTGGTGAGTCTTCCCCTGACGGTGACCAGCGATGGGGCTCAATCAGCGCACCGTTCCTGGGCCTTCACGTCCGTGGGGGTCGCTCTCCTGCCGGCGGCTCTCGTCATCTTGTTCGAGTTGGACAAGCGCAGGCCGTGGCTAAGGCGTACGGCCGCGGCGGTAGGTGTGGTCGCACTCGCCGTCGTCTTCGTCGGGAATGTCGCAGTGGATGCACCGCCCGACACTCGATTCCCCGGGCCGTACCAGTTTGGCTCTGACACTCTCAGCATCACCCCCGAGACCCTCACGTTTGCGCAGTGGGTTGAGGCGCATCTGGGCCCCGGGGCCCACGTGGTGACAGATCGTTTCACCGCTGAGGCACTCACAGCTAACGCCGACGCCGTCACCCCGATACCGGGGCCCGGCCTGCCAATTTCGAACATCTGGTACGGCAGCCGCCCGCCAGCACCGGCTCTCATGTCCACCTTGGAGTATCTGGGCGACGACTACCTGGCCATCGATGTCCGCGACGCGCAGTACACCACGACAGGACCGGCCCTGTTCTACATAGGCGAACCGAACCGGGTGCCACTGCAGAACATCACCCGTCTCGCGCACTGGCCGTGGCTGCGCCTCCTGTACTCCTCACAGCACTATCGCCTGTATAAGATCAATTTCCGCTCGTACTATTCGTGGTATCGCGCCCATGCCAACGATCATTGACGTCCTGCGGGAATGGCGGGCCCGCCTGCAGGCGGCGCGAGACGAGGTGGCGCGAGACCCCGGACTCCTGGTCGGCGTCGGAGCTGTCCTGCTCATGTGCGCCCCGGTCCTTCCCGGGCTCTCACGGCTGGTTGTCCTGCCGGCACTGTTGCTGGCCCCGGGTTATGCGCTCTTGCGTCTGCTAGGGCTGGCCACCGGCACGCGGTCTATCTCCGTAGCGGTGCCGGTATCGCTCGTGCTCGCCATCTGCGCGTCGCTGCTTCTCGACGTCAGCGGCATCCGGCTCAGCCCACTCTCGCTCGGATTGCTGCTAGGCGTGGTTACGGCCCTTCTCCTGGCCGGCTCGTACCGCCGCCAGCTCGCCGCCGGCCCGCTCCGGCGATACCGGGGAACCGCGGTCACGGCCTTTTCCCTGGCCGGCTCGTACGGCCGCCAGCTGGCCGCCGACGCGCTGCGGCAACACCCGAGAACACCGTCCGGCGATCGGGAGTTGGCCCCCGGGAACGATCGGGAGTTGCCCCCCGAGAATGTCGATCGGGAGTTGGGTCCTGAGAAGGTCGCTGGGGAGTTGATCCCCGAGAAGGTCGATCGGGAGTTGGCCCCCAGGAAGCCGCGGTCGGACGCGGCTGACGTGGCGCCGATCGTGGGCTACGTGGCCAACAGCGAGCACGATGAGGCGGTTTTTGTGGCCGAGGAGGTGGACCGGCTCACCGGCCAGGGTGAGGCCACCCCGGGGCAGGTCGCCGTGTTCTACCGCACCAACGCCCAGTCCCGGGCCTTTGAGGAGGTCTTCAGCCGGTCCGGCCTGCCCTATGTCATCGTCGGCGGGGTCCGGTTCTACGAGCGCCGCGAGGTCCGCGACCTGCTCGCCTATCTGCGGCTGATCGCCAATCCCGAGGACGAGGTGTCGATGCGCCGGGTGCTGAACGTGCCCCGGCGGGGGATCGGCGACCGGACCGAGGAGTCCGTCGCCGCGCTGGCCCAGCGGGAGAAGACGTCGTTCGCCGCGGCGCTGACCCGGCCGGGCGAGGTGCCGGGGCTTTCGCCACAAAAGGTCCGCGCCATCGAGGCCTTCAACGAGCTGCTCGCCGGGCTGCGGGCGGACGCGGACGCTGGCGTGCCGATGGCGGACATCACCGAGGCGGTGCTGGAGCGTTCGGGGTACGTTGCCGAGCTGGAGGCCTCCAGCGACCCGCAGGACGCCGACCGGATCGAGAACCTCAATGAGCTGGTAGCGGTGGCGCGGGAGTTCGACGCGCTGCGCGGCCAGGCGGGCCCAGACGCGCCGGGGCCGGCGCCGGGTTCGCTGGCGAACTTCCTGGAGCAGGTGTCCCTGGTCGCCCGCGCCGGCCAGATCCCCGAGGGCGAGGAGCGCGGCGGCAAAGTGACGCTGATGACCTTGCACACGGCCAACGACCTGGAGTTCCCGGTGGTGTTTCTCACCGGGATGGAGGAGAACGCCTTCCCCCACCAGCGGTCGGCGAACGACCCCCAGGAAGTGCAGGAGGAACGGCGGCTCGCCTATATGGGCATCACCCGGGCGGACCGGCGGCTGTACCTCACGCGGGCCGTCGTCGTGCCCGGCCACCGGCGCAGGCCGGACGTTCCTGGCTCAGAACCCCGAGAACACTGGATGGACGGCGTGCGGCACTTCACCGGGAGTCCCATGAAGCGCTGACGTCTGCATGGCTGCCTGTTACGCGAGCACCCGTTTGACCGGGTGCCTCTGGTAAGAGTGAGGAACGACTTTGGGACAGGTCGATGGTCGCGGTTGGGGCCGAGTCCGAGGTCTCCGCCGGCAGGTAAGCCCTAGCCGTCCTAGCGGTCGCGCCTCACTGGTGTTTTGAGTTAGTCATGAGCGAGAACTGGGCTGCCGACGCGCGGGTGGGCGTCCCGATGTTTCAGGTCATCGCCAAGCAGGTGAGCCAGCACAAGCACCGGCCGCGGACCGTCCGCCAGATCATCGACCAGCAGTGGCTGGACGAGGAGTCGAAACAGCAACTGCGCGAGATCTTCCAGGTGACCGACGCCGACCTGGTCAGGCAGGAGCACGAGGCAGCGGAAGAGGCGCGGCGCAGGACGCGCGAGCGCTACGCCCCGGTGCCGGCCGCCCGTGCCAGTGCGACGCCGAGCCTGTCGTGGACCCGTCGGGGCGCATCGAATGCGGAAACTGCGGCGCCGAATGGACCGCGCCCGAGGTGCGCCAGGTCATCGACACCCAGTGGCTGGACGAAGCGTCGAAGCAGCAACTGCGCGAAGGCTTCCGTGTGACCGACGCGGACCTGTCCGTGCTGGGACGCTCAGACGGTCCGGCTGACCGCCCAGCCAACCCCAGCCCCCGCGCCGCCGGTCCGGCTGACCGCCCCGCCAACCCCACCCCCCGAGCCGCCAGCCCGGCTGACCGCCCAAGCAGCCCGGATGGCCATCCTCATGACGACGTTGTGCCGACGGCACCGGGCGATCACCCGGCAGCTGCCAACGCCCTGCGTGCCATGTTCACCCGGGATTTCATCTACCTTGGAGTGTCCGCCCTACAGCTGGTACTAGCCGCGCTGATGACGCCCATCCTGACCCGGCGTGTCGGCGTAGGCCAGTACGGACAGTTGGCGCTGGCCATCGTGGTGGCGCAGCTCCTAGGGGTGACCTTTAACCTCGGGCTGCCCTTCGCGGCGCAGAAGGTGTTCGCGGGACAGGACGGCGATCGTCGGTCTCGCGGGGTGCTCGCCATCTCCGCCGTCCTGGCGGTCGGCGCTTCGCTTGTCGCCGTCCTTACCGCGCCGGTGTGGGGCCCTGCCGTGGGCCTGGACCAGGTCCTGGACGCGCGCTTGGCCGCCGTGTGGGCCGGCTGCTTCGCGCTGGCGTTGACGTCACTCGCCATGCTCCGGTCCAAGGACAAGCTGAGGACGGCGATCTTCGTCGCTACTGTGCAGTCGGTGGGAGCACAAGCGACCGGTGTGCTTCTGCTGTACTGGTGGGCGCCAACTGTCACAAGTTACCTCTGCGGACTGATCATCGGACAAGGCGCGGCTGCTCTTGTCGGCTTGCTGACCCTGAGGCCGGTCTGGTCGGCACTGGCCGCGATCCGCCGTTACCGCTGGGCATTCCTTTTCGGCCTGCCCATGGTGCCGCAACAGCTCAGTGGCTTCATTCTCGGCGTCGGCGACCGAATAGTCATTAGCCATCTCCTCGGGTCGGCAGCCGTCGGGCGTTACTCCGTCGCTTACAACGTGGGCAGTCTCGGTTTCATCCTTCTCGTCTTCGTCGGCTGGGCATGGATGCCACGCATCTACGCCGTGGCGGACCGAGCGGCACGATCCCGGCTCCTGGCCAGCAGCCGCGACATGATGAACCTGCTGTTGATCCCGGTGGTCTGTGGCCTGGCTGCCGGGGCCCCAATAGTGCTGGGGGTGTGGGTTCCACAATCGTTCCATCCAGCTGAGCTGACGCCGATTGTCGCGATCGTGGCTATTTGCACGTTCCCTTTCGGACAGTTCCAGGCCAACCTACGAGCGCTGATGAGCGAGGGAAGAACTGGCCAGGCGGCGGTGGCAACGCTGGTCGCAGCGGCGGTGAACATCGGCCTGAACCTAGTGATGGTTCCGTTCCTCGGCATCACCGGCTCGGCTATCGCTACGGTGCTGTCCTACGCCCTGTGCGCGCGGCTCGCCCGGCCGTCCGTGAGTTCCGGTCTGCGGGTCCCCCGTGCCTCGGTCCTGCTCCGCACCCTGATCGGTGGCGCCGTCGTCGTCACCTTGGCGATTGGGGTACTGCCGACCTCGCCCGTCTGGCTCGTTATCCGCCTGGCCTTGGGTGCCGGGGCCCTACTCGCCTTCGCCTTGTTGCTGCGCCGCACGATGGCGGGGTTCGGCACATCCGGCCGGCTCGTGACACCGGTCGCCTGACCCAGCTGCGCCTTCCACCGGGTGGGCTGGGGGTATTTCAGTAGCGGGCCAGGTGAGCAGAAGTCGAAGAACCTGGCGGCCAACCGGCACTGCGCGGTGACGACCGGGTGCAACACCTGGGACCAGGGCCTCGACATCGTCCTGCACGGCGAGGCCGTTATCGTGCGCAACCTGCCGCTGCTGCAGCAGGTAGCTGACGCGTTCTTGGCGAAATACGGGGACGACTGGGCCTTCGAGGTCGCCGGTGACGGCACCTTCAGCGGTTCGCTGGTCTACCAGCTCATCCCAGTACAGGCCCTGGGGTTCGGAAAGGACCCGTTCAGCCACACCCGCTGGGACTTCACCGCCTGACCGTAGACCTGCGGGCTGACACCAGGCACGACGCCGTCGCTGGCCCAAGGTATGGCTCCGGCGATCAGCACGTGGGTGCCGCGGACGCGAACCGGCGCTCGGCGCTTATCTCACCGCTTATCTCACATAGCGCAGCGAAGCCTAGGACTCATCGGGTGAGTGTGAGCGACCGCGGTCGAACCGCCGCATTTCCAGATCGGCCCGGTGAAGCTTCCCGTGAGCAACCGAGAGAATCTCGGCCCAGACGTTGGGCGAGTGGACGCGCTTAACGTGCGCAGCAGGTCCTGTCGGAGCCTGCGGCCTAGTGACCTTGGGTCCGGGCAAAGCCGCAGGTGGCTGCCACCATCCCTGGATGTTCCGCCGGGCTATTCGCGCGGCATACGTATTACGGCGTGTCTGCTCGCCGTACACATAGGGCACGGGCTCAGGCAGGCCATTCCGCGGTGAGGTGCGCTGGCGAGGAGCGGCGTGCACTCCCTTGATCGCGGTCATGATCTTTTCTCTTCCCCTGCGGGGGCAATGCTGCGTGGCCTGGCAGTTTCGCGCCCAGGCTGGTACGGGACCGGTGTCCCTGTTCGCGGCGGGTGAGCGCGGTCTGGCGGCTAGTGGAAGCGGCGGCGCAGCATGACCGCCGCGGCGATGATGACGACGATGATCAGAATGATGAGGAACATGGCTTTGGCTCCCTTTGGGTGACCTCCTGGGCGCTGGCCGCTGGGCGGCTGGTCCCTGGCGTCTGTTCCCAACCTACACTGGAAATTCATAACTGGCAATTTGATTCTAGAGTTCGTGGCGTTGGCTCTCCTGCTGCTGTCCGCGTGCGCCGCGGCGAGGTCCTCGGCCTGCGCTGGGGCAAACTGATCCTGACCAACTCTGAGCCGCGCAGCGGCACCTGGTGGACCGACAGCGGCTCGGCCCGCCAGTGCCGCGAGCTCAAGCACCGTCCGCACGGCGAGACCCGCCCGGTGCCCATCCATCCCGAACTGGTTGCGCTCCTCAGTGAGCATCTCAAGAAATACCGGCCTGGCCCGGACGGGCACAGCTCCACCGGCCCCCGCGGCGGCATTTCAACGACCGTGCCTACCTCAAGATCTTCCACAGCGCCCGCGCCACGGCCTTCACCGCCAGCGAGTCCGCATCACCCGCCCCGGCCTGCCCACCCGGCCGTCGATCTCTTCCAGGAGCAGACCAAGCGCCGACCCGTCCTCGGCGGCCTCATCAACGAATACGAGCGAGCCGCGTAGAGGACCAGGTCAACATCCGTGGCCGAGTTCTGGAACCCCACAAGCTGAACAGGTCCCACGACTTTGACGAATACCTGCACCTTCCCGTCGCCGACCTCGGATCTGGACGACCGCGTCTGTGGCTGCGGTCCTAGATCAATGAGTGGGCGAAGCGCACAGGACGCGCGTAGCATTGTTCGTTCAGAGCGATTGCCACAACCATCTGCGTGGTGCACGAGGGCGTGGGCACAAGGGCTCTATTCAGCGCCTATCCGCGCGGCCTTTAAGGCGCTTGCGGTACCAAAGGACGTCCGTTCCTGATGGGAAGTCCTCAACGCAACCCACCAGTTCGTAGCCGTTCCGCTCATACAGAGCCCTGGCCTGGAAGGCGTAGGTGAAGTGGACGGTCTGGGAGCATCCGCGGGCCGCCGCCTCGGCTTCGGCGGCGGCGAGGAGCCGGGTAGCGAGGCCGCGTCCACGGAGACTCGGCTCCACCCAGAGGCTCTGCAGTTCGCAGCAGTCGCCCCAGGTCCACCCGCTGATGCCGGCTACGACCGTGCCAGCCTCGCGCACGAAGATCGCCAGGTCGGCTTCGTCGCCGAGTCCCATGGCGGCGGATGCCTCATGACGGATCTGTGTTTCGAGGACTTCGATGTCGAGCGGGTCGGGATGGTCCTCGACACAGAACTCCGCAGCGGCCGGCTGCTCAGGCACCGGCGATCTGTTCGATCAGCGAGAGGTCGTCGAAGTAGGTCCGGTAGGACCGGATCTTCCCGTCGCGGAAGTCGGCCACCGTGACGCCGGGCAACTGGACGTGCCGTCCCGTTGCTTCCAGCACGCTGTCCTCGCTAAGCACGAGCGGCCCGGTGTGATCGGCTTCGACGAGCCATTCGGCGAACGCCTTGTTGCCCACTTCGTCGAGTCCCCGGAACGTGACCACGACGTTGGAGAACGCTTCTTCACGGAGGGCGGAGAGGTCAGCGAGTGCTGTCAGCCCCGACACGGTGGCGTACGGCGACCAGCCGGTGACGTCATCGGTAAACAGGGTCTCCAGATCAGCCGATACGGCGCCGACCTCGGCCTTGACCGCGTTCGACAGCACCTCTTTGCGAGATCCACTCATTTTCAGCCCCCTGTCCCTGCCGGGTTCCTGCCGGGAATCGATCTGTTCAGCATCTTCTGGCCATCCGGCACGCGTTCAGGACCCGAGTATTTTCGCCTTGGCCTCGGTGAACTCCTCGTCGGAGAGCGCGCCCGAGGCGTGCAACTGTGCGAGGTGCTCGATCTCGTCGGCCGGGTCCGCCGGAGGGGGCGCATATTGCGCCTGGCCCTGCTGGTCGTCGGCAGGCGCCTGGTCCTGCTGGTCGTCGGCCTGCTGCTGTTCTCCGGCCCTCGCGGCCGCGTGGTGAGCCACCGCCACTCCGCCCGCCGCTCCGACAATGAGCGCCCGCCGCCTTACCCGCCGCCTGAAACCCATGGAGAACTCCTCCCCGTTCGTCCGGCCGCCCTGCGCCTGTCTGCGCAGGGCGCGTCCATCGTCGGATCACCAGTCGACACGAACCATCCGCATTCTGTCACGCGCACGCTCGATTCCGTGCGCCTCGGGAGCAAAGACTCTGAGATCCGCTGTGCACGTGGACAATCGCCTCTATCGGTCTTACCTGGGCGCCACACCCACCGTCGTCTACCGCTCCCGGTCTCGAACTACATCCACGCGTAGTTCCTGACCGATCCATGCCTCCAGGCGAGCATCGACGCCCGCGAGAACACCGGTCACCCGGCGGGCCTACGATGCTGACGTGAGGACGCCGGTCAGGAACCCGCCGGACCCGATGTACGCGGAGTTCGAGGTCCACCGGACGATGATCTGCGACCGCGTTCGCACCGGGGCCTTCCGGCGTGCGATCGACTCGGTGGTGCGCCCCGGCGACGTCGTTCTCGACGTCGGCGCCGGCAGCGGCATCCTGAGCGTGTTCGCGGCACGCGCCGGTGCCGCGCGGGTCTACGCGGTGGAGCGGACGTCGGCCGCCGTCCTGGCGCAGGAACTTGCCGCCGCGAACGGGGTCGCGGAGATCGTCCAGGTGATCCACGGCGACGTCACAGACGCCGAGCTGCCGGAACCTGTCGATGTGATCGTCTCGGAGTGGCTGGGCGGGTTCGGGATCGATGAAGGGATGCTCGTTCCGGTCATCGTCGCCCGTGATCGCTGGCTCAAGCCGGGCGGGGTCATGATCCCCCGCTTGGTCACGGCGTGGGCCGCGCTGGTGCACGACCGCTATCTCGGGGAGATGGTGGAGTTCCTGCGCGATGACCCGTACGGCGTCAGGTTCGAGGACCTGGTCGAGAAGACCGTCAACGAGATCTTCTATTCCGGGACCTTCCGGCACCTCGCGGCGGGTGACAGGCGCTCGGGGGCGGGTCAGTTGTGGACGACGGACGCCGGCCTGATCCCGCTCCAGCAGGCGCAGGCGCCTCACGAAGCCGAGGTGGTGCTCCCCGTCCGCGACTACGGAACGGCCAACGCGCTGGCACTGTGGTTCAGCGCCGAGCTCGCGCCCGGCATCTCGCTCTCTGTGGGCCCCGGCGATCCGCCGACGCACTGGGGGATGACGACGGCCCCGCTACGTTCGCCCGTGGAGCTCACGCCCGGCATGGTCGTCCGCGCCAGAGTAAGGACCGCCCTGGCCCGGTCGGCCGGGACATGGACGAGCTGGGCCGTCGCGCTGCCAGGCGCCGGCTGGGAGGAGCACGACGAGCAGGCGGTCTGGGAGGAAATCGACGACTAAGCAGTCTCACGAGCCGCGGGGACTCCCCGGCGGCGGAAGCGCGTCGTCGGAGCGCTCTCGTGGCTGTCCTTTCCCTGGGGTTCCGGCACCAACCCGGAGCTGTCCGTCCCGCAGGGCAGTTCCATCCCTGTCAGAAGCGCGTGCCAGAGTCGGCGAGGACGCGCTCTGAACGCCCCGGAGTTTCCCGAGGCTCTGACTGGCGGGGAATTTCGGTGACTTTTGGCTAGGTTTCGCTGGTGCGAGACGGGATGCCCGCCTGGTCGCCGGGACCGGAGGCGGGGGGCGCCTCGTCGGGCGGTGGAGGCTTGATCCACTGCAGGCCGACCTCGTAGGCGGCGAGCAGCACGCCGATGATCAGGAAGCTGACCCACGACACGCTCACGATCAGCAGCAAGATCCCGGCGACCACGGCGCCGCCCAGCTGGAACCCCGCCGCGTGAGAACCTACCCAGGCCAGCGCGCCCCGGCGGTCACCGCCGGTTGCCCCCCCGATGCCGCGCCAGGCCCGCCGCACCCACGAGCGGAGGGCCGCTGCCCACCGGTACGGCCCGGCCAGCACGGCGATGACCAGGACGACCAGGGCCACGCCCAGAACCCAGGCGGTGAGGACGAAGAACCCGTGCAGCAGATCACCCAGAACGATCGAGGCGAGCTGGGGGTTGTGCGCGGCGCCCGCCAGCACGCTCTGCTCGTGCAAGACGACGCGCCTTTCCACGATCATCAGCAGCGATACGCCCACCGCCAGCTGCAGCACCGTTCGCCGCCGGTTCACCGACAACCACAAGCACAGGGCGATCAGCGCGATCGTGACCAGCGGCAGCACCAGGGTCAGCCCGTCGAAGGCCTTCACCCCTCGCCGTACGGTGGCCAGGTCGCTGGACCGGACCAGGGTGATCTCGCCGAAGCTGGCGGGCAGCGGGACGCCCAAAGCCTTGGACAGCTTGGCCACCTGCTGCTGCGGCACTTCGGCGCTGGTGATAGTCGGCAACGTCACGTGCTTGCCGGTCAAGTCAGAGGCCAGGCCCGACACCTTCCCCAGGGCCTGGTTGATGAGCGGGATCGTGTGCAGGACGATGTAGCCGCCGGAGGTGGAGACAGCCGCGTTTTTCTGGCCGCGCAACACCGCCACCAGCTGCTGGTGCGTAACGGTCAGCGTCCCGGTCCAGACGGCCTGGAACTGGGGAGAGGCCAGCACCTTCGCCAGCTCACCCGCCACGAAGCCCTTGGTGGCATTGGTGATCGGGACGGCCGCGAAACTGGCCTTGGGAGGCAGCGCAGCACGCAGCCGGGCCTGCAGGTTGAGTTCCGTAAATAGCTCGTCCGTGGCGCGCACGGCGACGGCGGAGGTCACGGCCGGATTCTTGAACACGGGTGCGACCGTGCCGACGAACGTGTCGGTGTTGAGCACGGTCCGGTGCGCCCACACCACCGTGGCGGACAGCAGCACCAGGATGCACGAAAGCGCGACGAGCACGCCGACGATGCTCCTGCGGATGCGCCGCCGGCCCGGCTTCCTGGTTCGTTCTTGCCCGCTCTGGACAGCGTGACGCCCGGCCTGGCTACCGGCGAGATCCGCCTCTGCGGGATCATTTTCGTCGGGAGGCTGGACCGGGGCCGATGGCGAGCTACTCATGACTGACGTCGTGAGGTAGTCAGCGCGAGATGCCGGTGATATGCCGCGACGCCCGCCGCCAGCGGGTACGGCCCGCGGATCCGCTGCAGCCGAGGTGAGATCTCGGAGTAATCCAGATAGGGATGATCACCGCAGGCGCAGCAGACGACCTCATACGCGCCGGTGTAGCGGGCCCTGCCCTCATCAGCCACCCACGCCGACTGCCGCCGCAGGCTCGTTGTCCGGCCATGGCCGGGCCGGCCAGCAAGAGGCAGCGTCACGACATCCTCGGCGCCCGTGCACACCTGCGGATCACGGTTATGACGCCTGCGCCGCACGCGGACGCCCTGCGAACGGCTAGCCGACCGGATACCGGTCACGACATGCGAAGCCTCGGCGCTCAACTCAACCCCACCTCAGTAGGCTCGGCCAACTGCCGGGGTCCGGAGCAGCACTGCGCTATCTGCCAGTATCGTCCCCAGATCCCTGCGGCAGCAAATGCTTGACCAGGGCCAGATCGCTGCCATGGGCCGAAGATGAGTTCAATCATGATGCCTTCGCCCAGGAACACTCGCTTATGCGAGAACCGCACCGCCGCCCTCCAGTGACCTTGCCACGAAGGGCACACCCTACGGATCAGAACGCTGGCAGGCGCCTGGTCCTACAAATTCGAGTTCTCCGGGGATTTCGAAGCTGCCCCCTTCCGTGGTGCCGGGCCGTGAGGATGAAGAATTTGAGGCTCGCACCGATGGGCTCGATGCCGCACATTGGCCGAATCCTCCATAGGAGCAGCGCTGCTACACGGGCGCAGCTTCCCGCCGCCGCGCTGGCTATGGCAGGCGGGGCACCTAGCTGACTGGATGCCAGGCCTCCCATGTGCGGCTCCGGATGGAATAGACGAGTTGGCTGGCCATTAGTCACTGTCCCGAGCCGGAGTTGTGTTACAGGTGGCTGAACCCGCCCGACTCCTTTTTCGTCATGGGCACGGTGACCGGGTGCTTGCTGAAGTGGGCGATGGCGTCGCGGAAATCGTCGAGGAGCAGGGCGGCCATGTCCCGGCTGACCCCCAGGCGGACCAGGATGCGCTGCACGGCGATGTCAGCCGCTGTTCCGGTCAGGGTGTAGGCAGGCACCTGCCATCCCCGGGTGCGCAGCCGGTCGGCCAGGTCGAACAGCGTGTAGCCGGGGTCCTCGCCGTCGCGGATCCGCCAGGTGACCGTCGGGATCCCGGTGTTCGGGTTGCTGTCACACAGCAGCTCGAAGGGACCCATCTTGACGATCTCGGCGGCAAGGTACTGGCCGATGTCATAGGACGCCTGGTGGATGTTGCGGTAGCCCCCGCGGCCCAGCCGCAGGAAATTGTAGTAACTGGCAACGATCTGCCCGGCCGGCCGGGAAAAGTTGATCTGGAACACCGGCATGTCGCCGCCCAGGTAATTGACGTGGAACACGAGCTCATCGGGGAGTTCGCTGGCATCCCGCCAGATCACCCAGCCCACACCCAGCGGGGCCAGCCCGAACTTGTGCCCCGAGGCACTGATCGACTTAACCCGGGGGAGGCGGAAGTCGAAGACGACCTCGGGCGCGCAGAACGGGGCGAGGAACCCTCCGCTGGCCGCGTCGACGTGAATGTCGATGTCCAGGCCGGTATCGGCCTGCAGCTTGTCGAGGGCCTCCGACATGGCTGCCACCGGCTCATAAGCGCCGGTGTAGGTGACGCCGAGGGTCGGCACGACCATGATCGTGTTTTCGTCCACCCGCTCGAGCATCGACGCCGGATCCATGGCGTAACTGCCATGGGCCATGGGGACCTCGCGCATCTCGATGTCCCAGTAGCGGGCGAACTTGTGCCATACCACCTGCACCGGGCCGCACACCATGTTCGGGTTGTCGGTTGGCTTGCCCTCGGCCCGCCGCCTGGCCCTCCACCGCCATTTGGCTGCCATCCCCGCCAGCATGCAGGCCTCCGAGGAGCCGATGGCCGAGGCGCCCACGGTGTTGGCCGCCTCGGGCGCATTCCACAAGTCGGCCATCATGTGCACGCACCGCGCCTCGATCTCCGCGGTCTGCGGGTACTCATCTTTGTCGATCATGTTCTTGTTGATCGACAGCGCCATCAGGCCAATTACCTCGGGCTCGACCCATGTCTGGCAGAACGTGGCCAGGTTCTGGCGGGCGTTGCCGTCCAGCATCAGCTCATCCGACACCAGCTGGAACGCATCCCTGGGCAGCGTCCCGTCCTCGGGGAACCGGTACTTGGGCACCGGCCTGGTCAGATCCCGGTCAGCAAACACGCAGTCATCAACCTGCTGACGGACAGCATCGCGCTCATGCAACGGCATCTTTAGCGCCTCCTTTGATCGGGGCTCTTTGATCGGGGCTCCCGCTCCGGGATCCCGCGGCCCGGCACCGCTGTCCGGCTGGAGGCGGCACTGCTCACGATGCTGGCCGGCGATGACCAGGGGCGTCGTCATCCGTTGAGGGTGGTCTGCAAACAATCGCGGCAGTCTGCTATCAGCCCTGGGCGTATCGAACCGATCAGATAGGACGCGCCGATGTCCGTGCAGGACCAGGACCGCGGCGGCCTGCCTGCCAGGATTGAGCTTGCGCCAGCATGACCCGATCTGCCTGCGGTGACGGCGGATGACCCCGGCGAGGTAGCTGAAGGTCTGGGCAGACAACGGCAGCGCGGCAGGATAGAAAAGCATTCGGAGCCCCTCGGCAGACGATGCGGATCTTGGTCGATCGCTTCATCTACCAGGGGCTCCGCGGTGCCCCAAGCCGACACGCCGCCCGTGATCAGCCGATACGCCGGACCACCCCAAGATCAGGATGAAAAGGCTCACTGGTCCGCTGATCACCTCCGGAAGATGATGACGCGGACCGGGCCATCACGCATGCTCGCAGCAACCGTGACCGGGAACAGGCAGCGAGGCGCGCAACAGTGCAATCACGAACATTCGAGATCACTTTCGTTGGCCAGCAGGTCCCGTCGTGTGCGCGGAATTCGACGACTGCGAAGTCAGCGTGGGCCCCGGCACAACCACGCTTCGCGCCGGGCTACTAGATCAAAGCGCCCTGCACGGACTGCTGCAGCGGATCACCGGCCTCGGCCTCGGGCTCAGCGAAGTGCGCGTCATGCCGCCGCCACGCGCGGAATGACCCAGCGGACCTCCTCACCAGCGCCCGGAACAACCGGGCGTGCCGCACATGACCTCAAGATGGCCGCCGCGAGCCGCGCTCGCCGGCGGTCCCCCTGCGCTGGGTTTCGGCCGTGGACTGGCAGCGCCGGCCCGGCAGCCTCGATGTGATCGGTTGCGGTGATGTCGCCTTGGACGTTCCCCGTTGGGCCGGCGCCGGGCGTGGCGAGCAGATCGGCGGGCTAGCAGGCTCGGCGCAGGGACAGTCGTCAGGCGCCGGCGTCAGTGCCGGTAGCCGGCTGCTGACACAGCCAATCCGCAAAGGACCTGGAGTCATCCGTGCCGGGTTCGACGACGCCGGGCAGGGCCTGGGCGAACACCAGCGCCGCGGTGGCCTCGAGTTGTCTGCGGAGCAGGCCCGCGGGGCCGGTCGCCTCGAAGCCTAGGGTCCACCAGTCCTGACCGCGGGTGCGGACCTCGGTGAGTTCCACCTCGCACCCCCGCTCCCCGTCCAGCCCCGGGGCGCGCGCCAAGGCCCGCCCGCTGGCCAGCGAGAACCGGCTGATCCGCCGCGTTTTGCGCACCGGCCGCCAGCCGGCCGGGGCGGTGCTGCCCTGGCGCAGCGGGCGGCAGGGAAACGACCATTTCTGCCAGGACTCCATGCGCCCGCGGGCGCGGCCGGCCGCCTCGAGGATGCCCGGGCTGCCGCGGTAAGCCTTCAGCTCCAGCGCCTCGCCCCCGCGGATCTTCACCGAGAGCCCGGGCAACCGCGGGTCCAAGAGATAGATGTCCTCGCGTGACTCGGTCCGGGCCGGGAACCGCCCGAACCATCCGGCCACCGCGGTCTCCAGCTGGCCCGGGAAGATCCAGCGCACCTCCAGGCTGCCGACTGCATCGGCGACCGGGCTCTCCCGCTGCGCAGCCGTCATCGCCTTCTGCTCCTGACCCTGCTGGCCGGCCGGCCGGTTCGTACGCTGCTACCGCACGCCTGCGCCCTCGTCAGGCCAGCCGGATGCTGGGCGGGCCCGGTGGGCGGGCCGGGATGGGCGTGGCCGGGAAAGCGCGGATCAGGTGCCCCCATCAGTGCCCCGGCCAGCAGGCGGCCGACTCTGGCCAAGGCGACTGCCCGGAATCCCTTCTTCTCGCGGCAGGGGATGACGGGCTTGCTTGCATGCTCCGCGATGCCGGTGACCATGGCCGGATCCTCAGGACTTGCCGGTCTCGTAAGTTTCGGTGAATAGCTCACCTTGCGCGGCCCCGAGGGCGGGTTTGTCGCCGCCGCGGCCGCGCAGGACGAAGGCGATGACCACGGCGAGCGCGGCGCCGGCGATCGGCCCGGCGATGTAGACCCAGTAGCTGGTGAAGTCCCCGCTGGCCAGGTCGGGCCCGAAGGTGCGGGCCGGGTTCATCGAGGCGCCGGAGATGGGGCTGCCCCACAGCCCGGCCAGGGCGATATACGCGCCGACCCCGAAGGCGCCGATGATGCCGACGTTCTGGGCGCCCGACGCGGTGCCCAGGATCACGCTGACCAGGCCCGTGGTCAAGATCAGCTCCATCCAGAACGCGGCACCGGCGGAGTAGCCGGAGGCCGGATAGCTGGACCCGTACTTGGCCGAGACGTTGATGATCGCGTGCAGGACCAGGGCGGCCAGGGTGGCCCCGGCCAGCTGCACGATGATGTAGCCGGGCACCCGCCACCACGGGAAGTCGCGGCGCAGGGCGAAGGCGATGCTGACGGCCGGGTTCAGGTGCGCGCCGGAGACCTTGCCCATGAACAAGATGATGGCCATGACCGTCAGCGCGGGAGCGGTGACGGCGGCGGTGTGGCTGATCACGCCGGGGAAGGCGTGGCCCATCATGCCGCCTCCGGCGGCCGCCAGGACCAGGAAGAAGGTGCCCAGCAGCTCGGAGAACAGCCGCCGCCACTCCTGCCGCGGGTCGTTGAAGTCGTTGATCCGGTCGATGACGCTCTTTTCGTAACGAGCGAGCGGGCCCAGCGGGCCCGGCGGTGGTGCTACTTGTTCCGCGGTCACGGCTGCCTCACATCAGGGTCAGGCTGGGGAACACGCGCCCGGACAGCTTGCCCGTTCATCGCGACGTCCGTGAGCGTGCCGCGCGGCGTGGCGAGCCGCTGCGGTCACCATGGATGGGATGATAGGTCACGACAGCCTCCTCGCCCTGTCCCAGGCCGCTACGCGCGCGAGGGCGCGGGCCTGATTTTTGCCGGCCGAGGCTCGCCAGCCCAGCCAACCCGATGACGCCGATGATCAGCCGGACGGACGCCCACGACCAGGCCGTACCAATGGCCTTCCGCGTGGCGCCCGCCGGTGCGCCTTGATGGTTCGGTTGTTGCCGACGTCATTGCGGCCTCCCCTGCCGGCATCGCCGGAACCTTGACCCCGGTCCCTTACCTACGCCATCACGATCCACCTCGTGGCGCGCAGCGGCATCGCCCCAACGGGATGAAAGAAGAGACGGGCCAGCCCTCGCCAGTCGAGGAGGCCGAGATCTCGCCAGACCACCCCGTTAAGGAGGAGACCCCCGCGTCCGGTAGATCGAGGTCGTCTCCGGCTTGATGGTGTTGCCGCTGACTGAAACGGATCCCGAATCGGCGCGGCGAGTTGTGCCCGGCTTCTGGACCTGGCACGGGACGGCACCAGGCCATGGAGAGCCATCCCAAGAGCCAGCGTGGAGCGACTCCGGACGACAGTCGCCTATTCCCACTGCTATTCAGGCTGGTCATGTGCCAAGTAGCCTCCTCGAGCGGCGAGGCTCAGAATGTGGCCGGGGTCAAGGGCAGAGCCAAAACCGCTGGCCTTCTGCTCTCAGGAAGGCTGCATAGGTCCAGCTGGTCGGGGAGGCCCTGGGCCGGCCGCGGGTGTTGCCGGCGGCCAGGCTGGCGGTCAGCTCAGCCGGACCAGGGCGCTGACGGTCAGGTAGGCGCCGAGGAGCAGGGCGATGGTGGCCATGAGCTGCAAGGCGTGGCCCAGCAGCCAGTCCTGGGTGTGCTTGAGCCGCGCCTTGGTGGCCTCGGGCCGCAGCTCCAGGAACAAGAACGGGATGATGATCAGCAAGAAGTCGATCAGGACGAAGACGACGACCGCGATGACCTGGATCGCGGTGGACGACTTCCCGGTGACCAGGAGGTGCAGCGCGGTGAGGTAGCTGGCGCCCGGGATGCCGATCAGCGCGCCGACCAGCATGGCGAGCCCGAGCCGGGGCTCAGCCAGTACCCGCTGCGCCCAGCCGTCCTTCTTCTGCGGCTTCTCGCCCGGCTTCTCGCCCGACCCGCCCCCGGCCGGGACCGGTGCTTTGCGCTGGCCGTGCAGGCGGCCGGTGGCGAGCAGCGCGCCGGCGGCGAGCAGCAGCAGGCCGAGGGCCAGGTCGACGCCCGCGCTCACCGAGCGCTGGGCGTTGATGGCGTCGGCGTGGAAGACGAGCACGTCCAGCCAGCCGACCGTCAGGGCCACGGTCAGGCCGCCGAGCAGCAGGCACAAGAACATCGCCCGCGGCCGCCGGTTCTCGATCAGCAGCAGGTCGATGGCCAGCAGCTTCGGGTTCAGCGCGGAGAGAAACGCTAGCGCGAAGAACTCGGCGTTCATCGCCGGTCAGCCGACATCGGTCAGCGTCCGATGCTGGCCAGCACGGGCCAGCTGGCGGTGCCGCCCCAGGTGCTTCTCATACGCGGCAACGCCGTCCGCGATCGGGTACGGCCCGCGGATCCGCTGCAGCTCGGCTGCGACCTCGGAGTAATCCTGGCCGGGATGGTCACCGCAGTCGCAACAGATGATTTCGAACGCGTCGGTGTAGCCGCCTTCTGGCCGTCCCTCCACCATGCGGGACGGCTGGCGCCTGAGAACCACCGTCCAGCCGTCCCCGGGCTGATCACGGGTTGCCATGCTTGCCTCCCTTGCGATAGCTCCGCTGGGCAGGTGCCGGCCCGCCACTAGGGCTGTTCGTCCTCATCCTCCGGGGATGCTCCTCCGCCGGGCCGCTGGCAGGTTGACGTGACCAGCCCGGGGACCCGTCAGTGATCGTCGGGTTCCTCCAGCGCGGCCGTGATGTCGTACCCGAGGGCGGTCGCCACGTCGGGAGCGGCGCAGACGACCCGGCCGAGCCCGGCCACCGGGGCGATCGCCAGCAGCACGCCGGCGATCTCGTCCTCGCTCGCGCCCGCCGCCAGCGCCCGGGTGACGCTCCATTCCAGGCAGACCGCCGGCGACCCGATGGCCACCGATGCCCCTACTCGAAGCAGCGCCGCGGTCTTGGGATCCAGGGCCGACGTCCCGTCCCGGCCGAGCCCGAGCCCGGCCCGGTCTTCGACGAAGCCTTCATCGATAATCGCCAGCCTGCGTAACGTCTCGTGGAATCTGGCCGTCAGGTCCATATGCCTCCCCCGCCGCCGAGTCACCATTCCACCTCATCCCTGGGCGGGTTTCATCCTCCTGATGGGGTGAAAGACCGGCTCGTCACCCCTCCAGGAGCCCCAGCTCACGGGACCGGGTGACCGCCTGGCTGCGTGAGAAGGCGCCCAGCTTGCGGTAGATCGAAACCGCCTGTGACTTGATGGTGTTGCGGGACAGGAACATCTCCTGGGCGATCTGCGGGAACGACAGGTGCGTGGACAGCATCGGCAGCAGGCGCAGCTCGGCTGCGGTCAGGGCCGACGCTCCGGGGGCGCTGGGAGTGCGTTCCTCCGACAGCCGGGCCCGGAGCGCCCGGGCCTCGCCGGCCAGGGTGCCCAGGCCGGGCCGGCGCCTGAGCAGCTCATCGATCTCCCGCATGAGCGTCCTGGCACCGGCGAGGTCGGCGAGCGCGAGGTGGACGTGAACGAGTTCCATCCGGGCCTGAACGGCGAGGTAGGGCAGGGCGTAGGTCAGCAAGTGCCGCAGCCGCTGGGCGCTGATGAGCTGCTGGCGCGCTGCCGGGACATCTCCCCGGTGGATGGCTGCGCGGGCTTGCACCGCGCTGACCAGGGGTGTTGCGTAGCTTTCCTCGATCCCGGCCCGCCGCAACACGCTGCGCGCCTGTCCGGCCAGGTCCTCCGCCCGGCCCCAGTCACCGCGCGCCATCGCCACCAGCGACCGTTCGCACAGCGCGATCGCGAGAATCTCATGCGCGCCGACTTTCTCCCCGGCGCTGGCCGCATCCTCGAAGGACGCGTCGCCGCCATCGAGGTCGCCGCAAAGGACGCGCGCGACCCCTCGCAGGAGCGTGGCCACCGGCGCCACGAAGTTCTCCTCGGCGAGCCTCTCAATGGCCTCGTCGGCGTCAGCGAGCATCTGCCCGGCCCCGCGACGGCACAAGCTGGCCCGCAGCACGGCGGCCCACGCCTCGGCGGGAGGGTCACCGGGCCGGGCCGTGTCCCCGTATTGCCAGCGGTCGACCGCATCGGCCCACCGCTCGGCCTCGACCGGCCGCCCCATCGTCTCGAAGAGGAGCGCCGCCTGCACGGCGAGCATCGGGTGTCCCTCGATCCCGCCCCGGTCCTCCAGCCACCCAAGCCACCGCTGGACGGTGGGGACCCGGCCCTGCCGGTGGGCCGGCACCACGAGTTTCTCCGCCAGGCCAGCGGCCGCGCCGGCGTCCCCGGCCGCGATCGAGTACTCCAGCGCTTCCTCGGGCAGGTCGTTGCGCAAGAACCAGCCGGCCGCGCGGCGGCGCAGGACCGGGATCAGGCCGGGCTCCAGGCGTTCCAGCTCGGCCAGGAGCATGTCGCGGAACAGGTGATGGTAGCGGCACCACTCCCCGCGCCGGTCCAGCGGCACCAGCAGCAGGTTCGACCGGGCCAGATCCGCCAGGATTGCGGCGGATCCGGGCATGTCGAGCACTGCCTCGCACAACGGCCCGGACATGCGCTCCAGCACCGAGGTCCGGGTCAGGAACACCCGCTGCCGTGCGGAGATCCGCGCCAGGAACTCCGACTCCACGTACTCGCTCACCAGCCGGTCATCGCCGCCGAAGCAGACCGCCGCGCTCGCCAGCGGGCCGCCCTCCCTCAGGTACAAAGCCGCCAGGTACAGCCCGGCCGGCCACCCCTCGGTCCGCCGGTGCAGCTCCGCCACATCGTCCTCGCTGACCGCGACATCGGCGTTGCGCAGCAGCGACGCCGCCTCGACGCGGGTGAACGACAGGTCACCGGGGCCGATCTCCAGGATCTTGCCCTCGGCGCGCAGCCGCGCGACCCGTAGCGGCGGCTCGGCCCGGCCCGCTAGCACCAGCCGCGAGCCGGCCGGCACGTGATCGGCCAGCACCGACAGCGCGGACCGGCATTCGGAGTTGTGCAGCGCGTGCACGTCGTCCAGCATCAGCACGACCGGCAAGGTCATCGACGCGAACGCCGCCCCCAGCCGCGGGACGACCGAGCCGGGCACCGAGCTCACCGGGGAGGCCAGCGCGTCGAACACCCCCTTGCCGACCGGCTGCACCGCGTCGAGCGCCTCCGCGACATAGGTGAGCAGGACCTTCGGATCGTTGTCCGGCTCGTCGACCGACACCCACGCAAAAGACTGGCCGTTGCGCTCGGCCCACTGCGACAAGAACGTCGTCTTCCCGTAACCGGCCGGCCCGACCACCGAGACGATCGGACGGGGGTCGCCCCGCTTCAGCCGTTCGATCAGCGACGAACGGCGCACGGTCCCGGGCCGCATCACAGGACGCCGGAGCTTCGACGTAACAAGATCGAATACCGGCCGACCCGCGCTCTGCGGCCGGCCGACCCGCTGACGCACGTCGCTGTCGCTCATGCTCCGACGGTCCCCCCAGGAAGATCTGCCCCTCCATGGTCTTCCCAAGCATGAATCAGATCAACCGCGGCGAAAGAATGGATCAGATTAACCGGGCAAAGAACGGCAAAAGAGTTGTCACGAGCAGGCCGGCTTGCTTGCGCGAAGAAGAGCCGCTGGTTGTGGCCAGGGTGTCCGGCGGGTCTCGCTCGCCTTCGGCGGGCCGGTTATCCGTTCCGAGAGCCGCGTGGCTCGTTTAGTCGAGGGTTTTTCCCCCAACGGGATCACCATCGCGCTCGCTGGCCTCGCACGTCCCCCTCCATCCTGAAGGCAGGCGGTGGCCTGTACAGGCTGATCCGGGCCGCGATGGCGAGCCTCCCGGGCGGCTTGATCAACGCCTCGCTGTTCCTCATAATGGTGACCAGCCAGCCAGCCGGGCGGGCTGACTGTGAATCGCCTGCCCGCTCTGGTATCGCCCCACGTGCTCCTGATATGCGGCTCTGTCCGCCGCAAGCGGGTAGGGCCCGCGGATCCGGTGAAGCTCGGGTGCCCGGATTTCATACCGATCGGATGATGTGCAGGCCGGCCGACTGGCATTGGGTGGTTGTGAGGGTGAGGCGCCCTCCATGGCGGCCGGGCATGGCGCCCGGCTGGTAGCCCAGCGTGTGATCTCCGATGGCCAGCGGCCTGATAGTCGCCGGCCGGGGGAGGGAGCGGGGAGGCCCCGATGGCGACCAGTGCTGCCGAGCAGCTGGCGGCCCCGCCCGCCCGAGCGCCGGGTGTGCCGGGCTGGGCGGTGCCTCCCGGGGCCTGTGCGCTGGCTGGCAGCACCGTAGGAGCCATCCGCGATGGCGGGCCGGCCGGCGGTATCACGCCGCCTCGGCCCGGAGGGAGTAGCCATGACTGTGAAGACTGAGAGTGCAGCGGCCAGGAGGCCTGGCACGCGGGTAACTGGCCGGGGTCCGGCACGGGCCGCGGCGGAGGAGCAGCCGAGCCGCGCGGACCGGGTGGCGCGGGGTAAGGACGCCCGGGCGGTAGCGCCGCTGGAATCCCATGGCGAGTTCCGGCCGGGCCGGTCGCGGGATCCGGTCGGGCTGCTGCTGGGTCAGGCCAAGACGCGGGTGCCGGAGCTGGTGCCGGTGCGGCACGGACGGATGCTGGTGTCGGCGTTCACGTTCTACCGGGGCGCGGCCCTGCCGATGGCGGCGGACCTGGCCACAACTCCTGCGTCGGGGCTGCGGGTGCAGCTGTGCGGGGATGCGCACCTGTCGAATTTCGGGGCGTTCGCGTCGCCCGAGCGGCGGCTGGTGTTCGACGTCAACGACTTCGACGAGACCCTGCCGGGGCCGTTCGAGTGGGATGTCAAGCGGCTGGCCGCGAGCCTGGCCGTGGCCGGGCGCGACAACGGCTATCCCGCCAAGGCCCGCCGCAAGATCGCCCTAGCGGCGGGAGAAGGCTACCGCACCGCGATGCGCGAGTTCGCGGCGCAGCCCTTCCTGGACGTCTGGTACGCGCACCTGGACATCGAACCGACCCTGGCCCAGTTCCGGGCCCAGGTGAAGGCGAAAGGGTACAAGCTCGCCGAGAAGCTGCTGGCCAAGGCCCATACCGCCGACAGCACGAAGGCGCTGGACAAGCTGACCACCGTGGTCGAGGGGCGGCGGCGGATCATCAGCGACCCGCCGATGATCGTCCCGGTCGAAGAGGTCTTCGCCGACGTACAGGCCGACACGATCTACCAGCTGCTGCGCACCGTGCTGGGCAAGTACCGGCGCACCCTGCAATCGGACCGGCGGCACCTGCTCGAGCAGTTCGCCATGGTGCAGGTGGCCCGCAAGGTCGTCGGGGTCGGCAGCGTCGGCACCCGCGCCTGGGTGCTGCTGATGGACGCCGCCGACGGGGTCGAGCCGTTGTTCCTGCAGGCCAAGGAGGCCCAGCCGTCGGTCCTGGCGGAGTATGCCGGGCGCAGCCAGTACGCCAACCAGGGCGAGCGCGTCGTCGTCGGCCAGCACCTGATGCAAGCCCAGAGCGACATCTTCCTCGGCTGGACCCGGGTCCCGGCCCCGGACGGGGTGGAGCGCGATTTCTACGTCCGCCAGCTGAAGGACTGGAAGTTCTCCGTGCCGATCGAGCAGATGCTCCCCGAGGGCATGACGGTCTACGCCGGGCTGTGCGGGTGGACCCTGGCCCGGGCGCACGCCCGCTCCGGGGACCGCATCGCCCTGGCCGCCTACCTCGGCGGCTCGGACAAGTTCGACCAGGCCATCGCCGAGTTCGCCGAAACCTACGCCGACCAGAACGAACGCGACTACGCCGCGCTCCAGGCCGCCGTGAAAAACGGCAAAGCCGAAGCCACCACCGAAATCTAGAACGCCGCCCGCACCCGCTCACTCGCCCGGGGTGATCTGGGATCAGGACAACAGGACTATTCAGGCCTTATGCGAGGCAGCAGGAGTTTGACGTCGTAGCCGAGGACCGATCGTGGGGGTTGAGATGAGTGACCAGGTTGACCGCAGTGTGCTGCCGATCCGCCGTCCGGCGTTCGGTGGCGTGGCGAACAAGACGCTGGGCGGGTCGGAGCCGGATTGGGGGCTGATCGGCCACGTGCAGCCCCCGGCGGGAGCTCCGAACGTCCTGCTGGTGCTGATCGACGACGCCGGGTTCGGTAATCCCGCCACGTTCGGCGGGCCTATCGACACCCCGAATTATGACCGGATGGCCGCGCAGGGGCTGCGGTATAACCGTTTCCACGTGACGGCGATGTGCTCCCCCACGCGGGCCGCGCTGCTGACCGGACGCAACCACCATGCGGTCGGCATGGGCGGCATCCCGGAGGCCTCGTCCGGTTTCCCGGGCTATTCGGCCATGCTGCCAAGGGACGCGGCGCCGTTCCCGAAGGTCCTGAAGGAGAACGGCTACTCCACGGCCGGGATCGGCAAGTGGCACCTGACCCCGGAGAGGGAGCAGGGACCGGCCGGCCCGTTCAATCACTGGCCCAACGCGTGGGGGTTTGACTACTACTGGGGTTTCCTGGCGCCGGAGGCCGGCCAGTACGACACGATGATCGCGGAGAACCAGAAGTTCATCGGGGTGGTGGACGGCAAGGACGGGAAGCCGTTCTATTTCCCCGAGGCCATGACCGACCAGGCGATCGACTGGCTGCATGGCGTGCGGGGCCACGATCCGGCCAAGCCGTGGTTCCTGTACTACTCCACTGGTTGCAGCCACGCGCCCCACCACGTCTCCAAGGAGTGGTCCGAAAAATACAGGGGCAAGTTTGACCAGGGCTGGGACCGGCTGCGTGAGGAGACGTTCGAACGCCAGAAGCAGCTCGGCGTGGTCCCGGCCGGCGCGGAGCTGACGCCGCGCGATGAGGAGATGCCCGCCTGGGACTCGCTGTCAGAGACCAGCAAGCGGCTGTGCGCCCGCCAGATGGAGGTTTACGCCGGTTATTCCGAGAACGCCGACCACCACGTCGGCCGGCTGCTGGCCGCGATCGAGGAGATGGGCGAGCTCGACAACACGGTCATCATCTGGATCTGGGGGGATAACGGCGCCAGCCTGGAAGGCACCCCGACCGGCACGTTCAACGAGGGAACGATGCTCAACGGCCTCCCGCTGACCGACGAGGAGCAGATGCAGCTCGCGCTGAAGTGGGGCGGGCTGGAGGCCTGGGGCACCAAGATGATGTACCCGCACTACTCCTCGGCCTGGGCGTGGGCCGGGAACACGCCGTTCCGGTGGGGCAAGCAGGTCGCCTCGCATCTGGGCGGCACCCGCAACCCGATGGTCATCCGCTGGCCGGGGCACGTCACCGGCGCCGGGGGCTTGCGGTCGCAGTTCACGCACGCGACCGACGTGGGGCCGACGATCCTGGACATCGCCGGGATACCGCAGCCCACCCACGTCGACGGCGTCGGGCAGCAGCCGATGACGGGGGTGAGCTTCGCCGGCTCGCTGGCCGACCGAGACGCTGCCGAGCACCACACCCGGCAGTACTTCGAGAACTTCGGTAACCGGGCGATGTACAAAGACGGCTGGTGGCTGTCGATGCGGATGCCCCGGACCCCGTGGCGGCTGGACCCGGAACTGCTGAAGCGGTTCGCGCCTGGCGTCTGGGACCCGGACGACGACCCGGTCGAGCTGTATTACCTGCCCGATGACTTTTCTCAGGCTCACGACCTGGCGGCTAGCAACCCGGAGAAGGTCAAGGAGCTGCAGGCCCTGTTCTGGGAAGAGGCGGAGAAGTACCACATCAAGCCGCTGCTCGCCGGGTTCGCCGGCTTCTTCGGCATCTTGCCGCCGCTCGGCAGCCAGACGACCATCACCTACTACGGGGACGTGCAGAACGTGGCCCCCGGGACGATCCCGCGGGTCTACAACCACTCCTACACGATCAGCGCAGATCTGCACATCCCCGACGGCGGCGCCGAAGGAGTGATCGTCGCCGAGGCCAACCACCTCGGCGGCTTCGCGCTCTTCGTCCAGGACGGGAAGCTGAAGCACACCTACGCGTTCCTCGGGGTGTTCGAGTACCGGCAGGAATCCGCAGCCGAGCTGCCGACCGGAGACGTGAACGTGCAGATGGGTTTCGTCGCCGACGAGGCGAAGCCCGCCACCCCCGGGCACGTGACGCTCTACGTCAACGGCAAGCCGGCGGGCAGCGGCCGGCTCGATCACACGGTTCCGTTCATCTTCAGCGGCTATTCGGGCCTGGACGTCGGCCGGGACAACGGCCTGGTCGTCGACCGGAGCTACGCCAGCAAGGCACCGTTCACCTTCACCGGCACGGTCAAGAAGGTGGTCTTCGACGTGGCCCCGCACCCCGACGACAAGGACGAGCTTGCCCTGCACGCGAACGCGCAGCAGGCACACGCCGCCCGCGGCATCAACGCCTAGCACCAGCATCTAGCACCAGCACCGAGCCATAGCCCAAGGAGACAGCAATGAGCGACACCGAGTTCGACGTCGTCATCGCGGCATACCTGATCCCCGACCTGGCCCAGCAAGACTTCAATGCTCTGGTCAAGCTCGTCAAAGACAAGCAGCTCACCGTGGAAGGCGTGGCGCTGGTCACCAACGACGCCGACGGCAACGTCTCCATCAACGAGACCGGCGACCACCTGGGCCGCAAGGGCATGGAGATCGGCGGGGGGGTCGGCCTGGTCGTAGGCCTGTTCGCGCCGCCGCTGCTGGCATCGGTGGTCGTCGGCGGCGCCGCCGGCGCCCTGGTCGGCAAGTTCGCCCGGCACCGGGTCGAAAGCGGCCTCGAAGACAAGATGGGCGCCGCGCTGCCACCAGGCTCGGCCGGCATCGTCGCCATCTACGACCGCGCCAAAGCCGGCACCGTCGACGCGGCCCTCGCCAGCGCGGTGCGCAAATCGGTCGCCCAGGTCGACGGCCGCGGAGCCAAAAAACTCAAAGCCGCCCTCGCCGACGCACAAGCCGGCCTGGGCGGCTAACGAGATGGCCGTCGCGGGAATCTAGACGAGCGCCGGAAACCATTGCCAACCTCGTTGGCCTTAAAGAGGGAATGCCATGGATCCCGCAACGAAGCCGTCAGTTCTGTTCGTCTTCTACACCCACACCCAGCAGAGCCTTCGGGTGGCCGACGCGATGGCCGGCGTGCTGCGCGAGCGGGGCTGCGACGTCTCCCTGGCGGGGATCGAGTTCACCGATCCCCACTACGCGAGGAAGTTCGGCCGGTTCCCGTTCCGGCACGGGCTCCTCGACCTGCTCACGGTGCTGCCGGCGCAGACGCGCCGTGCCACCGGGCAGATCCGCATCCCTGACGCGGCGCGAGAAGGCGACTACGACCTGGTCTGCTTCGGCTCGCCGACATGGTTTTTCACCACCAACATGCCCCTGCGCTCGTATCTGAAGTCCGCTGAGGCGGCGAAGGTGCTGGCCGGGAAGCGGTTCGCCGCCTACGTGGTGTGCCGGCGGTACTGGAGCATCAACCTGAAGGAAGTCAGGAAGCTGGGCATCGCGCAGGGCGGCAAGTATGTCGGCGGTACCCGGTTCCAGTTCGCGGGCGGCCAGATCCGGTCGTTTCTGTCGCTGATCAGCTACTTCGGCACGGGCGAGATGCGCGAGCGCTACCTCGGGGTGAAGATTCCGCCGACCAATCTCAAGCCGGACTTCCCCGGGCAGGCCCAGGGGTTCGCGAACAAGCTGGCGGACAGCCTCGACGGCGGCCACACCACAATGGGGGGATGAGCACGTGAGCGACCAGACGATCGACCGCACCGAACTGCCGATCCGGCGTCCGCCGTTTCGGGGGGTAGTGAAGCGGACGCTCGACGGTTCGCAGCCGGAGAAGGTCACTTCGCGGTGGCGACCCGGCCAGCAGATACGGGCGCACATGCTCGTCCTTAGCCTCGTTCTCATCGGCCTGGCGATCACGCTCGAACCGATCCCGCTCACCACGTTCATCCTTGTCCTCGCGTCAAAGGGCGGCGTGCGGAAGGGTGCCGCGTTCATCTTCGGCTGGCTCCTGTCGCTCGCGATCGTGATCGCGTTCACGGTCCTGGTCACCCAGAACAAGCCTCCCAAGCCCAATACGGCTCCCTCGCTGGCCGCACTCGCCGCCAAACTCGCCATCGGCGCCGCCCTGCTGGTGATCGCGATCCGGTACTACCGGAAGATGGGCAAGCCGAAACCGCCGAAAAAGACCCCGCGGTGGCAGGCGAGCATCGACAACATGACGCCGTGGTTCGCCGTCGGGCTCGGCCCGCTCACCCAGCCCTGGGGACTGGTCGCCGCGGGCGTCGCGGTCATCGTCGAGGCCAAGCTCTCGTCCTGGCAGGACTACCTGACGCTCGCGCTGTTCTGCGTCATCGCCACATCCTCGATCCTCGCGATGGAGATCTACGCCGCCTTCCGCCCCCAGCCAGCGCAGGAGTTCCTGGCCCGGTCGCGGCACTGGATCGACACCCATACCGACCAGGTCATCGTCATCGTGTCCCTGGTACTCGGCTTCTGGCTGGTCGCGACCAGCATGTACTACATCGTCACCTAGCAGCGGTCGCCGCCCGGGGCCCCGCGAGGTCAGCTTGGCGCCGGCGCACCAGCACGGCCGACAGTTCGGCCCCGATCAGCAATGACCACATCGTCGCGTACAGGTACGCGAGCAGGCCGAAGATCCCGCCGATCGTTCCGTACAGCGCGGTCGAGTTCTGGATCAGGCGCGTGAATACGAGTTCCTCGAGGGTCGTCAGCGCTAGCCATGCGATCGTGAAAGCCACAGCGCCCGGGAGGTGGTCCCGGAGTCTTAGCCTCGATCCACCGCATGAATAGGTGTGCATTCAGGCGCGTCGACGCGAAAGGTGCCCTCTGAGCTGGGACGATGGGAGTTGCTGATGCTACCGTCGTCGAGCCGGAGAGGACACCTCGCGAGTGCGGTTGTCGCATGGTCCGGGGAAGATACACGCATCCTTCGATGACCCGAATCTTGTGTCGCGAGCCGGCCTGGACCGGTGCCATTGACCGCCCCGGTCGCCGTTGCCGGACGTTGTCCATGGCGCCGGCTCCGGCGCGATGACCTGAACCGGCTGAACTCCCGAGAGCGCCGCTGAGGCGTCACGCATGCGCCGCAGTGGCACGCTGCACAGTGGAGCGGCCCATGGGTGAGCTGGTCATCGCCAGCGTGCTCGAGGGCTGATCCCTCTGCCCGCCTGACGAGCCGCAACCTACCTCGCATGGCTTGCGACACGGCTGCGGTCTTGGCGCCAGCGCAGCGCCTTGGCGCCGAGCCGCCAACGGTTTTACAGACCGCCCATCCCCGCCCATCGGAATGGCCACTGACCTGCGGCTTCTCCATTCCCCGCCGCGTGAAAACCGCGTCCTGTCCGCATGGCGTCCGTAGCTTCGGAGTGTGCCTGGTCAGAGCGGCGCATCTTTTGGATCATGTCCCATGACGTCCAGCTGAGTCCCGCCGCATCCAACTCTCCCGTTGTCACCCGCCATCCGTGGCTGCGGCTGGGCACGTCACCTGAGCACCGGCCGACCGCAGCCGTGATCCCGCCACTGTCCACCGGCGGGCCCGGTGCTCGCCGGGCGACACGAGCGGACCGCCAGCGGCAGGCACGCCGCGGCACCTGCCAAACCAGCCCGGCCACGCTACTGACCGCCATCGACCTGCGATGTACCTCCGGTATACCTGGGATTGACCCTCGCGCTGACCTGCGCCGCCACCGGGCGCGGGTCCAGCACCGCAACCGCGTTCAGATGCTGCGGGGTCATCTGCCTGCAAGCGACGCGGGTGGCCGCCGACAGCAGCGTGATCATGGCGTCCTCCGTCATGGTCCCATCATCACGTGTTCCGGGAGCCATCTCGTCATGGCGAGCGGCCAACCAGGTTACCGGCTAGCAGGTAACCGGTGGATCCGGCTAGCCGGGTCCGCGGATGGCCGCTGGCGTCGATGTGACCGGGGCGAGCGCTGCGAGATCGTCAAGGGTGAGGCGCTCACGGAGGAGGTGGCGAAGTGACGGACACGAACCCATGGCGCTCGACAGGGGCCGAGCGCCTGGACTGGTGTGACCACGCCGCCTGCAGCGGCCTGGATCCTGACCTGTTCTTCCCGGTCAGTACTTCAGGCGCGTCGCTGACTGAGATCGAGGCGGCCAGGCGCGTATGCCAACGCTGCCCGGTGACGACACCGTGCCTGCGCTGGGCGCTGGACCTCGGACAGGTTTCCGGCATCTGGGGCGGCACCACAGAGGAAGAACGGCGTGCCCTGCGGCGCGCACCGGTGCCGCGCTCACCGGCTGAACCAGTGCCGGCGGGAGTGCACCAAGACTCACGCGGATGGCCCGCAGAAGGAAAGCAGAAGGAAAGGAATGGTCATGATAGGGGCGAATGGCAGCGATGCCCGCGCGACGGTGGCGGTGATCGGCGCAGGGACGGGACAACGCGCGGAGGTCACCTCCTCGAGGGACGGGTGTTCCCGACGCTGGAGGTGATCATCCGCGAGGCCCCCGCGGAGTTGCGCAAGGTGATGAACCCTGATATCGGGATCGCGCTCATCGACCTCGACCGGTCCGAGTCATGGCCTGCCGCTGAGACCCCTCGTCCCTAGCGATCCTAATGGTCGCTAGGCGCCGGCCTGACCGCCCGCCGACTCGGGACATGGCGCGAGGGCCGTCGTGAGCTCATCAGGATCAGGACCTGCGGACCCTGGTCATGAGAAGGCCATGTCCCAGCGGGCGCTGGCAGCGGGCGTGGTCTGGCGCAGCGCGGCTGCCCGGCCCCGGTGTCCTACGCCGCACTCCAGCCAGCCCCAAGCTGGGGGGCCGGCCAGCTGTTCGGCACCGAGGCGGCCAGCATGTTCGTCATCGTGCTCATCGTCGGGTTCTGCCTGAGCCTGCGCCGGCTGGCCCGCGCGGTCCCCTGGATCGTCGGCTTCCTCGTCGGCGGCGCTATCGCGTCGCTCGGCACCCTTTCCGGGGGCAGCGACAACCCGGCCAGGCAATTCGGCCCCGCCGTCAACTCCGGCCAGACCCGGTTCCTGTGGGTCTACCTGCTCGCTCCCGTGCTCGCAGCCGTGCTGGCCGCAGCCGCCCGGCGGGCAATCCACCCGGCCCGCCAGGTCATGACCCACCGGCTCAGCGGACCCGCGGCCAGGCCACACGGCCAGGCGCAACCCGGGCCACGCTCATCCCAGGACGGCTCTGACGCCGGGCAGTGACCCCGATCCGGACGGGCGGGACACCCGGCCGTGTCGGCCGAGTAGGCCTTGCCGCCGCCGCCGCTGAGTTCGCGGTCGGACTGTGCGGCTGATCGCCTCGGCCGCCGTTTCGGCGGCCGGTACGTCCGATCGCTGCAGCCCGGGAGGCGAACAGTGCCGCGCACCGTGCGTCGTCCACGTTCAGCCGGCCCATCGCAGCGCTCCTCGCCGTTGATGTGCTTGCCAGACAGGGGACTGGCTCGCCGGGAGCGGGGACACCGCGGTGGGCGAAGCGGACCGGCGGCCCGCCGGTGAGCCGGAACTGCGTGTGGATGCGCTAGATGGGGTGGTCACGGTGCCGCTCCGAACTACCGGGCCGGCGCGGGGTGGATGACCTCGGCGGGTGGGAGGCTGGGCTGGGCGGGTGGTCCGGTGGCGGGTTCGATGGACAGGTGCGGGAGGGTGCGGTCCAGCCAGCCGGGCAGCCACCAGTTCGCGCGGCCGGACAGGTGCATCAGGGCGGGCACGAGCAGGGTGCGCAGCAGGAAGGCGTCGAGCAGGACCGCGGCGGCCAGGCCGATGCCGATCTCGCCGATGACCTGCTGGCCGGACAGGATGAATGCGCTGAACACCAGGATCATGATGGTGGCGGCGGCGATGATGACCCGGCCGGTGGTGGCCTGGCCGGTCCGGACGGCCTGGTGGTTGTCACCGGTGGCGGCCCATTCCTCGCGGATCCGGGAGACCAGGAAGACCTCGTAGTCCATGGACAGGCCGAACAGGACCGCGAGCATGAGGACGGGCAGGAACGATTCGACGGGGCCGGGCTGGCCGAGGTTGAGCAGCCGCAGGCCCCAGCCGTACTGGAAGACGGCGACCAGCACACCGAAGGACGCGGCGGCGGCGAGCAGGTTCATCCCCGCCGCGACCGCGGGTATCAGCAGGCTGCGGAAGGCCAGCAGCAGCAGCAGGAACCCCAGGACCAGGATGACCCCGATGAAGATCAGCAGCTTGGGGGCGATCACGCTGGCGAAATCACCGTTGACGGCGGTGACGCCGCCGACGTAGACGCGCAGGCTGGTGCCGTGCTCGGCTGCCGGGATCACGCTGTCGCGCAGCGCGGCGATCAGGGTGCTGGTGGCCTTGGCCTCGGGCGACGTGGTCGGGGTCACGCTGATCAGCGAGGCACCGTTGCCGGGGACGGGCGCGGAGACCGCGGCGATCCCAGGCTCGGTCCGCAGCGTGCCCGCCAGCCGGGTGAACGCCGCCGTGCTGGCCGGGGACCCGGTGGTGCCGACCAGTTGCAGCGGGCCGTTGAAGCCCGGGCCGAAACCTTCGGCGAGCAGCTCGTAGGCCTTGTGGGTGGTGGTGGAGGCCGGGTCGTTGGCCGCGTCGGAGGAGCCCAGCCGCAGCGACAGCACCGGGATGGCCAGCAGCAGCATGACCGCCGCGGCGGCGATGGCCAGCGGGGCGGGGCGGCGCTGCACGAACGCGGCGAGCCGCGCCCACGCCCCGGACGTGCCATCGGGCGCGGGCCCGGTGGCGGCCAGCCGGCGGCGTTCCTTGCGGGACAGCACCCGCGTGCCGAGGAAGCCGAGCAGCGCGGGCAGCAGCGTGGTGGCGGCAGCGACCGTGAACAGCACGGTGATCGCGGCGGCGATGCCGAGGCCGGAGATGTAGCCGATGCGCAGCACCAGCATGCCGAGCAGGGCGATGCACACCGTCGTGCCGGCGAACAGGACCGCGCGGCCGGAGGTGTTCAGCGCGCGGACCGCGGCGTCGCGGGGGGACATCCCGGCCTTGAGGTTGTTGCGGTGCCGGGTGACGATGAACAGCGCGTAGTCGATGCCCACGCCCAGCCCGATCAGGATGCCCAGCGTCGGGCCGGCCGACGGAATGGTCACCGCGTGCGAGATCAGCCCGGTCGTCATCAGGCCGGAGACCAGCGCGGCGATGGCGATCGCCAGCGGCAGCAGCATGGCCAGCAGCGACCCGAACGCGATGAACAGCACGACCGCGGCGGCCAGCACCCCGACGGCGGCGCTGATGCCGACCGAGGGCCGCAGCGCGTTCTCCACCGCCGGCCCGCCGATGTCGACCTGCACGCCGGGTGCCTGGGCCGCCTCGGTGAGGTGGGCGACGCGGGTGACGTCCGGCACCGGCAGGCTGGACTCCGGGGCGTCGAAGACGATCGTCGCGTAGGCGATCTGCCCGTTGCGGCTGACCTGGGCGGCGCCGCGGGCGGAGTACGGGCTGACCACGGCGGTGACCGCGGGCGCGTGGGCGACCTTGCCCAGCAGGCCGGTGATCTCGGCCCGGCGTGTCGATGGCCGAGATCGCGCTGGCCTGGGTTAGCGATCGGCCAGCGGTGGCCTCGACAATCCTCGGCGCCCGCACGACCGCGCAGCTCGAGACCAACCTTCGCGCCGCCGACCTGCATCTCAGCCCAGCCGAAACCGCCGCGCTCAACGCCGCGAGCGACCCGCAGCCCTCCGACTACCCATACGGCGAGCTGGGTATCGAGCAGCGCGACCGCCGCCTCGCCGGCGGTGGCTAGCCCGGCCCGTCTCCTCGCTGCTGTTCGAGCACGCGGGTCACGACGGTCAGGTCCTGCCCGCCGAGCCCTTGATCAACGGCCTGCTGCCATTCGTCAGCCAGACAGGCGAGGGCTCCGAACCGGTCGTCGCCGACCGCTTGCAGCGCGAGGCGCACGTCCTTGAGCGCGAGCGCCAGCGCAAACTGGGCCGAGAACTCGCCGTCGGCGATCCGTTGCAGCTTGGCAGCCTGCCACGGTGACACCAGCGAGCCGCCGACCAGCGCGTCCACTACCGTCTCGGTCTCGAGGCCCAGCCCGCGGGCAAGAGCCACGGACGCGGCAACGGCCTCGGTCGCGAACGCCAGCCAGGTGTTGTTTACCAGCTTCAGCCGCGTTCCAGCCCCGGCCTCGCCGACCCAGATCGTGCGCTGGCCGAGCGCGTCGAACAGCGGAGCGACGCGTGCGCGCGCCTCGCTTGGTCCTGACGCGAAGATCGTCAGCTGGCCGCGTTCTGCCGGATCCTTGCTTCCCGACACCGGCGCGTCGAGGAGCATCACGTCGGGACGCTCAACACCGGCAATGGCCGCGACGCGGTCGATCCCCGCCACGCCGATGGTGCTCATCTGGGCCCAGATCGCGCCGGGAGCCAAAGCAGCGAGCATGCCCTGGTCGCGGGCGACCGAAAGGACGGCATCGGCGTCGGTCACCATCGTGACCACGATCGCTGCCTGCCGCGCGGCGTCGGCGGCGGTCCCGGCGACTTGCGCGCCGAGCTCAGCTAGGTCCCGGGTCGTCTCGATCCTGCGGTTCCAGACAACCGTCGGGATGCCGGCGCGCAAAGCACTGGCCGCCATCCCATGGCCCATCGCTCCGATGCCGAGCACCGCAACGGGCTCGGGCGTGCCTGCCATTGGTCTCCCCCTTTGCCGGGTGTGTAGCTGCGGGTCTCGCGAGCATAACGATCGCCGGCCCGCCCGTCGTCCGGGTCATCGCCGAGGATGCCCGCTGCGCCTCGGCGACCAATTCCGGCAATCAACTGGGCGCGGTGCTCTGATCGGCCAGGCGGGCACGCAACCCCACCGCGCATAACCAGGAACCGCGACGCAGAACTGCTGCGGACCTCCGGGGGCGTTTGATCGGAATACCATCGTCGGCCGCCAATGCCGATCCGGCTCTGCCGACCCGGGGCGTTACGGTCTTGGCAGCCGCGTATCGCGGAGCAGCCTTGTGTCGAATGACCGCCGTCGGCGCGTGTGCGAGGGCGGATGCTGACCATTCGGGAGGATTTCATGGATCCTTCGAGCCTGCCTCGGCCTGTCGGTTTCGTTCTGGGTGGCGGGGGCAGCCTGGGAGCCATCCAGGTGGGCATGCTGCAAGCGGTCGCTGAGCAGGGGATCACCCCTGACCTCGTAGTCGGGACGTCGGTGGGGTCGCTGAACGGCGCGGTGATCGCCTTCGACCCGCACGGCGCGTCCAGCACGCTCTCGGAGGCGTGGGCCCGGATGACCCGCGAGATGATTTTCCCCGGCGGGCTGCTCGCCCAGGCCCACATGCTGCAGCGCACCCGGACGCACCTGTTCCCGAACACCGGCCTGGCGGCCGTCATCACCGGCCTCCTGGGCGCGACCGCGACGTTCAGCGACCTGGCCCTCCCGCTCGGCGTGGTCGTAATGGATGTCGCCACGGCCGCGCCCCGCGTCCTGACTGACGGCCGACTGCTTCCGGCCCTGCTGGCCAGCGCCGCCATTCCCGGGATCTACCCGTGGGTGGAGCATGAGGGCCGGCGCCTGTACGACGGCGGGGTCGTCGCGAACGTGCCGATGCGCCAGGCGATCACCCTCGGCGCCCGCTCCCTGGTCGTCTTCGACTGCAGCTTTCCCGGTCAGCTCCCGCCGCCGCCAGAGACCCTCGCGAGCGTGCTGCTGTTCACCGCCATGATCACCATGCGGACCCAGGCCGTACTCGAGGCCCCGATGGCCGCGGCGGAAGTACCGGTCCTCTACCTCCCCGGCCCTGCCCCGCGGTACATTTCGCCGCTGGACTTCACCCACACCGCCACGTTCATCCAGGACGCGCATGCCGCGGCACGGACCTTCCTCGACACGGTCACCGTCCACGGGCCCGGCCTCTACGGCACCTCCTCAGGCTGAGACGCCACGCTCACCGGCCGCCGACACCTGCCAGATCGTTGGCGAGTGTCACCAGCGGCCCGTGGCCGGGGCTGGTGCTCCTGGGCGAGATCCGGCTACGTCAGCCCCGCGTTCCTGGTCAAGGTGCCCTGGGCCACAACGCCGCCCATCCGGCGCGCGGCCAGGTAGGGCCGTTCGTCCCTTCCACCGCCCCGGGTCCAGCCGCTCGCCCGCCGCCGCCTCCGGGGTGCGCCTGTCCTGACGGACGATGCCTGCCAGCATTCGCTGGGAGCTTGGAAGGGCTCATGGCTGGCACGCCGAACGGGATTCTGGTCGGTACGACGGGCCGAGGCCGACCCCCCAGGTGCCGATGGTCCCGGAGGCAGCGGAATTTAGGCCCTGCCCGGCCCGGTCCCTGGGACGCGACGCTGGGTGCATGTCCGCGAACTTCCTGGACCCACGCACAACCGGGCGGGGCAACGCCCAGGCGAACCTGTTGCCGGTGCGGGCTGGGCCGCGGCAGCGTTACGCCAATGCCATCGACTGGCCCGCCGTGCGACGGGCGGGACGCGCCTGCTGCTGCCCGCCCAGCCGTCGGTCATCGCGGTCATGCCCTCGGCCGCGGCTCGGTGGCACCCGACGGAACTGCTGCTCTGCGGGCATCACTACCGGGTGTCACGGCAGGCCCTGGCCGCCGCGGGCGCCACCGTCCTGGACCTGGACGGCCTGCCGGTCGCCGACGGCACCTGGCCGACTCGCGTCGGCTGCTGAGCCCGCACCTGCCCGGACACGGTGCGCGGCGGACGGAGGGAGTGTCATGCCTGGTGGCCTGGTCACCGACTTTTACGAGCTGAACATGGCCGCCAGCTACCTGCGCCGGGCGTTGACCGGCCCGGCGACGTTCAGCTTGTTCGCCCGGATGCTCCCGCCGGACCGGGGGTTCCTGGTCGCGGCCGGGCTGGAGGACTGCCTAGCGTTCCTGGAAGGCTTCTCGTTCACCGGCGGCGACCTGGACTGGCTCGCCGCAACCCAGGATTTCAGCGAGCGGGACCTGCGAGCGTTCGCCGCGCTGCGGTTCACCGGGGATGTCTGGGCGGTGCCCGAGGGCACGGCGGTGCTCGCCGACGAGCCGCTGCTGGAAGTTACCGCGCCGATCGCCGAGGCGCAGCTGGCCGAGACCGCGATGCTCAACCACGTCACGTTCCAGACCAGCGTCGCGACCAAGGCGGCCCGGTGCGTGCTCGCCGCGCGCGGCGCCCAGCTGGTCGACTTCTCGTTCCGGCGCACCCAGGGCATCGAAGCAGGCCTGGCCGTGGCCCGCGCGTCGGCGATCGCTGGGTTCACCGCGACCAGCAACACCGCGGCCGCCCGCCGTCATGGACTCACCGCAGCGGGCACGATGGCGCACTCGTTCATCGAGGCGTTCGGCAGCGAAGACGCCGCGTTCACCGCGTTCGCCGAGGATTTCCCGGCCAAGACCACGTTCCTGGTGGACACCTACGACACCGGCCGCGGCATCAGCACCGCGATCGAGGTGGCACGGCGGCTCCGCCTGCCCGGGCCGGCCGGGGTTCGCCTCGACTCCGGCGACCTGGCCGCCCTGGCGTTCATGGCCCGCCGCCTCCTCGACGACGCCGGACTGGCCGACGCGCGGATCGTCGCCAGCGGCGGCCTCGATGAGCACGCGATCGCCGCCCTGGTGGCGCGCAACGCCCCCATCGACGCCTACGGAGTCGGCACCAAGATGGGCGTGTCCGCCGACGCGCCCTACCTCGATAGCGCCTATAAGCTCGTCGAGTACGACGGCCGGCCGGTCATGAAGCTGTCCGAGGGTAAGGCCACCCTGCCCGGCGCCAAGCAAGTGCACCGCGGCCCTGGGGGCGACATGCTCTCCCTGCGCGATGAACCGGGACCACCCGGTCACCTGCCCCTGCTCGTCCCGGTCATGCGCGGCGGTCGCCGCCTCGCCGCGCCCGAACCGGCCGCGGCCGCACGGCAGCGTTGCGCCGCCAGCCTGGCCGCGCTCCCGCCGGCGGCGCTAGCCCTGCGCGCACCATGGTCCGTGCCCGTCACGATCAGTCCCGCGCTGGCTGCCCTGCGGGACCGCCTGGCCGGGGAACTGCGGGGGCACTGGCCGCACTAAGCTCGCTGAGCATCCCGATCACCAGGCCGCCAGC